>NZ_JARWKR010000014.1:0-63801 GCF_029846335.1 Cobetia sp. 3AK | reverse complement strand
GCCATTGCCGATGGCAATTACACCGCCACTGCAGTGATCACGGATGATGCCGGCAACAGCTCGGCCGAGTCCAACACGATTGCCGTGGATGTCGATGCGACTACTCCAGACGCTCCATCTCTTGAGCTCGTCAACGACTCGAACGTAGATGGAGATCGTGTCACCAACGAGGGTGAGGTCCTGGTGTCTGGCCTGGAAGACGGCGCTACCTGGGAATACAGCGTCAACGGTGGGGTAGATTGGCAAGAAGGCACTGGAAACAGCTTTATCCTTGACGAAGCTGTTTACACCACCGGCGACGTACAGGCTCGCCAAAGTGATGTCGCCGGAAACACCAGTGAGACAGGAGATTTGGAAGGCCTTACGGTTGACACCACTCCTCCAGTAACTCCCACCATCAGCCTGACCACTGATACCAATATTGATGGCGACAACATCACGAGCATCGGAGAGGTTACCGTCGATGGTCTTGAAGACACCGCCACATGGGAGTACTCAATCGATGGTGGCAATACTTGGGAAATCGGCATAGGCGCGACGTTCGATCTGGATCAAGGCATCTACAATGATGATTCCGTTCAAGTCCGCCAGAGCGACCTGGCGGGAAATACGAGCGATATCGTGGCTTTGAATGTTGAAGTCGATGTCCTCGCACCGACCACCACCGTCACCATCGACGCCATCAGTGAAGACACCGGCACCGCGGGCGACTTCATCACCAGCGACAATGATGGCCTGACGATCACCGCCACGCTGGATGCTCCGCTGGCCGAAGGCGAAACGCTGCAATACAGCAGCGATGGCGCCACCTGGATCGATATCCCCGAGGGCAGCGTGACCGGCACTGCGGTCAACTACGAAAGCGGCCTCACCGAGTCCGCCACCGTACAGTTCCGTGTGCAGGATGCCGCCGGCAACACTGGCCCGGCGGCCTCGCAGGATGTCGTGATCGATGCGACCGCGCCGACCACCACCGTCACCATCGATGCCATCAGTGAAGACACCGGTGCCGAGGGTGACTTCATTACCAGCGACAATGACGGCCTGACCATCACGGCCACCCTGGCTGCGCCGCTGGCCGCAGATGAGACCCTGCAGTACAGCACCGATGGCACCAGCTGGATCGATATTCCCGAAGCCAGCGTGACCGGCACTGCGGTCAGCTACGACAGCGGCCTCACCGAGTCCGCCACCGTGCAGCTCCGTGTGCAGGATGCCGCCGGCAACACTGGCCCGGCGGCCTCGCAGGATGTCGTGATCGATGCGACCGCGCCGACCACCACCGTCACCATCGACGCCATCAGTGAAGACACCGGTACCGCGGGCGACTTCATCACCAGCGACAATGATGGCCTGACGATCTCTGCCACACTGGATGCGCCGCTGGCCGAGGGCGAGACCCTGCAGTACAGCAGCGATGGCACCACCTGGATCGATATCCCCGAGGGCAGCGTGACCGGCACTGCGGTCAGCTACGACAGCGGCCTCACCGAGTCCGCGACCGTACAGTTCCGTGTGCAGGATGCTGCCGGCAACACAGGTCCAGCGACCTCGCAGGATATCGTGATCGATGCGACCGCGCCGTCAGCAGCAGATAACTCCATCGATTTCGTGGATGGTGGAGACGAAACGCTGAGTCTTGATGAGATCATCAGCGTTCAACTGACAGGGGCAGTGGAAGATGGCATCGATAGCAACGATGTCGTGATTACCATCACCGATAGCGAGAGTGGCTCCATTACCGTCGATGTGGCGGATATCACGATCACGGATGGCATCCTCAGCACCACTGGGCAAGACCTTTCCGGGCTGGCAGAAGGTGAGCTGACAGTGACCATGAGTGTCACTGATGAAGCAGGAAACACGACAGACTTCGTTGATACCACCACCAAGGACACCACTGCGACGCTTGGTACAGGTAGCACTGCTGTCACCGAGGATGCACTGACAACAGAGACGGTCGAATCTACTCAGACAGTCGAACCAGCTGCCTTTACCTTCAGCTTCGCAAGATTTGCCGCCCTGCCCGCCACTGAAGATGACAGCGATATAGAAGAAACGACATCAAGCGGGCAGCTGACGTATACAAACGTGTCTCGTGATGCCAGCTTCGCCCTGGTGGCGCCTGCGGATACGACACTGAGCCAGGACGGAACTGATCTCGAGTGGGTGCTGAGCGAAGATGGCCAGACATTGCAGGCCGTGAATCCAGAGTCTACCGAGACGGTATTGCAGATCACTATC
Organism: Cobetia sp. 3AK; assembly: GCF_029846335.1. Taxonomy (NCBI): domain Bacteria; kingdom Pseudomonadati; phylum Pseudomonadota; class Gammaproteobacteria; order Oceanospirillales; family Halomonadaceae; genus Cobetia; species Cobetia sp. 3AK. The sequence goes on along the minus strand of NZ_JARWKR010000014.1, from coordinate 61,557 downwards.
GATGACACCGGCACCTACAAGACCGAGCTGTTCTCGACCCTGGATCACACGCTGCAAGGCGAAGACAGTCTGAACTTCTCTGTCGGCGTCACGCTGACGGATGGCGACGATATCCTGACCAGCGATATCAGCGTCAAGGTGGTGGATGATGTGCCTGAGGTAACCAGCTATCAGTCTTATACAGTAACGGCAGGTGCTGCAGCAGTCAGCGGTAATCTGCTCGAGGCCGCTGGTTTCGGTGCGGATGGCGGCTACATCAACAGCGTCACGTTTGAAGGCGTCACCTTCACCATTGCTGAAGACGCAACGGATGGCTATACCCTCAGTACCGCCGGCACCTCAGAGATCATCGATCTCGCGTCTGATGTGGCAATCACTGATGGCGTACTTTCCATCACGACGTTGCTGGGCGAGACATTCGAGATCAACCTGGTAGACGGTTCATATGATTACGAGTACACGGGCGTATTGGATATTGTTTCACCTGAGAATAGTGCGCCTTCAGCCAATGTAGCGGATACCGGTGGTTTGCTGGGGATCGTAGACGTAGAAGCGCTTGGCCTACTCGATCTTGCGGGAACACAGGACCTGAGCGTCAGCGATGTCGACAACAATATTGAACAAGTGGAAATCACTACCCAAGGGCTTCTGAATATCAGCAGTGATTCACCCAATGTGACAATCGGCTTCTCCCAAGAATTGGCAGATGAATTTGGGCTCAACGCAGAACTTGTCAGTACGGGCATAAATATAACAATTCCACTAGTTGGTACGATCTCCATCCTAGGAGAATCCACCCTGACAGTCACTGCAATGGATGGCGGTACTATTGATCAACAACAGCTGAACGAATTCCTGGCAACGGTGACTTTGACCTCAGACGATGTGCTGGATGTAGATCTGCTGGGCTCTACCACCATGACCGTCAAGGATAGTGATGGTGCATCGGACACCAGTTCAGTGGGCGATCTCTTGGGCCTCACGCTACTGGACGGTGAAGACAGCGGTGCCAGTGCGAATATCATCGATGGAGTTCAGGATGCCACTGGAGAAGATGCCAACGAGATACTTGATGTGCCTACCGAAAGTGCTCGCCTCTATGGATACGGTGGCAATGACACCATCATCGGCAGCAGCGAAGCCGATATCCTGCGCGGCGGTGCCGATGACGACATCATGGATGGTGGTGCCGGCAGTGATCTGATGATAGGCGGTACCGGCAATGACACCATGACCGGTGGCGATGGTGTCGATATCTTCCGCTGGGAGGAGGGTGATCAAGGAACGACCGCTGCGCCTTCTGATGACGTCATTACAGACTTCAACGTCAACGCGCTGACAGATGCCGACAACCCGGGTGACATCATCGATCTGTCGCGACTGTTGCAGGGCGAGGGCTATGTCACCTCTGAACTCAACAATCTCTCAAGCTATCTGGCCTTTGAACTGGTGGGAGCAGATACCGTGCTGTCGATCAGCAGCGCGGGAGCATTCACGGGTGAAGAGACCGATACCGGGCTTGTGGATCAGACCATCACCTTCGAGGGTGTGGATCTGTTCGAGACTGGCGAGGACAGCGCCGATCTGATCGCACGATTGTTGGAAGAAGGCAAGCTGCTGGTCGATGAGGCCACGTCATCCACCGTGCTGGGGGACATCTCACGCGAAATCGAGGTCAATGCGATCGATGGGGACGGAGATACGGCACAGGGAGATCTGGTCTTCGCGGCAGATGCACCGACGATCGTCGAGACCTCGAACTCCGCGCCGACGGTGGCTGGCTCCAGCCAGCAACTCCTTGGCCTGGTGGGTCTGGACGCCCTGGGCATTCTCGATCTGTCGCAGAATGATCTCTACGTGGCGGATGTCGATGGCAACTTGACCAGTGTGACCGTTTCCTTCGCGCCACTGGTCAACGTGGACCTCAGCAGCCTGCTGAGCGCACCGGAGTTATCCGTCAACACGGCTCTGGCAGAGGAGTTCGGGCTCTCGATCGAGACTACCAGCAGTGCTGGTCTGCTGGGCCTTGTCGCAGCTGAAGCCTCCATCACCATCACGTCAACTGACGGAGGCACGATTGACAACCTGCAGATCAATGAACTTCTGAGCACACTGGACTTCAATCAAAGCGACCTCGTGAGCCTGAGTTTGCTTGACTACCTGTCCATCAGTGCAACGGACAGCGAAGGCGCCACGACCACCCAGGCTCTGGGATCACTATTGGATGCCAACCTGCTCGACAGTGCAGAAGGCAGTACGGTATTCATCGATGACGAGGCCGCAGATGTCATTGATGCAAGTACCGCAAGTGACGATGTCAATCTCTACGGACTGGATGGGGATGACACTCTGACGGGCGGTTCTGGCAACGACCTGATCCGTGGTGGTGATGGCGATGACATTCTTGTCGGTGGAAGCGGCGATGACCTGCTGTTTGGTGAAGCTGGCGACAACAGCTTCGACGGTGGCCTGGGCGATGACACCATCGTCACCTCGACACTGACGTTCGATATCGATGGCGGGCTCGGTACGGATACCGTGCAGTTCGATGGCACCGGAGAAAGCATCGATCTCAGCGCATTGCTGGCGACAGATTCCGGCAGCAGCGAGATGCTCAATATCGAAGTGCTCGATATCAGTGATAGCAGTGAAAGTGGGACGACGCTGACACTGGATGCCGATACGGTGCTCAACCTCACTGATGACGAGGATGTGCTGCGTATCGAAGGTGACAACAACGATACAGTCGAGGCTGACGGTGCAGAAATGGTCGGCCAGGAAGTGATCAACGGCGCGACCTATGATACCTACGCGCTGGGGTCTGCCACGCTGTATATCGATCAGGATGTTTCAGTCACGACCAACGCTTGAGGCATGAATAGGCGAAACAGCCGTCCGATATCGGGCGGCTGTTTCGTTTACCCGTGCCCATATCAGAGTATCGACCATGAAGCCTGGTCAGCGTGGAATCTCGAGTCTTCCAATGAGTGTGACATTGTCGCTGAGCGACCGGTTCCTCTAGCGAGCCGTCATCGCACAGAGCGTTGTCGCACCCTGCTGGAACTCGTCAAGTCCCGATGACCTGCATGCCTTTAACACTCAAGAAAATAGCTGGACGCTTTACCAGAAACCATTCTGAGACATCGTGATTCATGGATTGAATAATAGAGGCCGAGCATTAGCGCTTCAGAACCTGGACAAGTTCATGGCAGAAATGACCATCATCACACTGCACGGAAGCCCTCCCGATTGCCACAATACGCCCTTGGCATTGACGCCAAGCGAAAATGGATTCACGTTGATATTGGCCGGAACACAGACGAATACCTTTTTCGTGATCGTTCAACGTATTGGAGTCACCGTCACGACAATAGAGGTCGCTCGACAGTGCTACGCCGAGCTCCTGGTCCACCTGATCGATCAGCACATTCGCGACAGTTCGAATATCAGTACAGAAGAACTCAAGTCCTATATCACTCTAGAGGCAAGTGATCATTCATCACGAACTCCCCTCCTCGATGACTTTCTCGCCCCCTGAGCCAATCCATTCCTTGAGCGTCAGACAGATATCCCGGCATCCCATTGATATGCCTCCTTGTCAGGAGATTCAGGGAGAAAGGCCGCATTTCAGGGATGGCGTGACGACCACCTCCTGAAAATTGCCTGATGCCTCCAGATTTCAGTCTTGAAGCGTCAACTCCTCACTAAGACCTGTCTTCACTGCTTGAGCACATGCCAAGACGGCACAACCGACACAGTGGTGTCGCCAGACCTGAAAAACCCGCCTATGCCTGTAATGCCTATTGGGTTGCTACATTCACATGCCAGCTTGCCATGAGGACGTGCGAAGATAGGCAAACCTCATGGCGTCATGCAGATCAACGTGACCGGCTCCCTTACTGCCCTGCATGCATGTCCAAGCCTTCACCTGAAAGATTTCTTGCAGGAGACATCCTTGTATTCGATTCGTCTGTGGGCCGCACGTCACGCGCGACTGCTGGAGCTCACCTATCGGGCCATCGAGCCGGTGATCATCAAACTGCATCCGCTGTGGAAGTCCGTCGGTTACGCACGCGCCGAGAGGCCTGTCGCCAGCTTGGAGCAAGCCTGCAAGGGTTTGCTGTTTGACTGTCAGATGTGTGGCCAGTGCATTCTGAGTTCTACCGGCATGTCCTGCTCCATGAACTGCCCCAAGAATCTGCGCAACGGTCCCTGCGGCGGTGTCATGCAGAATGGCAACTGTGAAGTCGAACCGGACAAGCGTTGTGTCTGGGTGGAAGCCTGGGAAGGCAGCCAGCGAATGAAGGACAGCGACGCGATCCAGGTCGTGCAGGTGCCGGTGGACCACCGCCTGCAGGGCACTTCATCCTGGCTGCGTGTGGCTCGGCAAGCCGCTGAGCGTCGAGAGAGCCTGAAATGACCTCCAGACTCACTATCCCGGACAACACCCAGGCGCCACCTGCCGAGCGCGATGGCAACGTCGGTCACCTGGAGCGAGTGCTCAGAAGCGGTCAGTTCGCCGTTACCGCCGAGCTGGCGCCTCCCGACTCGGCTGACCCACAGGACGTCCATGCACGCGCGCAGCTGTTTGCCGGCCATGTCGATGCCATGAACGCCACCGATGGCTCGGGCGCCAACTGCCACATGTCGAGCGTGGCGATGTGTGCCCTGCTGGCCCGCGAAGGCCATGAGACGGTGATGCAGATCTCCTGTCGTGACAGAAACCGCATCGCCATCCAGGGCGATGTGCTGGGGGCCTCAGCGCTGGGCATCCGCAACCTGCTGTGTCTGACCGGCGATGGTGTGCAGGTCGGGGATCACCCCGAGGCCAAGCCGGTGTTCGACCTCGATTCCCTGTCGCTGCTGGAAATCGTCGCCGGACTGCGTGACAAGCACGCCTTCGCCAGCGGCCGATCACTGACCTCTGCTCCCCAGGTATTTCTGGGCGCCGCCGCCAACCCCTTCGCCCCGCCCTTCGCGTTTCGCCCTCATCGTCTGGCCAAGAAGATCGCCGCCGGTGCCCAGTTCATCCAGACACAGTACTGCTTCGACCTTCCACGCTTTCAGGACTTCATGCATCGCGCTCGTGATCTGGGCCTGGTGGAGAAGTGCTTCATCCTGCCCGGCGTCGGCCCGCTGGCCTCGGCACGTACCGCCGAATGGATGCGCAATCATGTCCCGGGTGTGCATATTCCCGACGCGATTCTCAAACGCCTGGAAGGCGCCAAGGACCAGAAAACCGAGGGGCGAAATATCTGCATCGAGATGATTCAGCAGTTGCGGGAGATCGAGGGTGTGAGTGGCGTGCATATCATGGCGCATCGTCAGGAAGCGTCTGTGCCGGAGATCATCCAGCGCGCAGGCATTCTGGGGGAACGAGTGCCATGAACACCCGAACCTCATCCAACCCCTTCTCCGCAAACCCGCTGACATATGACTGATAGCGTCAGACTCCAGGAAGCTACGGAATGGATATTTGCTCGGCTATCTACGCACCACGTCCAATCCCTAAAGATGTTGCGCACAGGGTCTGGAATGGCCACGGTCTTCAATAACGTCTCATCTATTCTTGACCCAGGAAAAACGTCTTGAATCAACCTGAAGAAGATACTTGCGAATATCCTGACGGTCCTTATGGTTGGCGCGATTGAAGATGATTCTTAGCTCACTATCAATAGCCTCCTCACTCGCACCACGTTCAATCGCTTTTTCGTACCACTCATGACCGAGACTGACCTGTCCACCTTCCATATAAATTGCACCCAACAATGTGCATGGTCTGAAGTCTTTACTCATGAGCCCGTGAGCGATCATTGCTAGATCAATAGCCTCGTCTCGGTGTCCGAGGTCACGTTGTACACCACCAAATGTTGTATGAAATGCGGTTTTCATTTTTCTTGATGCCATATTTACAATATCAATAGCCTTGAGAATTTCAGCAGCTCTGAGAGATTTTCCGCATTTTCGATAGTGGCTACTGGCATTAATCGCCATCCATACATCTTGACTACGATTGAAATGTTCCTCGTAAAACCTGGCCTCTGCATGATGATAGGCTGACCTCAACTCTTTGCTGAAATAATCCCGGCCATGTGTAGAAAGCCACAGCAAATCATTTTCGAAAAGACGATTGTCTTCATCAATTCGACGCAATATATCCATCAAACGATGAAAGTCGATTTTCTCAATGTAACAGTCGATAGCATACTTATTTCTCAGAAATCGATTTTTCATCCTGGCTTTATATTGAGGTGTCTTTTCTAGCGCCTTTCGTTTCTCCAAGGATTTTTGTTGTGCTATTCGGACACTCTCTTGTCTTGCTTCCTCTATCAACCGTGCTTCTTCTTCCTTTGCGATCCTGTCTAGCTTGGCTTTCCGTATTCTGAGAATCTGCTCTTCTTCTGCTTCTTGATGAAACTGATCAAAAGGGATGTCTTGCATGATAAATTTCTTTAGGGCCAGCAGACCCTGACTATCCAAGTATCGTAATGATAGCTGAGATATGGGTTCTCCCTGCTGAAGCCGCTCCAAGATACCAGTAATTCTGGTGGCGGGTAATTTTGTACCCGGCAAGTCATCAACATGATATTTCCGAGAAACAACTTCCCTATCGTTTGACATCCCATGTTCTCTATATATTTTCAGAACGCTGATCATAGCATTGCAGTAATGAGAACTCTACACTTCATGATCAAGAAGAGCATGCTATCCACATTATACAAAGGGCTAAATCGGAAGGTGATTTCTGATATATTACAATAACAATAGATAGTAAGATCATCTTATGACCTATGACTGAATCAAGATAATCACCATACATTCATCTCTCCCTTTCAGACCAGGCCCGATGGATATCCATACACTATTTCTGCTGGTTTTTATGCCCTCCAGTAGAGAAAACAAGCCAGTACAGGAAGCTAAATTTATCCACACTGAATTGAAGCGAGTACAAACCCGGCCACTACGGATAGTCATTTATAACCTCCTTGAATAAGGACCATATTCTAGTGCCGGGACACTCAATGTGTGACAATAAAGTAGAGATTGAAAATGAATGATAACAATAGAGAAAACCTCTCCCATTAATAATCAATCAATTCCACCACCATCTCCTTACCCTCCCAGACGATACGCAACCTTCCCTCCTCCTGCTTCAGAATGACCTCCTGACTGACACAGCTGGCAAGGATGCAATGCTGTCGCTGGGCAGGAATTGTCCACGTCATGTGAGCGACATCGGGGTTTGCATCGCTGTCGATGATGATGTGCTCTTCTCGCTCTTCAGCGTAGCCATGAGTCACTTCAGGAGTCAGTTCCGGGTGGCTTTCCAGGCGCAGTCGGTAGTCACGCTGGCCTTCGCAAAGTGTTACTGCTTTGCCCTGCTCGTCGGATTGAAGGCCAGCTTTCAGTGAAGAATGCAGCTGCCACTGCACAGTAAATGGCTGCTGACTTGAGAGATCATCAAATATCACGATGCCGACACCTTCCAATAACACGATGGTGCGTACATAGCGGATATCACCTGTATAGGCAGCGCTCAAGTCCAGCCGATGAGCCACCATTCCACCCGTTCGGGTACTCGAGATAACGCGAGCTATCGCTGCTGGATCATCCAGAGACTGCGCCACTCCATCGATCAATGGCACGTTGTGGGCAAGTGAGGTGCGCGTCCATTCACGGTGATGCTGGCTGCCGAAAGCATAACCGTAACTTCCTGTGGGACATAAAACGGAGCGACCGGTATCGATGAAACTCACATTGCCTTGATCACCATGGCGGTGAGAGCTGTTGCCGAAGGGGCTGCAGCGGTAGCGCAGCTCCAGCTTGCCGAAACGATCGAGACCATGCCCGGCATGCGGGTAGAAAGCATGACGGGAGTCATCAGGAGACTTATGCCGAGATCCTGTCTGCTGCTCACTACGTTCGTGTGCAAGACGTATCTGATCCAGCGTCGGGATGACATCCAGCAGATGCAGAGCATGGATCTCGATCGACTCTTCCAGCTGACGGCTCTTATGCATATCGTCCCGGCTGCCAAAACGCTGGGCGTAGATCCGCAGCGGATTCTGAGCGAAGAACCCTGGCCACTCTTTGCCATCGGCATAACACCAGAAACCATCTCCGAAGGGATGCAGGTCATTGTCCGTCACGACGAAGTCGCGGCAGTACGTCAGATAGTTGACGTAGAAGGGATGCTGATAGAACGAGAAGCCGGATAACCGCTCCACCGCAAGAAAGAACGGATGAAACCACTTGGTATAGGAAGACGAATAGAAGGCACCCTCTGCCCATCCGCCATCCGCACTGCCATAGAACGGCAATACGCCTCGATAGAGGTCGAGCGCACACTGCAACCACTGCGTGCACCTGGTGCGGTCGTGTTCCTTGTGCAGCACCAGCGCTGCCACACCGAGATAGGCTGGCAACCGCGACGTATGTGAATGACCGGGATATTGCACGAAGTCATCCTGCTCGAGACGATGCATCATCTGCTCGGCGACACGTACCAGCAGCGCTCGGGCAAAGGAACGCTCTCCATCCGCCAGCAGCGGCGTCAGCCAGTGATAGGCCAGGAAGACATTTCGCGCCAGAGACAACCCGACCTCATCACCCCACTGGCAAGGTCTCTCCAGGGTGGCAGGGCCATCCGTGCTCCATTCCGCCAACGTGAGCAATCGCTCGACGGCAGCCTCGCCTGCCGCGACATCCCCCTCGATGCGATAGAGCAGGCACAGTGCCATCAGGTCACGATCCACCCATTCGCGTATCCGATGGATGGCCAGACGCTTGTAACGTTCACGCCCCCGGCGATGGTGGTCAGGATATTCCGGCAACCCGTTATCCAGCGCGACTCTGGCTGTCGCCCGCATACGGGGAATATCCTCGGCAGCGACCTGCTTCACCAGTGGAAGGTCGGCATCGAGATACAGCATCCATTGCGTCTGTGCTTCGCAGGCGGCAAACAAGACTTCTGCACGTGGCGGGAGATACTCAGGCTCTCGGCCGGTCAGGGTGAACTCGACCCACTGCGAGCTTTCCCCCATCTCGTCAGAGACACGCCACCGATATCCCCCGACCTCGAGGATATCCTCAAGAAGCACCGGGGAGGTGACCTGCTCACGACAGAGTGAGTCTCCCGATTCCGTCCTCACCAGCTCAAAGGTGTAGACGCTGTCGGTCGTGGCCATTGGCCAGGTAAAAGCGGGCGGGTTGGTACAGGCCGGCAGTGACTCGCAGGGCGAGAGGAAGACCTGAAAATCGTGATCTCGTGTCAACAGCAGCATCCAGCCTCTCCTTCAGATCCAATGATATTCGCCGGTGTCACGGTCAATATGACCAATCTGACGCGCTGGCATACCAGCGAAGATGGCATAGTCCGGCACATCGCTCGTGACCACGGAGTTGGCACAGATCAGGCAACAACGGCCCAGCACGCACCCAGGTGTCACGACCACGCCAGAGGTCAACCACGCGCCATGCTGGATGATGACGCGACCTTTCACCTCATCCGAGCGATCACTGAAACGGTCATCCCGTGGAGAATATTGATGGTTGGAGGCCACGATCGAGACATTGGGGCCGATGAGTACATGCGGATAGATGGTGACATCCCCATTGATGTAAGCCTGTAGGCCGATATAGACCTGCTCATGAATGGCACTCCTATCATGAGGGCGCACGATGGCTCCCGGCGCAATGCGGATGCCCTCTCCTGTGAATCCCAGGATACGGGCGCGTGCCTGGTCATCCTCGCGGTTGTTGCTCGCCTGTAGATAGAGCGTGAACTTCTCGAACTCTTCCTCGCTCAAGATGCCGCCATGCCGGGCCTGAACCGATGGCGTGGCGTGAATGGCGGACCTAGGTCGCTCGGGCATGATGGCTCCTGATGGAACATGACGATTTTCGGGTCGAGTCACTCAGCATGGGAGAACATGGGAAAAGAAGACATCCTCTCCCCCATGCTGGTAACAGTCACTTGCTGTCCAAGGGGTTACGAATGAGAAGGCCGATATGCTGCTTTTTGTACCTTTTCCTGACCGAACCGATTCATGAAGAAGCCCAGGATGCCTAGAATCGCGGCGATGCTGACAAAGATGAGACGTCCCGTCATCTCGTTGGGCACCAGCACCAGCAGCAGGACACCCAAGGCTGAGGCCATCAGCAATTTCCCCAACAGCTGGTAGGGCTGACGATCCAGCTCGAGTGTCTCGGCAGTATCCTCGGACACCACCGGGGTATCCACGTTGTCGAAGAACCGGGCGATCTCCGCGGCACGTTCAGCCGAGGGCACCTTGTAGAAGAGTGTGGTGAGCAGGAAGAACGGCAACGTGATCAACATGTGTGCCCCTACCCCGAGGGTGACTGACTTGAGTTCGGCGAACTCGCGTGCCTCCATCGGCTCGGACATGCCCATCACGGACTGCACAAGCTCCGGCGTGACACCGAAGGCGATGATGGCCGACACGCACATACCGACCAAGATGGTGCCCCAGCCGGCCCAGTCAGGCGTCTTGCGTACGAAGAAGCAGAGAATGGCGGGGATCAGCAATGGGAACCCGACCAGAGTACCGACGATCATCATGGCATCGAACAGCCCGAACTCCTGCAGCGTGGTCAAGAACAGTCCCGCGCCGATCACGATCAACCCGAACATCGCCGTGAATATCTTGCCTGCCAGCATCAGCTTGCGTTCATCACCGTCCTTGCAGAAATATGGCTCATACACACTCTTCACCAGAATCCCGGCATTGCGATTGAGGGCGGAGTCCATGGACGACATGGTGGCCGCGAACATCGCCGAGAGCATCAGTCCCACCATGCCCAGGGGAAGCTCGCGCTTGACGAAGATGTAATAGGCCGCGTCCGCCTGATTGCTGCCGAGATCTGCCAGCCCCCAGCTGGCCGGGTCAGGGTAATTCCCAGCCACATACCACGCGGGAAGAAACCAGATACTGGTGCCGAAGAGCGTCAGGCCACAGGCAAGCAGTGCTGCCTTGCGCGCATGACGCGTGTCCTTGGCGGCCACATAGCGATAGGAATCGATCATGTTGTTGGTACTGAAGAACTGTTTCACGAAGATGCAGATGAACCAGCCGACGAACAGATATCCATAACTGTACCCATCCCCGAGGAAAGCATGCTCCGGCAGGCCTCGGCTCATCAGATTCTCCACGCCGCCCGACTTGACGACCGCCACCACCGCCGCGACGAAGGTCATCACCGTCAATAGCACCATCTGCAGAAAATCGGAGGCGATGACCGCCCAGCTGCCACCGACCAGGGACATGAACAGGACAACGAAGCCAGCCCCTGCCACGGTCTGCTCGATGGGGATATCCAGCACGGCACTGACGAAGACAGAGAGGCCATTGAGCCAGATGGCAGCCTGCATCACGTTGAGCGGCACATTCGCCCAGGTGAAGACCTGCTCGTTGACGCGACCGAAGCGCAGGCGAATCCCCTGGATGGGGCTGACCACTCGCATCTGCCGAGCCTTGGCGGCAAAGAAGAGGTAGTTGATGAAATACCCCGTGGCATTGGCCACGAAGACGATGACGATGGAGATCCCGCCCGTCAGCGCCTTGCCCATCAGTCCGGTGAAGGTCATGGCACTCAGCGACATCATGAATGCCGTGGCGCCGACCATCCACCACGGCATGCGACCGCCACCTCGGAAATAATCGTTTGTCGAACGAGTCGCGGAGCGATAGAGCCACCCCAGCAACATTAGAAATGCAAAATATACCAAGACGATCAATATATCGATGCTCATCTTGTGCCTCTTGTATTTATTTGGCGTATGGCGTGCAGAGATGAAGCGCCGTGCCGCGGCAGGGCACTCCGATGACTTCCGGTCTTAAGGGGGGGGGGCAGTGCGTAACTCATCACCTGACGAGCACTTTTCGAGCAGGACCCCGTAGCGTCACGCCTCTCCTTGAATCAAGCGAATGAAATGGCGTTTCACCAAAGCTAGCAAGCACACCAAAAATATGAAATGTCGTTTTAATTCTTGTTTAATATATAAATATGTATTCATATTACGGGTTCGACAAACCATGATTATACGCAGTCAATTTCACGAAAATTCTCTTTTCGAGCGCCCCGCTTAAAATACAAGTCATTGATATAGAAAAATAAAATCGAATTTATCCTTTGGTCTTACAGGAGTGATTCGCTGGATTTCTTGACACGCAAGACCTCCTATATGCGACCAATGGCATGTCAATATCATCGTCCATCGCAGCCGAGAGTCCCTGGTATGAGTGGTAGTTAAGGGAGTGCTCCCCCCCACGCCCGGCAGTCACGAGAACACGTCAACCGCCCAGTGACGTCAGCATCTTCAGGCTGAGCATTCACGTCATCTCGCCACGACTCACTCCATAAGAAAAATGCATACCCTCCGATAACACTCACCCCCTACTTAGGTCCCATGCCTCGCTCCCATAATGGCCACGATATACAACCGTGCTAATGGAGAGATGCCTGCATGTCCCTGACCAATGCCCTGTCCGACGCGCTGCCGCTGACCCTGAGCGAGTCGCCGCTGTCACTGAACCTGATCACCGCTGAAGGCCACGAGCCGGTCAGCCCGCTGTGGCTGCGCGAGCGCACCCAGGACCCGGAGCAGCTCGATGAGGTCACCACCCAGCGCCTGTTCGATTCGCATGCCATCGACGTCAATCTCGAGTTGACCGCGGCGCGCCCGGTCGATGAGGCGCACGTGGAATTCACTTTCAGTGACGGGCATTGCGAGGTGTATGACCTCACCCTGCTGGCGCATGAGCTGCAGGGCATCACGCCGTTCCCCAAGGCCGAGAGCTGGGATGCGGGCATCGATCAGCAGGCGCAGCGCGTCGACTGGGAGAAGATGGGCAACAATGAGGACTTCCAGAAGGCACTGGAGGCCTATCTGCGCTTTGGCTACATCATCGTGCAGAACGTGCCGACCGATCCGGAGCGCATTCTGGAAGTGGCCGGTCACTTCGGTTACGTGAAGGACACCAACTTCGGCAGCTACTTCGAGGTGTATTCGCGCCCGACCGGCAACGATCTCGCCTATCGCAGCGTGGCACTTGGACCGCACACCGATAATCCGTATCGTGATCCGGTGCCGGGCATCCAGATGCTGCATTGCCTGGTCAACGAGACCACTGGCGGCCTGTCCACGCTGGTCGACAGCCTGAATGCGCTCAAGCAGCTCAAGGCCGAGATGCCGGAAGGCTATGAACTGCTGCGTACCACCCCGGTGGGCTTCCGCTTCCTGGATGCCGGTACCGAGCTGACCACGCGTCGCTGCGTGATTCGCGAGAATTCCGATGGTGAGCCGATCGGCGTCAACTACAGCCCGCGTCTTGATCATCTGCCGCACATGTCGCTGGAGAACACGCGCCGCTACCATCAGGCCCGCCAGCGTCTTGGACAGCTGTTCCAGGACCCTGCCAACGAGATTCGCTTCCAGCTCGAGTCCGGTGAGCTGATGATGTTCGACAACACCCGCGTGCTGCATGGCCGTACGGCGTTCGACACCAATGAGGGGCATCGTCACCTGCAGGGCTGCTACATGGACAGCGACGGCCCGCGTGAGCGCTTCGCCACGACCCTGATGCGTCAGCGTCAGCAGCAGGCACAACAAGAAAACCGTGAGGAAATGGCGTAATGGATCAGGTTTCATTCACCCAGATGAAGGACGGCACCGCAGAAGACTATGCGTTGCTCGAGCGTCTTGAAGACCAGTTCAATGAAGGGCTGGTGGAGCGCCTCAAGCTTGCCCTGCGCAAGCTCGATGATGGTCTGAGCGGCTACAAGGTCAGCCGTCTGGAGCACTCCCTGCAGTCAGCGGCACGTGCCGAAGCCGACGGTGGCGATGATGATCTCGTCGTCGCGACCCTCCTGCATGACCTGGGTGACGAGCTGGCGCCCTACAATCACTCGCAGCTGGCCGCCGCCATCATTCGCCCGTATGTGCGTGCCGAAGTGACCTGGATCATCCACCACCATGGACTGTTCCAGAAGTTCTACTACGGTCACTTCTACGGCGAGGACCGCAACGAGCGCGAGATCTACAAGGATCACCCCTGGTATCAGAAGTGTGTGGATTTCTGCGAGCGTTATGATCAGGCGGCCTTCGACCCCGACTATCCGACCCCGCCGCTGGAGCACTTCGAGCCGGCTCTGCGTCGCGTCTTCGCACGCAAGCCCTTCGATCCGGACGTGATCGGCGAAGAGCCCGCCGGCGGTTTCGACAGCCGCGTCTGAACGTGTGGATGGCGGGCGCATGAATCGCGCCTGACCTGCTCCACTCCTGTGCTTGACCATTGCCCCCACTGGCCCACCCAGTGGGGGCAATGTGGTTTGTGGGCGTTGCGTTGAGCGCACCACGCCAACAGGGGGTTGAACCTCGCCACTCAGCCTTCATCATCGTGGGGCAAGGCAAGTATCCATGAAGACTGTCCCTGATGATGCGGCAGTCTCGCTCCTTGAGACGCATTCCCCCTCCCCGACCCGACAGGCAGACACATGGAACACCTCTTCATCTATGGCCCGCTGGGGCCAGGCGGACTCAACGAACATGTCATCGCCAACATCGATGGCGAATGGCGCCCGGCCTATCTGCGCGGCCGACTCGAGAACAGCGATCAGGGTACCGAGCACAACTTCCCCGGGCTGGTGGTCGACAACACGGGGCAGGTGATACGCGGTCACGTCTTTTCCTCACCGCAGCTGCCCGAGCATTGGGACGCTCTCGATGACTTCGAGGGCCCCATCTATCAGCGTCGCGTCACCACCGTCATTCTCGACGACAATCGTGAGCTCGAGGTCTATGTCTATGCGCTGGCGATGTGAGAATCTCCTGCCGGGCAGGCAGAGCGACAAGTGACAGAGCGATCCCCCTGCCTCTGGATTGAGTCACCCTCTCGGCCCCAGCCTCGCCAGCGCCCTCGCCCAGGCATCACAAGGAGAATTTCTCATGCAGCTTGAAGGTTCGTGCCACTGCAAGGCCGTCACATTCCAGCTTGAGTCGCCGCATCCCTACCCGTACCAGCGCTGCTACTGCTCGATCTGTCGCAAGACGGCAGGCAGCGGCGGCCATGCGATCAACCTGGCGGGCGACGCCGGCACCCTCAAGGTGGAAGGCCGCGAGCACATCTCGATCTATCACGCGGTGATCGACGGGGTCGAAAGCCCGGCGGAACGTCATTTCTGCAAGCACTGCGGCAGTGCACTGTGGCTCTACGATGCCCGCTGGCCAGAACTGATCCACCCGCAGGCGGGGGCGATAGACACCCCGCTGCCCGTGCCACCGGAGCATGTCCACATCATGCTCGACAGCAAGGCCAACTGGGTGGAAGTCGCGCACGAGGCGCGTGATGCCCATCACGCCGAGTATCCCGACGAGAGCATCGCGGCCTGGCATGCGCGAATTGCCGAGCGCGGCACTCAGTAAGCTCAGGGACGCCCTCCAACAGGAACAGGTGCGACCCTGGTCAGGATCAGGTGCGACCTCGCGCCCTGATTCGCCGGGCTGAGCGTTGATGTCACTCGCTGCGTCGCGTATAAGTGCCGCCTATACAAGGCGGCGCTCTTGCCTGATATCCGCGGTGTACGGCGTGAAGCCTCTCGCAGGCCCGGATATTCCAGGACAGGACCGCCGTGACAGTGCATCACAGCGAGGACTCCCGTGCCGGCCCGAAAGACACGCTCCCCTGCGCCAGACGATACCGCCAGCCCTCTGGATGACCTGCCCTCCCTGCGCGGGCTGGTCGCCTTTGACGTGACGGTTCGCCTGGGCTCGATGACGGCTGCGGCCAATGAGCTGGATACCACCCAGCCCACCATCTCCCAGCGCATCCGCGCGCTGGAGGAGCACCTGGGCCATCCGCTGTTCGATCGCCAAGGCGGCAGGCTGATCCTCAACCACTACGGCGAGAGCTTTCATGCCGAACTGGCAGGCGGACTTGGCCAGGTCTGCAGCGCCGTCACGGAAGCACGTCGCAAGGTGCACAAGCCGACACCGCGCATCACCATCGCCGCGGGTGCCGGTTTCGCCCACGTCTGGCTGCGCCCGCGGCTGGAGCGGTTGGAGCAGGCCTTTCCGGAGTGTCACTTCACGCTGCTGCCGATCGATCGCGATGAAGACCCGCAGATGCAGCAGGCCGATATCGCGATCCGCTTCGGCCCGCCGCTGACGGGCGATCATCGCGATACGCTGGTGGTCGCGGAGCGCGCCTTTCCGGTCTGCTCCCCGGATTACGCGCGGCGTCATGGGCTGGAGAAGGGGCTGGATGCCGAGGCGCTGTCGCGCATCACGCTGCTGCATCTGGACATGCGCGATAGTCGCTGGCTGGACTGGGCCACCTGGTGTCGTCATGCGGGATTGCCGGTACCGCGTCTCGACAAGGCCTTTCCCTTCAACAACTTTCCGCTGACGCTGAACGCCGCCGTCAACCATCAGGGGGTCGCGCTGGGCTGGAGTCACGTCATTCAGGACCTGCTCGACAACGGCTCGCTGATCGCCCTGACGCCGCATATCTCGCGTGACCGTCATGGCTATCGCATGAGCGTCCGCCATCCCAACAGCGCCGTGATCCAGCCCATCACCCGCTGGTTGATGCGCGAATTCTCAGGCCTGACATTGCCTGACGCCTGACGCCCGCCCTCCTCACTCATCGGCTCTCAGAGACCGGCCTGAAGATCGCGCTGTACCCGTCTGGCGCGCGCTGACAGCGGCCACTCCGCCCGCGTGATCCACCACAGCGTATCCACCACCTCGACATCCCCGTCTGCGGGTGCCACCACCTTGATGGCCTGAGGATTCTGGAAGGCCTCACGGGCATGGCGAGGCACGACGCTGAAGCCCAGCCCTCGGGCGACCGGTTCCAGAATCAGGCTGATCTGATTGGTGGAGCCACTGCGCGGCAATGAGCGGACGCCCGGATTGCCCGGGAAACGCCGACTGAGCAGTCGTGACGCCATGTCCTGGCCATCGGGATGATCGATGAAGCCCAACGTCTCGAGATCGCGCCAGTCATGGATCTCGACACCCGCCGGCACCACCAGCTCAAGTGGCTCGCGGGTCAGCTCCGTCACGCTCAGGCGCGGGTCATCCGGCTTCTGGGTGACGATGCCCAGCTCGAAGCGATTCTCAAGCACTGACTCCACCACTTCGCGCGTGGGGGCGAAGCGATGATGGATATTGAGACCGGGTGACGCCTGCTGCAGCGCCAGCAAGCGGGGGTAAAGCGCCAGCCCGATGCTGCCCGGCGTGATCAGCCGAATATCCCCGTGACTGTCTTCATTGCCGGCCAGGCGCTGGGCCAGGCGCTGCTCCGCCGTCTCCATCTCGCGCGCGTAATCCAGCAACGCATGGCCGGCCGGTGTCAGTTCGAGCTTGCGAGGATGTCGAATCAACAGCTTGCCCAGCTGGGTTTCCAGATGTCGCACATGCTGGCTGACAGCGGCCTGCGTCAGATCGAGCTGCTCTGCGGTGCGCGTGAAATTGCCGACACTCACCAGAGTGCGGAAGGTACGTAACCACTGGGGTTGCAGCATGTCGGCTCCTCGTTGCGACAGTCATGGCGCCCGGGACGTGTCTGGCCTGACAGCCGGCAGTCCTGATCGGCGACGACGCCGGTCCGCCATAACGAACTCTTATCACTATCATAACAGTTACGTAGTTTTCATTATTGCTCATGACACCCAAGATGGCATCCAACGTCACGCAGACAGTGACTGAGCCAATTCCCTTCACGACTCCCTTCACGAGGTGAATCATGAGCAGCGAAAAGCACACACCGTATCCGCGCACCTTCTCCCACATCGGCCTGTCCGTCGGTGATGTGGAAGCCGCCGTCAAGTTCTATACCGAGGTACTGGGGTGGTACGTGGTGATGGAGCCGACCACCATCACCGAAGACGACTCCGCCATCGGCGTGATGTGCAGCGATGTCTTCGGTCCGGGTTGGGGCAGCTTCCGCATCGCCCACCTGTCCACCGGTGATCGTATCGGGGTCGAGATCTTCGAATTCCCGAACCACGAGACGCCGGAGAACAACTTCGAGTACTGGAAGACCGGCATCTTCCACTTCTGCGTTCAGGACCCGGACGTCGAAGGGCTGGCCGAACGCATCGTGGCCGCCGGCGGCAAGCAGCGCATGCCGGTACGCGAGTACTTCCCGGGCGAGAAGCCGTTCCGCATGGTCTACATGGAAGACCCGTTCGGCAACATCCTCGAGGTCTACAGCCACAGCTATGAAATGACCTATGCCGCCGGTGCCTATCAGAACGACTGATCAAGCCCCAGGCAGCGATGCACGCATGAGTCGATGACCGGCGCATGCGTGCATCGAACCAGCGCCCCTTGCCCCCTGTCATCAGGGGGGCAAGGGGCTTTTTTCGTCATGGCCAGGCCCCATCACGGTCGCCTCCTGTCGATTGTTGAGCAATCATTCAAATTTGCGTAAGCTGGTAGGCAATCGATGGGCGCTACCGGGCCAGCAATGCAGGGAGATTCCTTTCACCGACATCCGCTGTACTGCCTCCCCAGGCCCACACCCCACACCCAGTCTGTCCAGGAGTGTTCATGTCCACCCCAAAGCCCGTCTCCGTTCTGGTATTCGACGTCAACGAGACCCTGCTCGACATCACCACCCTTTCACCGCTGTTCGGGCGCGTCTTCGGCGATGAAGGCGTGCTGCGTGAATGGTTCGCGCAACTGGTGCTGTATTCCCAGACCCTGACGCTTGCGCATCGCTATACCCCCTTCGGTGAGCTTGGCGTGGGTATCCTGAAGATGGTCGCCGATATCCATCAGGTCACGCTCAAGGACAGCGATATCGATGAGCTCAAGTCGCGCATGGCCGAGATGCCGGCTCACCCCGACGTCGCACCGGCGCTTGAGCGCTTGAAGCAGGCCGGTTTCCGCCTGGTGACCCTGACCAACTCTCCCGCCGGTGCCTCACCGACACCGTTGGAAAAGGCCGGCATCAGCGAGGCCTTCGAGCAGCACTTCAGTGTCGGAGCCGTGGAACAGTTCAAGCCGGCGCCCGCGACCTATCAGCACGTGGCCGAGCAACTCGAGGTCAAGCTCGATGACATGTGCATGGTCGCCTGTCACGTCTGGGATACCATCGGCGCCCAGGCAGCCGGCATGCAGGGTGCACTCCTGACGCGTCCGCACAATGCCGTGCTGCCGGCAAGCAATGTCCCGACACCGGACCATGTGGCCGATGAGTTGATGACCCTGGCCGATCACCTGATCGCCACCCGACACGCCTGATCTCCCCCGCCGGTGAAAGCCGCATGACAGACACGCCACGGCGCCTACTCAAGGCCCGTGGCGTGTCTGATTTACCTCTTCCCCCCGCCTCACCTCCACCTCCCTGGTGATCTGCAGCCTTCTTCTGCCCCCTGCCTCTTGTCGATGCCTTCACTCCAGTGACCGGAACGTCTTGAGCATCTCGTCACGGGTCTGGCCGAGGGCCGTCTTGATCTCGGCATGCCGGCTGGCAATGCGCCATTCCGGGCCCAGAACCGAGATGGCGTAATGCCCCTGACTGGTCTCGAGACCCGTGGCGATGGCCGCGACCCCGCGGGTGTGCTCACCGGCGTCGTATGCGTATCCACAGCGACGAATCTCCGCCAGCTGCTCGAGCAGCTCGGGCATGTTCGCGGTCTTGTCCGTGTAGGCCGTGAGCGCGGTTCCCAGCAAGTGCTTGACCTGCGCGTCCTGCAGGTGTGCCAGCAGGACCTTGCCACTGGACGTCGCGTGCAGAGAGAGGAAATTGCCGGCCATCGGCGATACCCGCAGGGGCTGCGGGGACAATACGGAGTGCAGTATCAGCAACTCGTTGCCGCTCAGGCTGCAGAGCACCACCGTCTCCTCGGTGGTGACACTCAAGGCTTCCAGAAATGACTTGGCGTGCGTGGTGATGTCGAGCTGGCTATGCCGCGCCAGTCGCATCAAGGCAGACCCCAGCCGGATACCGCCATGCCCATGAATCTCCAGCAGATCCTCCTGCGCCAGCGCGTCCACCAGCCGCTTGACGGTGGAACGCGGCAGCTCACTGCGCTGCGCGATCTCCCCCAGACTCATGCCCCGCTCATTGCCTTCCAGGCTCTTGAGAATCGCCGCGACCCTGGCCACGACCTGTACGCCACCGCCTTCACGTGTGGTCAAGTCACATCTCCTTAACAAGCTAACTACTTGCTCAACAAAACCACTGAATGGTACAGTGTACCGCATAACGAAACACCTACCGCGATATCTTCCTGCCCTTTCCGTCAGACGCGAGAACCTGCCAGTGGCTGCTGCTCAACCCTTCAATCTACGAATCGCTCTCGGCCTCGTGGGTATCCTGCTCGCCTCGCTGATGTCCGGTGTCGGCGAGCGAGTCACTCAGACGGTGCTGACGGATGTGGTCGGTCATTTCGGCTTTTCCCATGATGAAGGCAGTTGGCTGACCACCCTCTACAGCGCCGCTGAAGTCTCGATGATGCTGCTGGCCGGCTGGTTGGCCGTCACCTTCAGCCTGCGCCGCTTCGCCATCGGTGCCTGCCTGTCACTGGCGGTGTTCTCGCTTCTGGTGCCACTGGCCGAGAGCTTCCCGTTGATGGCGGGGCTGCGCGTTGCCCAGGGGCTGGCATCCGGCAGCATCCTGCCGCTGCTGATGATGTCGGCGCTGCGCTTTCTGCCGTGGCACAGCAAGCTCTATGGCCTGTCGGCCTATGCGATGACGGCCACCTTCGGCCCTTATCTGTCGGCACCGCTGGCCGCGCTCTATGGCGACCTGGGCGACTGGAATCTGGTGTTCTGGGAAACCGCGCCGATGTGTCTCATCGCGGCGGCGCTGGTGTCCTGGGGCCTGCCACAGGACCCGCTCAAGCTGGAGCGCCTCAAGCAGTTCGACTGGCTCGGCGCCCTGCTTGGCGTCACCGCCCTGTGCGCTCTGGTGGCCGGCATGACCCAGGGCGAGCGTCTCGACTGGGGCAACTCCCCCGTGATCATCGCCCTGCTGGGCACGGGCGGACTGGCCTTCGCCGCCTTCCTGATCCATGAATGGTTCCACCCGTTGCCGCTCTACAAGCTGCAGCTCCTGGCCCATCGCAACTTCGCCTTCGGCATTCTCACCCTGTGTACCTTCATGTTCCTGACCCTGGCCGCCGGCACCATTCCCGCCGCCTTCCTGGGCGAGGTACAGGGCTATCGCCCCATGCAGCTGTTCCCGGTGATGCTGACCATGGCTCTGCCGCAGCTCGTGCTGGCACCGCTGGTGGCGACACTGATCAATCGCAGGAGCGTCGACAGCCGCTATGTGATGGCCACGGGCCTGGTGTTGATCCTGATCAGCTGCCTGCTGGGCTCGCAGCTCACCAGCGACTGGAACCGTGACAACTTCCTGCTCATCGAGGTGCTCAATACCCTGGGCCAACCGATGGTGGTCGTGCCGCTCTTGATGAATGCCACCGGCGCCATCAGTCCGCTGGACGGCCCCTTTGCCACCGCGATGGTCAACTCGCTGCGGGCGCTGTTCACGGTGGTGGCCACCACTGTCTATGGCAGCTTCATCGTCCAGCGTGATGCCCTGCATTCGACCCGCCTGAGCGAAGCGCTGGGCCTGCAGGGCAATCAGCCCGCCGGCCTCATCCCGCTGGACGCCGCGCGCGATATCGCCACTCGCCTCTCCGAGCAGGCCGCGGTGATGAGCTACGCGGATGCCTACCTCGCCATCATTCCCTTCGTGGTGGCCCTGCTGGTGCTGGTCATGGTGTTGCCGGTGCGCGCCTACCCGCCGCAACCGGCACCTGCCGCCCGCCAGCACACCCACTCTCCTGCGACCTGAAAAGCGAGAACACGATACTGCCATGAACAAGACACGCACGACTCTGCTGCTGAGCGGACTGGCCCTGCTGCTGCTGATTCTCTATGCAGCGCTCTACTGGAAGGGTCACGATGGCCGCGAGGCCACCAACAACGCCTACGTGCGTGCCGATAGCGTGATGGTCACCCCACGGGTGGCCGGCCAGATCGACACGGTACGGGTGGAAGACAACCAGGTGGTTCACGAGGGGCAGATACTGGCCACGCTGGACGACCGTGATTACCAGGCCTCCCTGCATTCCGCCCAGGCGGATCTCGCCGCCAGTCAGGCGGCGGTAGGAGATCTGGACGCCAACATCGAACGTCAGCGCGCGGTGGTGCAGCAAGCCCTCGCCGAAGTGAAGGCGACCGAGGCGTCACTGCGTTACGCACGCAATGATGCCAAACGCTATCGCAGCCTGCGCATGACCAATGCCGCCTCCCAGCAGGACAAGGAAAAGGCCGATGAGGAACAGGGCATCTGGGAGGCACGACTCGTGCAGTATCAGGCCGCTCAGCGCTCGGCCGAGAAACAGATCGGTGTCCTGCAGGCTCAGCGCGTCGAGGCCCGCGCCGAGGTCGAGCGCTCGCGCGCCACGCTTGAGCAGACAGCGCTGAACGTCGATTACACCACCATCCGCGCCCCCAAGGATGGCATCGTCACCCAGCGCTCATTGCGTGTCGGTGCCTACGTGCAGCCGGGCTCCTCGCTGCTGGCCATCGTGCCACACAAGGAAGCCTACGTGGTCGCCAACTATCTCGAGACCCAGATGGCCGAGATGGCGCCGGGCCAGCCGGTGGAGATGACGCTGGACAGCCTGCCGGGCAAGACCTTCCATGGTCATGTCGAGAGCATCGCACCGGCCTCCAGCAACGCCTTCTCGGCAGTGGCCAGCGAGAACGCCACCGGCAACTTCACCAAGATCACCCAGCGCATGCCGGTCAAGATCGCGTTTGACCCCGATCAACCCGACTTCGACAAGGTGCGCATCGGCATGTCGGTGATCACCCACGTCACTACTCGGGACGCCTCCTGATCAAAGGGACTCGCTCCCGGACGCGACGGCCGGCTAGCCGGCAAGACAAGACGCCCCATCTGTCAGTGACAGATGGGGCGTCTTGTCTTGCGTGCCCTTGCAGACAGGCGATGCAGGCGATACGGCCTGCCTGGACACTACGGACTATCCAGACGATGGCGGGCACAGCTGCCAGTCGTCGTGCTCGATATCGAGCATTGCCGCGATGGCGGCCGAGGCGATGACATGGGTCTGGCCATTGGCCTCATCATGCACATTCAGCCCACCGTGCACCACCGTGACCTCGGCGCGCCCGCGTGGCAACTCGCGTGTCACGGCATCCACATCCACGGCCTCCGGTGTCTGTACGCCGATGGTGACCTCGACACGCATCTGACGATGATCGATGCCCAGGGACTGAAACAGCACGATGGAGGAATGATGCAGGGCATCCTGCACTGCGCGGCAGGCGGCCTTGGTGTAGTCCTCTCCGTAGAGATCATTGCCGGTGCCCATCTCGAGAATGATGCGCTGCTCGCTCATGCCTGACCTCCTGACGGATGGCGGGTCTGTCGCGAAGCCTGAGGGTGCTCCGGCATGTCGGTACCGCTCGCCAGCATGTCAAACGACACGATGAGGGCGACATTGGCGATCACGCTCACCCCGCTGCCATCCGGCTTGGTCACGTCTAACCCGCCCTTGACCACCTTCACGCTGGGCTGGCCATAGGGAAATATCCCCAGCAGGGCGTCACTGTCGACCTTGTCGGGCTGCTGCACGCCGATCTCGACCTCGATCAGCATCGCCTCCTTGGGAAAGCCGAAGGCATCCGCCACATTCAGGGAGTTGTGCCACAGGGCATCACGTATCCCGCGGGCCGCCGCCTCGGTGTAGTTCTGGCTGCGAATGGAAGTGCCCATACCGAACTGGGTCACCATGCGTGTCCTGGACATGTGGCCTCCTTGAGAAACGTCGTGCACCGCGCCATGGCGATGGCACGGAAATGAAGGCAAGTCAGAGCAATCTCTCGGCCTGCTCCACCATCATCCGCCATCAAACATCACTTTTCCATACAATACGTTCCACTTTCATGAACATCTATCCACAACTGGCGCGATAGGCCCGCCATCGACGCTAGACATCCCAGCGGGGCTTGAACCAGCCAAGCACCCAGCAGACCCCGACGAGCACCACCACCGAGGCGAAATCGCCGCGAAACAGATTCACCACCGCCAGACCGGCCGACACCAACTGGGCATTGGTGAGCGCGATGCTTCTCCAGCGCAATCTCTGATACTCCGCCTCTGTCATGCTGGCCTCCACGTCAGACGTCTTGAGCACGCTTCTCAGGCGGCTCACCGCTCACCCGCTGCTTGCCTCAAGCGATTGGCCACCGCTCTGGTGAGCGTAGTACAGGAAGAATGCCGAATTCAGCCTCCCTTCGCCTATCCGACAAAAAGACTCGCGCTGACATGGTGGCGTCACCTCAGGGTTGCTATGTTCAGAATTCCCTTGATCACAGGAGTCTGACATGACCCGCCTGACCGCAAAGGATTTTGCCCCCGAGTTGCTGGAGCTGTATGACGGCTATGTGCATGGCCAGATCACCCGCCGCCAGTTTCTGGATCGCGCGGCAGCCTTTGCCGTCGCGGGCATGACGGCCACCTCGATACTGGCCAGCCTAAGCCCGAACTACGCGCTGGCCTCACAGGTCGAGTTCACCGACCCCGACATCGTGGCCGAGTACATCACCTATCCCTCTCCCGAAGGCCACGGCGAGGTGCGCGCCTATCGAGTGACACCGGCCAATGCCAGCGGGCCGTTGCCCGGCGTGGTGGTGGTGCACGAGAACCGCGGCCTGAACCCCTATATCGAGGATGTCGCGCGGCGTGTGGCCAAGGCCGGCTATGTCGCGCTGGCGCCGGATGGCCTCAGTTCGGTGGGCGGCTATCCCGGCAACGACCCCAGGGGCAAGGAGCTGCAGGCACAGGTAGACCCGGAAAAGCTGATGAACGACTTCTTTGCCGCCATCGATTACCTGATGGCCGAGAACCGCACCACCGGCAAGATCGGCATCACCGGCTTCTGCTACGGTGGCGGGGTCTCCAATGCGGCCGCCGTCGCCTATCCGGAACTGGCCTGCGCCGTGCCCTTCTACGGCCGCCAGCCACGCGCCGAGGAAGTCGCGGCCATCCAGGCCCCGCTGCTCTTGCACTACGCCGAGCATGACGAGCGCGTCAATGCCGGCTGGCCCGCCTATGAAGCCGCGCTGAAGGAGCATGACAAGGTCTACGAGGCCTATCTCTACCCCGGCACCCACCACGGCTTCCACAACGACTCGACCCCACGCTATGACGAACAGGCCGCCAAGCTCGCCTGGGACAGAACCCTTGCCTGGTTCGAGAAGTATCTGAGCTGACCTCAGGCGGCACCGGGGAAACTGCCACCAGCCTCGATACGACGAAGCCAGCCATCACCTGGATTGCGTGATGGCTGGCTTCGTCATTTCCGTGTGACCGGGGCCGATGCCCCTTCAGGCTCAGGCCTGATCAGTTCAGCACAGGCCAGTTCTGAAAAAAGCTCAGCTGCACAGCAGCCCACTGGCGACGATCTCGCTGAGCGTGCCCTGGCCGATGCCACTGATGCGGGTCAGTTGACCACTGGAACTCCACGGACGCTGACGGATGATGTCTGCGGCACGCGCCGGCCCGATATTGGGCAGCTGATCCAGCTGGTCGGCGTTGGCGGTGTTGAGGTCGATGCAGGTCTGACTCGCCGAGCTGGAGGCCTTTGACGCCCTGCGGGAGGCGACCTCTGCCCCGGCTGCCTGCGGCTGACCACCCTCCAGCGGCAGCAACGCCAGTGTCTCGCCGGTCACCGACAGATAGATCGGGGCGTGGTCCGAGACATCGGCACGCGCTGTCTCATGACTGATGCCCAGATAGTCCGGGAAGCGGAACACATCGCCGCTGGCCTTGGGCCATTCGCTCGGCACATACCAGATGTTGTCGTAGAGCGAGGCATAGCGGCCATCGGTCTTGGAGAGCGTCGTCGCACCCTCGGTGATCAACGGGCGCAGGCCGAGGGTACGCAGATCTCCCCACGCAGGCTCATCCGGTGCCATGTTGAAGTCGCCCATGATGATCGCCGGAGTGCCGGGCGAGATTTCCTTCATCAGGTCATAGATATCGGCTAGCGCGCGGATTTCCGGCGAGCGATCCGCCTTGCTGTCGCCATAGACGATGTGCACGTTGGCGGCGCTGAAGGCCCGCCCAGTGTCCTTCTCGACGAAGGTGGCGAGCAGCGGCTCGCGCGAGAACACATCCTCGGGATCGAGATAGACGGTAGCCCCGCCCTGATAGGCGATCGTCTTGTCGCGATACAGATAGGCATAACGCTCGGTATAGGTGCTGCGCCCCACCGCATGGCTGACCAGGCTGTCCCACTCGTCGCCGGTCAGGGCCTCCAGCTGCTGCTCGAGCTCGCTGACGACCTCCTCCTTCATCACCTCCTGCAGGCCGATCAGATCCATGTGGCTGGCCACCGCCGCGACCTGCTCGAGATGCTTGCCGTTGTTCTAGCCGGCATGCTTCAGATTCCAGCTGGCAATCACCGCATTCGCCTGACTGCTGGCCGCAGCGCCCAACAGCACGGGGACTGCCAGCGCCGTCACCACCCGCCTGACAATCCGCTCAAGCCGAGAGCCATCAGAGGGCTGCCGGCCGCGCGCGTTCTTGCTGATGCTACTCGTGCTGCTGTTGCTGGCGATATTTGAGTGACTGCTGCTCGAATTGCTGACGCTACCGCGATGACCTGTGCGTATCACTGCATGACCCTTGACTGATGACTCGTACACAAAAGACCGTAAGGCCCTGTATCTTATGGACTTGTCGTCAAGGTTTATAGAACCATGATGTTATTTATTACCCTTTGCGCGACTTTCGATGACTACCGGGTCAGCCACACGCTCACGACGGTCGTCGCTTGACCTTGCAGCGCAAGCTCTTACCCTCGACTCACAGCGTCTTCCCTGTCTTTCACCACGAGCTTCCATGATGACATCGCCATCCCACTCCCCCGGCAACGCGTTGCGCCGTCTGCGTCAGACCACGCCACTGGTGCACAACATCACCAACCATGTCGCCATGACACCGACCGCCAATACCCTGCTGGCCATTGGCGCCTCGCCGCTGATGGCGCATGCGCAGCAGGAGATCCAGGAAATCTCCGCCATCAGTGCGGCGCTGTCGATCAATATCGGCACCCTGTCGCCCAGCTGGATCGAGGCCATGCAGCTGGCGGCGATGTGCGCCCACCGCGATGGCAAACCCTGGGTGCTGGACCCCGTCGGCATCGGCGCCTCCAGCCTGCGCCAGTACGCGTGCCGCGCGCTGCTGGAATATCGCCCCAGCGTGATACGTGCCAATGCCTCGGAGGTGCTGGCGCTGGCCGGCGAGATGAATCAGGGCCGTGGCGTGGACAGCGGCGATGACAGTGAGGATGCGCTGGAGCGCGCCAGCCGCGCCGCCGTCGCCCTGGCGCGCACGCAGAACTGCGTGGTGGCGATGACCGGCCACGTCGATGTCGTCACCGATGGCCAGCGGCAAATCACGATTCAGGGCGGCCATGCGCTGATGGGCCGCGTCACCGCCATGGGCTGCGCACTGAGCAGCGTGGTCGCCGCCTTCCTCGCCGGGAGTGATGACACCTTGCAGGCCACCGCCGCCGCGCTGGCCTGTTACGCCGAGGCCGGTGAGACGGCGGGCCAGTCAGTAGAGGGCCCGGGCAGCTTCGTGCCACGCTTCCTGGATGCCCTGTATACTCTCGACGCCGATTCCACTCTGCTTGCCTCTCGCCTGGAGCTGACCGATGTCACTTGATCTATCCCTTTACCTGGTCACCGACCCCGCGCTGTGCGCCGAGCGCGGCCTGGAAGCCACCGTGATGGCCGCCGTGCGCGGCGGCGTCAGTGTCGTGCAGCTGCGCGACAAGCACGCCAGCGACGAGGAGATGATCGCCCAGGCCATCCGCCTCAAGGCGCTGCTGGACGAGTACGAGGTGCCGCTGATCATCAATGACCGCATCGAGGTCGCGCTGGCCAGTGGCGCCGATGGCCTGCACATCGGCCAGAGCGATGGCGACCCGGTCGAGGCGCGTCGCCGTCTGGGCGAGGACGCCTTGATCGGCCTGTCGGTCCAGACGCTTGAGCAGCTCAAGGCCGTCGATGTCGAGCGCATCGACTACCTCGGCCTCGGCCCGGTCTATGCCACCGCGACCAAGCCCGATCACGCCGCACCGCTGGGCATCGAAGGACTCACCCAGCTGGTGCGCTCAAGCCCGCTGCCGACGGTCGCCATCGGCGGTATCTCGCTGGCCAATGCGGGAGACGTCATGAGCAGCGGCACTGACGGCCTCGCCGTGGTCTCGGCGCTGTGTTGTGCCGAGGACCCCGCCGCCGCCGCCCAGCAATTTCTGGCGCAGTATCCTTTCTGAGCTGATCCTGCCCATCAGCTAGAGACGACAACGCCCGCCATGGTCAGCCATGGCGGGCGTTGTCGTCTTTGCTAAAGGGTCTGCCTGAGCGGATCAGCTGGCCGCGAGATCACTCTCGGCATTGGCCACCAGCGCGAACTCTTCCTCGGCGGTCTTCGCCACCAGCTGATGGCGGCTGAAGATGGCGTAGTAGGCGATGCCCACCACGAACAGCACCACGGTGTAGTTGAAGGCGCGCGGATCGAAGGCATAGACCCCGGTCAGCGCGATCAGCGAGAGCACCAGCGCGATGGAGGAGGTCACGATGCCACCCGGCGTGCGATAGGGACGCGCCATCTGCGGCTGGCGCAGGCGCAACAGGATGTGGCTGGCGGCCATCAGTGCGTAGGAGACGGTCGCCCCCACCACCGCCATGCCGAGGATCAGATCGCCTTCACCGGTCAGCGAGACCAGGAAACCGAAGACGCCCGGCACCACCAGCGCCCAGGTCGGCGCCTTGCGCTTGCTGGTCAGCGACAGCGTCTTGGGCAGATAGCCGGCCCGTGACAGCGCGAACACCAGACGGCTGTAGCCGTAGATGATCGAGAAGAACGAGGCCACCAGCCCGGCCAGTGCCAGCACGTTGACCAGCGTCGCCAGCCCTTCGCTGCCGGTCGCGTTCAGCGCATCCACCAGCGGCACGGCACTGCTGCCGATCGCCTCGGCACCGGCGGCACCGGCCAGCAGGAAGACGACGAGCACGGCGGTGAACATCAGAAACAGCATGGCGCCGATGATGCCACGCGGGACATCACGGGCCGGATTGCGCGATTCCTCAGCCGCCAGCGGCACCCCTTCCACGGCCAGGAACAGCCACATGCCGAAGGGCAGCGCCGCCCAGATGCCATACCAGCCATTGGGCATGAAATCGCTGGCACCCCAGGCATCCGTCGGCGCGATGTCGAACAGGCGACTGCTGTCGAAGTCACCGATCAGCGCGACCGCGGTGGCGATGATCGCGAACACCGCCAGGCCGCTGATCACCATCATCATCTTGAGCGCCTCGCCAACCCCCGCCAGGTGGATGCCGATGAACACCAGGTAGAAGATGGCGTAGATGATCGGGCCATTGATGCCCAGCAGCGACTCCACCGCGCTGCCGATGAAGATGACGATGGCTGCGGGTGCCAGCGCATATTCGATCAATACCGCAAGGCCGGTGAGATAGCCGCCAGCCGGGCCCATGGCCTGGCGTGCGAAGCTGTAACCGCCGCCGGCGGCCGGTATCGCCGCTGACATTTCCGCCAGCGACAGCACCAGCGCCAGATACATGATGCCCATCAGTAGCGCCGCGATCGCGAAGCCGCCCCAGCCCGCCTCCGCGATACCGAAATTCCAGCCGGCGAAATCACCGGAGATCACATAGGAGACCCCGAGTCCCGCCAGCAGAATCCAGCCCGCCGTGCCCTTCTTCAACTGCCGTCTGGCCAGATAGTCCTGCTCGTTGGTGTCGTGATTCATGTCGTGATTCGTGTCGCGAGTCATGGTGCCGCCTAGTTTCCGTCAAGCATTGTCATTGTTGGATCGGGAGATTCCCGCTGATGCGCTGCCATCCCGTCAGGACAGCAGGAAGTTCTGGATACCGCCCCCGCTCTCCAGCGAGTTGTCACCACTTCTGTCCTTGAGCCCCACCCCGGTGAGGCCGAGCTTGCGGGCCTCGCACAGCAGGTAATGCAGCCGCTGGGCGGCCATGGCGAAGTCGAGCCCTGCCGGGCGCACGTTGGAGATGCAGTTGCGACTGGCATCACTGAGTCCGACGCGCGGCTGCCAGGTGAGATAGAGGCCGAGGCTGTCCGGTGAGCTGAGACCGGGGCGCTCGCCGACCATCACCAGCACCGCCCGCGCCCTGAGCAGTTCACCGACTTCATCGCCGATCGCGACCCGTCCCTGCTCCACCACGCTGATGGGTGACAGCGTCCAGGCATCCGGACCCTCCTCGGCAAGCGTTTCCAGCAATGCCGCGATGAAGGGCGCGGCGTTGTTCTGGACCGCCAGAGACGACAGCCCATCGACGATCACGATGGCCAGATCCGCAGGCTCCGGTGCGAGGCTGGACAATTGCTCACACGAGGCCGCATCGAGACGTCGCCCATAGTCGGGGCGTTGCAGATAGGTGGTGCGATCCACGGCGCGACTGTGCAGGCGCTGAAGGTCAGGGGCGTTCTCGAGGGCAGGTAGCTGATTGAGATCCTCGATCAGTCGGGGAATCTCCAGCGGCAGATGGACGGCGTCCTGCGCGCGGGCATGCGCCAGCTGGAATTCCAGCGAGCGCTGGGTCGGCAGGCTGATGCCGGCGCGGCCCAGGCCGATGCGCGCATCCGTGAACTGTCCCAGCAACTGCCAGGCATTGGGCGTGACGATGGCGGGCGATTCGCTGACAGCCGTTCCCTGCTGGCCCTCGCGAGCCGTGGATGACGCATCACTGGCGGAAGAGTCATGGCTCATGCATCACCTCCGGATACCTGACGCAAGGAATCGGCAAAGCAGGACGGCATGTCAGCGGGCAGCTTCTGCTGGGCGACATCGGTGAAGATCTGCATCTCCTCGAGCCAGGCGGCGAATTCCGGCGCCGGGCCCAGGCCCAGCACCCGCCGGGCATAGAGAGCATCGTGGAAGGAGGTGGTCTGATAGTTGAGCATGATGTCATCGGAGCCGGGGATGCCCATGATGAAGTTGCAGCCGGCCACCCCGAGCAGCGTCAGCAGGGTATCCATGTCGTTCTGGTCGGCATCGGCATGATTGGTGTAGCAGATGTCGCAGCCCATCGGCAGCCCCAGCAGCTTGCCGCAGAAGTGGTCTTCAAGCCCCGCGCGGATGATCTCCTTGCCATTGAACAGATACTCGGGGCCGATGAAGCCGACCACGGTGTTCACCAGCAACGGCGAGTACTTGCGGGCCACCGCATAGGCACGCGCCTCGCAGGTCTGCTGGTCCAGGCCGTGATGGGCATCGGCGGACAGCGCACTGCCCTGGCCGGTCTCGAAATACATCACGTTGTCGCCCACCGTGCCGCGCTTGAGCGACAGTGCGGCCTGCTGGGCCTCCGCCAGCACGGAAAGCTCGACGCCGAAGCTCTCGTTGGTGGCCTGGGTGCCGCCGATGGACTGGAAGACAAGATCCACCGGAGCGCCCTGCTCGATGCATTCAATGGTGTTGGTGACGTGGGTGAGCACGCAGGACTGGGTGGGGATTTCGTATTTCTGGATCACTTCATCCATCAGACGCATCAGCTTGATGCTCTGGGCCACGTTGTCGGTGGCCGGATTGATGCCGATCACGGCGTCGCCGTTGCCGTAGAGCAGGCCATCGAGAATGCTGGCAGCGATGCCGGTGACATCATCGGTGGGATGGTTGGGCTGCAGGCGGGTCGAGAGATGGCCGCTCTTGCCGATGGTATTGCGAAAGGCCGTGACCACCTCACACTTCTTCGCGACCAGAATCAGGTCCTGATTGCGCATCAGCTTGCTGACCGCCGCGGCCATTTCCGGGGTGATGCCGGCACGCACCTGCGCCAGCACCGCCGGCGTCGCGAGGTCACTCAGCAGCCAGTTGCGGAAGTCGCCGACGGTGAGATGGGCGATCGGCAGGAAGGCTACCGGATCATGCTCATCGATGATCAGGCGGGTGATGTCGTCCTGTTCGTAGGGAATCAGCACGTCGTCCAGGAAGGTCTTGAGGGGCAATTCGGCCAGACACAGCTGAGCGATCACTCGCTCTTCGGCGGTTTCCGCGATCACGCCAGCAAGGCGATCTCCGGAGCGGGCGGGGGTCGCCTTGGCCATCAGCTCGGCCAGACTGGCGAAGCGATGGACCTGACTGCCCAGGGTGTAACGGTATTCGCGACTCATGGGTGATTCCTTGCACTGACAGATGTCATTTCATCTCAGTCGTTTTGCAGGAATCACGCCAATTTCTTCAGGTCCCTCTTTGGTCCTGCACATGCCTGCAGACCCCACGCTGCAAGGCGTGCCTTCATGACTGACACGCCTGCACGGCGAGAGTGAACATCACCGCGGCGACACCCTCGCACCAGATTGGCGCGCCTTCAGTCATTCGCGAACGGAGGCGAGCAGACAGATGCTGCCAATTGGTGCGCCCGCCCAGCCATGTCGCATGAGATGGGACAAGTGCATCGGCGCCAGATCAGCGACGTGCGCCACCCAGCTCCGTGATGATCGCCTCGCGCTGCTTGAGCGAGGCCACGCCTGCCTCTCCCAGCTTGCTGGCCACCTCGCTGAGCAGGCCTTCGGCGAGAAACATGAAGGCGCTCATGCTGTTGCTGTAGAAGAGGCTGTGATTGGGCACATGGAAACTGTGGCGCGCCAGCGGCGCCAGCGGGGAGCTGGCCGAATCGGTCAACGCGATCACCACGACACCGCGTTTCACCGCGACCTCGGCGCAGGCCACCACGCTTGGGGTGTAGGGGAAGCAGCTGGCCACCACCAGCACGTCGCCGGCCGTCAGCTGGGCCAGCGCATCCGCCACGCCCTGACGACTGGCATCCAGCGGCGCCACGTCCGGGCGCAGCATGCCAAGTCCATAGGCCATGAACAGTGCCAGAGAATTGAACTGGCGCATGCCATGCAGGCGCACGCGCGGTGCCTCGGCCAGCAAGGTGGTGGCGGCCTCGAAGGCCGCGGCGTCCATCCTCTCCAACATGCCGAGAATATTGGCGCTTTCCTGTCGCCCCAACCGCGCCAGCTGCGCCATGGCGGTGCTATCCGCATCACGTGACGAGAGTTGCGCCGCTTGGGCGCTGAAGAAATGCTGGCCATCCGTCACGGCCTGACGGAAGACAGCCTGAAACCGGCTGAAGCCCTCATAGCCCAGGCGCTGCGCCAGACGCGAGAAGGTCGAGGCATTCACGCCGGTCATCTCCGCCAGCTGGCTGATGGAAGATACCGCCGTGCGCTGCGGCGATTCGATCAGCACGGCCAGCACGCGTCGGGAACTCGCGCCGAGGCGGATCTCCACCTCACGACGATCGATCGCCACCAGCAGCTGCTTCAACCCTTCCAGGGTCTCCGGCGGCGAGTCAGGGGATGCGGGCCCGGGGGCTAGGGAGGATGGGGGCATGGGATGCCTCCTTGGCAAGGGACAGGACAGATGGCGGCAACGGTAGCATCTCTGGCGGGTAGAGTCCGAAGGCACAAGCGACCGCATGCAATTATTGATTGCATAAACGACAAATGCACTACATATTTGCATTACGCCTTCGCGCACCCGCCCCACGGAGCCCCCATGAGCCACGTCTTCCATCGCAACCTCCATCAGGACTACCCCACCGCCGTGCAGGGCGATGGCCCCTACATCGTCGACCGAGAGGGTCGCCGTTATCTGGATGCCAGCGGTGGCGCTGCCGTGTCATGCCTGGGCCACAGCGACGAGGCAGTGGCGCAGGCCATCAAGGAGCAGGTCAGCCGACTGGCCTACGCGCATACCTCGTTCTTCACCAGCGAGCCGATGGAGCAGCTGGCCGACTTCCTCATCGAGCGCGCCCCCGAGGGGCTAGAGTCCGTCTACTTCGTCTCCGGTGGCTCGGAAGCGGTCGAGGCGGCACTCAAGCTGGCCCGCCAGTATTTCGTCGAGATCGGCCAGCCCCAGCGCAAGCATCTGATCGCGCGGCGCCAGAGCTATCACGGCAATACGCTGGGCGCGCTGGCCACTGGCGGCAACGCCTGGCGCCGCCAGCAGTTCGAGCCGCTGTTGATCAACGTCAGTCACGTCAGCCCCTGCTACGCCTATCGGGACCAGCAACCCGACGAGACGCCCGAGGCGATGGGCGTGCGTCTCGCCGCCGAGCTTGAGGCGGAAATCCTGCGGCTGGGCGGTGAGAACGTGATGGCCTTCGTGGCAGAGCCCGTCGTGGGTGCCACCCTGGGGGCCGTCAAGGCGGTGCCGGGCTACTTCACGCGCATCCGCGAGGTCTGTGACCGCTACGGCGTGCTGCTGATTCTCGACGAGGTGATGTGCGGCATGGGACGCACCGGCAGCCTGTTCGCCGCCGAGCAGGAAGGTGTCACGGCGGACCTGATCACCATCGCCAAGGGGCTGGGCGCCGGCTATCAACCGATCGGCGCGACCCTGGTCAGCCAGCGCATTCGTGACGCCATCGCCAATGGCTCCGGCTTCTTCCAGCACGGCCATACCTACATCGGCCATGCCACCGCCTGCGCTGCGGCGCTGGCCGTCCAGCAGGCCATCGAGTCCCGCGACCTGCTCACACGTGTCAACGTCCTCGGCGAGGGACTGCAAGCACGCCTGGGCGAGCGCTTCGCGAACCATCCCCACATCGGCGACATCCGTGGTCGCGGTCTCTTCCAGGGCGTGGAGCTGGTGGCCGACCGCGACACCAAGCTGCCCTTCGACCCTGCGCTCAAGCTGCATGCACGCCTCAAGAAGGCCGCCATGGCCGAAGGCCTGATGTGCTACCCGATGGGCGGCACCCTGGATGGCCGCCAGGGCGATCACATCCTGCTGGCGCCGCCGTTTATTCTGCAGGAGTCGCATCTGGACGAGATCACCGACAGGCTGGGGCGTGCCATCGACACCACCCTGGCCAGCCTGTGACGGCTCAGCTGCAGGCGCATTGACTACCCACGATCTTTGAATGGATTTGAATGGAGTGACTTTCATGGCGATCACATCGCGCCTGACCGAACTGGATGAGGCCAGCATGAGCGCAGCCCAACGTGAGGTGATCGCCGAGATTCTCAGCGGCCCGCGCGGCAACCTCGACGGCCCGTTTCTGGCCTGGGTCCACAGTCCGGAGCTTGCCAATCACGCCCAGCGCCTCGGCGCCTTCTGCCGCTACGCCACCGGCCTTGAGCTGCGCCTGAGCGAGCTGGCGATTCTCACCACGGCGGTGTGGTGGAAATCCCAGGCGGAATGGCAGATCCACGCGCCGATCGCCGAGCAGGCCGGTCTCTCGCCGGATGTCATCACGGCACTGCGCGAGGAGCGTGAGCCCGTGTTTGAACAAGACGATGAACGACTGATCTATCGCGTCACCCGCGCACTCTACGCCGAGCGACGTATCGATGATGCGCTGTATGCCGAGGCCGTCGCGATGTTCGGCGAGACGGTCGTGGTCGAACTGGTTGGCATACTGGGTTACTACGCTCTGGTGGCGATGACGCTGAATGTCTTCGCCGTGCGGCGTGGCGATGACATCCCGCTGCCCTTCGAGGAGCCGAACGGCTCCTGAACCGCTCGCCGCAAGTCGCTCATCGCCTGGCGCCCATCGCCCTGGCGGACACGCTGTCGAGACGCAGGACGCCCTTGCCGAGATTTCCCCTGCGAGGCATGCTCGGGTTGTCACACTCTGCGCCCCGGCTGACTCCGGGGCGCGATGCATTGCGGCGCAAGCACCCCGACAACAACGACAAGACAACATGGTGAGCATTCGATGAGTGATAGCGAACACACGGAAGTGGCCGTGATCGGCGCGGGCGCCGTCGGTGTCGCCTGCGCCCTGTGGCTGCGGCGCAGCGGCCACGAGGTGACGATGATCGAGCGCGAGGGCATCGCCAGCGGCACCTCCTTCGGCAATGCCAGTACCCTCGCGGATTATGGCTGCCTGCCCATCGCTCGCCCCGAGATCTGGCGCAGCATGCCCTCGCTGCTGCTGTCACCTGACTCCCCCTTCGTCATCGACTGGAAGTGCCTGCCGAGGCTCTCGCCGTGGTTGATGCGCTTCATGGGTCAGTGCAACGCCACGCGCTTTCGAGCCAACAGCGAGATGCTGGCGCGTCTGCTCAGTCACACCTACGAGGACTATCAGCCGCTGCTGGACGCTGCCCCGGCGGCGGCCGGGATGATCCAGCGCAAGGGCTGTCTATATGCCTACGGCAAGGCCGAGAACCTGCAGGCCGCACAGGGCGATATCCGGCTGCGTGACCAGCTCGGCATCCAGCAGCAGGTACTGACAGCGGACGAGCTGATCGCGCTGGAACCCGCCATGGCAGGCCATACCGCCGGCGGCGTGCTGTTCCCCTCTTCCTGTCATCTGGATGACCCGCAGGTGTTCATCGATACCCTGGCCGCTCCGCTGCGTGAGGAGGGCCGACTCGTCACCGCCGAGGTCACCCGCCTGAGCTCTCAGGCCTCCGGCATGCTGCTGGAGTACGCCGACGGCAGACGGCTGATGGCGGACCGCGTGGTACTGGCGGCCGGGGCCTGGTCGGCACATCTCGCCCGCCAGATCGGCGACAGGATTCCGTTGGATACCGAGCGTGGCTACCACATCGAATTCGATCTCGAGCACTCGCCGCTCAACCGCCCGACCTGTCCGGTGGAGAGTGCCTTCTACATGACGCCTCTGCGAGGCGCCGAAGGGCCGCGTCTGCGAGTGGCAGGCACCGTGGAGTTGAGTTCGCTTGCGGGGCCCGCCAACCCGGCCCGCTTCGATTATCTGGAAACCCGAGTGCGCAGGGTGCTGGGACTGGATGCCCCGGTAGCCCGGCGCTGGCTGGGCTTTCGCCCCACCCTGCCGGACTCCGTGCCGGTGATCGGCCCGTCACCCAACGAGCCACGCGTGATCCATGCCTATGGCCACCAGCATATCGGCGTGACCCTGGCAGGCGTGACCGGGCGACTTGTCAGCGAGTGTTTAGCCGAAGGCTTACCGGACTGGCTGGCACCCTGCTCCCCGGCACGTTTCTGATATTGCGCGAGGCATTCGAGGCCGAGCCTCAGGATGCCTTGTCCAGCACCCGCTGCCCGGGCAGCATGCGCGCCAGCAGCTGCTGCCACTCGTCACACAGGACGTCGGCATCGAAGCGTGCCGCGTTCTCGCGCGCCAGCAGGGACATCTGCTGGCGCCGCGGCGCGTCCTCGATCAGCAGGCAGAGCTCACGCGCCAGTGCCGCAGCATCTTCCACATCCACCAGCACGCCACTGCCGCCCTGAAGGATCTCCGCCGGGCCGGTCTCGCAGTTGGTGGAGACCACGGGAAGACCGAAGGACTGCGCCTCCAACAACGTCATCGGCAATCCCTCCCAGCGCGAACTCATCGCGAACAGCGCCGCCCGCTGATACTCCTCTTCCACCCGGGAGGTGCGACCGACGAAGACCACGCTCTCGCTCAGTCCCAGCGTCCAGGCCTGGGCCTTGAGGGCGTTCTCATCCTCTCCCCAGCCGACGATGCGCAGTCGCCAGTCCGGATGTTGACGGGCGACCCTGGCCCAGGCCTCCAGCAGGACATCAAATCCCTTCTGCTCGGTGAGGCGGCCGACGGCCAGCACGGTGCGCGATGCCTGAGTCGGCGCATCCTCCTGGGGGATGCGCGGCACCGGATTCCAGATCGCCTGCACCTTGTCAGTGATGCCATAGCGTGCACGCCACGCCGTGGCGTCCCGCTCGGTCAGCACCACGATGGCATCCGCCAGACGCACCGCGGTCGAGCGCCCCACCGTGCGCAGGTGCGAGCCATGATGCGTGCCGAGATTGAAGTGCTCCCAGCACACCAGTCGCGAACGCACGAAA
The DNA here is from genome assembly GCF_029846335.1 of Cobetia sp. 3AK. Taxonomy (NCBI): domain Bacteria; kingdom Pseudomonadati; phylum Pseudomonadota; class Gammaproteobacteria; order Oceanospirillales; family Halomonadaceae; genus Cobetia; species Cobetia sp. 3AK. The sequence goes on along the minus strand of NZ_JARWKR010000014.1, from coordinate 23,667 downwards.
GGTGCCCATGACGCACAGAAGGCGAACAGGATGGAGTCCACCAGAATCACCGCATCCGCCTGATGGCGGCGCACCTTGGCAAGCAGACCCGAGCTGATGCCCATGAAGCGGCGCACGCCACCGCGCGCTTCCTTGAGCTTGAGCTCACTGGTCATGACAGCGTCATCGAGATGAAAGGAGGTGGTCGCGGGACCGAACAGGCTGGCGATGGTGACATCATGTCCCGCGCGTGCCAGTCCACTGGCGATCTCGCAGGTCACGCGTTCCGTACCGCCGTCACTGGAAAGATTGCCGACGATGAACAGGATCTTCATTTCTCATGCGCTCCGTGCAGGGAAATTCACGCAGGAGAGCCGTGTCCGGCAGGCGCAGCCAGGGGCGCGGTGCACCAGACATGACAATCTCCGGCGCAGAAAAAACCCGCCACCGACGAGTGTCGATGGCGGGGTCTATTTTGAAGGGCTATTTCGAGTGGACGATATCGAGTGAGCCATTTCGAAAGGCTAGCTCGTAAGCCAGTTCGAGGGGCCCTGGCGAGAAGCCATGTCCGGGGGCTCTGGCGAGGGTCGATCACGCATGGCCATCGCGCTGTCTCGCCTGACAATCGCGAGCTCTGCCCACGATCGCGGTGTCACCAGACATCATGCGTCGCTCAGGAGGAGGCTCTACCGCCCGGCTTCGCCTCATGCAGAGCTGGGTGATGCTCCCTGTCGGAGACCTGGTCAATCACGCCACAGTCCTCGCAATGATAGCGAGGCGGCAGCCCGATCAGCCGCTGCCACCAGTGGCGCTTGATACGGTGCACGCTGGCACCGCCACATTGGGTGCAGAAACGATATCCACGCATGATGACTCTCTACTCCATGTATTCTCAGATATCCCGGGCACGACCCCGAGATGCTTCCATTACGTGCATGGCAACTGGCAGGACAGTCAAATGGCGCAATCGCCATCATGCGCTGCCCTCTACTCGGCAGACTGACACCGCAGGCTCGCGCCGTGTGGGCGTGGTAACGACAAGGCGATGACGACGTGAAGGTAACGGCGGCGCAGGCACCAGAAGGATGACGGCCTGACAGGTAACGTGGTCTGTCCATTATGCGCCTCTCGCGCGCACGCCGTTTCCGATATTCGCCGCACTGCATAGCAGCAAATCCGTCATGCTTTCGCCGCTCAGGCCGGTGACATCGCACCGCGCCCCCGTCCGATTTCCGGCGCCAGGGTGTGCTGCATGCACCCGAGATAGGCCCGTACCACGATGGCCTGATCGAACTCGCGCTCGATACGCTCCCGTGAGGCCAGCCCCGCCGCCTCCAGGGCCTCGCGGGGCATTTCCAGGCAGGCCTGCATGTGCTGCTCGAGAGAGTCGATGCTGCCGGCCTCGCACAGCCAGCCAGTGGCCCCCGGCAGCACCGAGCTGCGACAGCCGGGCACGTCGCTGACGATGGCGGGACGCCCCATCGAGGCCGCTTCGAGTACCGTACGCGGCATGCCTTCTCGGTAGGACGGCAGCACCAGGATGTTGGACTCGACCAGGAACGGCCTGACATCACGCTGTTCCCCCAGATAATGCAGCACGCCCCGCGCACGCCACTGGGCGATTTCCTCGTCACTGATCGCGGTGCGGTTGCTGATGCCCGACGGCCCGATCAGCCAGAAGCGTGCCTGGGGATAACGCTCATGCAGGCGTTCCGCCGCTGCCACGTATTCCCGCACGCCCTTGTCGGCAATGAGCCGCGCGACCATCACGAAGGTCAGCGGCGGGCTCTGGGGCTGTTCGGTGAAGGCGAAGCGTTCAGGGTCGATCCCCGCACCGGGCAGCACCACGGAAGGTGTCGACTTCTGCAGCCCCATGCGCAGGAACAGCGCCTGGTCATCCCGGTTCTCGAAGAACACGCAGCGTGCGCCGCGATTGGCGATGCCGTACAGCGCCCGTACCCGGCGGAACAGCCAGCTGTCGTGGAGGAAGGCGGTGCCCAGTCCCGAGACGTTGTTGGTGTAGGGGATGTTGAGCAGGCGACAGGCAAGCCCCGAGTAGATATTGGCCTTGATGGTGAAGTTGAGGACATAGCGTGGCCTGAGCTTGAGCAGCGTCATCAACAGCGCCATCAGGCTCTTGCCCTCACCCACGAGTGACGTGCCCTTGCCTTCCATCCCCAGCGGCCGATGCTCGACCTTGAGCTCATCGACCAGGCGCGCACTGTGTGCATCGGTGGGAGCAAGACACACCACGCGATAGCCCGTGTCGCGCAGGCCCTCGATGACACCGCGATGGAAGTTGTAGAGGAAGAAGGACGAGTTGGAGACCAGCACCACCGTGGCGGGCCGGGAATCTGATGTCGGCATGTGGCTATCCTTGGCATGTGATGCAGAGGAACAAGCGAGGGGCACGGATCGCCTGCCCGGTGATCTGCCAGCCACATGAGCGGCGGGAAGTGTGCGGGCAGGCGATCAGCGCGAGGCGTCAGTCGAGCAAGGCCGGGCGGCGTTCCTGCTGCCAGCGGCGAATCAGCCCGGTGTCGTAGGCCATGCAGACCACGTAGATGACCAGGAACGGGAAGCGGTAGCGCACTGCCGTCCCGTAGTTGAAGACCACCAGTCCATAGATGGTGAAGGCGCCGATCAGGTACAGCAGCCAGAAGAGCGTCTTCTCGCGCTGGACCTGCCAGCATTGCAGGGTCAGCCAGACGAGGAAGACCACCACCAGCAGATTCTCGCCGGCCTGGATCAGCTGCAGCGGGTTGGCCGCCTCCCAGGGCAGCGGTTTGATCAGGAAGTACAGCGCCCCCTGGATGCCCGTGACCACGAAGTCGCCGAAGCCCTGGATGATCTCGACATCCTCCTTCTTGCCGCCATCCTCGATGTACATGGCCGCGCGGAAGAAGTTGATCTGGTCCACCGCCAGCGGATAGATGATCAGTACGCTGGCGACCAGACCGACCAGCAACCAGCAGAAGCGCTTGGTGGAAAGGCCACGGCGGCTGACGTCGTAGACCACGTAGACGCCGAGGAACACCAGCATGATCAGCATGTTCTGGAACTTGATCAGCCACAGCGGCATCAGCATCAGCAGTGCCCAGCCCGGTCGCCGTTCGATGGCCAGCAGGAAGCTGGCCAGCATGAAGCCCGTCACCAGGGTGTCGCGCAGACTCAGCGAGCTGTAGAGCACCAGACTCGGGTAGCAGAGCAGGAACAGCAGCACCGCATGCGAGATGATCCCGCGGCGCAGCATGACCATCAGCCCGCCGATGTAGAGAAACTTGTTGAAGAATCCCAGACTGGAAATCGTCTCCACCAGCGGCAATGGCAGCAGGGCCAGCAGGCTCGAGGAGAACGAGACGGTCAGCGAGTGATCCATCGAGTCCCAGTCCATGCTGCGCATGGCCAGTACCTGCTCCCAGTAACGGAACTGGTCCGGCATGTATTCCGGCGAGAACAGCACATTGTTGAGCAGGTAAGGCACCAGGCTGCTCAGACTCAGGATGATCGCGACGTTGCGGGTCACCCACCCGCGCACGAAGCCCACCATCACCAGTACCAGACAGACGAGCAGATTGGGCAGGTCGAGCAGTATGGCTTCCATGAAACGGCTCAGTCCCTGACGTCGGTGTGTGTAGCAGACAGGCCGGCATTGGCCGTGACGCGATACGTCGCCGATGCCCTGTCACCCGCAAACGCGGTGACCGGCACGGTCTGCGTGTCCCGTCCCTGCACGCGTGCGGGAGTCGCGGACGCGACTGACGGGCTGTCTTCCAGCTCTTGCGTGTTCATGCCTGCCGCCTGCATCAAGAGCCACAGACACCGCATCAAGGGCCCTTCTTCCAGCTCCGCAGACGATTCCCCGGCGTGCGCCGCGCCACCGATGCGCTGTGGCGCGAGATCCAGTTGCGCGGTATTCGCCTGCGGGATGCCTGCCTCGCTGGCCAGTGCCTGAGTGATCGCCTCGCTGGCCCCGATCACCAATGCCGCCTGCGGATACTTGAGCGCCATCGCACGTCTTGCCGCGTCGCGACGATTCCCCGCCGCTGCCAGCTCCTGCGCCAGCGCCGCGACGTGGTGGATGACCACCGGCACGCGTCGCCGATTGAGGCGCGCCGCCTTGAGCGCCGTCAGGTTGGCTTCCAGACCGCTGGACATCAGCACACAGGGCTTGTGGCGCGCCAGGTAGCGCGTCAGGGCCAATGACAGGGCCAACGGCCCCTGCCTGCCAAGCTCCACCAGACGCACGCCATGCGCCAGCGACGTGACGACGTCTTCCTCGGCATGCGGCAGTACCACATCCACCTCGTGTCCCAGGCGGGTCAGACCCGCGGCCAGCGCCAGCATCTGACGAGTCTCGCCATGATCGGAGCCGGCCGAGACGAATAGCGCCATCCTGTGCGTTTTCATAACGATTCCTTTGCAGTGGATGGACACCCCCGAGGGGGTATCCGCGCGAGGTTCATGCCACTCGCTGGAAGACGCCCCGTGCCTGACGCTCCCAGGAGGCCGGCAGCAGCTTCATCACCCGGCGGATGCCACGCTTGCATTGGCGTGTCATCCACTTGCCACGCTGCAACTTCAGCATGGCCAGCCATTCGGGGTTGACCATCTGCTGGGCATCCACGCAGTAGACCGGCTTGCCGGTCATCTGCGCGATGCTGCTGGCCTGCCCCACTTCACTCTCGATGAACAGCCGACAGCCCGACTCGCGGTAATAGCCGGCCTTGTGGCTGGCATGACAGCCCAGTTTCAGTCGCGCTTCCTTGCTCGGCAGATCCAGCATGATCAGTCGCTCATAGGTCACGCCATGGCGCGCAAGCCAGGCCTCCGTCTCGGGGCGGTACTTCTCGAGACGGTTGGTGACCAGCGAGTGCACCCGGTAGGTGGGCAGATGCAGCGGGGTCGCCTCGAGCAGGAATCTGCGATAGCGCGGGCCGTCATCGTTGTCTTCGGGAGAAGGATCGAGACACAGCACGCCATCGATATCCACGCAGGCATCCTCCAGTGCCGGATGGTGGAAGAGGTTCCACTGGAAGGCGCGCGGGTGTTCGAGCTCGACGAGCGCCAGATCCACTTCATTGGTGACCCCAGGGTTGGCGTAGATCACGCAGGTCATGATCTCGCAGGGGCAATCCGCCGGGATGCGCGCCAGGGAGGCCTTGAGCGAGGCACCGCTGTTGAGGCTGTCATCCACCAGCAGCACGCGACGACAGGCCCAGGCGGAACGTGTGCCTTCCTCGGACACCTCGCCGGCGGTGGACTCGCGCAACTTGCGCGTGATGCCCTTGCCGGGCACGCCATCCGCCAGGAAGGTATCGAGATCGGTACAGGCGCGATTGAGCATCGCGCTGATCATGTAGGCCGGCACCATGCCACTGCGCGGAATGCCGACGATCAGGTCGAAGTCCCCTGCCTGCAGGCGTGACATCTGACTGGCGATGTCACGGCCCAGATCGCCGTAGCTGCGATAGTTCATGCCGCTGCCTCCGTGTCCTTCGCCTGCCCGGGCGTGGCAGCCTTGCGACGCGTCAGCTTGGCGAACATGTCGCGGCGGACCAGCGACAGCACCTTGTTGCGCTGCATGTGGTGCAGATAGCCCAGCCCGCGGCGGAAGTTGGCGAGGCGCTGCTGGGTGGTGCCGGGCGCCATCACGTACTGCTTGAAATAGTGATAGAGCGGGATATACAGGGTGTCGGCTTCCGGCAGCGTGCGCGTGGCGCCATAGAAGGTGTCGATGGCGGCCAGCATGTCGCGCTGGTAGCGCTGCTCGACCTCATGATCCTGCTGCTGGGAGGTCCAGGAGCCCTTGGCGTTGCGACGATAGACGCAGGCGGCATCCTCGTAATAGAGCGTCTCACCCAGCAGCGCCATGTAGGCCTGCAGGAAGAAGTCCATGATCGGCGCACCACGGTAGGATTCCAGCATGGCGTCCACATGCGACTCCACGCGGCGGAAGGTCAGCGCCGGTGACGGAATGGAGCCGCCCCGCAGCCCGATGATGGCCTCGGGGGAGAGACGCGCGACGCTGTCGGCATAGCGGCAGATGATCGAATGCTCATCGCGATGCTCGTCATACTCGATGGCCGGGTGGAAGCACACGGTGGCACGCGGGTTGGCATCGAACAGCGCCACCTGACGCGCCAGCTTGTCGGCCTTGACCCAGTAATCATCCCCTTCGCAGTAGGCGATGATGTCGCCGCGCATCACCGGCATGCAGAAGGTGATGGGCCACACGTGCTGCGAGTACTGGTTCACGTCCTGCAGGATCGGCCGGATGATGGAGGGGTAACGCGCGGCATACTCCTCGATGATCTCGCGCGTGCCGTCGGTGGAGGCATCATCATGCACCACGATCTCGAAGGGAAACCGCGTGCGTTGCATCAGAAAACCATCCAGCGCCATCGCGATGTAGTCGCCGTGATTGAAGGCGAAGCACATCACCGAGACACGCGGCGTGGAGAGATTCCCCTCCCAGTCCGCCATGATGGTGGCTTCATCCGCCGGCGCCGGGGGAACCGGAATCGGCCCTTCCTCGAGGGCGCCCCCCGTCACCGGGGTACCCTGCGCCTGGGAATAGCTCAATTCAGCTAGCATGAAGATTCTCCACTTTCCGTTGTGAAAGACGATCTCGTATCAGACCAACACCCGACTGCCAGGCCGGAAAGCGCAGCAGGCAAGAGAGCAACAGGTAACTTGCGCCGGAGAGACATCCCAGTCCCAGCAGCGCCGCCCACGGAGACCAGTCTGGCGATGCCGCCAGATGCTCCACCGCCAGCCAGCAGCAAAGCGCGATGATCGATGACAGCATCAGGCTCGGCAGGAAGTCGACGCACTGCTCGCGGATGCTGTAATCGATCAGCGTTCGCGAGAACCACGCATTGGGGATGTAGGACAGCACCGCCACCACGATCTGACCGATCAGGATCGCGATCACGCCGTGTTGCCAGGTGAGCGCCAGCACCACGCAGATCAGCAGCTTCTTGATCACCTCAAGCCCCAGGAACAGGTCCGAGCGCCCCTTGACCTTGAGCACATTGAGGTTGAGCGAACTGAGCGGATACATGACGGCGGCAATGCACATCAACTGCAGATAGGGCACGGCGTCCAGCCAGCGGTCGGGGAACAGTGCCTCGAACAGCGGACGGGCCAGCGCCGCCATCAGCAGCACCCCGGGGAACAGCAGATAGACCATCAGCTGCAGAATGCGTCGATAGGCATCCTTCAGCCGCACCGGGTCATGCTGGATGCTGGCCAGGGCCGGGAAGGTCACGTTCTGGATCGCGGCGACCAGTTGATTGAGCACCAGCTCCTTGAGGCGATCCGCAAAGAAGAACAGTCCCGCCACCGAAGCCGCGAACAGCTTGGCGATCACCAGCACGTAGAGATTGACGAACACCACGTCCAGCATGCGCGACAGGAACATCTTGTAGCCGAAGCTGAACATGGCCTTGAAGGCGTCCATGTCGAAGGTCAGGTGCGGACGCCAGCTGCCCCACCACCACATCAGTGCCGTGGTCACGAAGGCCGCCGTCAGCATCTGGCCCACCAGCGCCCAGACCCCGAAGCCCAGCCAGCCCAGCAACACCGCGACGCTGCCCGAGATCACGCTGCCGGGGATGCCGGCCTTCATGCGGGTGCGAAAATCCAGCGCCCGGTTGAGCATCGCGCCCTGGATCACCTCGAAGGCGTTGATCAACACCACCAGCCCGCCGATACGCACCAGCACGACAAGTCGTGGTTCAGCGTAGAAATCGGCAATCAACGGGGCGCTGAAGTACAGCAGCGCATAGGCCACCACCCCGAAGCCGATGTTGCTGAAGAAGGCGGTGCTGGCATCACGCGGGCCGAGAGTCGGCAGACGCAGGATGGCCTGCTGCAGGCCCGAATCCATCATGGCCGAGGCGATGGTCAGAAAGACCAGCACCATGGCCAGCAGCCCGAAGTCTTCCGGCAGCAGCAGACGGGCCAGCAGCAAGGTGACGATGCTGGCCATGCCACGGCGCAACAGCTGATCCATGAAATTCCACAGGATGCCGATGGTCGTCTTGTGGGTCAGTGACACGCGGCGACGCCTCCGGCTGCTTCTCGTGAAGAGGCGCGCGGGCGCGAAGCAGGCTCTGCAAGCGACGGCTGCCAGAGCTGATCCATGCCCTCAGCGGCGGGCCCCCAGGGTGCATCTCCCGACAGCAGGGTGTACTCCGCCAGCCGCGAGACGACGTCAGCGGGTGAGCACCACATCAGCACATCGATGATCGAGAGACTGCCGACGAACTCGCCCTCACGCGCGCCGGGCGCTGCCTGGCGGTAATCACGCGGATGGCTGGAGAGAAAGGACAGACGCAGCCCTGCCTGCTCGAAGGCCTCCCCCCGGTAGAGCTTGCGCCCGCCGATACTGTTGACGTAGCCGCGCCCGCCGCGCTGGCGGGAAAGTTCGATGAGACGGTCCTGCGCCGACTGGCTGCGCTCGTAGTCCATCTCGCTGGTCAGCGCGAAGCGACACTCGAGCCCCAGATAGCGGCAGATCGTCTCGAAGCTGAACTGGCACAGTGCCCCGATGCGGCGATCCTCATGCATGAGAATCGTCTGCAGCAGCGGCATGACCTCTGCGTAATGCGGCGCCTTGGCATAGGCATGGTGCAGAGTGGTCAACAGTGACTGGGGGGTCGGTGCGAACGACAGCTCGCTGATGCGCCGATTGGGTGAGGCATCCGGCACCGACAGCGTGAAGCGATGGGCCTTGCCGCCCAGCAGCACGCTGTTGCGGTTGATGTAGCCACGCGGAATGTAGGCGACGTCGTCATAGATGAGGAATTCGTCACAGGCGTGCATCAGCTGGAAGTAGCCCAGATGCGGCAACAGGTAGGGTTGCATGATCGCGATGTTCATCGTTCAGGCTGCCTTCTGATGCCGATCGACGATGACGCGCACCGCGGCGAGAATCTCGCTGACCTGAAGTCCCGAGAACAACGGCAGACACAGGATACGGCTGGCGATGTCTCTGGAATGCACGATCTCGGGCTGCTGGAAGTCCGCGTCCTGCAGGTCTGCCGCCGGTCGCCCCAGAAATGCCAGTGACTCCAGCGACGGACAGAAATAGCGCCGCGGCTGGTAGCCTTCCCGCTCCAGACGCTGCATCACCTCCAGCAGGACACTTTCGCTTTCCAGAATGATCGGGAAATAGGCGTAGTTGAGGCTGACGCCCGGCTGACGTGCCTGAAGCTGCACGTTGCCCTGAAACGCCTGGGCATAGGCATGCCAGACCAGCGCGCGGCTCTCGAGGTTGCCCTCGATCTCGTCGAGCACGCACAGCCCCATGGCGGCCTGGAACTCGTTCATCTTGGCATTGATGCCCAGCTCCTCGATGCACTCGGGGCCAGTGATGCCGAAGTTGATCATCTTGCGGGCACGCTCCAGGTCTTCCTTGCGCTTGAAGATGATCGCGCCGCCCTCGATGCTGTGGAACAGCTTGGTGGCATGGAAGCTCAGGGTGCTGGCATCCCCGTACGACAGCAGGCTGTTGCCACGGTAGGTCGCGCCGAAGGCATGGGCGCCGTCATAGATGACCTTGAGGTCGTGCTCTTCCCCCAGCGCATCGATGGCTTCCACGTCACAGGCGTTGCCGAACACGTGCACCGGCACGATGGCGCGGGTACGCGGCGTGATGGCTGCCTCGACCTGTGCGGGGTCCAGGCACAGGGTGGCAGGATCAATGTCCGCGAAGACCGGCTGCATCCCTTCCCACTTCAGACTGCTGGCCGTGGCGATGAAGGTGAAGGGAGTCGTGATGACCTCGGCGGGTTCGCGCTGCCCGACCACGTTGTTGATCCCCAGCGCGCGATAGGCCACCTGCAGTGCCAGGGTGCCATTGCTGACCAGCAGCAGATGCTTGACGCCCAGATAGGTCTCCAGGCGCCGGGTCAGCTCCTGCTCCAGCGGGCCATGATTGGTCAACCAGCGGCTCTGGAAGATGGCATCCACATAACGATCGAAATTCTTCCGCTCGGGAAAATAGGGGCGCGTCACCGTGATCATGATCTCGACTCCTTTCGTGCATCAGACAATGGGTGGTAGCTCATGGGCCCCTGTCAGGTCGCGAGTGCCAGGGGTAACCGGAGGAAGGAGGGTCGGCTAGCGCGACCCGTTCCCGCTGATCACGATCCGGATGGTGCGAATCACCACCAGCAGATCCAGCCAGAAGGAAAAGTGCTTGATGTAGAAGAAGTCGTATTCAAGCTTGCGGATCATGCCCTCGACTTCCGCGGCATAGCCCTGCTCGACCTGCGCCCAGCCGGTGATGCCCGGGCGTACCACATGGCGGTAATGGAAGAACGGCACATCCTTGCGATACCAGTCCGCCAGATTCATCGATTCCGGACGCGGCCCGATCAGGCTCATGTCACCCTTGAGCACGTTGAACAGCTGCGGGAGTTCATCGAGACGGCACTTGCGGATGAAGCGCCCGACCCGGGTGATGCGCGGGTCACTGCCTTCCTGGGTGAAGCCGGCCCCCTTCATGCCGTCATACATGCTGCGAAACTTGTAGACGGTGAAGGGACGGCAATGAAAGCCCATGCGTGGCTGACGGAAGACCACGGGGCCCGGGCTGTCCAGTCGGATGGCCAGCGCGGTCAGCAGCATCACCGGTGCCAGCAGCGGCAGCAGCACCAGCGCCACGCTGAAGTCCATCCAGCGCTTGATGACCTCGTAATCCTCACGCGGCATCAGCGAGCCGAATTCATTGGCATAGAGGTGATCGAGCAGCACGCGGCCGGTGATCATCTCGTGGGCCTGGGTGGCGTGATAGACGGGAATGCGGTGGATGGTGCAGTCAGCGAGGAAGCTCTCCCACTCACGGGGCATCTCGGCACGCAGGTCTGCCACCACGCCATCGATGCGCCGCATGCCCACGAGGTCCGGCCCCTTGAGCGTCAGCCACTCGACCTCGCGACGCTGACACAGCGCCGGCGCCTTGCCGAACGGCACCACGGCAAAGCGCATGCGCCGGACATGGGTGTCGATGTAGTAGTAGGCCGTGCACAGGCTCACGGCGAGCAGGAAGGACAGGCCGACCTGATGGCGCGAGTAGTCGAGATCGAAGACCCCCAGCGCCAGCATCAGCATCAGATAGCAGATGACGATGGTGGGTACCACGTAGAGGTAGGAGCGGGTCCCCGGCAGGCGCGACAGGCGATTGACGGCGGTGATGGACAGCGTATAGGCCACCCCCGTGCCGATCATGGCGTGCCATTGGGCATCGCTGGTCAGCCACCAGCCGTGGTCACCGGGTACCAGCTCGTTGAGCCCCGCCTGGTAGAGTGCCGGCGCGATCACCACCACCAGCATGCCGAAGACCAGCTGCAGGCGTTTGCTGGCGATCAAGCGCTCGTAATGATGCGAGTAACGACGCTGGTGCTCCATCGATAAGGGTAAACCGCTCATCGTGCCATCTCCTCCGTGATTCAAGCGTCATGAGAGCCGTGCCGCGACACGGCATCAGGTATAGCTGTAGTTGTAATACCCGTAGTGCTGCTTATCCCCGGCCTGCTGCTCGATGGCATTCAAGATCGCGCCCTTGACGTGGATGCCGTTGTTCTCGAGCTTCTTGCGAGCATGTTCCAGCTCACGCACCTGGTTCATGCCGAAACGCGCCACCATCAGGCTCGCGCCGACATGGCGCCCGATGATCAGCGCCTCGGTGACGGCGAGTACCGGCGGGGTATCGATGATGATCAGGTCATAGCGCTCTCCCAGCTGCTCCAGCAACTGGGCAAAGTTTTCCTGCATCAGGAGCTCGGACGGATTCGGTGGCGCCACCCCACGGCCCAGGAAGTCCAGGTTGTCGATGCGCGTGTGATAGATGACCTCTTCCAGAGGACTTGCGCCGCTGAGGACATCCGAGAGGCCGCCCTGCTCGGAGGTGCGCTGGAAGGCGTGGTGAAGATGTCCGCGCCGCATGTCGGCATCGATCAGCAGCACGCGCTGGCCGGCCTCGGCGCTCACCGCGGCCAGGTTGAGGCTCACGAAGCTCTTGCCGATGCCCGGACTCGGGCCGGTGAACATCACCGACTTGCGCTGATTGTCCAGCAGCGCGAAGTGCAGGCTGGTGCGCAGGCTGCGCAGCGCCTCGATGCTGATGTCGGAAGGCTGCGAGGTCGCCAGTACGCCCTGATAGATCTCGCGCCCGGACTTCTCGCCCTTGAGGCGCACGCGACGCATCATGCCCTGCTGCAGCGGCGAGAGCGGGATGGTGGCGTAGACCGGCAGGTCCAGGGACTCGATCTGTTCGGCGCTGTCGATGCCCTTGCGCATGGAATGCCGCAGCAGGATGCCCAGCACGCCCAGCAGGAAACCGGCCATCGCGAAGACCACCATCATCAGCGAGGTTCTCGGCGAGATGGGGCCAGGCTGCAGGACGGCGGGATCCAGAATCCGCACGTTGCCGACCGTACCGGCCTTCTTGAGGCGCACTTCTTCGCGCTTGTTGAGCAGCGCGACGTAGATTTCCTGGCTGACATTGACGTTGCGGTTCAGATTGAGCGCTTCGCGCTGCGCCGCCGGCAGCTGTTCCGCCTGCTTCTGGACCCGCGCCTTTTCCTGATTGAGGGAGTCACGACGCGCCACCAGTGCCCGATAGGCCGGGTGCTCATGGGTGTAGGCACGCGACAGCTCCGCCAGTCGCAGCTTGATCTCGGTCAGCTGGTTGTCCAGCCCCACCAGGTTCTCCATCACCTGCTGGCTCTCGGCGGTCAGGTCCACGGAATCGCGGCGGCGGCGATAGTCGTTGAGGGCGGATTCCGCCTCATCGAGCTGGCCGCGCAGCGTCGGGATCTGGTCACCCAAAAAGCCCAGCTGGTTGTCGGCCTCGGCGGATTCGCGCTCGATGTTCTGCTGCAGGAAGACGTCGGTGATGGTGTCCAGGGTGCTGACGATGGCCTGCTGGTCGCTGCCGGACAGACTCAGGGTCACCACGCCGGTATCGCTGCCGTTGCGCTCGGCGGTGAAACGCGACTTGATGGAGTTGATGGCACTGAGGTCCGAGATGCTGGTCAGCGCGAAGCGCGCCCCGGGGCTGGCCTCCATGCGCTGGACGAAGACCTTGATGTCACCGGACAGCGCATTCTCGCCCACCGTGCCATGCATCAGCAGGTTGCCCTCGGCGTCCAGCAGGCGATAGTGCTGCTCATCGACCACTTCCAGGGTCAGCGTCTGTCCCTGCCACTGGCCGCCAAGCTCCAGCGTGGTGACCTTCAGGACGTCATCCCCCCAGGCATATTCATTGCCGCCGAGACTCTCCGGCAGACGCATTCCGCGATGGGACAGCCAGTCGCCGATGACGGGGTAGCGCACCGGTGTGACGACGATGTTGAGACGCTCACGCGCCACGGCCTGCCCGAGCACCAGCCGCGAGGCCAGGATCTCCAGCTCGTCACTGGTACTGCCCTCCTCGGGGCCTCCGGACTGACCCGTCAGCGTGCCCAGCAGGCTGGCGCTGCCGCCCTTGTCCTCGATCTGGATCAGCGAGTCAGCCAGATAGATGCGCTGCTGGCTGCCGACCACATAGATGCCGATCAGCGTCAACAGCACGGTGCTGGCGATCAACCACCAGCGACGATGCCAGAGCAGTGCCAGCAGGGTGCTGAAGTCCAGGCGACGCGTCGCGTCCCGGCCAGCGTCACCGGAAGATGGCGGCATGGGAGAAGTGAACTGATTCATGGACCTCAATCTCCCTCGATGTCGTCGATGACCGAGACGAAGGCCCCGGTACTGGTGACCGACGGCAGCAACTGACTCAGCACGCGGTTCCAACGGCTGACCGGCGCCGCGGTGACATAGACCACATCCCTGGGCTGCAGCGGGAAGCGTGCCCCCAGCATCAGCGAGGTGGCATCGGAGATATCGAGCACATAGACGGTGGCGAGCTTGTCAGCGTCCGGGCCGTTCTCCCGGACCACGAAGACACCGGAGGGGTCGGCACGGTCCTCATCCACGCCACCGGCGCGTGACAGGGCATCGGTCAGACTCAGACGCTCGTTGCCCACCGGCATGTTGCCGGGCTTGAGGACCTGCCCCAGCACGAAGACGTTCTGGTCGGTCGCCACCGGGATATTGATGACGTCGCCATCGTGCAGCAGGCGGTTCTCACGCATGTTGCCCTGCTGCAGCAGCTGATAGAGGCTCAGGTGCTCCTGGTGGCCGTCGCGGGTCAGGGTGATGTCGTGGGTATTGGCGAGTTCGGTGACGCCACCACTGGCACTGATGGCATCGATCAGGGTCAGGGGCACATCGGTGACCGGCACGAAGCCCGGCTCACGGACCGCACCGCTCAGATAGACGCGCTGCGAGCGGAACTGGGCGACGGAGACGTTGACCTGCGGGTCGGTGATGAAGCGTGACAGGCCACGCACCAGCGAGGCGCGCACCTCATCCACGGTCATGTCCTTGACGTTGATGCGCCCGACGTAGGGGTAATACAGCGTGCCATCCGGCTGCACGATGTAGGTCAGCGCTTCCACCGTCTGGCGCTGAACGCCCGTCTCCTGGGCCAGATCCAGCGGCGTGCTCAGATTGATGGCCAGGATGTCACCGCCACCCACGCGGTAGACGTAGCGCTTGATGTCATCCACCAGAGCGTCATCGGCCGGGGCTGTCTGAGCCGGGAGTGCGCGATAACTGCTGATCAAGGCCGGCGTGATCGGGCTGACCGTGACATGGTCCGACAGCGGCGCCGTCTCGACCTCATAGTCCATATGGCCGCCAGGGGCGAAGGCACAGCCTCCCAAGGCGGCCAGCATTATCGCCAGGGAAACTCCCCGTAGCGTCGATCTGGTCGATCTCTTCATAACCTCTGTCATCCCCTGTAAGCCCTGCGCTCTGCTCGATCACATCCTGATCGGCGCATTCATCGTGTATCCGGACACGCTACCGCCCCGAGGAATCGGCTTTCTCCCCTGCAGCACGTGGAAATTCTGTGACGTTCCCTTGCGAGACAGGCGCGAATCATTCCCTGCCTCCGCCAGCGCGCCGTTGAACGAACGGTGACCTGTCAGGATCGACCCAATCCCGACATGTACCGGATCATGAAAATCATCCAACGGCATCAGACCATCCTGATCCATGACACGGCCCGAAGAATCAGCACAACTCATCATGACGACATGAAAGATAATCACGGCATCTTCATCGATGACTCATGACTCTCATGCTCGACATCATCAGTATCGTCATTGAAGGATGACTGATAGCATGATCAGCCATTACAGGAGGGCATCAGAACGAAAATGAGGACTCATTTTCGCCGGTATTTCAGAGATCTCTCGACACTTTCCCGAGTATCAACAACGCATCACGAGAAGGCCTGGGTGAATCGTGAAACGTCAATCTCCGCATTGCATCACCGGATGAGCAAGGGCGAACCCTCTGCATCCGGCATCAGGAGAAGATGACATTCACGTATTCTGGAGTAGTGAGACACAATGAAATACAGCAACTTGCGACCAGTTCGTACCTGCCTGACTTCCTGTCGGCCTTTCCATTCTCTTCTCCCATGCCACGAACTGGCGCCATCGAGACTGACAGCAGCGATCAGAACGTCACAGGGATTTCGTGATGGATTCGGCACTTGACCATCATCAAATCACCCTCTCACCTACGATGAATCGTGAATAATCACGTCTTAATCGGCGTGACATCATCGATATTTCATGAGGTGGCGATCTGCTTGATTTTCAATGTCTGATTACGGACTTGATAATAAATTAATCGACCACAACAGCAAGGCGTAAACTCTCTTTCACGACGATTGTATTGCCGCACTTCACTTTAGACTGCTTTCTCTCATCTCAAGTATTAGTAGAGCGATGACATGAATGAATCGCCAACCGCTGAGAGCCACTCATCCTGATGCCACACCTGACTGACATCCGCATGAACCTCATGACCCAGCACTCCCCATCATCTGGCATGAGACGTCTCATTCAGGTGGCCGCATAGCGCCATTCCCCATTTCCAGGACAAGAAAAAGGGCAACCGATCATCGCATCGATTGCCCACTCTTCTGACTGCCATGTCCAGCACCAGACCTCGCATCTCAAGCCCGCTTTTCAAGCGCACCTTTCAGGTCCGCACCGCAGGCTCATTCTTCAGACCCGCAGGGCCCCATGCGCACTCTTCTCCCATTCGCCACCCTCGCCCTGCGCGTTCAGACCGAGACTTCGGGTGCCGCATCCAGCTCGCCTTGCAGCCGGCTGGTGTAGAGCTCCAGATGCCCGGCCAGCGCCGTGTTGATGTGGTAGCTACCGCCGTGGCGTCGCGCGTTGCGCGCACAGCTGCGTCGCAGCTCCTCGTCAGCCACCAGGCGGGTGAGAGCATCGGCATAGCGCGCCGGCGTCTGCTCATCCACCACCAGCCCGTTGCCGACCCGATGCACGACTTCTGCGCAGCCACCGACGTTAGTGACCAGCACCGGCAGCCCGCTCAGCGTGGCTTCCAGCAGCGAGATCGGCAGTCCTTCCCAGGCAGACGACATCAGGAAGATGTCCGATGAGGCCAGAAGCCCCGCCACATCCGAGATGTTGCCCAGCAAGGTGACCTGATCCTCGAGCCCGGCGTCACGGATCTGCGTGACCAACTCGGCCTTGAGCGGCCCCTCCCCGGCGATGCTGAGCGTGACATTCAACCCCTGTGCCTTGAGGCGGCGGCAGCTCTCGAGCATCAAGGGATACTGCTTGGCTTCGGTGAGACGTCCGATGGCTGCCAGCTTCACCGGGGTATCCAGCGCCGTCATCTGCCAGCCGCTGTGCTTGAGGCGCGCCCCCGAGACGGCATTGTCGATCTGGACCACTGGCCGCCTGACCAGCGGCGCAAGCTTGCGCGTGCAGGCGTGACAGATGCCGACATAGGCGCTGACGCGACGATCGAACAGTCGAAACAGCCAGTTGGGCGCCCCCAGCTCGATACTGTGCACGGTCATGATCACCGCAAGCTTTCGTGGCAGCAGGAAGGCGAACATCAGCGCGTAGTAGAGATGGCAATGCACCACATCCGGGGCGAATCGATTCACTTCCGCGCGCAGCCGCGTGCCGCCCCGCCAGGGACGGCGACGCGTGTCGGCGCCCAGAAACGAATGACTGATGCCCGCCTGACTCAGCTGGGCCAGGAAGTGCCTTTCATAGTCCAGATCTCGCCCGCACTGCTCAGCGGTTTCCAGAAACGTGACATGAACGCTGTGCCCCGCCGCGACCATGGCAAGGCTCAGGTCCTTGACGTAGACCTCGGCACCTCCTGATGCGGGGGTCGAGATGACATGCATGATTCTCACGGCGATAGCCTCCTGCTGTCGTACCTGAAGATTCGTATCCGATAGCGCGAACGCGAGCCCCGAAAGGGGGGCTCGCAAGTCACATGTCTGGTGCCTGATGGAGGTCAGATGACACGCAGCAGTGCCGGGGCTTCCAGTCCCTCCAGCACGGCCTGCCAACTGGCCTCGACGGTACGGCGCGAAAACCGCTCCAGGCCGTAATCGACATTGGCACGCAGGCGCGCAAGCACTTCATCATCACCGAGCACGGCGCCCAACTGCTGACTGAACGCTGCCACATTGCCCTGCTCGATCAGATAGCCATTGATGCCATGCTTGAGGATCTCGCGGGGCCCGGCCGGGCAGGCGAAGCTGATGCAGGGCACGCCACAGCTGAGCGCCTCGACCAGTACCAGCCCGAAGCCTTCGAAGCGTGACGACAGCACGAACAGGTCTGCCGCGGCGTACTCGCGCCGGATGTCGCTGCACTGGCCGGGCATCTGAAGCTGGCGCGTGATGCCAAGCCGCTCCGCCTGCGCCTCCAGCGCCTCGCGTGCATCGCCCTCGCCGACGATGCGCAGCACCCAGCCATCACGCGATTCGGCGGGAATCGCCGCCCAGGCCTCCAGCAGCAGATCAAAGCCCTTCTGGTGCGTCAGACGCCCCACCGCCACCGCCACCTTCGGCGCGACGGTCTCAGAAGGCGCCACTGCGGGCGGCGCGGCGGCGGCGTCCTGCAGCCGGGCCTGACGCTGGAGGATCTCGTGCTCCAGCGGATTGAGGTTGGGCACGACGCTCAGACGCTCGGTGGACTGGGGGAGCAGCTGCTCCCAGTATTCGCGGTCCTCATGGGAAAGCACCACGATACGATCGGCCCGCCTGGCCGCGAGACGCCGCGCGGCATTGCGCCGTGGCACGCCGAGATCCGAGGTGGCATTGAAGTGTTCCCAGCAGAGATAGCGCGTGCGCCGCAGCAGATAGCTGGGCAGCAAGAATGGCAGGAAACCGATGCTCTCGACCACGATCACCACGTCCGGTCGCTTGCGCAGCACCATCCAGAAAAGCCGCAGGAACAGCAGCACGCCGCGCAGCGCCCCCAGATGCTGACGTTTTGGATACAGCGATTCATGCACGATATCCTCGTGCAGGGGATAGGGGCTGTCGGCAGGGCCATGCTCGCTGACCACCTCCACCTGATAGTCACCGCTGGCCGCCAGCATGTTGGCGGTATCGGCGCAGGCACGCTCGGTGCCGCCGGTGCGCGACTGGGCGCCGGTGTAGAACAGGATATGCTTGCGAGTGCTCATGACGCGTATTGGCTCCGCCGAATCAATTGCCGGGACAGGGAAGGACTGAACGCATAGCTCATCAGCAACGCCTTTTCCTTCAACGACAGCTGACGCAATGCCGCCCAGGATGACTGGCGCAGCTGAGACATCACCACCTGCCTCACCTGGTCATCGTCGTGGGTCTTGTTGATGGCCTGGCGCATGATGAAGCTCACACCGACGAAGCGCAGGGCGCGAATCTCCAGCAGTGCCAGGCCGTGGGCGGCCGCGAACTGCTCGCGGTAGCGGGAATCGAACACCTGCCAGCTGCGGTGAAATCGGGCCAGCTCGCGATTGCCGAAGGGCTTGCGAGTCAGAGAACCGTCGCTGCGCTTGTCGAAGCGATACAGCACCTGGGGCAGATAGAGAACGCGTGCCGCCCGACCGAACAGCTCGAGGTTGTAGAGACCATCCTGGGAAACAGGAAGGTCAGGAAAGCTCAGGGCGCAGGCGAGATCGGCACGGATCGCCTTGCCCCAGGGAGCGGAGACGATGCGGTCGTGCATGAAATCGGTGAAGGCCTGCATCTGGGTGCGCTCAAGGGGCTGGCTGCACAGTGGCGTGCTCTCCCGCTCTCCCTGTGGCCCCTGCAGGCAATAACGGAACACCACCACCTGCGGGCAATCGAAGGCCACGATCTGCGCCTTGAGCGTATCCAGGGCGCCGGCCACGAAGGTGTCATCCGCATCGCAGAACAGCACATAGCGGCCACGTGCCAGACTCAGGCCATGGTTGCGGGTCGGCCCGGGCCCGAGATTCTCGGCATTGCGGCGCAGTACCAATGAGGTCGGTGGCCGGGCGGCGTGACTGCGCTCCACCCGCAGAAAGGAATCATCCGAAGAGGCATCATCGATGATGATGTGTTCGTAAGCGGTGTCGTTGGCCGCGAGACTGGCGATGCAGCGCTCGAGCCCGTCACCCGAATTGTGATTCGGCGTCACGATGGTGAAGAAAGGAGATTGTGCTGCGTTGCGTTCCATGCCCGGATATCCATGTGGCGGTGCTTGTCCATCAGGGGCTCACGCTCAGGCCGTGTTCATCACTGCCAGGCATCAAGCAAGGAGGCCAATGAATCTGTCGGCTGGCTTGCCCTGCCAAAGCCCGGCCCAAGCCACCAGCGACATCATGTGGCCGCAAATGGCGACACTTCATGCCCCCTTGTTCACCACAGACTAATAAGCTGCTGATATTCAAACAAGGCGACTTGTCGCCAAAAACCGAATTCATGAGGGTTCATGTCGCAAACTCCTTGCATCTCATGCGTAAGCTAAGCAATTCAAGACCACTAAATTACCTATGCAAGTTTGAGCAGGATGGGCCGAGCTGCTGACACGCTTCATCCGCGAAAGCTCACATGACTCACCCTCGCCGGCTGGCAGCCACGAGACTGTCGCCCTTTTGCGGCTGGCCCGCGCTATCATGGCAGCGCAATGCCTCCACCCTCCCCTCGCGCCGAACGGGGCCACCCAACGGAGTCACCATGACCCTCTGGCAACTCGCTGCCATCCTGTTGAGCCTGGCACTGGCCAGCTACATCCAGACTCTCACCGGCTTTGCCTTCGGGCTCATCGTCATGGGCCTGCTGGCCACTCTCGATGTCCTGCCCATCGAGAGCGCCGCCCTGCTCTGCGCCCTCTTGAGCCTGTTCAACAACTGCATGGCACTGCGGGGTCACTGGCGGGAAATCGATCTGCGCCTCGCGCGGCGACTGCTGGTCACCAGCCTGCCGCTGCTGCCGGTCGGCTATTACCTGGCCACCTGGCTGGGAGAGGAGCGCGCGCCCCTGCTCGGCATGCTGCTGGGATGCGTGATCCTGATCGCCTGCCTGGCGCTGCTGATGCAACCCAAGCCGCGTGAGACGCTGTCTCCCCGTTGGCACTTCCATGCCGCCGGCGGGCTCTCGGGCCTGATGGGCGGGCTGTTCGCCGCCAACGGGCCGCCGCTGGTGGTAATGCTCTACCGCCAGCCGATGACGCTGGTGGCGATCCGCTGCACCCTGTTCGCTGTCTTTCTGGTCGGGGGCGCCATGCGCATGGGACTCTCGATCATCTCTCCCGGACGCGCCGGCGAGCACCTGAGTGAGCTGCTGATGATCGGTGCCGCAGGCGTGTTCGTGGTCATCGCCTTCACGGAGCTCGCACGCCGCTTCCCACCCCCGCTCAGTGACCATCACCTGCGCCAGGTGGCCTACGCCATCCTGCTGGTCTCCAGTGGCAATCTGATCCTCAAGGGGTTGATCTGATGCGCGAGATTCCACCGTCACAGGCCGAGGAAGCGCCAGGAGAGGAAGGCTTCATCGAACTGGCGCCAGGCACACTGGAGGCCATCAAGGCGGCGGGCAGGAAACTCGACGATGACGTCAAGGCGGGGCGTGTCAGCTCAGGCAGTTCACGCTGGATCACGGGGCCGGGGGGAGATCGTTTCTGCATTCGTCATCAGGGCCCCACCCCCGAGCCCCCGGACACCTGCGAGACGAATACCTGCGAGACGGACACCACAGCCGGGCGGCGCAGCTGGTGGCGCCGTCTGTCGTCATGGGTCCTGCCGGACTGAGCTGCATCAAGCAGGCAGCGTCAGGCAACCGCCGGCGGCATGATGCGCGCACACGAAAAAAGGGACTGCCCATGGGCAGTCCCTTTCGTCTTCATGCGGGACACGACTCAGTGCCCGCGCGGGATCACTCTACCGTGACACTCTTGGCGAGATTGCGCGGCTGATCGACATCGGTGCCCTTAAGGACGGCGACGTGATAGGACAGCAGCTGCAGCGGGACTGCATAGACGATCGGCGCGAGGAAGCGACACACCCCCGGCACGGTGACGACGTGCACGCCCTCACCGGCCTTGAGGCTGACTTCCGGGTCGGCGAACACGAACAGCTGGCCGCCACGCGCGCGGACTTCCTGAAGGTTGGACTTCAGCTTCTCCATCAGGTCATCCATCGGCGCGACCGCCACCACTGGCATGTCCTCATCGATCAAGGCCAGCGGGCCGTGCTTGAGCTCACCCGCCGCATAGGCTTCGGCGTGGATATAGGAGATTTCCTTGAGCTTGAGCGCACCCTCCATCGCGATCGGGTACTGGCTGCCGCGCCCGAGGAACAGGGTGTGATGGCGATGCATGAACTTCTCGGCCAACTGGGCGATTTCCCCGTTCAGCCCCAGCGATTGTTCGATGACATGCGGCAGGTCCTTGAGACGCATCAGCAGCTGACGCGTGAGCAGGTCATATTCCTCGTCCTGCGGCTGTCGACGGCTCTGGCGCAGGGCCAGCGTGGTCAGCATCAGCGCCACCAGCTGGGTGGTGAAGGCCTTGGTGGAAGCCACCCCGATCTCCGGCCCGGCATGGGTCAGCAGTGACAGATCCGACTCACGAACCAGCGAGCTTCCCGCCACGTTGCAGATGGCCAGACTCGCCAGGTAATGCCCTGCCTGCGGCCCCTCGCGGTTGAGCTTCTGGATATCCCGCAGGGCCGCCAGCGTGTCGGCGGTCTCGCCGGACTGCGACAGGGTGATGAACAGCGTACCCGGGGCCGCGACACGCTCGCGGTAACGGAACTCCGAGGCCACCTCGACCTGCGCCGGAATGCCGGCGACCTCTTCCAGCCAGTAACGCGCCACCATGCCGGCGTGATAGCTGGTCCCGCAGGCGATGATCTGCACCTGACGCACATCGGCCAGCAGCTGCGTCAGTCGCTCGACATCGACGACTTCCCTGCCCTTCTCGGCGCCGTCATCCGCGGCCAGGAAGGAATGGCGCGAGACCTCGAAGGCCTCCAGGCGTACGCCCTGCGGGTCGAGACGCTCGGCCAGGGTACGCGACAGCACGGTGGGCTGCTCCATGATCTCCTTCATCATGAAGTGGCGATACTCACCCTTGCCCGCCGCTTCGACGCTGTGCTCATAGCGCACCACTTCGCGGGTCACCGGCGTGAGCTCATCCTGCTCGGCGCCGCGTTCCAGCACCTGGATGCCGCTCGGGCTGATGGCCACCATGTCGCCCTCATCCAGATAGATGAAGCGGTCGGTGACCGGCAGCAGTGCCAGCGGGTCAGAAGCGATGAAGTGCTCCTCGATTCCCACACCCACGACCAGCGGGCTGCCCTGACGGGCGCCGACCAGCAGCTCGGGATTCTGCTGTTCCATCACCGCCAGCGCGAAGGCGCCATCCAGACGCGCGGTGACCACATTGACCGCCTCCGGCAGCGCACGGCCAGCGCGCAGTTCGCGGTCGACCAGATGCGCGACCACCTCGGTGTCCGTCTCGGAAGTGAAGTCATAGCCCTCCTGCTCCAGCTCACGGCGCAGCGCCTCGTGGTTCTCGATGATGCCGTTGTGCACCACGGCCACGCGCTCGCTCGAGAGGTGCGGGTGCGCGTTGTGCTGGGCCGGACGCCCGTGGGTGGCCCAGCGGGTATGGGCGACGCCGATGGCACCGGACAGCGGCGCTTCACGCAGCTCGTCCTCCAGCGCGCGGACCTTGCCGACGGCACGCGCACGGCGCAGTTCACCGGCGGGGTCGATCACGGCCACGCCAGCGGAGTCGTAACCCCGGTATTCGAGGCGATGCAGCCCCTCGATGAGAATCTTGCTGATGTCACGCTGAGCCAGGCCGGCAACGATGCCACACATGGAAAGCTCCTTGTCTGCTGCCGCCCCGTGCCAGGCACGGAGCGGTTCGAACGAATGGGGGGCAAGGCGGTGCCCTTGCAGAGGTCACGGACGCGACCGCCTTGCCGAGAGGCTGAGTCAGAGAACTGAGCCACAGAACTGAGCCACAGAACTGAGCCAGAGGGCTGAGTCAAAGACTGAGTCGGGATGCCGCGACGACGGCTTGCAACCGCACGTGTCGCAGGCCGCCGCCTGGGTCAGTCGCGCGTCAGCGCCAGGGTGTCGCCACGGCCGACCGCGTAATACATCAGGCCGGCAGATTTCATGGCGGACGGTTCGAAGAGGTTGCGGCCATCCACCACCACCGGGAAGGCCAGCTGGGTCTTGAGCCAGCCGGCATCCAGCGTGCGGAATTCCTTCCACTCGGTGCAGATCACCAGCGCATCCGCGCC
>NZ_JARWKR010000013.1:0-106737 GCF_029846335.1 Cobetia sp. 3AK | reverse complement strand
GAGCAGTTGGCTTTTAACCAATTGGTCGAAGGTTCGAATCCCTCACGACCCACCAGATCTTGCCCCGTGCCTTCATTGGCGCGGGGCAATTTTTGTTATGCGTCAGAAAGATTCCGCGGCGTTGCCTCGACGCACGCCCGGGTACCTGGCGTGAGGTCGACTGGAGCGGGGAGCGTGGCAGGCGTATCCTTGTGCGCGAGCCACGGCTCATGTCCTTCAGAGGATGACGCTCGACAGGACACTGCCAAGGGCGATAGACGCCCAAGGCACCAGTTGCAGTCTGGGGAGCCCAGCTGCAGCGCAAGGGAGGGCCGCCACGCGCCGTTCGTGCTCATGGCCGGGCCCTGACCCACTCAGCACAGGGGGAGCCCCTGTGGGCTAGGTGAGAGACACATGAACAGCCTGACAAATGCCATGCCGGGTCGTGAGGCCCACGATAGCGTCCGCGAGCAGGTGCGAGAGCACCTCGCCCGTGCGTACTGCCCGACCCGTCCCGCGGCAGGGGATGCCGCGCTGATCGCCGAGATCAAGCAGCTGCTCATCAAGCGTGATGCCGTACTGGTCGCCCATTACTATTGCGATGACGCCATCCAGCAGCTTGCCGAGGACACCGGCGGCTGTGTCGCGGATTCCCTCGAGATGGCGCGCTTCGGTGCCCGTCATGACGCCTCGACGTTGATCGTCGCCGGCGTGCGCTTCATGGGCGAGACCTCCAAGATCCTCTCCCCGGAGAAGCGCGTGCTGATGCCGACGCTGGAGGCGACCTGCTCGCTGGATCTGGGCTGCCCGGAAGACGAATTCGCCGCCTTCTGTGATGCCCATCCCGATCGCACCGTGGTCGTCTACGCCAACACTTCGGCGGCGGTGAAGGCGCGTGCCGACTGGGTGGTGACCTCCTCCATCGCCGTTGACGTGATCGAGCACCTCCACGCGAAGGGCGAGAAGCTGATCTGGGCCCCGGACAAGCATCTGGGCGCCTATGTGCAGAAGCAGACCGGCGCTGACATGCTGCTGTGGGATGGTGCCTGCATCGTGCATGACGAGTTCCGCGCCCAGGGCATCACCGACCTGCTCAAGGTCCACCCGGACGCCGCGGTGCTGGTGCACCCGGAATCGCCGCAGTCGGTGGTGGAGCTTGCCGACGTGGTGGGGTCCACGTCCCAGCTGATCAAGGCCGCCGTCGAGCTGCCTCACGAGCAGATGATCGTCGCCACCGACCGCGGCATCTTCTTCAAGATGCAGCAGGCAGCACCGGGCAAGCAGTTGTTCGAGGCGCCGACCGCCGGCAATGGCGCGACCTGCAAGAGCTGTGCGCACTGCCCGTGGATGGCGATGAATGGTCTCGAGAATCTGGCCGCGGTGCTGCGCCGTGATCCCGCCGAGGCCAACGGCGAGGAAATCTTCGTCGACGACAGCCTGCGTGAGCGCGCGCTCAAGCCGCTGACCCGCATGCTGGAGTTCAATCGTGGCTGATCACGCCGACGCCTGATCGACGAGAGGCGCTGCAGGCAGGCGACGCAAACCGCCGCACCCGAGGAGTCGGGGCGGCGGTTTTTCATTGTCGGCGGGAAGGGGCGGGGGAGATCAGAACGCTTCGATGGCGTTGCGGTAGTCCTTGAAGTCCTCACGCCGCGCATTGATGCGATTGGCCAGCGCGAAGTCGTCTGCCTTGCGCGCCGCCTCATCGGCCAGTTTCAGCTGGGCGAAGGCACTGTCCATGCGTCCCTCGAGCTGCTCGAATTCCGCCCGGTACAGGAAGGCTTCGGCCTGATGCCCGCTGCGGCCACTGGCCTCGGCCGCCAGATTCCAGACCTTGGGATCATCGGGATGTTCGCGGCGCATGTCTTCCAGCTGTTGGCGTGCGCTGGCGGGGTCCTGCTGCAGCCTGACCTCGGCAAGTGCCAGGCGTGTCGGCAGGTAATCCGGCTGCAGGCGCAGCAGGCGTCTGGCGCGTTGCGTGGCCTCGTCATAGCGACGTGCATCCCGGGCGACCTCGATGGCACTGGCGCTGATCAGGGTGAGGTCGGGATGCTTGTCGTGCAGGCGGTCCAGCGCCGCGAGGGCGCTGTCGATCTCGTGATTCTCGGCGGCCGCCAGTGCCTGGTAGTAGGCGATGGCATCCGGATCGGCTGAGTCCTCACTCAAGGTCACCAGCCCCTGGGAGGGCTGGCTCAGGTTGAGCGCCAGCAGGGCGCGGGCGCGTATCATCTCGTAGGCCAGCGTGCCCAGCGGATCAGGGGTCGCGGTCTCCAGAGCATCGGCACGCGCCTGGGTGTCACCGATACGTGCTTCGGTGACCGGGTGCGTCAGCAGGAATTCCGGCGCGTTGCTGCCCTGCAGGCTGGCCATGCGCTGCATGGCGCGAAACATGCGGGGCATGGCCTCGGGGTCGAAGCCGGCACGCGCCAGCGCCTCGATGCCGACACGGTCCGCCTCCTGTTCGAAGCGGCGTGAGTAGGCCAGCTGATCCGAGATCGCCGCTGCCTGGGTGCCGGCCATGGTCGCGAGACCGGCCGAGCCGCCACCGCCGGCCGCGATCACCATGCCGGCGAGAAAACCGGCCAGTGTCGGCAGGCGGGTTTCAGCCTGACGTTCCATGTTGCGGGCAAAGTGATGCTGGGAGAGGTGGCCCAGCTCGTGGGCGAGCACCGAGGCGAAGGCGTCGCGGTCCGGCGCGAAGGCGAACAGCCCCGTATTGACGCCGACCACGCCGCCGGGCACGGCGAAGGCGTTCAGCTGACTGCTGGCCACCAGGGTGATGATGAAGTCATTGCGGTCCAGCTCACTCCAGGGCGCCAGCTTGCGAACGATGCCATTGATCCAGTCCAGCGTGATAGGGTCATCCCATTCACGCACGTGGGCGCGGAACTGGCGCAGCCAGGCGCGTCCGATACGATATTCATCGTTGCTGGAAATGCCGCCGCTGGCGCTGCCCAGATCCGGCAGTCCATAGTCGTTCTGCGCCACGGCGGAGGGGCTGGCCAGGGAGGCACCCATCAGCGTCAGGCTGAGCAGCAGGCTGGACAGGGTGACGCGTGTGGTGCGTGCGTGACGAACGCGACCGCTCAAGGGGGACAGCAACGACATGCAGGCAATCCTCTTCAATAAGGTGCAAGGCACAGTCGGCCCGCACGACACATGAAGTGAGCCGGACTGACCTGGCGACCCCTCACTCTCAGGGGGTGGCGGGGCGGAAAGTTGCTTTGTCAGGCAAGGTGCCCTTAAATCGGGGCGTTTTCAAGCTGCACCCTTCATGCGTGTGGCAGAACATCATAACGAGAACGGAAGGGCAGATGGCATTCGAACGACCTGGCGCTGAGACTGCGAATCCGACGGCTGATTCCACGGCCGATACCCACCTGACAACGCTCGATGCGCGCGGCCTGCACTGTCCGTTGCCGCTGCTGCGCACCAAGCTGGCACTGGCTGGCATGAGTGCCGGCGAGCAACTCGAGGTCCTCGCCAGCGACGCCGGTGCCTGGGGCGACATCCCTGCCTATCTGGCGCTGAGCGATCACGCGCTGGTCTCGCGTGAAGAGACGGCCGCGGGTGATTATCGCTTCGTGATCAAGGCGCTCACGGAGGATGACCCCTCATGACCATGAAGACTCTGTTGCGTGGCTGGTTGGAGCGCTATTTCTCCGATGAGGAGGCGGTGGTGCTGTTTCTGGTGCTGGTGCTGGTCTTCGCGGCCGTCATCTGGCTGGGCAGCATGCTGGCGCCATTCTTCACGGCCTTGATCGTCGCCTTCCTGCTGCAGAGCGGCGTGAGCTTTCTGGAGCGGTTCGGCTTGCCGCGTCTGGCCGCCGTCAGTCTGATGACGCTGGTGTTCATGGGCATCATGCTGGCCAGTGCGCTGATCCTGTTGCCGCTGGTCTGGCATCAGCTGGCCAATCTGATCCAGGAGATTCCCGGCATGTTCGCCTCGGGACAGCGCTGGCTGGGCGAGCTGCAGCAGCGCTTCCCCGGCCTGATCACGCCGGAGCAGGTCCAGCAGTGGGTCGGCGCCGCCGGGCGTGAGCTGACCCAGTTCGGGCAACGTGCGGTGTCCCTGTCGCTGGCGTCGCTCGGCAACCTGATGGGCGTGGTGATCTATCTGGTGCTGGTGCCGATCCTGGTGTTCTTCATGCTCAAGGATCGCGAGCGGCTGGTGGAGTTCACGCTGGCATTGCTGCCGCGCAAGCGCCTGCTGATGAGTCGGGTGTGGAACGAGATGGATGACCAGATCGCCAACTTCGTGCGCGGCAAGGTGATCGAGATCGTCATCGTCGGTGGCGTCAGCTACGTCACCTTCGTCATCTTCGGATTGCCGTACTCGGCGCTGCTGGCCATCGTGGTCGGTTTCTCGGTGCTGATTCCCTACATCGGGGCGGCGGGTGCGACCCTGCCGGTGGCCGCCGTGGCCGGTTTCCATTTCGGGCTGGGCGATACCTTCATGTACGTGATGATCGCCTACGGCATCATCCAGGCGCTGGACGGCAACGTGCTGGTGCCGTTGCTGTTCTCGGAGGCGGTCAATCTGCACCCGGTGGCGATCATTCTGGCCGTGCTGTTCTTCGGCGGGATCTGGGGCTTCTGGGGCGTGTTCTTCGCCATCCCGCTGGCCACGCTGATGAAGTCGCTGCTCTACGCCTGGCCGCGTCGTTCCCGCGCCGAGGCAGGCCTGCCCGAAGAAGAAGTGCAGAGCTGAGCGCATGTCCCGGGCCTCGTCCCGTGTCGCCTGCATGAAAAAGCCCCGCCGATCGGTGGGGCTTTTTCATGGGCGAGTGGCGGCGTTTCACCGCCATGGCCCTCCAGCAGGACCCTTGCGCACAGGCAGGCCTTGACGCTCGGGGCTTGCAGCCTTCCGGCGAGCATCACTTGCCGGCGTCGAGCTCGCGGGCGGCGTCCAGCACTTCCTCGACATGGCCCTTGACCTTCACGCCACGCCATTCGCGCGCCAGGTTGCCGTCGGCGTCGATCAGGAAGGTGGAGCGCACCACGCCGAGACTTTCCTTGCCCATGAATTTCTTCATGTGAATGACGTCAAAGATCTTGCACAGGGTCTCGTCCGGGTCGCTGATCAGCTCGAACGGGTAGCCCTGCTTGGCCCGGAAGTTCTCGTGGGTGCGCAGACTGTCGCGGGAGACGCCGAGAATCACGGTGTTGGCCGCTTCGAATTCCTTGAGGTGGTCGCGGAAGTCACCGCCTTCGGTGGTACAGCCCGGCGTGTGGTCCTTCGGGTAGAAATAGATGACGGCTTGCTTGCCCTTGAGGCTCGCCGGGGTGACTTCGGTGTCACTGGTGGCTTGTGCGGTAAAATCGGGAATTGGCTGACCGAGGCTGACGCTCATCGTGCTCTCCTGGCGATGACTGACGGCCATGTGGCGGCTGACAGTGTGGAATGAGGAAAAAAACCGGCAGTCATGGGCATCGCGCTTGCCCGGTTCTGCGGTATGTCCTGCATTACACGCAGGGCGCCCGAACTTGTCAAAGACGGGGCAGAACTCTTGTGTTTCACCGCCTTGGCGACCGGCGTCATCGGGCCCGTCCGGCGTGCATCTGTCCCGTGGACAGGCGAGGGAATCCATCGCTTTGCACAACCGGTGCAGATGGCGTCTGTACAGGCTTCGATGGTCTTTGTAACATCATCACCCTTGGCGCGACTCGCGTGTCGGCGTGCCCACGCAATCAGAGTCCTGCGTCAACCAATCTATGTCAGATGTCTGTCCCCGGGATCTGCTGTTTCAACAGCACAGGGACACGCCTGGCGCATCAGGCACCAGAGGAGAATTCGAGGGATGATCACAGGTAGCATTGTCGCACTGGCGACCCCGATGAAGGCCACCGGCGAGATCGACTGGGACGCCCTGCGCCAGCTGGTCGCCTTCCACCTCGAAAATGGCACCGATGCCATCGTCGCCGCCGGCACTACCGGCGAGCCGACCACCATGTCCTTCGCGGAGCACTTCGATGTGATCCGCTGTGTGGTCGAGACGGTCGCCGGCAAGATTCCGGTCATCGCCGGGACTGGCGCCAACGCCACCTCCGAAGCCGTCGAGCTTGCCCGTTATGCCAAGGAAGTCGGTGCGGATTACTGCCTCTCCGTGGCGCCGTACTACAACAAGCCGACCCAGGAAGGGCTCTATCAGCACTTCAAGGCCGTCGCCGAGCAGGCCGGCATTCCGGTCATTCTCTACAACGTGCCGGGTCGTACCTGCTCCGATATCTACAACGAGACGGTCTTCCGCCTCGCCGAGCTCGACAACATCGTCGGCCTCAAGGATGCCACCGGCAATCTGGAGCGTGGTCAGGAGCTGATCGACCGCCTCAAGGGCACCGATTTCGCGCTCTACTCCGGTGATGACCCCACGGCCTGCGACTTCATCCTGATGGGCGGCCACGGTGACATCTCCGTGACGGCCAACGTCGCACCGCGCCTGATGCACGAGATGTGCGCCGCCGCCGTCGCCGGCGATGCCGAGCGTGCTCACCAGATCAACACGCGTCTGATGCCGCTGCACTCCGCGATGGGCGTTGAGTCCAACCCGATTCCGGTCAAGTACGCCATGCATCGCATGGCGCTGGCACCGGAAGCCGGCGTGCGTCTGCCGCTGACCTGGCTGTCCGAGCAGTATCACTCCACGGTCGATGAAGCGCTGCAACTGGCCGAGGTGCTCAACTGATGAGTCAGCGTCTTGTGCCACTGGCCCTGCTGACGGCTCTCGCGGTCGCCGGCTGCTCCAGTGATGGTTATTACTATGACCGCAACAGCGAGTATGCGGACGCCAGCATCGCGCCGCCGCTCGAGCTGCCCGAGACACGCAATCGTGCCGAATATCAGGACTCGATGCCGGTGCCACAGGCCAGCAGCGATTTCCTGGCCAGCGATGACTTCGAGGCGCCGCGTCCGCAGCCGCTGGCGACCAGCGAGAAGGGACAGCGCGAATTCGTCGCCCTGCGTCAGAGTGGCGATGCCCGCTGGCTGGCGGTGAATGCCGCGCCTGCGGCGGTCTGGACGCGCCTGCAGACCTTCGCGCGTGACCAGCAGCTGGACGTGCAGAGCATCGATGCCGGCAAGGGCGAGATCACCACCAGCCAGGGCGTGATCAGCGTCAATCAGGGCCTGCGTGCCGACGCCTCTGAAGTGCGTTGTCAGCAGGGCGGTGACGTCTCCGGCAGCTGCCTGAACGCGCTGCGTGGCTATCTGGCAGCCTCGCCTGCAGACAGCGGTGTCTCGCTGGCGGCGCAGTCGCTCAGCCGTGACGACCGGGTGCGTCTGGAAGGCCGTGACGGTACCTGGCAGATCGACCTGGCACTGGATACCGAGCGCAGCTGGGCCGAGCTGCTCTACCAGCTGCAGAAGAACTTCAACACCGACTACCAGAAGCTGGTGGATCAGAACCGCTCACGTGGCGAATTCATGGTCAACTACATCCCGCGGGAAGATCGCGACGGTGGCTGGCTGGGGATCGGCGGGGATGGCGAGCCGCTGCCGATGGTGCTCACGCTGCGTGGCGAGCAGGATCATACGCTGGTCACAGCCAAGCGCGCCGACGGTGAAGAGACCACGCCTGCACTGGCCCGCGAGCTACTCGACGCCGTGGCGTCGACGCTGCGCTGAGCATGCTGCTTGATGCGTCTGCCGCCTCATTCGACCTTGCGTCGGATGAGGCGGCTGCGTTCTCGGCGCCGGCCCGCAGCGGCGTGATGTCGATGGCCTCGCTGGGCAGTGGCAGCAAGGGCAACGGCACGCTGATACGCACGCGCGAGGCGCTGGTGCTGGTGGACTGTGGCTTCACGCTCAAGGAGAGCGAGGCGCGTCTGGCGCGGCTCGGGGTGCATCCTTCGCAGCTGGATGCCGTGCTGGTCACCCATGAACATGGTGACCATCTGGGAGGCATCGGGCCGCTGGCGCGCCGTCATGGTGTGCCGGTGCATCTGACCACGGGCACCTGGCTTGCCGGCCGCGCGAAGAAGCTGGGCACGTTGCCGAGCCGTCATCTGATCACGCCGCAGCAGGAATTCGCGATCAAGGATCTCGAGATCCTGCCGGTGACCGTGCCGCATGATGCACGTGAGCCGGTGCAGTTCGTGTTCAGCCGACGTGGCGAGACGGCCACGCGGCGTCTGGGCGTGCTGACGGACCTCGGTCACGTCAGCGAGCACGTGCTGAGCTGCTTTGCCGACTGCGATGGTCTGGTGCTGGAGTTCAACCACGACCCGCAGATGCTGGCCAGTGGCCCTTACCCGCCCAGCCTCAAGCGGCGGGTCGGTGGACGGCTCGGCCATCTGGCCAACGCCCAGGCCTGTGCCGCGCTGCCGTATCTGGGGCTGGAGCGCCTGCAGCGGCTGGTCGCCTCGCACCTGTCGGAGAGCAACAATCATCCGTCATTGGCCCGGGAGGCACTGGCCCCCTGGCTTGCGGATGACGATAGCCGCCTGATCATCGCCGCGCAGGACAGTGGCTTTGGCTGGCAGGCCATCGCCTGATACTCATGACGCCCGGTCGCTTCGCGATCGGGCGTTTGTGATTCTGGATGAGCTGACCAGATGGACAGCTCTCGAATCACGCCATACACCAACGCCACGGTCCTTCTCGACTGGGCGTGACAGACTCAAGCGTGATCGATTCATCGTCGACCGCCTCAACACTCGACGCGACTAGCGTCATCAGGGGGAATCTCATGGAAAAGCGTGAAGAGCTCTACGCTGGCAAGGCCAAATCCGTCTTCGTCACCGACGATCCGGATCTTCTGCTGCTGGAATTCCGCGACGATACCAGCGCCTTCGACGGCAAGCGTATCGAGCAGCTGGACCGCAAGGGCATGGTCAACAATAAGTTCAATGCCTTCATCATGGAGAAGCTCAAGGCGGCCGGTATCCCGACCCACTTCGAGCGTCTGGTCAGCGACAACGAGTGTCTGGTCAAGCGTCTCGACATGATGGCGGTGGAGTGCGTGGTGCGTAACATCTCCGCCGGCTCACTGGTGCGTCGTCTGGGTGTCGAGGAAGGCCTCGAGCTCAATCCGCCGACCTTCGAGCTGTTCCTCAAGAACGACGAGAAGGGCGACCCGATGATCAACGAATCGCTGGTCGAGACCTTCGGCTGGGCAGAGCCCAAGCACCTGGCGCGCGCCAAGGAACTGACCTTCCAGGTCAACGACATCCTCAAGCAGCTGTTCCTCGATGGCGGCATCCTGCTGGTCGACTACAAGCTCGAGTTCGGTGTCTTCAAGGGTGAGGTCGTGCTGGGTGACGAATTCTCGCCGGACGGCTGCCGTCTGTGGGATGCCGAGACGCGCGAGAAGCTCGACAAGGACCGCTTCCGTCAGGGTCTGGGCGGCGTGATCGAAGCCTACGAGGAAGTCGGCCGTCGTATCGGGATCGATTTCACGGCGTGAGCATGGCGTGAGGCCGCCGCCTCACTCACGATGCACGCATGAACGAGACGACCCTCCTGCCAGTGGCAGGAGGGTCGTCTCGTGTCAGAGGTTCGCATGTGCAGAGGTGAAGCGGTACGGAGGCGTTACCCGTGGCGCAGTCTCGCCAGCTCGATCACCTGCTGTGCGACACTCGCCAGCGCGTGATCCTGACCTTCGTCATCCAGGCTGCCATCCTCGCGAAAGGCACTGCCTGCCCGGGATACCGCGATCTGCTGGGGCGCGACCAGCATGCCGAGGTTGTTCAGATAGAGTCGCACGAACGGCAGGGCGCGCATGCCGCCCATCCCGCCCGGGGACGCCGAGACGATGCCGACCGGCATGCCGCGCAAGGCATCCATGCCGCTCTGGCCTTCGGTGTCCGGACGCGACAGCCAGTCAAAGGTGTTCTTGAGCAATGGGCTGAAGAAGCCATTGTATTCCGGGGTGGCCAGCAACAGCCCCTGATGGCTGGCAAACAGGGCCTGCAGACGGTCTGCACTGGCAGGACGCCCGTTGGCTTCTTCGCTGTCCCCATCGTAGAGCGGCATCGGGAAGTCGTTGAGGTCGAGCAGGTTGATCTCGGCTCCCTGATCGCCGGCCAGATGGGCGAGGCGAGTGATCAGGCGCCGATTGACGGAGGCCTTGCGGGTACTGGCGGCAAAGGCAAGCAGACGAATACTCATGCGGCGGACTCCCGGTGGAACACGTGAAGATGCTGGAATGCACGCCCAGTATGGTCAGGAGTCGTGACGGTTCGCCAATGCAATCTGGCATTGTCCTGATCTGGCGCCGCTCTCTCGTTCAGCTGGCCACGATGGCGGCGACCTGCATCGTCAGGCTGCCGTCGGGTTGGGTGTACGCCGTGAAGCGCACATCCACGTCCACCAGCTGCACGCCATATTGACGCTTGCCATCGGCAGTCTTGGCGGCGTGGTAGGCGGGGCGCGGGTCCTGGGCGAGCACTTCCTCGATCAGCGCGCGCAGCGTGGCACTGTCGGAGCGCTGTTCAAGCTGCTGCTCGGCCTCGTCACTGAACATGACGGCATGGCGTGGCGGCGGGGCAGGCGCGTAACCGGCACGTGCCTGGGGCACGGCATCGACCCACGGCAGATAGGGCTTGATGTCCATCACCGGCGTGCCATCCAGCAGGTCATGGCCGCGCAGCAGCAGGCGCACGCCGCTGTGCCTGCCCGTCTGTCTGCCCCCCGGCCTGTCGCTGGCGCCTGTCTCGACGCCTGCAAGCTCGACCACCGACTGGCCCAGTCGGTTGGGGCGATGGGTACTGCGCGAGGCGAACACGCCGGTGCGTGCATTGCCACCCAGGCGTGGCGGGCGGATCAGCGGCGTCCAGCGTGTGGGGCTGGCGTGGAACAGGAAGTGGATCCACAGGTGGCTGAAGCCGTCGATGTCGCGCACGCAGTCCGGGTCATCGAAGGGCGGCAGCAGGTGCAGGATGGCGGTGGCATGGCGTGCCAGACCCGGCTGGCGGGGAATGCCGAACTTGTCCGGGTAGCAGCTCTCGATGATGCCCACCGGCTGCATGGTCTGTTGCCCCAGTGCCATGGCCTGCTCACGCAGATGAGGGGGCAGCTGCGGCATGCGCCTGGCCAGTGCGGCATCGCTCATCGGGCGCTCGGCCGTGTCGGCGGTCGGATGGGGGCTGGCGGGCTGATCGGAAGAGGACATGGCAAGACCGTGGCAGAGGCTGAAGTGATGACGGGGCAGGATGTCGTGTGACATCCCGGGCCGCCATGATGCCATGCTCGTCGTCGTACGGCATGACTGGTCTCGCCGGGCTGGCTTGTGTAGTCTGCCGCGAGAGCAGTGCCCCGCGGCACTGAGTCGTGATGCTGGCGTCGGAGCGAGAGCGCTCCACGCGATTCTTGAGGGCCAATCAGACCATGTCAGACCCCATCGCCATTGCCGCCACCGCCGATGGCCTGCAGCCGACGCTGGATCTTGATCATCTGGCGCAGGCGAGCCAGCAGTTGATCGAGGCCGGGCGCGCACTGGACGCTGCCGGTCAGGTGCCTGCCACGGGCGGCAATTTCTCCTGTCGCCTCAGTGATCGCCTGATGGCGGTGACTGCCTCGGGCTGCCACAAGGGCCGCCTGACCAGTGGCGATATCCTGGTCAGCGATTTTGCCGTCAGATTGCTGGGTACATCACGCAAGGCCTCGGACGAGGCACGCCTGCATGGCCAGCTCTACGAGGATCTGCCGCAGGCGCAGGCGATTCTGCATACCCACTCCAGGGCCGCCACCGTGCTGTCGCTGTGTCATGAGGGCGACACCCTGAACCTGGAGGGCTTCGAGCTCAACAAGGCCCTGGAAGGTATCAAGAGCCATGAGACGCCAGTACGTCTGGCGGTGTTCGACAATACTCAGGACATCGATGCGCTGGCGCTGGACGTGCGGGCCCGCCTCAAGGCGGATGCCGGCCTGCATGGCTACCTGATTCGTGGTCATGGCCTCTATACCTGGGCCAGCAGCATGACGGCCTGCCGCCGGCATGTCGAAGCGCTCGATTTCCTGATGGGCTGTGAACTGGAACTGAGGAGACAGCAATGAGCTTTCTGGCCATCTACGCCGAACAGGACGCCTCGCGTCCGCAGTTGATCACGACCGATGGCGCGCGGATCGCCAGCGAACTCGAGGCCGAAGGCATCCGCTTCGAGCGCTGGACGGCGGGCTGCGAGTTGCGTGATCCCACCGACCAGGCTCAGGTGCTGGCGGCCTATGCCGACGATGTCGCGCGTCTCAAGCTGGAAAACGGCTTCGTGACCGCCGACGTGATCGGTCTGACGCCGGATCACCCCGAGCGGGAAGCGCTGCGGGGCAAGTTCCTCGATGAGCATCGCCACGCGGAGCACGAGGTGCGCTTCTTCGTGCGCGGCAGCGGCATCTTCTACCTGCATCTGGGTGAGCGGGTGCTGGCGGTCGGTTGCGAGAAGGATGACCTGATCGCCGTGCCGGCCGGTATCGCGCACTGGTTCGACATGGGACCGACGCCGGACTTCACCGCCATTCGCCTGTTCACCAATCCGGAGGGCTGGGTCGCCAACTTCACCGACAACGACATCGCCGCCCGCTTCCCGCGTCATGAAGCGCTGGCGGAACACTTCACCCAGACTGCCGCCCCGCATTCCCAGGAGTCCGCATGATTCGCGCCATCGTCACTGACATCGAGGGCACCACCGGCTCGATTCGCTTCGTGCATCAGGTGCTGTTCCCCTATGCGCGCGCCAATCTGGGCGATTTCCTGCGCGCCAATGCCGAGCGCGATGATGTCGCCGAGCAGCTGGCAGCCACCCGTGAGCTGGCCGAGGCGCCCGAGGCGGACCTCGAAACCGTGATCGGCATCCTGGAAGGCTGGATCGATGCCGATCGCAAGGCCACGCCACTCAAGGCCCTGCAAGGCATGGTCTGGGCGAAGGGCTACGCGGACGGCGACTTCACCGGCCATGTGTATCCCGATGCCGTGAAGGGATTGCGTGACTGGAAGGAACGCGGGCTGTCCCTGCATGTCTATTCTTCAGGCTCGATCCAGGCGCAGAAGCTGCTGTTCGGTCACTCGGATGCCGGGGATCTCACACCGCTGTTCGCGGGCTACTTCGATACCACGACAGGGCCGAAGCAGGAGGCCGAGAGTTATCGTCGGATTGCCGCGCATCTGGGCCTGCCGGGTGCCGAGATCCTGTTCCTGTCCGATGTGGTGGCTGAGCTCGATGCCGCCGCGGCCGCCGGCTTCCAGACCTGGCAGCTGGTCCGTGAGCCCGGCATGGTCACGGGGGATCACCCTCAGGCCAGTCGCTTCGATGAAGTGTCCTTCAGCGGGTGAGAGGCAGTCGCTGATCAGACGTCTCTCGACACCCTCTGCGCCACCGCGAGTCAGCCGCATTCCCGAAAGCGAATCGCCCCGTCCCGGGGCACAAGGAGGACCTACGATTGCACAGCCAGACCGATAGCCGCGCAGCAGCCTCGCGCATCAGCATCGTGACCGCGCAGCCGCGCCACGCCGCGGATCAGGCCGAGGTGTTCTATCAGGCCGTGATGCAGGGAGCGGCCAGTCACTATGATCTGGCGCAACGCCAGCAATGGGCGTCCCGTGTGCCCAGGGATGCCGAGCGCTGGGCGGCGCGCCAGCATCGCTTCGAAGTGCTGGTGGCCGAACGGGACGGGCGCTGCATCGCCTTCTGCGAGTATGCCCCTGAATGGCCGCTGGCCCGGATCGAGATGCTCTACGTCTACCCGGGGCTGACCGGGCAGGGGATAGGCACCCGCTTGCTGGAGGAGGCCGAACAGGACCTTCGCCGACGCAAGGTGCGGGTGGTGAGTCTGGAGGCCAGTCTGATGCTGTCGCCAGGGCTTGCACGCCGCGGCTGGGAGAGCCTGGGGCTTGAGCACGTCAAGCGAGGCGGCATCTGCCTCAAGCGCGAGCGCTTCGAGAAACGTCTCGACGAGTGACGCGTGCGTCACGGTGATATCGGACATGAAGACGCCCCCACCGGTCACCCGGCGGGGGCGTCTTGCGTTCGACAGGGTAACGGACCTGGCTGGCGATCAGGCCATGGTATCGACGATACCGCCTTCCACCCGCAGCGCGGCGCCGGTGGTGGCGCTGGCCTGCTCGGAGGCCGCGTAGACGCTCATGTTGGCGACTTCCTCGGGGCTTGCCATGCGCTGGAGGATGGAGGTGGGGCGGGTCTGCTGGACGAAGTCGGCCTCGACCTCCTCAAGCGTCCTGCCTTGCTCCTCGGCGTTCTTCTTGAGCATCTCGAGCACGCCCTCGGAGCGGGTCGGCCCGGGCAGGATGGCGTTGACGGTGACCTGCGTGCCGGACAGCACCTTGGCGAGCCCGCGTGAGACGGACTGGACGGCGGACTTGGTCATGCCGTAATGGACCATCTCGCTGGGGATGTTGAGCGCCGACTCGCTGGACAGGAACTGGATGCGCCCCCAGTCGCGCTCCTTCATGCCGCGCGCATAGTGGCGGGACAGGCGTACCGCCGACATCACGTTGACCTGGAAGAACTGCTCCCAGGTGTCGTCGTCGGTCTCGAAGAAGTCCTGTGGGGCGAAGATGCCGACATTGTTGATCAGGATGTCGGTGTCCGGGACGGTCTGGATCAGCGTGTCGCAGCCTTCGCGCGTGCCCAGGTCCGCGGCCACGCCCTGTACCCTGCTGTCAGGGACGTCACGCTTGAGCTGGGCGATGGCGTCATCGACACGTGCCTGGGTACGGCCGGTCAGGGTGACGCTGGCACCCGCGCGGGCGAGTCCCGTCGCGATGGCAAGGCCGATGCCGGCGGTGGAACCACTGATGATGGCGCTGCGTCCGTGTAGATCAATCTGCATGCAACCTCCTTCACGGCAAGCGACGGCGTTCGCACACGATGGCCTGGCACCTGGGTGAGTGCCGGGACAACGGCCACGAATCGGCTCGCTGCTGTCATCTGGATGTCCTTGTTGCGTGGCGGTGCCGGGTGCGCAATGCAAGGGGCAGCGCCGGTGCGGATCAGATCTTGCGAAGGTGCATGTGACGCAACAGGCCGCCAGGCCCGAGGTCGCGGTCTTCCATGCGCTGTATGGCATGCCCTTCCAGCAGGCCATCGAGAGGCACGCTGAGATTGGTGGCCAGCAGGCGGGCCAGCGGATTGAGCAGCCGCCGGATCACCCCGGCTGGCTGCTGACCGCGCAAGCCCTTGTCGAGCAGGGACATCTCGCCGTCTGATGCCAGCACGCGCAATGCTTCATCGAAGGCTGTCTGCGGTTCTGGCACGACCGCGAAGATCAGGTGGGCGATCACGACGTCAAAGTGGCCATCGGGAAAGTCGAGTGCCATGGCATTGCCCAGCTTGACGTTGGCATCGAAGCCCAGCGCCTCGGCGCGCTCGCGGCAGCGGCGCAGCATGGCGGGCGAGGCATCGACCACCTCAAGCTCGATGTCACGGGGCAGGAAGGGCAGGTCGAGCCCGGTACCACCGCCGAGCAGCAGCACGCGAGTCCCGGCTTTCAGGTCCAGTGTCGCGATGGCGTCTCGGCGTGCCGAGCGCAGGGCACGCGCTGCCACGCGGTCGTAGATCGGTGCGTAGAGGCTCCAGCGGCGGGTCTGCCAGCGTCCGCCTGACACCGTGGAGGCGGCAGGCGGACGCTGATGAGGAGATGGCGAGGACATGGGGCGCCTCCCTGGCGGTATGGCAAGGCGTCATGAAGATGGACCGGCGTCACCGGTGGCATCAGCAGGACAGGAGCTGACCAGCAGGAAGACACTCACCTGTCATCTGGCTAGCGGGTCTCGACAGTGTAGATGCGCATCGACAGGTCGATGGCCGTCACGTCCTTGGTCAGCGCGCCGATCGAGATGCAATCCACGCCGGTGGCGGCGATGCCGGCCAGGGTGCTCTCGTTGACGTTGCCCGAGGCTTCCAGCACGGCTGGCTGGGCATGCGCCTTGTTGCGCGCGACGGCCTCGATGAGCTGATCGTTGTTGAAGTTGTCGAGCATGATGACGTCGGCACCGGCATCCAGCGCCTGTTCCAGCTCCGCGAAATTCTCGACTTCCACTTCGCAGGTCAGGTCCGAGGCGATATCGCGTGCTTCACGAACGGCGGCCGCGATGCTGCCACAGGCGGCGATATGGTTTTCCTTGATCAGGAAGGCGTCATACAGGCCGATGCGATGATTGTGGCCGCCCCCGCAGCTGACGGCGTATTTCTGGGACACTCGCATGCCGGGCAGCGTCTTGCGGGTATCCAGCAGACGCACGCCGCTGCCTTCCACGAGTGAAGCGTAGTGGTGGGCGCGGGTCGCGGTACCGGACAGCGTCTGCAGCAGATTGAGTGCTGCGCGCTCTCCGGTCAGCAGCGAGCGAGCGGGGCCTTCCAGCTCAAGGAAGGGCGTGTCGGCCTCGAGTCGGTCACCATCGCTGGCCAGCCACTTGAGACTGACACGCGAGTCGAGGCGACGAAAGAGCTCATCCACCCAGGGCACGCCGCACAGAATGGCCGCCTCACGGCTGATCACCCGGGCCTTGGCCCACTGTCTTTCGGGAATCAGCTCGGCGGTGATGTCGCCACCGCCAACATCTTCGGCGAGCAGGCGGGCGGCGCTGGTGCGGATATCCTCGGCGAGGGCGTCGTGGAAGTTCATGCGCGTCTGATCCTTGTGCAAGAAGTGCTGCCGGAGCTGGTATCGCGCCGCAGGAAGCCCCCCGACACAGACCCATGGCTGCCGAGCATGCCATAATGTGCGCCATTATAGGAAAAGCCGCGCGGGCGGTCAGTCCCTGTGTGCGATACCGGTGCGATATCTCGCCTGACGGTGCACCGGGCCGGCAGGGTCACGATCAGGCCGTCATGAAACCCACGCCCCGCGTGCAATGTCGTTCCCGTCTGGAGTCATCGATGCCCCCCTCGTCTTCCTCCCCATGGTCGGGCCAGCTGGCGCGACTGGCCGTCACCCCTGAGCACTGGCTGGAAAATGCCCGTCAGGTGCCGTCGCCCAACCACAATGCGCGTCCCGAGGGCGAAGTGTCGGCATTGGTGCTGCATTCCATCAGCCTGCCACCGGGGCGCTTCGGGGGGCCGGCCATCGAGCAGCTGTTCACCAATCAACTCGATCCCGGCGCCCATCCCTACTTTGCCGACATCCATCATCTGCGCGTCTCGGCGCATGTGCTGATCCAGCGTGATGGTCGTCTGGTGCAGTTCGTGCCCTTCGATCGTCGTGCCTGGCATGCGGGGCGGTCGCGCTGGCATGACGGAGCGCGTGAGCGCGTGGAGCTCAATGACTTCAGCATCGGCATCGAGCTCGAGGGCGATGAGGTGCACCCCTACCGCGAGGTGCAGTACCGGACGCTGGCACGGACGGTCGCCGGCCTGATGGCCCGCTACCCGGCGCTGACCCGTGAGCGCATCACCTCGCATGCGCGGATTGCGCCGTTGCGCAAGACGGATCCTGGTCCCGCCTTTGACTGGGCTTACTTCGATCGCCTGCTGGACGACATTCAGGACTAAGGTCGCAAGTGCCTCGCGATGGTGCAATGCAGCATGCAGGGGCCGGATTCCGGTCAGGGAGCGTAGCCACGGGGCGCGTTGGTAGTTTTATTACAAGACGTGCTCCAGGCGACGGCTGGCATGCGGCGGGAAATCCCGCTCGGCACTGGCCGAGACCCGCACGGCCACGGCGGTGCCAGTCCATGGCGCACGGCTGCGCGGCCATGCGCACCGAATTGGCACGGGGGGGTGTTTGCGGTATCTTTCACGCCAAATGACTGCATCTTGTGCCCTGCTTTGACGCACGAAGCACAACGCATCTGGCAGCCGGAGTCTCCGGTTGCCGCGGTTTTATCGGAGACGCGGCCCACTCAGAAGGCTGTGCCCACACTGAAGAGCGCCACTGGTTCCGATGTAGCATTTCGTCGGAACAACTGACAAAAAATTTCTTCACTCGGAGAGACGTCTATGAGTCTGGAGGCAAGAGAAGATCTCGATCCGATCGAAACCACGGAATGGTTGGACTCCCTGGAATCGGTTCTGGATCGTGAGGGTGAGGATCGTGCCCAGTACCTGATGTCACGCCTGGCCGACCGCCTGCGTCGTGATGGCCATCAAGTACCCTTCTCGGTGACCACGCCCCATCGCAACAGTATCCCCGTGCACCGCGAAGCGCGCATGCCGGGCGACCTGTTCATGGAGCGTCGTATCCGTTCGCTTATCCGCTACAACGCCATCGCTCAGGTGATCCGCAACAACCGTGCCCACAAGGGCCTGGGCGGTCACATCTCGAGCTTCATGTCCAGTGCGACGCTTTATGATGTAGGTTTCAACCACTTCTTCCGTGCACCCGAAGGCGATTTCGAAGGTGACCTGCTGTATATCCAGGGCCACGTGGCACCGGGTATCTATGCACGTTCCTTCCTGGAAGGTCGTCTCAGCCAGGAGCAGATGGACAGCTTCCGTCAGGAAGTCGACGGCAATGGCCTGTCCTCCTATCCGCACCCGTGGCTGATGCCGGATTACTGGCAGTTCCCGACCGTCTCCATGGGGCTGGGCCCGATCCAGGCGATCTACCAGGCGCACGTCATGAAGTACCTCAACTCGCGTGAGTTGAAGTCCATGTACGACCGCAAGGTGTGGTGCTTCATGGGTGACGGCGAGTGTGACGAGCCGGAATCCCTGGGTGCCATCTCGCTGGCGGGTCGCGAGAACCTCGACAACCTGATCTTCGTCATCAACTGCAACCTGCAGCGTCTTGATGGTCCGGTGCGCGGCAACGGCCGCATCATGGACGAGCTGGAAGGCGTCTTCCGTGGTGCCGACTGGAACGTGCTCAAGGTCACCTGGGGTCGCTTCTGGGATCCGCTGTTCGAGCAGGACAAGAAAGGCATCCTGCAGAAGCGCATGGACGAGGCGGTCGACGGCGACTACCAGAACTACAAGGCCAATGGCGGCGCGTACACGCGTGAGCACTTCTTCGGCAAGTACCCGGAGACGGCCGATCTGGTCAAGGACATGTCAGACGACGACATCTGGCGTCTGAACCGTGGTGGCCACGACCCGTACAAGGTCTACGCGGCGTACCACGAGGCGGTCAACAACGCCAATGGTCGTCCGACCGTCATCCTGGCGCACACCGTCAAGGGTTACGGCATGGGCATGGGCGATGGCGAAGCGGCCAACGAAGCCCACCAGGTCAAGACCATGGAGCACGAAGCGCTCAAGACCTTCCGTGACCGCTTCGGTATCCCGCTGACCGACGAGCAGCTCGAGGAAGTGCCGTACTACAAGCCGGCGGACGACAGCCCGGAAATGAAGTACATGCACCTCATGCGCGAACGTCTGAACGGCTATCTGCCGCAGCGTCGCACCGAGTATGAAACGCTGGAAATCCCGCCGCTGGACGACAAGATCTTCGCGTCCCAGCTCAAGGGCTCCAACGGTCGCGAAGTGTCCACCACCATGGCCTTCGTGCGCGTGCTCAACGGTCTGGTCAAGCACAAGACCCTCGGCGAGCGTGTCGTGCCGATCATTCCTGACGAAGCGCGTACCTTCGGCATGGAAGGCATGTTCCGTCAGCTGGGCATCTACACCGCGGCAGGCCAGAAGTACGAGCCGGTCGACAAGGGTCAGATCATGTATTACCGCGAGGACCAGAAAGGTCAGGTCCTCGAGGAAGGTATCTCCGAAGCGGGCGCCATGTCCGCGTGGGTGGCGGCGGCAACGTCCTACGCCAACCACAACCTGCCGCTGATGCCGTTCTACGTCTACTACTCGATGTTCGGCTTCCAGCGCATCGGTGATCTGGCGTGGGCCGCAGGCGATCTGCAGGCACGTGGCTTCCTGGTCGGCGGGACCGCCGGGCGTACTACCCTGAACGGTGAAGGTCTGCAGCACCAGGATGGCCACAGCCATATCCTGGCCTCGACCATCCCGAACTGCCGCACCTACGACCCGACCTATGCTCACGAAGTGGCGGTCATCGTGCAGGACGGCATGAAGCGCATGTTCGAGCAGCACGAGCCGGTCTTCTACTACCTGGCGGTGATGAACGAGAACTACGAGCAGCCGGAACTTGAAACGGTGCCCGCAGACGACATCATCAAGGGCATGTACCTGCTCAAGGAAGGCGCGAAGGACGGCAAGGCACGCGTTCAGCTGCTGGGTTCCGGCACCATCCTGCGTGAAGTCGAAGCCGCTGCCGTGATGCTGAAGGACGACTACGGTGTCGATGCCGACATCTGGAGCGTCACCAGCTTCAACGAGCTGCGTCGCGAAGCGCTGGAACTGGATCGTCAGGCCTTCCTCAAGCCGGAAGAGACCCCGGCCAAGCCGCACATCACCCAGTGCCTGGAAGGACGTGACGGCCCGGTCGTGGCGGCCACTGACTACATGAAGCTGTTTGCTGACCAGGTTCGCGCCTGGGTGCCGGCTGACTATCACGTGCTCGGTACCGATGGTTTCGGTCGTTCCGATACCCGCGAGAAGCTGCGTCACTTCTTCGAAGTCGACCGCAACTTCGTCACCGTCCAGGCCCTGAAGGCGCTGGCGGATCGTGGTGAGATCGACCGCAAGGTGGTCGCGGAAGCGATCAAGACCTACGGCATCGACCCCAACAAGCCGAATCCGCTGAGCGTCTGAGCGGAGATCGCGGAACAGGCGAGCGGCACTCCA
This sequence comes from Cobetia sp. 3AK, assembly GCF_029846335.1. Lineage (NCBI taxonomy): Bacteria > Pseudomonadati > Pseudomonadota > Gammaproteobacteria > Oceanospirillales > Halomonadaceae > Cobetia > Cobetia sp. 3AK. Next base: position 86,160 of record NZ_JARWKR010000013.1, on the reverse strand, counting down.
TCCTCGACATCAAGATGATGCGAAGGTGATTCGGGTGTCGCTCCCCGTGCACGTTTTGGAAGGAGCACGATCTTGAGCAGCGAAATCATCAAGGTTCCCGACATTGGCGGTAGTTCCGATGTCGAGATCATCGAGATACCGGTGGCGGTCGGAGATGTCATCTCCGCCGAAGACACCATGATCACTCTTGAGTCCGACAAGGCCAGCATGGATGTGCCGGCACCGAAGGGCGGCAAGGTGGTGAAGATTCTCGTCAAGGAAGGCGACACCGTCTCCGAAGGCGACGACATCCTGGAGCTGGAAGCGGAAGGCGGTGGTGACACCTCCTCTGACGCTTCTGACGAGCAGGAAGCGCCGAAGGAAGAGGCTCCCAAGCAGGAAGCGTCTGAGCAGCAGGCGCCGAAAGAGGCCGCTGCTGCACCGAAGGCCGCTTCCGGTGGTACCCGGACCGTCGACATCGTCGTGCCGGACCTGGGCGACTCCGAGGCCGTGCCGATCATCGAGATGGCGGTCTCCGAAGGCGACGAAGTCGACGCCGAGGATGCGCTGATCACGCTGGAGTCCGACAAGGCCAGCATGGACGTCCCGAGCCCGCACAAGGGCAAGATCGTCAAGCTGACCGTCAAGGAAGGCGACAACGTCGCGTCCGGTGACGTCATCGGTCAGATGGAAATCGCCGGTGAAGGCGGTGACAGTGCGGCGGAATCAGCGCCGGCGGAAGAATCCTCTGCGTCTGCGTCTGCGTCTGAAGAGACCGCCTCTGAAGCGCCGGCTGCCGAAGAAGAGCCGGCCTCCGGTGAGCCGGCCTCCGGTGAGCCGGAGCGCAAGGAATTGCGTGTCCCGGATCTCTCCGGCAGCGACAGCGTGCCGATCATCGAGATGGCCGTGGCCGTCGGTGATGAGGTCAACGAGGAAGACGCGCTGATCACGCTGGAGTCCGACAAGGCGACCATGGACATCCCGAGCCCCTACAAGGGCAAGGTGGTGGAGCTTTCCGTCAAGGAAGGCGACACCGTGTCCGAGGGCGACCTGATCGGTTACCTCGAGGTCGCCGGTGCCAAGCCTGCGCCGAAGGCTGCCAAGGCGGAGGCTCCGGCCGCGCCCAAGGCAGACAAGGCCGAGCAGAAGCCTGAGCCGACACCGGCCGGTACGCCGAGCCCGGAAGCCCAGATGGCGGCCCACAAGCCGAGCAAGGGTGCCAAGGTCCACGCAGGGCCTGCGGTTCGCCTGCTGGCGCGTGAGTTCGGTGTCGATCTGGCGGACGTCTCCGGCAGCGGTCCGAAGGGCCGTGTGGTGAAGGAAGATGTCCAGGCCTACGTCAAGCAGATGATGCAGAAGGCCAAGTCCGCACCGGCAGCCCCTGCTGCGCAGGCCACCGGCGGTGCCGGTATCCCGCAGGTGCCGGATCAGGACTTCAGCCAGTTCGGTGAGATCGAAGAGTCGAAGATGGGCCGCCTGATGAAGGCGGGGGCCACCAACCTGCATCGCAGCTGGCTCAACGTCCCGCACGTGACCCAGTTCGATGAAGCCGACATCACCGAGCTCGAGGCCTTCCGCAAGTCCATGAAGGCCGAGGCAGAAGCGGCAGGCGCCAAGCTCACGCCGCTGCCGTTCATGATCAAGGCGGCTGCCCACGCGCTGGCCAAGTATCCGCAGTTCAACGTCAGCCTCAAGTCTGACGGCGAGACCCTGGTGCACAAGAAATACGTGCACATCGGTATCGCGGTGGATACGCCGGACGGCCTGATGGTGCCGGTGATCCGCAATGCGGATCAGAAGAGCCTGCTGGAGCTGGCCCGCGAATCCGTGGAGCTGGCCAAGAAGGCGCAGACCAAGAAGCTCAAGCGCGAAGAGATGACCGGTGGTTGTTTCACCATCTCGAGCCTTGGCTCCATTGGGGGTACTGCCTTCACGCCGATCGTCAACACGCCGGAAGTCGCCATCCTGGGTGTCTCCAAGGCGCAGATGAAGCCGGTGTGGGATGGCGCTGCCTTCCAGCCGCGCCTGATGATGCCGCTGTCGCTGTCCTATGATCACCGGGCGGTGAACGGGGCGGATGCAGCACGCTTCACGGCGTATCTGGCTCAGGTGCTGACCGACGTGCGTCGTCTGCTGCTCTGATCCGTACCTTGCATGACAAGGGCAGGTGCCAGATGGCCTGTCGACAGAACGGCCTCCTTCGGGAGGCCGTTTTTTTTGTGCATGTCCGTTGGCGTGGCAGGGCGGCGATAGCTGTTGCTGCCCTGCACAACATGCGATGCTTCACGCCAACCTGCCGCGATCTGCCGCATCGTGCTGGCACTCCCCGGGAAGGCCGGTTCTCGCAACACACAAGGAGCAAGACAATGGAATGGTTGATGGACCCTTCGGCATGGGTGGCTCTGGCGACCCTGACCGCGCTTGAGATCGTGCTGGGCATCGACAACATCATCTTCCTGTCGATTCTGGTCGCGCGCCTGCCCGAGGCTCAGCGCCAACGTGGCCGCATGATCGGTCTCGGCCTGGCGATGGGCATGCGCATCGTGCTGTTGATGTCGTTGTCATGGCTGATGTCACTGACGACACCGTTGTTCAGCGTGCTGGATTTCAGCTTCTCCGGGCGGGATCTGATCCTGGTCTTCGGGGGTCTGTTCCTGCTCGGCAAGAGCACCCATGAGATCCATGCCAACCTCGAGGGTGAGGACCCGGCGGAAGAGGGCGCGAAGAAGGGCGGTGCCAGCTTCATGGCGATCATGGTCCAGATCGCGTTGATCGATATCGTCTTCTCGCTGGATTCGGTGATCACGGCGGTGGGCATGGTCGACCATCTGACGGTGATGATCATCGCGATCGTCATCTCGGTGGGCATCATGATGGTGGCGGCCAAGCCGATCGGTGATTTCGTCGATCGCCATCCGACCATCAAGATGCTGGCCCTGTCCTTCCTGATCATGGTCGGCATGATGTTGATGGTCGAAGGCTTCGGCGTCCATGTGCCCAAGGGCTACATCTACGTGGCGATGGCTTTCTCGCTGGCGGTGGAAATGCTCAACATCCGGCTACGCGGCAAGCGGGCCAAGGCGGTGCGGCTGCGTCGCAGCAGCCAGGCGGAAGAGGTCGCCGAGTGAGGTCATGACCCCCAGGCCATGACGCCTGAACCCTGAAATGAGTGGAACCCTGCCATGACGCCCCTGCGACCGAGTGCCGCGGGGGCGTCATGCCATCGTGAGGCTGGATCACGAGGCGCTGCACGCGCCGATCGCCTCGTCCGTCATCAATGAGCCAAAACAGTGCCAAGGGGCGTCATGCGCGCCTTTGGTGTGCTTGTGCGATGGCCGTGTGAGCGGTATCGTCAGCCCTTGCGTTGCATAGCGATGACATAATGAGATCGTCAGTGCGTGGAGAGTGTTCGTCACGCCACCAGTCGGTCCGCTTCCTGTTTCATCCTGGTCGCAAGCCGCTCGAGGCCCCGTGGCTGTCTCCTTCACTGTCATGTCGATGGGGGAGACACTGCGCAGGTCAGCGCGTGAGCCGAGTCGTCTTGAGCGCTCGGCGGCCAGAGCGCCTCGGATGGCCATCTGCCGTCGAGGGCAGGGCACACAAGCCCGGATGACCCATTTACACCCGTTTCACGCTTTTCATTTGCACACTCAAGGAGCAGTACCGATGCGTTTGATCCTGTTGGGCGCCCCCGGCGCCGGCAAGGGCACTCAGGCCCAGTTCATCTGCGAGCGTTTCAACATCCCGCAGATTTCCACCGGAGACATGTTGCGTGCAGCGGTCAAGGCCGGCAGCGAGCTGGGGCTCAAGGTCAAGGAGATCATGAATACCGGCGGGCTGGTGTCCGACGAGATCATCATCGCTCTGGTCAAGGAACGCATCAGCCAGCCCGACTGCGAGAACGGCTTCCTGTTCGATGGCTTCCCGCGCACCATTCCGCAGGCTGACGCCATGAAGGAAGCGGGCGTGAAGCTGGACCACGTGGTCGAGATCGCCGTGGCGGACGAGGAAATCGTCAAGCGCCTGTCCGGTCGTCGTGTGCACCCGGATTCCGGTCGTGTCTATCACATCGAGTACAACCCGCCGCGCGAGGAAGGCAAGGACGACGTCACTGGCGAAGCCTTGATCCAGCGTGAAGATGACCGTGAAGCCACGGTGCGCAACCGTCTGTCCGTCTACCATGAGCAGACCGAGCCGCTGGTCGAGTACTACTCCAGCTGGTCCGCCACTGGCGATGCCCAGGCACCGGCCTACCATCGCATCGAAGGCATCGGCTCCGTCGATGACATTCGTGCCCAGTTGGTCAGCGCGCTGGAGCAGTGAGTCGCGTTGCCTGAGACGGCATGAGGACTATGGCGCCGTCATGGCCCGCATGATGCGCTCTTTCGGTATCAAGCGCCTTGAAAACGCCCGCAGGCTTTGTCTGCGGGCGTTTTCTTTGGTCGCGAAAGCGAAATGGCGTGTTGCGACAGACCCCTTCTCCAGCGCAGGTTCGCGGCCTGTGGCACGACTGACGCACAGCGCCGACACCTGCCGTGGACACCCTGCGTCTTTTGCTGCTAGCGGGGGACGGGTAGAATCGCGTCACATTTTTCTGATGATGAACCGCCCATGACCACGCTTCTGGCCATTGATGCATCCTCCTCCGCCTGTTCCGTTGCCCTGTGGCAGGACGGCGTTGTTACTGCCGAGCGCTGTGAAGCTCCCCGTCAGCATACCCAGCTGATGATGCCGATGATCGAGACGCTGCTGGCAGACGCCCAGCTGACGTTGAAGGATCTGGACGCGCTGGCCTATGGCCACGGCCCGGGTTCCTTCACGGGCCTGCGCATCGCGGCTGGCACCATCCAGGGACTGGCCTTCGGGCTTGAGGTGCCGGTGATCGGTGTCTCGACCCTGGCGGCGCTGGCGCTGCAGGCCCATCGCCATCACCACGCCCGTTTCGTGTTGCCGATGCTGGATGCCCGCATGGGCGAGCTTTACACCGGCGCCTATCGTGTGGCGACCTCCGCCGAAGGTGAGGTCGAGGTCAGCCAGCTGCTGCCCGAGCAGGTCGTGGCGCCGGGACTCGTGGAGTTGCCCCAGGAGCTTCGTGAGCACGACTGGCTGGCCATCGGTTCCGGGCTGGTCATGCACGATGCGCTGCCGGAAGCCTTGCGCGCCAGCATCGTGCAGCGCCTGGAGGCACCGCAGCCGGATGCCGAGGACATGGTCATCCTGGCGGCGCAGGCCTTTGCGCGCGGCGAGGCAGTCGCTGCCGTCGAGGCGCAGCCTGTCTATCTGCGCAACGAGGTGGCATGGCGCTGATGGCGCCAGGGATCGCCATCCTCTCGCGTCAGTCAGGTGGTCTGCCAAGGCTGCCGTAAGGTTTCAGCATCACACTGCGGCCCCTGATGTCGGTCGCGCATCGGCTGACAGGGAACCGTTCTGTCATCACCGCACCTCGCAGTGCCACAGGCGATGTCTGTCGTCCGTGTGGGCCATTGAGGCCCGTTACTCTTAAAAGGATGTTTCATGGAACTCATGCACGTGGTGGCGTTGGCCGTCATTCAAGGTCTGACCGAATTTCTGCCGATTTCCTCCTCCGCTCACCTGATCCTGCCCTCCCAGGTGCTTGGCTGGCCGGACCAGGGACTGGCCTTCGATGTCGCGGTCCATGTCGGTACTCTGCTGGCCGTGGTGATGGCCTTTCGCAAGGATGTCGTCAATATCCTCGCTGGCTGGTTCGGACAGTTCAGCGGTTCAGGCGGGCTTGCGGCGCGTCAGACCGACGACAGCCGTCTGGGCTGGGCGGTATTGCTGGCGACGCTGCCGGCCGTCGTCTTCGGTGGCCTGTTGGGCGATGTGGTGGAAACGGCCGGGCGTTCGACTGCCGTGATCGGCACGACCACCATCGTCTTCGGTCTGCTGCTGTGGTGGGCGGATGCCAAGGGCACGCGCACGCGGGATCTGGCGACGCTCACGCTCAAGGGGGCGTTGATCATCGGTCTGTTCCAGGCATTGGCACTGATTCCGGGCACCTCGCGTTCGGGCATCACCATCACTGCCGCGCTGCTGCTGGGCTTCGAGCGTCAGAGTGCGGCGCGCTTCTCCTTCCTGCTGTCGATTCCGCTGATTCTCGCGGCGGGCTCACTCAAGGGGCTGGAGCTGATCGAGACCGGCAGTGAAGCCCAGCTGTTCGATGTCGGACTGGGTGTGGTGCTGTCCTTCGTCTCGGCGCTGGTGTGCATCAAGCTGTTCCTCAAGGCCATCGACAGCATCGGCATGTTGCCCTTCGTCATCTACCGTCTGCTGCTGGGCGTGCTGCTGTTCGGCATGCTGTTGCTGTAAGTCGCGTACGGCAAGTTCAGTCTTTCTCCGACGGCGTCGCTCTTGCGGCGCCGTCGGCGTTTCTGTCAGCCTTGCTTGCGCTTATCATGTCGCCTTTGTGCTGGTCTTTCGCGAGTCCCAGTGTCTCTTCATTTCCATAGAGCCCGTTCATGCTGCCATCCGATCCCCTCGCTCCTTCCTCTGACGCCGCTGACGCGACCCCCGTGATCGCCATCGCTCGCTCGCAGCTGGCGGTGCATCCGGAGCTCGCCATGCTGGCGGCGCACTTCGGGATCGCCATCCGGGACGATGATGCGTTGCCGGCTCTGCGGCTCGAGGTGGCGCAGGACGAGCAGGGCATACCGCGGGTCGTGATCGCCGGTGACGAGCGCGAGTACGGCAAACCGCTGCATGTGGATTTCGTCGCTGGTCGGGCGGACCACCGCCGGCGTTTCGGTGGGGGGCGCAATCAGCTGATCGCGCGGGCCTGTGGCCTGAATCGCGGCGTGCTGCCAAGCATCGTCGATGCCACCGCCGGGCTGGGGCGCGATGCCTTCGTGCTGGCAAGTCTCGGATCGCCGGTGCTGATGATCGAGCGTGTCGCCGCGACGGCGGCGATCCTGGTCGATGGCCTGACCCGCGCGCAGGGCTGTGCAGACGACGAGATACGCGAGATCGCGCTACGCATGCAGGCGCTGCAGGGGGATGCCTCGCGTGATCTGGGAGAGCTCGTCGCGCTGTGGGATCACCCGCCGCAGGTGGTGCATCTGGATCCGATGTACCCGCACCGTGACAAGTCTGCGCTGGTGAAGAAGGAGATGCGGCTCTTCCGTGCCCTGGCGGGGGATGACGCGGATGCGCCGGCCTTGCTGGATTCGGCACTGGAGGTCGCGACCCATCGGGTGGTGGTCAAGCGTCCACGCAAGGCTGAGCCGATCGGCGGCATCGCGCCGAGTCATGTGGTGGAGGAGAAGACCAGCCGCTACGACGTCTACGTCAAGCAGGCGCTGCGCTAGCCGCGAAGGCCGGGTGATGCACCCTGACGTGCATGACCGCTCTGAAGATGACAGGACCCCGCTCGCGTCTGCCGCGAGCGGGGTCCTGTCGTTCATGCGAAGGGATGGCGTGGCACCGTTGTCAGCGTGGCTCGTCAGCCGAGTCAGCATTGTCCTCTGGCGTGTCCGGCGTGTCCGGCGTATCGCGCAGGCGCACATGCTGCAAGCGATGGCGCAATGCCGGGTCGAACAGGTCGCGCCCACGGGTCTGCAGGTCTTCCAGCGCTTCGCCGAAGCACAGGCGGTTGTCGTCCAGCCAGATGAAGTCCAGCTCCAGCAGGGTATCCAGCAGGCCGCGGAACAGTCGCTTGTCGAAGAACTCGGGCGCGTTGAGGCCCGAGAGCAGCGTCAGCCGCTCTGCCAGCGCGCCGGAGTGGGTCTCGAGGGCTTCGCGATCCAGCGTGCCGCTGCCGTGTTGCAGCAAGGCCGCGATCAGCAGGTAGCCGCGCTCCAGCGTCGGCTGGACCGGCTGGGCCAGCAGCCGCAGCTGCTCGGAGGATTCCTGGCTTGCGACCGGACGCGACCAGCGTTCGGGCGTGTTCTCGGTTGCCGGCTGGTGCTCCAGCAGGCCCTCGTCGCTGAGCAGCGCGAGGGTGGCGGCGATATCGCCTTTCAGCTCCGGGGCTTCCGGCACGAACAGTTCACGTACCAGCACGGGCCAGGCCGGGCTGATCTGCTCATCCAGCGCCTGCAGGGTGTACTGGGCGGTGTTGCGGAAGGCGAAGGCGATCAGCGCCGGCAGCGCCAGCAGATGCAGGACGTTGTTGCGGTACCAGGTCAGCAGGCTGGCCTGTTCCGGTGTGGCGATCACCAGCTCACCGAGGTGCTGGGGGCGCAGAGTGACCAGCCCCAGGTGCGCGCAGTGCGCGATCCATTCTTCCGGCGTGCCTTCGGGCAGGCTGTGATCCTGCCGGCCAGGCAGCTTGCCGGCCAGCCGCACCAGCATGGCCAGCTGGCGCTGCATCAGGCTGGACTCGATGGCGTGGTGTGCGGTGGAAAGCAGTACCAGCGCCGACAGCGAGACAGGGTTGAGGGCCGCGGCGGCATTGATGCGCGTGGCGATCTCGTTGCCCAGTCGCGGCACGGCACTGGTCAGCCATTCCGGACGCCGCTGGTGGCGACTGGCCTGCCATTCGGGAGTGGTCTCGTCCAGCCAGGCCCCCAGCTTGAGCGGCTCGCCAATGTTGAGATAGACCTTGCCGAAGGGCTGCTTGAGCTGCCCCAGCACGCGAATCAGATCCAGCGGCGACTCCTTCTTCTTGCTGGCGCCCGACAGTTCACGCTGATAGCTGAGGCTCTCGAAGACCTTCTCGTAGCCGATGTAGACCGGGACGAAGGCGACCTCGCGGCGCGTGTCACGCAGGAAGGAACGCAGCGTCATCGCCAGCATGCCCGGACGTGGCGGCAACATGCGCCCCGTGCGTGAGCGTCCACCCTCGATGAAGTATTCCACCGGGTGCCCGCGGGTGATCAGCTGGTGGACATATTCATCGAAGACCGCGCCATAGAGGCGATTGTCACGGAAGCTGCGGCGCAGGAAGAAGGCGCCGCCACGCCGGAGGATCGGGCCGATCACCGGCATGTCGAGATTCTTGCCGGCTGCCACGTGCGGCGTCATCAGCCCTTCGTGGAACAGCACGTAGGACAGCAGCAGATAATCGATATGGCTGCGATGGCATGGCACATAGATCAGCTCGCAGTCCCCGGCGATCGCCTTGACGCGCGACATGCCGCGGATCTCGATGCCGTCATACAGCTTGTGCCACAAGCGCTTGAGGGCGTGAGCCAGGAAGCGCTGGACGGGATAGCCCATGTTGGAGGCGATCTCGCGGCCGTATCTCAACGCGCGCTTCTCGAGACGCGCGGGACGCTGGTTCTGGTCGCGGGCCAGCTCGCTGATCACGTCCTGTACGGCGGGCGCCTTCTGCAGATTGCGGATCATGGTGTGGCGATGCGAGAGGTCCGGCCCCAGCAGTCGGGTGCGCACGCGACGAAAGTGCACGCGCAGCAGACGAGCGATGCGCCGGCGCGCCAGCGCCTGATCCTCGGGACCTTCGCGCAGCACCTCGTGGAGCTTGAGCGGCTGGCCGAAGTGCACATCCACCGAGCGACCATGCACGAGGATGGCGATGGCGCGACGCAATACCCCGGTGACACGCCAGCTGTCAGCGGAGATGAACTTCCAGAAGCCGAATTCCTTGCCCGGCGCACGTCCCCAGAACACGCTGACCGGTACCAGCTGGACCTCGACCTCATCCGGGGCGTTCTCCAGTGCCTCGATCAGCTGCGCGAGTCGTCGGGAGAGCAGGCCCTTGCCCTTGCGTGAGTGACGCAGCAGGCGCAACCGCGAGTGACTCAGACGCATGTCGCCTATGCTCAAGGGCAGAGTGGGAGACGGCAGGCCACGCCCCTCGCAAAGCTGCTCGATCACCAGTTCATCGGAGAGCGCCTGATAGGGGAAGACGTAGACCACCGGCAGGTCGGGGTCGAGATTCAGGGCACTGTGGTCCAGCGCGTTGATGTCGGGTTCCACCGCGCGCAGCTCCACCCATTTGTCCAGCAGACGGCGGCTGAGGTTGCGCAGAGGGCGCAATAACAGGGTGACGGGCGACATGGCGGAGCCTCGCAGGTGTACTCGAAAAGTTCGATGGTGAGACGCTGTCACAAGCAGGATCGTTTGCGTTGACTCACAGGATGCGGGAGTGGCGATCCGAGGATATCGACGTTGGGTCGCCGCATGCATGATATTGATCATTATACGCATTCTGTTCGATGACGCCGATATCGGCTGTCATTGCCCAGTGCGGGAGCGACGGGAGGCATGTCATGCTCGGAATGTGGCGTTCAGGCAATCGATTTACCCTGCTGCCGGAGGGGGCGCGCTTTCTGCCCAGCATGCTGGAGGCGGTGGAAGGCGCACGTCACTCGATACTGCTCGAACTGTATCTGGCCGAAAGCGGTCACCTCAGTCGGGTCCTGATCGAGGCTTTGAGCGCTGCGTGCCAGCGTGGCGTCAATGTACTGGTGCTGCTGGATGGTTTCGGCTCGCTGGGGCTCGAGGAGGCGGATCGCCAGCGCATGACCGAGGCCGGCATCGCCCTGCGCTTCTACAACCCGATTCGCTGGTGGCGGTTCGGTCGCAACCTGACGCGGGATCACCGCAAGCTGCTGGTCGTGGATGGCGAGGTGGGCTTCACCGGCGGTTTCGGCGCGGTCGATGAGTTTGCCGAGGCCTGGTCAGAAGTGGCGATACGCATCGAGGGGCCCTGTATCCGTGACTGGGTCAGGCTGTTCGCGCGGGTCTGGGATTCCGCTGCCAGCGAGGGGCAGGGGCGTCGTGAGGCCGTGCGCAGCGTCAACATCAATGCGGTCAACGTCGTCACGGGATATCTGGGGATGCGCGGGCGTGTCGTCTGGGGCCATGGATTTCGTTATCAGGCGATTCGCCACTCGCTCCAGCATCAGGCCAGCAGCACCCGCAAGCGGCTGTGGATCTGCACGCCTTACTTCGTGCCGACCTTCAGCATGCGTCGACGCCTCAAGCGGGCGGCTCGGCGCGGCGTCGATGTGCAGCTGTTGATCGCGGGACAGCATCACGACCATCCCGGCGTGCGTTCTGCGGGGCAGCGTTTCTATGCGAGTCTCCTCAAGGCGGGCGTGCGGATCCATGAATTCCAGCCGCGCTTCCTGCATGCCAAGTTCTCGCTGGCGGATGACTGGGTCACGCTGGGGTCATGCAACTTCGATCACTGGAGCCTGCAATGGAATCTGGAGGCCAATCAGGAGGTGCAGGACCATCGCTTCGCGGCGGAGGTGGCGGCGCTGTTCGAGCAGCATTTCGCGCGCAGCGTCGAGATCACCCGGGCTGCCTGGCAGCGACGCTCTCTGGCGCAACGCTGTCGTGAGTGGGGCTATGGCACCCTGGATAGCCTGGTGACGCGGCTGCGCTAGCCAGTTCACGGATGTCAGACACTGCTTCGTGACACGACAACGCCGGACGACCCCAAGGGGCGTCCGGCGTTGTCGTGTCTGGCGCAGCGCGGCGCAAAGAGGGGGATGGCGGGGGCTCAGCGCTTCTTGCCGCCACCCTTGCCAGCAGGCTTCTTCGCGCCGCCCTTGCCACTGCCCTTGCCGCCCGCATGCTTGCCACGCGGAATGCCCGCGGCGCCCGGCGTTGCGGCTCCCTTGCGGCGCGGTGATGGCTTGGGGCTTTCCGGCGGCACGCGATAGAGCAGGTAGAGATCCAGCAGCAGTTCCGGCAGCTGGTTGACGAAGCGCTGGGCACCGACGGGGTCGGCGATCAGCTCGCCGATCTCCGGGTCTTCATCGTCGAATACGCCCGAGATGGCCATGAAGGGCAGCAGCAGCTCGGCCGCGGTCTCTTCCTGGGTCCCGAACCAGGCTTCCTCGTCCATGAAGACACCTTCCATGAAGCCTGCACACCAGTCACCGATCGGCGTCTCGACGGGGTCGAGGCCACCGAGTTCCAGCTCGAACAGCAGCTCAGGCAGGATGCCGTGCTCGAGGGCGTCGATGGCATTGGCGCGCATCTGCTCGAACAGCGCGACCACCTGGGCTTCCTGCTCGGGGCTTTCATAGGCGGGCTGTCCCTGGAACAGCTCCGGCAGCCACAGGCTGGAAGGCACTTCGCGTGGTGCGATGGCCAGTGCCAGCATGAAGCCATGCGCGCTGATGATGTCGAGGGCTTCCGGGCCGACCAGGTCGGATTCAAGGAACTCATCGAGGATGTCGAGGGATTCATCATCCAGCAACGGCTGGGTCTGGACAGGCTCGGCCATGGGGAAGGTCTCACATGCGGGATAGAAGTCGGGCAGGGCGTCGCGGCCACTGCGAATGTGGCTAGTGTATCATCTCGTGGCAAGGGTTTTCGTCGCCACGAAAGCCCCTGAATCGTCGAATTCTCCACTTTCTTCAGCGGTTGCCGTTCACCTCGATCGTCTGGCATCAAGGGGTCGTCTCATGTCTTGTTCCCGTGTCGCGCACGCCGTGGATGGCAGTGTCGTCAGTCGATATCGCTTTCCCGTCGACCATGTACTGGCGTGTCTCGGTGATGCGGTCGCCGACCCCCTGCCGTTGGCCGATGAGCAGACACTGGATGCCCTCAGCGAGCCGCAACTGCATGCCATGCTGCAATCCCGTGTGCTGGCCTGTCTGGCGCGCGCACGTGCGCACTATCCCGAGATGCGCATGCCCGCCGTGTCCTGTCGTCTCAGAGGACGCACTGCCGGGACAGCCGAACCGGCGCGCCAGCGCCTGCGCTTCAACTGGCAATTGCTGTGCGAGAACCGCCATCACTTCCTGAGCCAGACCGTCCCTCATGAGGTGGCGCACTGGGTGGTGATGGAAGTGGTGGAGCGCGCGCGCGGCCAGCGGGTCAAGCCGCATGGCCCGGAGTGGCAGCAGGTCATGACGAATCTCTATGGTGTCGCACCTGAGGTGACCCACCGCATGGATGTTTCCCGCGCGAGTCCGATGCCCTGGGCCTACGGATGCGATTGCGAGACACCGCACTATCTGAGTCATCGTCGACATGCCAATGCGCTTCGTGGGCAGCGTTACCGATGCCGGCTGTGCGGGAAAGCGCTCAAGGGGCCATTGAGCGATCCATGATGCCTGTCATCGCCTTCCGTGCAGTCCTGCCTCCCGTTTTCAATGCCTCCGTGGCGCGCTCAGTCCCTCTGGAGTGCGGGTTTTCTGCGGCGAAAGTCGCTGTGACCTTGGTGTTATTTGTTGATAAATAGTTGAAATTATTGGGAAAAAATTGTCTACCAAGGTCTAGTGTGTGGCCCCCCCATGCTTGGGTTTAAGCTGAAACGGACTAGCCATGACTCGTCCGCAGCGTACCCGTGTCGTATGAGGCAGCCCGAGGCGTGTCGCCCGCCAACTTCCAGAGGTCGAACAACAATGAGCGAAGATGCCAAGGTCCACCCGGTCAAGCCTGATGTTGCCGCCCGTGCATGGGTAGATCGTGAGCGCTATCAGGCCATGTATCAGCAGTCTGTCGAGGCACCCGAGGATTTCTGGGCCGAGCAGGCGCAGTCGCTGGACTGGTTCAAGGCGCCCTCGGTGATACGCAGTACCGACTTCGGCCCTGAGAATGTCGATGTGCGCTGGTTCGAGGATGGTCAGCTCAACGTGGCCCACAACTGTCTGGATCGTCATCTCCAGGAGCGTGGCGACCAGGTGGCGATCATCTGGGAAGGGGATGACCCCAGCGAGTCCCAGTCGATCACCTATCGCGAGCTGCATGCGCGCGTCAGCCAGTTCGCCAATGGCCTCAAGGAACTGGGCGTGGGGCGTGGTGACGTGGTCACCCTGTACATGCCGATGATCCCCGAAGCGGCCATGGCGATGCTGGCCTGTACCCGTATCGGTGCGGTGCACTCGGTGGTCTTCGGGGGCTTCTCGCCGGACGCGCTGGCAGGACGGATCGCCGATTCCAGCTCGCGTATCGTGATCACCGCCGATGAATCGCTGCGCGGTGGCAAGCGAGTGCCGCTCAAGGAGAATGTCGACGATGCGCTGGAGCGCGATGGCACCGACTGCGTCGACCACGTGCTGGTGGTGCGGCGTACCGGAGGTGACGTGCACTGGGGGAGTCGTGATCTGTGGTTCCACGAGCTGGTCGACCGTCAGTCCAGCGACTGCCCGGCAGAAGCGATGGGCGCGGAAGACCCGCTGTTCATTCTCTACACCTCCGGCTCCACCGGCACGCCCAAGGGGCTGAAGCACACCACGGGCGGCTATCTGCTCTATGCGGCCATGACCCATCGTTACGTCTTCGACTACCACGATGGCGACATCTACTGGTGCACGGCGGATGTCGGCTGGGTGACAGGGCACAGCTACATCGTCTATGGACCGCTGGCCAACGGCGCGACCACGCTGATGTTCGAGGGGGTGCCCAGCTATCCGACTCACGGGCGCATGGGGGAGATCGTCGACAAGCATCAGGTCAATATCCTCTACACGGCCCCGACCGCCGTGCGCGCGCTGATGGCACACGGCGATGGCGTGATGGACTCCAGTTCCCGCGACAGCCTGCGCCTGCTCGGCTCGGTGGGTGAGCCGATCAATCCTGAGGCCTGGGAGTGGTTCCACCGCGTGATCGGCAAGGGCAACTGCCCGCTGGTGGATACCTGGTGGCAGACCGAGACCGGCGGCATCATGATCGCGCCGCTGCCGGGTGCCACGGATCTCAAGCCGGGTTCCGCCACCTTGCCGTTCTTCGGCGTGCAGCCGGCGCTGGTCGACAACGAGGGCAACATTCTCGAGGGAGCCACCGAAGGCAATCTGGTGATTCTCGACAGCTGGCCGGGGCAGGCGCGCTCCATCTGGGGCAACCATGAGCGTTACGTGCAGACCTATTTCTCCACCTATGCCGGCATGTACTTCACCGGCGATGGCTGCCGCCGTGATGAGGATGGGTATTACTGGATCACCGGACGCGTCGACGACGTGCTCAACGTTTCCGGGCACCGCATGGGCACGGCCGAGATCGAGTCCTCGCTGGTCGCGCATGAGGCGGTCGCCGAAGCCGCGGTGGTCGGTTATCCCCACGACATCAAGGGGCAGGGGATCTACATCTACGTGACGCTCAATGATGGCATCGAGCCAAGCGATGAGCTCAAGAAGACCCTGACCCAGTGGGTGCGCAAGGACATCGGGCCGATCGCGTCACCTGATGTCATCCAGTGGGCACCGGGACTGCCCAAGACGCGTTCCGGCAAGATCATGCGGCGTATCCTGCGCAAGATCGCCGCCAACGAGACCGACGGTCTTGGGGATACCTCGACGCTGGCGGACCCGACGGTGGTGGATGATCTGATCGAGCATCGCGCCAACCGCTGAACTCGTCGGATGGCGGCCATGCAGGCCTGACGAGACACGTCGCGACATCGAAGCGCGGGAGCCTGGCTCCCGCGCTTTTTTCGTGTGCGTCCGGGTCATGCGCTCCTGTTTCATGGGAACCTGTTTCGTGGGTGCCTGTCTCGTGCACATCCTGGCCGTGTCTGAAGCAGGAAAGGTTGGCCATCGATGAGCGGCTGACTTGATAATGATGCGACAACCCGCATGCGACAGGTGGGCCTGATGGCCTCCCTGAGCATTTCCTCATTCACTTCATGATCAAGGCAGCCCCCATGTCAGCAGGCAAGTCGGATGCATCCTGCGCCACGTCTCAGCTCGCCACTTCCTCACAGGTTGCATCATCGTCATCCACCGAGGGCGAGAACCGTCCACGCGCTGTCGTGCTGATGTGCCTGTCGGCGATCTCCTTCGCGTTGATGGGGGCGATGGTCAAGTTGAGCGGTGACTTGCCGCTGTTCGAGAAGGTCTTCGTGCGCAACCTCGTAAGCCTAGTGGTTGCCGTCGTGATGGTTCGCATGGCGGGCGCTCGTCTGCTGGGACACTGGCACCATCAGCCGTTGCTGCTGGCGCGCTCGCTGATCGGGCTTGGCGGCGTGATGAGCTTTTTCTACGCCATCGATCACCTGCTGCTTGCGGATGCGACTATCCTAAACAAGCTGTCGCCGTTTTTCGTGATGCTGTTTGCCGGCATGTTTCTGGCAGAGCGCCTGGGCGGCTGGCGGCTGGTAGGCATGCTGATTGCCTTCGTGGGGGCGACTCTGGTCATCAAGCCACAGCTGGCGTTCGCCGAGGGAGGTGTGGAGGCACTGTTTCCGGCGCTGGTCGGATTGGGCTCGGCCATGTTGGCCGGCGCTGCCTACACGCTGATTCGGGCGCTGCGAGGGCGTGAGGCTTCCGCGACAATCGTGTTACATTTCTCGCTGGTCTCCAGCATCGTCACCCTGGTGCCGATGCTGATGAATCCGGTGATGCCCAGTGCGCCACAGGCACTGGCCCTGTTGGGGATCGGGGTCTTCGCGGCCGGTGGCCAGATCCTGATGACCACTGCCTATCGGCTGGCGCCCGCGGGGGAAGTGTCGATCTATTCCTATCTCACCATCGTGTTCTCCGCATTGGCCGGCTGGGCGATCTGGGGGGAAGTGCCGGACGCTGCCAGCCTCATGGGTTTCCTGCTGATTGCCGGTGTGGCACTGGTCGGTTGGCATGCGAGTCGCGTTGCGGTTAGGGTGGTCTGACTCTCCATCCGCAGGATGCTGTCAGAATTCACTTGTGCATTGTCCACTCATCATTGGGCAATCCGTGCGATACTCGTGTTCCCCGAGCGAAACATCAGTATGTCTCCCGATGGTGGGCTGCTTTGTTAAACGCGCGTTCCATGGGGTAACATGCCAGAAAATAACGGCGATCATTGACCGGCCAGGAAGGTCGGTGATGATCACCATCGGGGTTTTGGAGGAGACTCAATGGCCTTTGCCCAGAAGTTCATCGTTGCAGACGATCATCCGCTCTTTCGTGCCGCACTGACGCAGGCACTCAGGCAAGTGGCCTCACAGGCAGAGATTGTCGAAGCCGACAGCATGGACGCGACCAACGATATCGTTGCCCGCCACCCCGATGCTGATCTGATCCTGCTGGACCTGCACATGCCGGGAGCCCATGGCTTCTCAGGCCTGATCCAGCTGCGTGGTCAGACGCCGGATATCCCGGTCGCCGTCGTATCCGGTAGCGAGGAGCCCTACGTGGTGCGCCGCGCCATCGATTATGGCGCTTCCGGTTTCATCCCCAAGTCCGCAAGTCTGGATGTGATCGCCGAGGCGATCGGCGAGATTCTCGAAGGCGAAGTCTGGCTGCCGACGGATATCGCCGAAGCCATGGGCGAGTCCAGCGAAGATGAGTCCCGCTTTGCCGAAGCGATCGCCTCGCTGACGCCACAGCAGTTCCGCGTGCTCAACATGCTGACGGAAGGCCTGCTCAACAAGCAGATCGCCTATGAGCTGAATGTGTCCGAGGCCACCATCAAGGCGCACGTGACCGCCATTCTGCGCAAGCTTGGCGTGCATTCCCGCACCCAGGCCGTCATCGCGGCGCAGCGTCTGGAAGTCGAGCCGCCGAAGGTTCGCTCCTGAAGTGGCTGTGATTGACGGGATGATGCATCCCGTTCGATGAGCATGATCCTGCTTCGGAAAGACAAAAGCCCGCCCTGTCACTGACAGGGCGGGCTTTTTGCGGATACAGCGCCTGCTCGTTCACAGGCGCTGCGCGATTCACCCGCGATCAGCCATCGCCGTTCTCCGGGGCTCCGCCTGTCTCATCCGAGGTACCGCTGGCATGCTTCTCGGCACGATTGGCCTGCAGGGTACGCGTCAGCAGTGCGCGCAGCGCCGCCGGACGCACCGGCTTGAGCAGCAGGTGATAGCCGGCACGGCGTACCTCCTCGGCGACTTCGTCAGTGCGATCCGCGGTGATGACGATGCCGGGCACGGAGCCTGCCAGGCGTTCATCCAGAGCATCCAGCGCCATCAGACCGGTCACTTCATTGTCGAGGTGATAATCGGCGAGGATGGCATCCGGATCACCATCCAGATTGCGAATCACGGATTTGGCACCACCGATGGACGTGGCGGTGAAGACTTCGCAGCCCCAGCCGGACAGCATCGCCTTCATGCCTTCCAGAATCAGGCTCTCGTTGTCGATGCACAGCACGCGGGTGCCGGTCAGCTTGTTGCCGGCGCGCTTGCGGGCCGGGACGGCATCCGGCTGTTCAGCGGCCGGCAGTGTCTTGCTGATCGGGACGCTGACCGCGAAGACCGTCCCCACACCGACCCAACTGCGCACCGTGATCGGGTGATCGAGCACGCGACTCATGCGCTCGGCGATCGACAGGCCCAGCCCCAGCCCCTTCTCGCTCTCCTTGTGACGCTCGCTCTGATCGAGACGCCGGAATTCCTGGAAGATCTCGGTCAGCTTGGACTCGGGGATGCCGGGGCCGGTGTCCCAGACTTCGATGCGAATGCGATCCCCCAGGCGGCGACAGCCCAGCAGCACGTGGCCCTGACGGGTGTAGCGCACGGCGTTGGAGAGGAAGTTCTGCACGATGCGCCGCAGCATCTGGCCGTCAGAATCCACCGCCAGCTGAGTCATCACCACCTTCAGGTCCAGCCCTCGGTCTTCCGCCATCACCTCGAACTCGGCCTTCAGCGGCTTGAGAATATCCGACAGGCGGAACACGCTGCGACGTGGCGCCAGCGCGCCGGCATCGAGCTTGGAGATGTCGAGCAGGGTGCTGAGCAGCTCCTCGGCGGCCTGCAGCGAGTTGTCGATGTGATTGGTGGTGGTCTTCATCTCGCCTTCCACCTGCTGGGCGAGAGCGGAGGTGAACAGGCGCGCGGCATTCAGGGGTTGCAAAAGGTCATGACTGGCCGCGGCCAGAAAGCGCGTCTTGGAGGCGTTGGCATCCTCGGCCAGCTGCTTGGCCTGACGCAGTGCCTGCTCGGCTTCCGCGCGCACACGGTTCTCGGTACGCAATGCCTCGTTGACCTGTGACAGCTCCTGGGTACGCACGCGAACGCGTTCTTCCAGATTCTCGTTGGTTTCCTTGAGGGCAATCTCGGCCAGGCGGCGTTCGGTGATGTCCTGATAGAGCGCGAAGAAGCCGA
Source organism: Cobetia sp. 3AK (assembly GCF_029846335.1). Classification (NCBI taxonomy): domain Bacteria; kingdom Pseudomonadati; phylum Pseudomonadota; class Gammaproteobacteria; order Oceanospirillales; family Halomonadaceae; genus Cobetia; species Cobetia sp. 3AK. The sequence goes on along the minus strand of NZ_JARWKR010000013.1, from coordinate 67,271 downwards.
GGATGTTGCCCTTGCCGCTGAAGTGCGGCGTATAGGTCACCAGCATGTAACGCACACCGCCCTCGGGGGCTTCCAGCGAGATCTCGAAGGAGACGCGTTCCCCCGCCAGGGCGCGCGTCATCCAGGGGGCGCGCTGGCGATAGATGTCTTCAGGCATCGCCGCCTCGGCCGGCTCGCCGATGACGGCGGTACGGTCGATGCCCATCACTGCTTCATAGGCGCGGTTGGTGAAGAGGTAACGACACTCCTTGTCGAAGTAGGCGATCAGCGCCGGCACATTGTCGGTGTAGATGCGGATGTTGTTTTCCGAGCGGATCAACGCCTCTTCGGTGCGCTTCTGCTGGGTGATGTCCTGGTAGGTATAGACGAAGCCGCCGCCGGGCATCGGGTTGCCCTGGATCTCCATCACGGTGCCGTCCTGGCGATAGCGCACGTAGCGATGCGGCTCGCCGTCACGGATGGCGTCCAGCAGCTGATCGACATGCTCTTCCGGGTCGCCCGGACCATATTCACCATTGTGCGCGTTGTAGCGGAAGATGCGATCGATCGGGGCGCCGACACGGATCAGGTTGTCAGGGAAGCGGAACATGTCCAGATAGCGCTGATTCCACACCACCAGGCGCATGTGCTGGTCGACCACGCTGATGCCCTGATGGATGTTCTCGATGGTGGCCTGCAGCAGGGCGCGGTTGAATTCCAGCACCTGTGAGGCTTCATCGACGATGGAGATGACATCCGAGATACCGATGCCGCGCCCCTGCAGGGCGGAGTTGACCACGATCCGCGCCGAGGAGGCACCGAGCACGGAAGCCAGGAAGCGCTCGGTGAACTGGATCAGGTCGATTGACGCGCGCCCGTGGAGTTCCAGCGGCTGGCCGCTGCGGCGTGCGTAATCTTCGAAGGCGCGTTCGACCTGCTCATGGCTCAGGAAGCGCTCACAGAGTACGCGCAGGTCCGAGACGGAGGTAGAGCCGGTCCACGGGCGCGAGACGCTGGTCTGACGCGTCTCGACGCTATCGACGAACAAGGATGCCTGGATGCGCTCGACCACGCGTTGCGGCGTCATCTGCGAGACGAAGATATAGCCGAACAGGTTGAGGCCGAGAGACAGCATCACGCCGTGGGTCAGCGGGTCACTGAAGCGGAAGCCGAACAGGCCATGCGGCGAGAGCCAGTCGATGCCGAGCGGACCGTAATTGACCATGTCGGCGGGCATCAGGCCTGCCTGGGCCAGTGCCGGAACCAGCAGGGTCCAGGCCCAGACGGCGAAGCCGAGGTTGAGGCCGACGATGACTCCCAGGCGATTGCCACGCTTCCAGTAGAGCCCGCCCAGCAGAGAGGGCGCGAACTGGGCCACGGCGGCGAATGACAGCAGCCCGATGGCTGACAGCGTGCTGTATTCGGCGATCAGCAGATAGAAGCCGTAGGCCAGGCCGAGAATCATCACGATGGTCAGGCGGCGGGCCAGCAGCACGATATGACTGTAGTCGCGGGCTTCGGTATCGAACCAGCGCAAACGGAACAGCAGCGGGATGACGATCTCGTTGGAGATCATGATCGAGACCGCGACCGCCGCGACGATGACCATGCCGGTCGCGGCCGAGAAGCCCCCGATGAAGGTCAGCAGGGTCAACCAGGTCTGATCTGCCGCCATTGGCAGTGCCAGCACGAAGCTGTCCGGTGACACCGAGCCATCCGGGAACATCGTCAGGCCGGCGGCGGCGATGGGCAGCACGAAGAAGGAGATGGCGATCAGATAGATCGGGAACAGCCAGCGGGCGCGGCGGGCATCCGAGTGGTGGGTGTTCTCGACCACCGCGACATGGAACTGGCGCGGCAGGCAGAAGATGGCCAGCATCGCCAGCAATGTCTGGGCCCAGAAGCCGGAGCCGAAGGTCTGGTTCTCGAGCTGTTGCTGGAGCTCCAGATAGGTGTCCGCCTTGGTGAAAAGATCCCCCAGGCCATTGAACATGCCCCAGGTGACATAGGCGCCCAGCGTCAAAAAGGCGATCAGCTTGACCAGAGATTCGAAGGCGATGGCCTGCAACAGGCCGACATGGTGCTCGGTGGCATCGGTATGCCGCGTGCCGAACAGGATGGCGAATATCGCCATCACCGCCGCGACATAGAAGGCGGTATCCCCCAGCCAGGCAGTGCGCGTGACGTCACTGGTGTCGGTCAGTACCTGATAGGCACTCGACACCGCCTTCAGCTGCAGGGCGATGTAGGGCAGGGTGCCGACCAGTGCCACCAGCGAGGCAAACACGGCCAGTGACTGCGTCTTGCCGTAGCGCGAGGCGATGAAATCGGCGATCGAGGTGATGTTCTGTCGCTTGGCGACGCGAATCATCTTCAAGAGGATCGGCCAGAACAGCAGACAGGTCAGGATCGGCCCGATGAAGATGCTCAGGTAGCTCCAGCCACTGGTCGCGGCCTGGCCGACACTGCCGTAAAAGGTCCAGCTGGTGCAGTAGACCGCAAGCCCCAGACTGTAGACTGCCGGTCGGCGACTGGCCGACCCGTGCTTCTTGGCGTTGCGATCCCCTCGCCACGCAATCATGAACAGTACCGCGATATAGCCCAGCGCCACTGCGATTAGCCACCACCCCTGGAACATGTTGCTCTCCTCTCTGGAAGCGCCATTCTACGCAGGCCCGGCCATGAGTCCCAAGCCTTGCAGGCCGCTCGGGGCTTCCTCCTGACCATCAGACGACAAGATGTCTGCTCTCGCTCGTCCGTTCTCACCCGGCCTGAGGTGTCTCCGGCAGAAAATTGCGCCGCTTTCTTTCAGTGACATGACGAAAGAGCGGGGTCGTCTCGCCATCATTGCCGACGCGTCATGAGAGTGTTTCGTTACTCATTTGGCCAATAGACCAAGGGAGTGCGTCTTTAGTTTATCTTTCAAGTATCTGTTATTTAAGGAATTGATGAGAGGCGTCATGAGGTCTTCAAGCGGATGCTCATGCTCTCGACTAAAGTCAGCCTGCGATGAGCTGGCCCCTTGGCTACTGACAGAAGCGAGTCGCCAAGTTTCCTGATAAGCAACGCAAGACGCAGGGAATATCACTCACTCCATGAGGACGAATGATTCAGTCAATGGAGACCATTCATCGGTTCATCGCCGATGGGTCTCTCGCCAATCACAATAACAATGCGAGAACTCCGTCATGAAGGAAGAGAATGCCAAGGCGTATTGGGCCGCCAATATCAGACTGATCATGGGGTATCTCGTGATCTGGTTTGTCGTGTCCTATGGATGCGGAATCCTGTTGGTGGATGTCCTCAACAATATCCAGTTCTTCGGTTTCAAACTCGGTTTCTGGTTTGCTCAGCAAGGGGCGATCTATTTCTTCCTCGCGCTGATCATCTTGTACGCCCGTTCGATGAACAAGCTGGATGAACGCTTCGACCTCCACGAGCAATGAGTGGTGTTGAACCGCTTCCGTGGGCAGGTCTGCGATGAATTACAGCGACGGCTCTGCAGGAAAGGAACAGGACTGAGCGTTTCATCTCTCACGACAACAAGATGATCGATATCGCCAAGGACAACGCCAATGGATGTTCAATTACTGACGTACCTTTTCGTGGGCGCCTCGTTCGCGCTCTACATCGGCATTGCGGTGTGGTCGCGTGCCGGCTCTACCAAGGAATTCTACGTGGCGGGCGGAGGGGTCCACCCCATCGCCAACGGGGCCGCCACCGCTGCGGACTGGATGTCTGCCGCCTCCTTCATCTCCATGGCGGGCATCATCGCCTATGTGGGCTATGACGCCTCCGTCTATCTGATGGGCTGGACGGGTGGCTATGTGTTGCTGGCGATGTTGCTGGCACCGTATCTGCGCAAGTTCGGCAAGTTCACGGTGCCGGATTTCGTCGGTGACCGTTATTACTCGAGCGTCGCACGTACCGTGGCGGTGGTCTGTGTCATCTTCATTTCCTTCACCTATGTCGCGGGTCAGATGCGCGGCACCGGCATCGTCTTCGCGCGCTTCCTTGAAGTGGACGTGAACGTCGGTGTCGTCATCGGCATGGCGATCGTCTTCTTCTATGCCGTTCTGGGTGGCATGAAGGGGATCACCTATACCCAGGTGGCGCAGTACTGCGTGCTGATCTTCGCCTTCCTGGTACCGGCCGTCTTCCTGTCGATCATGATGACCGGACACGTGCTGCCTCAGACCGGCTTCGGCGGCACGCTGGTGGATGCACAGGGCAACGATACCGGCGTCTATCTGCTGCAGAAGCTGGATCAGGTCGTGACCGACCTCGGCTTCCGCGAGTACACCGAAGGCTCCAAATCCACCATCGATGTCTTCTTCATCACGGCGGCACTGATGTGCGGGACCGCGGGTCTGCCGCACGTCATCGTGCGCTTCTTCACGGTACCGACCGTCAGGGATGCGCGTATCTCCGCTGGCTGGGCGCTGTTCTTCATCGCACTGCTCTATACCACTGCGCCGGCCGTGGGTGCCTTTGCGCGGGTGAATCTGGTCGAGACCGTCAACGAGACAGCCTATGAGGAACTGCCGGGCTGGTTCTACAACTGGGAGAACACCGGTCTGATCGGCTGGGTCGACAAGAATGGCGACGGCATCATCCAGATGCGCGGCGGTGACCCCTTCGCGGGCAAGCCGAGCTATGAAGGCGACGCCGACAGCCAGGCCGCTCGTGGTGAGTATGGGCAGCGTCTGGTGAGCAACACGCCCACCGACAACGAGAGCGAGGTCTACATCGACCGCGACATCATCGTGCTGGCCAACCCGGAAATCGGCAACCTGCCGGCATGGGTCATCGCGCTGGTGGCGGCAGGTGGCGTGGCGGCGGCGCTCTCGACGGCAGCGGGGCTGTTGCTGGTCATCTCCTCGGCCATCTCGCATGACCTGCTCAAGAAGACCTTCAAGCCAGACATCACCGAGAAACAGGAGTTGATAGCAGCTCGCATGGCGGCAGCGGTGGCCATCGTGATCGCCGGTTACTTCGGCATCAATCCGCCAGGCTTCGTGGCGCAGGTGGTGGCCTTTGCCTTCGGTCTCGCGGCCTCGAGCTTCTTCCCGGTCATCCTGCTGGGGATCTTCTCCAAGCGCATGAACAAGGAAGGCGCCATCGCGGGCATGCTGGTCGGGCTAGTGTTCACCTTCAGCTACATCGTCTACTTCAAGTTCATCTCGCCGGAGCTCAACACGGCGGAGTACTGGCTGCTGGGCGTGTCGCCGGAGGGGATCGGCTCGCTGGGCATGGTGCTCAACTTCGTCGTCGCGGTCGTCGTCTGCAAGGTGACACCGCCGCCGCCCGAGCACATCCAGCATATCGTCGAGGACATCCGCGTGCCGCGCGGGGCAGGAACGGCAGTGGATCACTGATCCCTGACGACAGCGCCTGGCCCGCTTGACCTCTCGGTCTGCGGGTCAGGCCCTACATATCCCGAGGCCCCGTCGTGCATTCGCAGGCGGGGCCTCATGGCTTGATGATCCGTGCCCTTCGGGACGGAGAGCCAGTGGAGTCGTGTCATGCAAGCCACATTAGTCGAAATTCCGTTCGGCGAGCCGCCGTTCAGCCTGCTGGATGAGCGCAGCCGGGCACGCCTGGCCGAGAACGTCGACCTGCAGTACTTCGCGGCCCTGGAGCAACCGCTGATACCGGGAGCGGTGGGAGAGGCGCTCTTCATCATCCACAAGGGCGAGGTGGTCGAGCTGGCGGCAGAAACGCCATTGCCGGACACCGCCACCCTGGAGCAGGCGCGACGTGAGGGTCACGACGCCTGGCTGAGTCTGCGCATCGGGCATTACAGCAAGGGAGATCTGTTCGGGGCCTTGACCCTGCTCAACGGCGAATGCCGGACACGCTTCGTCTGCGAGCAGGAAACGCTCTGCTATCAATTGCCGGCCGACCACTTCTGTCAGCTGTGTGAAGACAATCCCGGGTTCGAGGAGTATTTCCAGCACAGCCTGCGTGACAAGGCCCGGCTGCTCGCGGCGTATCGGGACACCCGACTCGGCAGCAGCCGGGACCAGACAGGCTTCATGCTGGCGAGGGTGATGGATTGCATGCGTCCGCCACTGGTGATGCCAGCCAGCAGCAGCATCGAGGCAGGCGTGAAGGCCATGGGAGAGGCTGGTGCTGACAGTCTGATCATCGAGGTACAGGGCCGTTGTGGCGTGGTCACGCGCACCGATCTGCTCAACGCACTGGTGCTGGAGGGACTCCCTGCCACGCATCGTCTCGCCCCTCTGGGCACCTTCGCGCTGGTGGCGGTCACCGCCGAGGATTATCTGTTTCAGGCACTGGTCCAGATGACGCGTCATCGGGTCGCCCGCGTGGTGGTGCAGGAATCGCTCGCTGCCGATGCCAAGGTGGTCGGAGTCATCGAGCTGACCGATGTGCTGGGCTTCTTCTCCAATCGTAGCCAGCTGGTCAGTCTCGAGATCGAGCGCGCGGCGGATCTGGAGGCGCTGGCGCTGGCCAGTGCTCGCCTGCCGGAGCTGGTCCGCGCGCTGGTTCTCCAGGGCGCGCATCTGCGCCATGCCATGGCACTGCTCAGCGCCCTCAATGGGCGTCTGATCGAGCGCACCTTCGCCCTGCTGGTGGAAGAGCAGCACCGAGTCTCCTGCTGTCTGATGCTGATGGGCAGTGAGGGGCGTGGCGAGCAGATGCTCAAGACCGACCAGGACAACGGGCTGATTCTCGCTGATGGTCATCAATGGCCAGACTGCAGCGACGCCATGCAGACCTTCAGCGCTACCCTGGCACGCCTCGGCTATCCACCGTGTCCGGGCAACATCATGGTCTCCAATCCAGAGTGGGTCGCGACCGAATCCCGCTGGCGCGGCAAGGTGGCGCGCTGGTGTGCCGGACGCGATGGGGAGGCGCTGATGAATCTGGCCATCGTCTTCGATGCGCGCGCCAGCGGTGGCAATGCCGAGCTGGTCGACAGTCTGCGCGGACACCTGGTGCAGCATGCCCGACGTGATGAATTGCTGCTGTCGCACTTCGCGCGCCCGGCATTGCGGTTCTCGACGCCGTTGACGCTGTTCGGCTCACTGCGCTCACCCCGCCATGGCATCGACATCAAGAAGGGCGGCATCTTTCCCATCGTGCATGGGGTGCGCACCATGGCGCTGGAGCGTGGCGTGATGGCGACCGGCACCTTTGCGCGTCTTGAGGTGCTGGTAGAGGAGGGGCGTATCGAGGCCAGTGACAGCGAAGATCTGTCTGAGGCCCTGTCGCTGTTCTCCGAACTGCGTCTGCGTCAGCAGTTGCGGCATCTCGAGGAGGCGCCGGCCAACGCTGGCAGACACGCTGAGCAAGAGCTGTCCGAGGCACGGGGTGACGCCAGCACCGCCAGTGCCAATCTCATCATCACCCAGTCGTTGTCTTCGCTGGAGCGGGACCTGCTGCGCGATGCCTTGAGTCGGGTCAAGGATTTCAAGCAGCGCCTGACCCATCGTTATCACCTGGATTACTGACGCGCGGCCGAGCGCCGCAAGGAGATGGCATGTTCCAGCAGCTACGTCGTGCGGCAGACCGCCGCCGCCATGGGCATGGCGAGTTTGCCGAGCTGTTCAGACCCTGGCACGCCAGTGAGCATGAGGGAGAGCGGGTGGCACTGGATTGCGAGACCACCAGCCTCGATGTCGAGCGTGCCGAGCTGGTCTCGCTGGCGGCGGTACGTTTCGATGCGCGCCGGGTGAGGACGGCCAGCGCGCTGTCGTTGCAGCTCCAGTGTCCGGAAGGCCTGCGCGGTGACTCCATCCGGATTCATCGCCTGCGCGGAATCGACCTGCATGGTGGCGAGGCGCTCGGCGACGCCTTGCACCAGTTGCTGGCCTTCATCGGCAATCGCCCGCTGGTGGGGTGGTGCATCGATTTTGATGTCGCGGTGATCAATCGCCACCTGCGGCCACGTTTCGGCTTCGACCTGCCCAATCTGCGTCATGATCTCGCGCGCGACTACCTGAAGCGCTGTCGTCACGCTCAGCCCGAGGCCGCGCCGGACCTGCGCTTCGAGGCCATGGCCGAGGCGCTGCAGGTGCCGGTGATCGGGCGGCACACTGCGCTGGGGGATGCCGTGACCAGCGCCATGATGGCGCAGCGCCTGATGCTGCCGGTCACTCAAGTCGTGTCACGTCACGATGCCTGTTCAGGCTCATGAGCCTGAACCACCTGGTCCATGCGTCGCCCGGGCGACGAGCCTGTGGTTGATGGCCCTGCGATTGATGGCCCTGTCGTTGTTAAACCTCTTGGCTAATAAACCAAGGTCTGTTGCCGGAATGTCCAATGGCAAGACATCACCAGCTTGGCCACACTGGCCCCATACGACGACGCCACGCTGCTTTTCCTCATCGTGACAGGCATGCGCGAGCCCTTGTCGAACCGGATTACACGCCAGTGCAGTACCGACCAGCAACACGGTCAGCCATGCAGGATGCATTACCGAGCAGATTGATAATCATAACGGGGTAGCGACAGCGTGCAGAGGTCATGATCGACGAAGACCTGCTGTCAGCCAGCCCCAGTCAGGCCCGAGGGATGTGAACGCTTCGCCCTGCGCGATGACGGATGCACTCTCGGGATCGCCATCACTACGCCAGGTGATGGCACCGGGCCTTGGGCACCTGCCTGAGGCCCGGTTTCAGATTGGGCACCACGCGCTGTTGCCTTTCTTGCCTATTCAGGGTTCTTGCCCACGAGGTGCGACATGCTGATCGCGACCAACACGTTATTGATCATTGGCCTTGCCATCGTTCTGTTTGCCTATTCCCTCTACATCCGTCGTACCCAGGATGTCCGGGGAGTACTGATGTTCTGGTCTCGCAAGCTGGCGCTCACCGCGCTCGAATTCCGACTGCAGCGCTTCGGCATCATGGTGATGCTGGGCGGAGTGGTCATCCGCTATCTGGAAGTCCTGCGGCTGTTCTGATCGCTTCCCGTCATCTGCACGAATCCCCCCACGCCCGCTGACTGCGGGCGTCTTGCGTATTGCGGCAAGCCGTCCGCCTCTGTGACGTGACACTGGCCGATGCTAGACTGTGTGCCCTCCCAAACTGCCTGTCTGATGCCCCATGTTCACACCTGAAACTGACGCCACCTCCCGCACGCATGACGCAGCGGATGCCAAGCATGAGCTGAACAAGCTGCAGAAGCGGCTGCGCCGCAATGTCGGCACCGCCATCACGGATTACGGCATGATCCGCGATGGCGACAAGGTGATGGTGTGCCTGTCAGGTGGCAAGGACTCCTACACCATGCTGGACATCCTGATGAACCTGCAGCGCAATGCGCCGGTCCAGTTCAGTCTGGTGGCGGTGAATCTGGATCAGAAACAGCCCGGTTTCCCGGAGCACGTGCTGCCGGCATGGCTTGAGTCAGTGGGCGTGGAATACCACATTCTCGAGCGTGACACCTATTCCATCGTCAAGGAGAAGGTGCCCGAGGGCAAGACGACCTGCGGGCTGTGCTCACGCTTGCGGCGTGGCTCGCTGTACGGCTTTGCCACCGAGATAGGGGCGACCAAGATCGCCCTTGGCCATCACCGCGATGACATTCTCGAGACGCTGTTTTTGAACATGTTCTTCGGTGGCAAGCTCAAGACGATGCCGCCCAAGCTGCTGTCGGATGATCAGCGGCATATCGTCATTCGTCCGCTGGCCTATTGCCGCGAATCGGACATCGAAGCCTATTCCACGGCGCGTCAGTTCCCGATCATTCCCTGCAACCTGTGTGGCTCCCAGGAGAACCTGCAGCGTCAGGTGGTCAAGGAGATGCTGCAGGACTGGGAGACGCAGCATCCCGGGCGGCTCGAGACCATGTTCCGTGCCGTCACTTCCGTGGCACCCTCGCACCTGGCGGACCGTGAGCTGTTCGACTTCGCGGGGCTGGATGAGAAGCGCGATCGCTTCCAGGCCACGCGTATCGATGCGCTGGACATGGACTCGGAGCAGGCCGGCATGGCAGAAGACCTCTTCGAAGCCGAGCGCCGTGTTCAGACTGCCTCCGAGACTGCGGCCTCATTGGGCCGGGAGCTCTAAGCCCGGATCCTGCTGACATCCGCGAATCCCCGACGCCATCTCGCCTGTCGCGAGGTGGCGTCGTGCGTTTCAGGGCCGGTAATCCGTAAATGGCAAGACGGGACAGCGCTGGCGTGCGTGAGTGGAACGTCATCGACAGTTGATGGCCCGCGACCATTGTCGTCTCGCCTGACGGGGCAACTGTCCGCATGCTCTGAGGATGTCGGATGACCCAAGGGCAGGGGGCGGTGATGGACAATGATGTCGATGAACGTGGCAATGGTCAGCAGGGCCAACGTCTGGCGGCGACGGTGCTGCATGGCTTTGATGAGTACCGCTCGCGCTTCAAGCAGATTTCCAGCGATGCCAGACGGCGTTTCATCGAGGCCGACTGGCGTGAGGCACAGCAGGCCTCGGCGGCACGCATCAACCTCTATGACGAGAAGGTCGCCGCGACCATGGAGCGCCTGGCGCGCGCCTTCGAGCCTGAGCGTCTGAGCGAATGCACCCTGTGGGGCGAGGCCCGACGCCATTACATGACGCTGATCGATCAGCGCCTGGACTACAAGCTGGCCGAGACCTTCTACAACTCCATCTTCTGCAGTGTCTTTTCCCACCGTCATATCCGGGACGACTGGATGTTCGTGTCATCCTCCCGGCAGGCGCCAGCTCGCCACTCCGGGATGAGCATCAGCCACCGTGTGCCGGTCGAGGGTGATTGGGCAGGGGCGCTGGACACGGTATTGAGCGAGGCCCCGCTGGGGATCGCCTTCGAACACCAGGGGCGCGACGTGACATTGGGCGCCGAGATGCTGCTCGAGGTGTTGCCACCCGAGGTGCGTGAGGCCTCCGATGCCACCTTCGAGGTGCTGCGCAGCGTCTTCTATCGCAACAAGGGGGCCTACCTCATCGGACGCATCGAGGGCGGCGGGCAGACGCTGCCGCTGGTGCTGCCGGTACTGCATACCGAACGCGACGGCGTCTATCTCGATACCGTGATCATCGAGCCCGAGGAAGTCTCGATCATCTTCTCCTTCACCCGCGCCTACTTCCAGGTCGAGATCGAGGTGCCCGGTGAGGTGGTGGGCTTCCTGCAGACACTGATGCCCGACAAGCCCATCGGCGAGCTCTACGCTGCCATCGGGTTCTACAAGCACGGCAAGACCGAGCTTTTCCGTGGCCTCAACGACCACGTCGCCAGCCGCACCGACCGATTCATCATCGCGCCGGGCGTGCGAGGCATGGTGATGGCGGTCTTCGTGCTGCCCAGCTATCGACTGGTCTTCAAGCTGATCAAGGATCGCTTTGCGCCCAGCAAGGACATGAGCCGCGACCAGGTGCGCCAGAAGTATCGTCTGGTCAAGCGCCACGACCGCGTCGGCCGTCTGGCGGACACTCAGGAGTTCTCCAATTTTGCCGTCGGACGCGATCATTTCGATCCCGACTGCCTGGCCGAGCTGCTGGAGGTCTGCAGCTCCTCCATCACGCTGCGCGGCAACAAGGTACTGATTCGGCATTGTTATACCGAACGCATGATGACGCCGCTCAATCTCTATCTCGAGCAGTGTGATGAGGATGAGACGCGCGCCGTGCTCAATGACTACGGCAATGCGATCAAGCAGCTGGCCGCGGCCAACATCTTCCCCGGCGACATGCTGCTGAAGAACTTCGGCGTGACCCGTCATGGTCGGGTGGTCTTCTACGATTACGACGAGATCAACTATCTCACCGAGTGCAATTTCCGCGAGATTCCCGAAGCGCTCTACCCTGAGCAGGAGATGGCCAGCGAACCCTGGTATTCCGTGGGACCGAACGACATCTTCCCGGAAGAATTCGGCCCCTTCCTGTTCGCGGATCTTGGGCTGCGCAAGCTGTTCTACGAGCTGCATCCGGAAATCTTCCAGGCCAGCTGGTGGAAGGGGCTGCAGGATGCCATCACGGCGGGACGGGTGATCGATGTCTACCCCTATCGCAACAAGCGACGTTTCGGGGTCGATCGCAGCCAGGACTTCATCGATGACTGAAGGCTTGCGTTCGGACAGGAAGCGCCCCCAGGCTCGGCAATGGGACGTCACGATCAAGTTCACAGCGAGAGAGAGTGTTGGATGAGTGAAGGTTTCAGGGATCCTGGCGCGCGCCATGGTCGGCATCTGGTCGTGCTCAGTGGCGCAGGCATCAGCGCGGAAAGCGGTCTGCGCACCTTCCGTGCGGAAGATGGCCTGTGGGAAGAGCACCGTCTGGAGGAGATAGCCACTCCGCAGGCATTTCGGCGTGATCCGCAGAAGGTGCTGCGCTTCTATGATGATCGCCGTGCCCAGGTCCGGCGGGCCAGGCCCAACGCGGCGCACAAGGCACTGGCAGAACTTGAACAGGCCGGTTTTCGTGTCTCGGTGATTACCCAGAATATCGATGATCTGCACGAGCGCGCCGGCTCGCGCGAGGTCATGCATCTGCATGGCGAGATTCTCAAGGCACGCTCGAGCGTCGACCACGGCTTGCGCTACCCGCTGCCGCGCGGTGGCATTCGGCTGGGAGACCTGTGTGACAAGGGCAGTCAGTTGCGCCCGGACGTGGTGTGGTTCGGTGAGGCAGTGCCACTTTACGGCGTCGCCGAAGGCATCGCGGCGGAAGCGGATCTGCTGCTGATCGTGGGGACCTCGCTCAAGGTGATGCCGGCCTCGAATCTCTATGCAGCGGCACCGTTGGATGCCCCCATCGTGCTGGTGGACCCGAATGCCCATGAGCTGGCGGAGCCCGGCGTGCATCCCCTGGCGGAAAGCGCCGGGCAGGCAGTGCCACGTCTTGTGCGCCATTGGTTGTATCAGGGACACCTGGGCCTGCCTGATACGTTATGATGCGCGGCTTCAGGCCTGCCATGGGCGGTGGGCCAGCAATCCCGGAGGCAAGCAACCTTCGGTGACCGGAAATTGAAAGCATGTTTGAGACGCTGAATCGTTTCTTCCCGCTGTGGGCCCTGTTGTTCGCCGGCCTCGCCGTGCTGGCGCCGGCGCCTTTCGTGGCCCTCAAGGATGTCATCCAGCCGCTGCTGGCCCTGATCATGTTCGCCATGGGACTGACGCTGTCGCGTGAGGATTTCATGCGTGTCGCACGTCGCCCGGGGCCCATCGCGCTGGGCCTGCTGCTGCAATACAGCGTGATGCCGCTGGCTGCCTTCCTGATCGCGCGGCTGCTGGGGCTGGACCCCGCGTTGACGGTCGGCATGGTGCTGGTGGGGGCCACTGCAGGAGGAACCTCCTCCAACGTGATGACCTGGCTCGCCGGTGGTCACGTGGCCCTGTCCGTCTCGATGACCATGGCCTCGACACTGCTCTCCATCGTGATGACGCCGCTGTTGACCTGGTGGCTGCTGGGGACGGACATCGACGTGCCGGTGAGCGGCATGCTTCTGAGCATCGCCAAGCTGGTGGTGGCGCCCATCGTGCTGGGTGTCATCGTGCATCACTTCGCGCGTGACGCCATCCGCGAGTGGGAATCGGCGCTGGCGAGTCTGGCCATGCTGGCGATCGTGCTGATCATCGCCATCGTGGTGTCGCTCAATGTCGGTCGCCTGGCCACGCTGGGCCCGCTGGTGGCATTGGCCGTCGTGGCGCACAACGCCATCGGCCTGAGCGCCGGCTATGGCCTGTCGCGCCTGTTCGGACTGGATGAGCGTACCTCGCGCACCATCGCCATCGAGGTCGGCATGCAGAACTCCGGACTGGCGGCGTCACTGGCCAGCCAGTTCTTCTCCGCCACGGCGGCGTTGCCGGGAGCGATCTTCTCCATCTGGCACAACGTCTCCGGCTCGTTGCTGGCCGGTTACTGGAAGCGTCGGCCGCCGAAGTTCGTGACCGGCGGCAAGCACCGCTACGAGGTATAGCCGCGACACTCGCTGAGTGAACCACGCTTGGCGACACGAGACGGCAACATGAGAAAGGGACACGCATGCTAGAATGCGCGTCCCTTTTTCTTTGGTACTGACCACCCATCATGTGTGATTCCCGTCTTACGCCGGCCGTTGGTCATCCCGCCAGCGTTGATCAAGCCGCTTCCTCCGCCCCTGAGTCGACCGAGCCGGGCGAGGCCAGCGGTATCACGACGCTTCCCAGTGGCGAGCCGGATGAGTGGCACGGACGCCACCCGCGACGGGAATTCAAGGCGCGTGGCAGCCAGGTGATCCGTTGCGAGGCCTGCCGTCTGCCCAGGCTCAACTGCCTGTGCCCGTATCAGGTCAGCGCGCAATCACGGATCACGTTCTGGTTGATCACCCACCCGTTGGAGCACTACAAGCCCACCAATACCGGGCGCCTGATCGCGGATGTGCTGGCGGGCACCGAGGTCTTCAGCTGGTATCGTGTCGAGCCCGACCCCCGCCTGCTGGCGCTGCTGGAAGATGAGCGCTATCAGCCGTTCATCATCTTCCCGGACGATCAGCCGGACTATGCTGATCGCGTGGTCGACGTGAACGCCATCGCCGGTGTCGGGCCCGAGGTGGCGACGCATACCGCCAGTGGCGAGGAGCGCATTCCGGTCTTCATCCTGCTGGACGGGACCTGGCGTCAGGCGCGTCGCATCTTCCGCAAGAGCCCTTATCTGGATGGTCTGCCGGTGCTGCCGCTGCACACCACGCGTCTGACGCGCTATCACCTGCGCAAGCCGGCGTCCCAGTCACATCTGTGCACGGCGGAGGTGGCGGCGGAGCTGCTGCGTCAGGCGGGGGAGGAGGAGGCGGCCAACGTGCTGGATGATTACTTCGACGCCTTCAATGACTGCTATCGCGCCAGCCGGATTCACTATGTGCTGGAGCCGACCGCACCGATGCGTCGGCTGTTGGCTCGCCGTGAGGCCAATGCCGGCGAATAGCCGTGACACAGAAGTGAGAACGCCCCCGTCGGAGCCATCCGGCGGGGGCGTTCGCGTTCAGGGGCGGGCAAGAGCTTGTCCGCTCCGCCTGCTCGACGGGCAGGACTCAGCGTCGCCAGAAGGCCGGCGTGAACAGAACCAGAACCGTGAAGATCTCCAGACGCCCCAGCAGCATCGCCAGAATCAGGATGCCCTTGGCCGCCCCCGGGATATCGCCGTAGTGGGTCGCGACCTCACCGAGTCCCGGCCCCAGGTTGTTGAGCGCAGAGCCGACCGCCGACCAGGCCGTGACCTGATCCAGTCCGGTGGCCAGCATGCCCAGCATCATCAGCACGAACAGCAGCAGGTAGACGGAGAAGAAGCCCCACACTGCCTCCGCGACCCCTTCGGAGATGCGCATCTTGCCCACCTTGACCGAGAGGATGGCGTTGGGGTGGATCAGACGATGCACCTCACGCACGCCCTGCTTGAGAATCAGCAGGATACGGATGACCTTCATGCCGCCGCCGGCGGACCCGGAGCACGCGCCGATGAAGGCGGCGATGAACAGCATCATCGGCAATACGCCCGGCCAGCCGGTGAAGTCGGCGACGCCGAAGCCGGTGGTGGTGGCCACCGAGACGGCCTCGAACAGGCCATGGCGCAGCGCCTTGCTGTCATCGTAGCTGCCGGTGAGCAGCAGGCCGGCGATGGTCACGCAGGTCAGGATCAGCAGCAGGATCAGGAAGAAGCGGGTCTCGGGATCGCGCAGATAATGACTGATCCGCCCCTCGCGCCAGGCGGCGAAGTGCAGGCCGAAACTGATCGAGGACACCACCATGAAGAACACGCAGATCATCTCGATGGTGGCGGAATCGAAGTAGCCGATGCTGGCATCGTGGGTCGAGAAGCCGCCCACCGCGACGGTGGAGAAGCTGTGGCCGAGGGCATCGAACCAGCTCATGCCGGCGGCCCAGTAGCTGGCGAAGCACACCAGGGTCAGGGCGGCGTAGATGTACCAGAGCGCCTTGGCCGTCTCGGTGATGCGCGGCGTCAGCTTGGAGTCCTTCAGCGGCCCGGGGATCTCGGTGCGATAGAGCTGCATGCCGCCGATACCGAGAGTCGGCAGGATCGCCACCGCCAGTACCACGATCCCCATGCCGCCCAGCCACTGCAGCTGCTGGCGATAGTAGAGGATGGAGTGGGGCAGCAGATCGAGCCCCGTCATCACCGTCGCCCCGGTGGTGGTAAGTCCCGAGAACGACTCGAACATGGCGTCGATGATCGACAGGTTCGGGTCCTCGGCGAGCAGGAAGGGCAGCGACCCGAAGGCACCCAGCACCGTCCAGAACAGTACCGTGATCAAGAAGCCATCGCGGTTGCGCAACTCCTTGCGGGCATGCCGGTTGGGATAGAACAGCGCGAAGCCGGTCAGCAGGGTGATGCCGAGGGCGATGGCAAAGGCGCTGAGGGTATGGTCCTCGAAGGCCAGCGAGATGAGCATCGGCGGGACCAGCGTCAGGCTGAACAGCATCAGCAGAATGCCGAGGATGCGATAGATGACGCGCAGGCTCATGCACGACCCCCACGCATCATGACGCGAATGTGGCGGCCCATGCAGCGAGCCCGGCTTGCGAGAGACATCGTGGCGGCCATCATCAGAAGAAGGTCAGCCCGACCTGGAACAGGCGCTCGACTTCCCGGATACGGCGCTTGTCGACCACGAACAGGATGACGTGGTCGTTGGATTCCACCACCAGATCGTGATGCGCGACCAGCACTTCCTTGCCACGCACCACGGCACCGATGGTGGCACCCTCGGGCAGATTGATGTCCTCGATGCGCCGGCCCACCACCTTGGAGGAGCGCTCATCGCCGTGGGCGATGGCCTCGATGGCTTCTGCCGCGCCGCGCCTGAGAGAGTGCACGTTGACGATGTCGCCCTTGCGCACATGCGTCAGCAGACCGCCGATGGTGGCCTGCTGCGGCGAGATGGCGATATCGATCTCGCCACCTTGCACCAGGTCCACGTAGGCCGCGTTGTTGATCAGCGTCAGTACCTTCTTGGCGCCGAGTCGCTTGGCCAGCATCGAGGACATGATGTTGACCTCGTCATCGTTGGTCAGCGCGCAGAAGATGTCGCAGTCCTCGATGTTCTCCTCCAGCAGCAGGCGCTTGGAGGTGGCGCTGCCGTGCAGGACCACGGTGCGGTCGAGGCGCTCGGACAGGTCGGTGCAACGGGCCAGCGAGTGCTCGATGATCTTGACCTGATGGGTGTGCTCCAGCGTCTCGGCCAGGCGCTCACCGATGTGGCCGCCACCGGCGATCACCACGCGGCGGAAGTTGCGGTCCACGCGGCGCAGTTCACCCATCACGGTGCGGATATCCTTGCGCGCCGCGATGAAGAACACCTCGTCATCGGCCTCGATCACGGTATCGCCACGCGGGATGATTGGACGATTGCGCCGGTAGATGGCTGCCACGCGAGTATCCACGTTGGGCATGTGACGACGCAGGAAACCGAGTTCCTGACCGACCAGCGGACCGCCATAGTAGGCCTTTACCGCTACCAGCTGGGCGACACCATTGGCGAAGTCCAGCACCTGCAGGGCGCCGGGATACTCGATCAGGCGGCGGATGTGATCCGTCACCACCTGCTCGGGACTGATCAGCACGTCCACCGGGATGGCATCGTGGGAGAACAGGCCCTTGCGAGTCAGGTAGGCGGTGGAGCGCACCCGCGCGATCTTGGTCGGGGTATGGAACAGGCTGTGGGCGATCTGACAGGCAATCATGTTGACCTCGTCAGAATTGGTCACCGCGATCAGCATGTCGGCATCTTCGCCGCCGGCCTGACGCAGCACCTGGGGATAGCTGGCCGCGCCGGTGACGGTGCGGATATCGAGACGGTTGTGCAGCTCGCGCAGCCGCTCGGTGTCGGTGTCCACGACCGTGATGTCATTTTCTTCATGGGCCAGGTGTTCGGCGAGTGTGCCGCCGACCTGACCTGCACCCAGAATGATGATTTTCATGTCCGGCTCGTCCGCTGTTGCTCAGTCGGCACAGGATAAACCAGTGCCATGACGGAAGACAGCCGTGCCCCGGGAGTCGGGGCACGGCTGTCCTGATGTGCCAGGCGCGTCATCTCGCAAGCCGGGATGCGGTACGCCTGTCCGGTGATCCTGCCGAGCCTCAGGCGCCGGCCTTGGTGATGTGCGCCAGATAGAAGCCATCGTGGCCATTGACCTGCGGCAGCATCTGACGACCGGCACCGGAGACACGGCCCCAGTCGGCCTTGATGGTCTCGGCCTTGGCATCCGGCGTGGCGGCCAGGAAGCGATCCATCACCCGGGCGTTTTCCTGGGTGATGATGGAGCAGGTGCCGTAGACCAGGGTGCCGCCGGGCTTGAGCATGCCCCACAGGTTCTCCAGCAGCTTGCCCTGCAGGCGTGCCAGGTCCCCGATGTCGTTCGGGCGACGCAGCAGCTTGATGTCCGGGTGACGGCGGATGACGCCACTGCCGGAGCAGGGCGCGTCGAGCAGGATGACATCGAAGGCTTCGCCGTCCCACCAGTCGCGCTCGCTGGCATCGGCGCACACGACGCCGGCGCCCAGTTCCAGACGCTCCAGCGTCTCTTCCACGCGTTCGAGACGCTCGCCGTCGATGTCGATGGCAGTGGCGTCCAGCGCGGGGAAGCGCTCCAGCATGTCCGCCAGCTTGCCACCCGGCGCGGTGCAGGCATCCAGCAGGCGCACGCCTTCCCCTTCGGGGTTGATGGCCGTCACGGCGGGGGCCAGCAGCTGACCGGCCAGTTGGGCGGCCTCATCCTGCACGCTGACCAGGCCTTCCTCGAAGCCCGGCAGGGCACTGACGTCGCAGGCGCTGGCCAGGGTGATGCCGTGCTCGGCGAAGGGGCAGGCCACGGCGTCGATCTCGGCGTCGGCCAGCTGGGCGAGGTAGTCCTCGCGGCTGATGGCGGCGACGTTGACGCGCAATGTCATCGGGGCCTGGGCGTTGTTGGCGGCGGCGATGGCTTCCCAGTCGTCCGGCCAGTTGCGCTGGAAGGTGTCCAGCAGCCACTGCGGGTGGGAAAGCGCCACGGCGGGGTCCTTGTCGACCTCGGCTTCCAGTGCTTCCTGCTCACGCTGGAAACGACGCAGGCAGGCATTGAGCACGCCCGTCGCCCAGCCCTTGCCCAGGCCGCGTGCGGCGCCAGCGGTCTCACCGACGGCCGCGTGCGGCGCGATGCGCATGTACAGCAGCTGATAGAGGCCGAGCAGCAGCAGGGCGTGGATATCCTGGTCCTGCGCCTTGAAGGACGATTTCAAAAGCTTGCCCGCGAGTGCGTCCAGACGCGGCAGCTGGCGGCAGACACCGAAGCACAGTGCCTTGTAGAGGCCCTGGTCACGCCCGGCGACGCCAGACGGCAGGCCGTCCAGATTCAGAGAGGTCTTTGCCGCCAGTACCGGCGCCAGGGTGCGCGCAGCGGCAACCCGGACGGCAGCGCCCGGTGAGGCCGGGGCATTGTCAGGCTTGCGGCGCGCACCACCGTGCTTCGAACCACCGCCCTTGCTGCGGGCCGGCGGCAGGGAGTTACGCTTCTTGCCGTTGCCCTTGGAGGACGGGTTGTCTGACTGGCTCATGCGGAAGTCTCGGTCTGTGAATCGGAATCAGGGGCGTGGTCGGCGCCGAGGACAAGGCCCTCGGGGAAGCGCGCGGCACGTGAGTTGAGCAGGTCCTTGACGGACAGCGGCTTGGCACCGGGCAGCTGGGCACGGGTGATCTCCAGCACCTGATGGCCATCACCGCAGGCGATGCGCAGGCAATCATTGCCGGGCGCCAGCAGAGTGCCGGGTGACACGAAGTCTGCGAGGCGCTGCTCGCCCGTGCGCGACATCCACAGGCGTAGCGGCTCGCCGTCCAGGCGTGTCCAGGCCACCGGCCACGGGTTGAAGGCGCGAATGCGCGCGTCCAGCTCTGCGGCGGGACGGGTGAAGTCGAGTTCCGCCTCGGCCTTGGAGAGCTTGGCGGCGTAGGTGACACCTTCCTCGGGCTGTCGGGTCGCCGGAAGATCGCCATCGGCGATGGCGTCGAGGGCCGTGACGATGGCCTCGCCGCCCTGTGCCGCCAGGGCATCATGCAGCTCGCCGCCAGTAGTGCTGGCGGTGATCGGGGTGCGACGGATCAGCAGCATGTCGCCGGTGTCCAGGCCGGCATCCATCTGCATGATGGTGACACCGGATTCGCTGTCGCCGGCCTCGATGGCGCGCTGGATCGGCGCGGCACCGCGCCAGCGTGGCAGCAGGGAGGCATGGATGTTCAGGCAACCGAGGCGTGGGATGTCGAGCACGGCCTGCGGCAGGATCAGCCCGTAGGCCACCACCACCATGATGTCGGCCTCGAGATCGCGCAGGATCTGGCGATCGGCCTCGTCCTTGAAGTTGAGCGGCTGATGGACGGGAAGGTCGTGCTGGAGTGCCAGCTGCTTGACGGGGCCGGGGGTCAGCTTGCGGCCGCGCCCGGAAGGGCGGTCAGGCTGGGTATGGACACTGACGATCTCATGGCGGCTTTCGAGCAGCGCGGCGAGACATTCGGCGGCGAAATCGGGGGTGCCGGCAAAGGCGATGCGCAGGGCTTTCGACATGCAAGAGCTCTCATATGGGGAGCGCGGCCGAGGGCCAGGCTCAAGGTGCTGACGGTAAAGGAGGGATTCAGGCGGTGCCGGTGAATCACTCATCAACAAGCAGGGAGGCCAGAGGAAATCCTCCGGCCTCCCTGCGATGTGACATGGCGCACCGGAGTCCCCTCCGGCGTGCGGATCACGCTTCCTGCAGCTTGTGGCGCTTCTGCATCTTCTTCATCACCCGATCACGCTTGAGCGGGGAGAGGTAGTCGACGAACAGCTTGCCTTCGAGGTGGTCGTTCTCGTGTTGGATGCAATGTGCCAGCAGGCCTTCGGCCTCGAGTTCGTAGGCCTCACCGTTGCGATCCTGAGCGTTGAGCCGTACTTTCAGATAGCGCGGCACTTCGGCGTAGTATTCCGGGATCGACAGGCAGCCTTCCTGCATCGGCTCCTGCGCTTCGCCGATGGGCGTGTATTCGGGATTGACCAATACCAGAGGCTGGGATTGATCTTCGCTGACGTCGATGACGATCAGACGACGATGCACGTCGACCTGGGTAGCGGCGAGGCCAATGCCACGCGCGTCATACATGGTCTCGATCATGTCGTCGATCAGGGTCTGCAGTTCCGCGTCGAAGGTGTCGATCGGGGCGGCAACATTGCGCAGACGCTCATCGGGGAATTCAAGAATTTCGCGCTTGGCCATGACTGGTGTAATTACCGTTGTGCTGTCAGTGGAGATTTGCCTGATATTGTAGTGTGCACAGCCGAGGAACGGAACCGATGGCCTTCAATGCTGCTACTATCGCGGCAATAGTCATGATTGATCGCGAGTTCCGTCAGGCAGGGGCAAGGCTGGGCGGCACGCGCTCGGCGCGGGTTTGAGACAGGCCATCACCACCGACAACAACAGGTGGCATCAACGCAAGGGACGCAGGAATGGGCATGAAACGACTGGTCGGCAACGCCGTGTTCACGGCACTCCTTGGCATGGCGACGCTGGGGGCAAGCGCAGGGACGTCGCTGGCGCAGGCGGCAACCGTACGTGATGACGTACCCTCCACCTATGTGGTGGTGCGCGGCGACACGCTGTGGGACATCTCGGGACGCTTTCTGCGTGAGCCCTGGCTGTGGCCGGAAGTCTGGCGTGCCAATCCGCAGATCAAGAATCCACACCTGATCTATCCGGGAGATCGCATCTCGCTCTATTACGAGAACGGCGAGCCTCGTCTGCGCCTGGAGCGTGGCCAGGGCGGCGTGGTCAAGCTCTCGCCCAAGATTCGCAAGATTCCCAAGCGCGAGGCCGTGCCACCGATCCCGCTCGAGAAGATCTCCGCCTTCCTCAAGGACCACCGCGTGGTCGATCCTGGCCTGCTCGAGAATGCGCCCTACGTGGTGGCCGGTGACGACACGCGTCTGATCAGTGGTGCCGGGGATACCGTCTATGCGCGTGGTCAGTGGCCGGCCTATGACACCTTCAGCATCTACCGGACGGGGCAGCGTTACCTGGACCCTGTCACCCAGGAATTCCTGGGCCTGGAGATGATCAGTATCGGGGATGTCCAGCTGGAGCGTCGCGAGGGCGACATCGGCGTGATGCATGTGGTCTCGGCCAATCGCGAGATTCTCAACGGTGATCTGCTGTTGCCGGCCGATGGCGGGGCCATCAGCACCAGCTTCCAGCCACAGCCTCCCGTCGAGGTGTCGGGCGGCGAGATCCTCGCGGCACCGGACGGACTGCGCAACATCGGTCGCAATGACATCGTGGCGCTCAACCGCGGGAGCCGGGATGGCGTGGAGCCGGGCTTCGTGTTCGGTGTCGAGCGTCAGGGCGAGACGATCACCGACCCCAAGACAGGGGAGCCGATCACTCTGCCGGGCGAAGAGGGCGGCCTGCTCATGGTCTTCCGTATCTATGACAAGGTCAGCTATGCCCTGGTGATGAAGGCGGAGCGCCCGCTGAGTGTCGGAGACAAGCTGCTGGAGCCGCATGGCTGAGCAGACATGCCCGGTATTTGATCCGCAACTGTGAGCATCCGCTCGGGAGGTGTGGCGTGTCGATCGATGGTGATGTCGAGCAGCGCCGCCCCTCGCGGGCGGATTTCGTCTTTCTGGCGCGTCTTCCGGGTATCGGTACGCACACCGTGGCCAAGCTGCTTGAACGAGCTGACTGGCCACAGGGGTGGCTGGCGGCACTGCCGTCGCGCCTTGCCGCGCCTGTGCGGCTGTGGTGTGAGCGACCCGCATCTTCACCGCTTCATCAGCAGGTGATGACGGATCTTGCCTGGCATGCGCCAGAGCAGGGGCGTCATCTGCTGACCCCCGCCGATGCCGACTGGCCTGCCATGCTGGCGCTGTTGCCAGATCCGCCCATCGCGCTGTGGGCCCTGGGCAGGCGCTCCCTGCTCGAGCAGCCCATGCTGGCCATCGTCGGTGCCCGCAAGGCGAGCCCCGCTGGCATGACGCATGCGCATGACCTGGCCGCCGAGCTGGTCTCCCGGGGCTGGAGCGTTGCCAGTGGCCTGGCGCTGGGCATCGATGCCGCAGCGCATCAGGGGGCCTTGAATGCTGCGCAGCGCCTGGAAGCCGATGCCTATCCCGCGCCACCCTCGACTCTCGCCGTGCTCGGGTGTGGCGTCGACGTGACCTATCCTGCCCAGCACCATCAGTTGCGGCTCCGGCTGCTGGAGAGCGGAGGCCTGCTGCTGTCGGAGCATCCGCCTGGTACCGGGGCGCATGCCCGTCATTTCCCGCGTCGCAATCGTCTGATCACCGGCCTCTCGCATGGCGTGCTGGTGGTGGAGGCCACGCTGCGCAGCGGCTCGTTGGTCAGCGCGCGTCTGGCGATGGAGCAGAACCGCGAGGTCTTCGCATTGCCCGGGCGGATCGATGACATCGCCTCCAGCGGATGTCTGGAGCTGATCCGTCAGGGGGCTACCTTGGTGCGTGATGTCGATGACATGCTCGCCGAGCTGAGCCATCTGATGCCGACGGAGCAGCGTCGCCCCTTGGCCAGCCCTCGAGGTGTCGTTGACTCGCCATCCACGCCTCGCGTCTCCTCCTCCCGTTCCGTGCCGACGGGGGCGCGCGGCAATGCGCTACCCGAGAATCTGCCGCTGCTGGAGGGGGACAGGCCTGTCGCGGAGACGTCGCCTGTGCCTGCCCCGCTGTGTTATCTGAGTGCGATGCCACTGGCACTGGATCAACTGGTGGAGCTCTCGGGGACGCATGTGAGTGTCCTGAGCATGCAGCTTCTGGAGCTGGAGCTGGAAGGGCGTGTGGTGCAGGCGCCGGGAGGCTGGAAGCGCCTGTAAGCCGTTCAGACATCCCGTCATGGCCCGTCGTGTTTCACGCAAGCTTGCGCAGCGAGCCGTCTCTAGACATCAAAACGCCCTTCAGCGCTGCCTCGGCGGCATCTGAAGGGCGTTCCTGTTTTCTGCAACCCTCAGGCGAGTCACGCTCGCCTGAGGGCGTTGCCGGCCATGCATGGCCGGCAACGTGAACTCACTTGCCTTGGCTGACGCTGCCGCTCTCGGGTTGCCAGACATTCAGTGCCGCCTCGCGCATGGCACGCTTCTCTGCATCGCTTGCTCCCCAGTTGCCGTCATAGACGACACCTTCCCATTCGCCGTAGGTCGGGTTGGGCAGCATGATGAAGCGGCGTCCGAATTCACCGGCCTGCTTCTCGACTTCCGCGTGGCGTGCCGCGCTGGTGGCTTGCTGGAAGGCCTGATCGAAGTCCCCCAGGTTGTCACCCATCAGGATGACGATGTCGTGCTCGGCCGTGACGCTGGCGCGGCGTGCGGTCTTGTCGGAGCTGTCGGTACGCGGCATCACGTGCTCGGCATTCGCCTGCGGGAAGCCCAGTGCGGCGAGATTGTCGATGGTGGCCTGCTTGCCGCCTGCCTTGCGATTGGTGATGTAGTAGACATCGACACCGCTGTCGTGGGCGTAGTTGAGGAAGTCGACGGCGCCCGGGGAGGCGGTGGAGACGGCGTCGTCTACCCAGTCCGCCCAGCTCTGGCTGTCGTAGGTACGGCCTTCGCGCAGCGCCCAGCCACCATAGCTGGTGGTGTCGAGCACGGTATCATCGACATCCACGACCACCGCGAGTGGCTTGTCCTCGGCAGTGCGGCGCGCGAGTGCCAGATTCAGACGATCATGCGCCACATTGAAGGCCTGCAGCGACAGACCATGGAATTCAGCACTGTGTTGTATCCAGAGGGTCGCCAGCATGGCCTGGTCGCTGAGTGGAGCGGCCTGGGCGGCGGCGGGGGCCCCACCTTCGGTGGAATTCAGGGAAGGCGTCTGTTCCACTGTCGGGGCTCCAGAGCTGGCACAGCCGGCCATCGTAAACAGGAGGGCGGCAGACGTACTGAGGGTCGCAAGACGGCGCATGAGGCAGGGTTTCCTTGTTCGGGAGGAGAGGGTGGATTCGTGGTGACCTGCGGTCATCGTGATCCAGGGATGATGCGATTGCGGGATGATGACGTGATGTCGGTGCCATCATAAGTCATGCCTGCGCGACTCAGCGTTGCGTCGGCCTCGCGCTGAGTGGCGTGGTAGAATCCGCCGACTGTCGATGCGGCGACAGGCAAGCCGCCTCGCCGTATCCCCTCTGCCAGTGTCCATTTCCAGGAGTCCGTGCGGATCATGAATGCCAGTGCTGTTTCGTTCGATCTTTCCGCGGTAGCGGCGGCTGCCGAGCATGTGCGTGGTGGCGGCATCGTCGCCTATCCCACCGAGGCCGTGTGGGGGTTGGGATGTGACCCCGACGATGGCGAGGCGCTGTCGCGCCTGATCCGGCTCAAGGAGCGCGATCCGTCCAAGGGACTGATCCTGATCGCCGGCGACGTGACGCAGATCGAGCCCTGGCTTGAAGGGATCTCCGAGCAGCAACGTGAACGGTTGATGGCCAGCTGGCCCGGCCCCTTCACCTGGCTGGTGCCTGACAATGGTCGCGCCCATCCGCTGCTCAAGGGAGAGCACGTGAGTCTGGCGGTACGTGTCAGTGATCATCCTCTGGTCCAGGCGCTGTGTGCGGCGCTGGATGGCCCGCTGGTATCCACCTCGGCCAATCGTGCGGGAGACGCTCCGGCGATGACGGCTGCCGAAGTGCAGGCTGCCTTCGGTGAGGCGCTGGCGGATGACGTGATTCTGACGGGGCCGCTGGGCGGCAATCCTCGCCCCAGTACCATTCGTGATCTGGTGACCGGCGAGGTCCTGCGGGCCTGAGCGTTCACTTTCTTGATGCAGGTCAGGCACGCAGACGAGTTCGTCTGCCCGGCCCGCGCGGGAGGGGTATGCTGGCGCTTTCGTTTTCCTCGGCAAGCGCAGCGACGTTATCGTCGCTTTGACATCTTTCATTTTTCGATTCACCGGAGGCATCGTGGCACACGCCAATCTTGAAGACGTGAAGGTCTACCTGCTCGACCTGCAGGACCGCCTGTGTGATGCATTGCAAGCCTGCGATGGCAAGGCTGACTTTCGGGAAGACAGCTGGGAGCGTGCCGAAGGTGGCGGCGGCCGCTCACGAGTCATCGAGAATGGCGGTGTCTTCGAGAAGGGCGGCGTCAATTTCTCGCATGTCTTCGGTCACGAGCTGCCGGCCTCGGCGACTGCCGTTCGTCCTGAGCTGGCGGGCCGCAGTTTCCACGCGGTGGGGGTCAGCTGGGTGTTGCATCCCCATAATCCGCATGTCCCGACCAGTCATGGCAACGTGCGCTTCTTCATCGCCGAGAAGGAAGGCGAGGAGCCGGTCTGGTGGTTCGGAGGCGGTTACGACCTGACGCCGTTCTATCCGGTGCTGGAAGATGCCCGTCATTGGCACCAGACCGCGCACGATGCCTGCATCGCCTTCGGCAGCGATGTCTATCCTCGCTACAAGGCCTGGTGTGACGAGTATTTCTATCTCAAGCATCGCGGTGAGACGCGTGGCATCGGCGGCCTGTTCTTCGATGATCTCAACGAGTGGGGTTTCGAGCGTTGCTTCGCCTTCCAGCAGTCAGTGGGAGACAGCTTCCTCGATGCCTATCTGCCCATCGTCGAGCGCCGTCGTGACACGGCCCATGGCGAGCGTGAACGCAACTTCCAGCTCTATCGTCGCGGCCGGTACGTGGAATTCAATCTGGTCTGGGACCGTGGCACCCTGTTCGGCCTGCAGAGCGGCGGACGCACCGAGTCCATCCTGATGTCGATGCCGCCGGTGGTCCACTGGGAGTATGGTTACCAGCCCGAGGAAGGCAGTCCCGAAGCCGCGCTCTATCGTGATTTCCTGCATGCCCGCGACTGGCTGGGCGAAGAGGCCTGATCGCGTCATTGACCCTGATGTTTCACTGTGATTGTCACCGGAGTCCTGATGTCCCGCTACGCTGTATTCGGCAACCCGATTGCCCACTCGAAATCCCCGCTGATTCATCGTGCCTTCGCTGAGCAGCTCAAGGACTCCCTGAGCTACGAGGCGCGACTGGCGCCGGTGGATGACTTCGCGGCTGGCTGGGCCGAGTTCGTCGCTGAAGGCGGGCAGGGGGCGAATGTCACCATGCCCTTCAAGGAGCAGGCCTATCGGCTGGTCGAGGTATTGAGTCCGCGAGCTCGTCGCGCCGGTGCCGTGAATACTCTGCTGCTGGGCAAGAATGGCCAGCTGTATGGCGATACCACTGATGGCGTCGGGCTGACCCGTGACCTCGAGCGTCTCGAGGCCCCGCTCACGGACGCGCGTATCCTGATTCTTGGCGCTGGCGGCGCCGTGCGTGGCGTGCTGGAGCCTCTGTTGGCCAAGCAGCCTGCGGCATTGGTGATCGCCAATCGCACCGCTGCCAAGGCCAGCGCGCTGGCCGAGGACTTCGCGGACCTGGCGGGAGATGGCTGTCAGCTCTCCGGTGGCAGCTACGAGGCCATCGAGGGTCAGTTCGACCTGGTCATCAATGGCACCAGCGCATCGCTGGGCGGTGAGTTGCCGCCGTTGCCGGATTCGTTGTTCTCATCGCATGCGCTGGCCTACGACATGATGTATGCCGCCGGGCCGACCGTCTTCATGCGCTGGGCCAGCGAGCAGGGGGCACGGGGCGAGGATGGTCTCGGCATGCTGGTGGAGCAGGCGGCCGAGTCCTACTTCCTGTGGCGTCACAAGCGCCCGGAGACGGGGCCCGTGGCGGACATGTTGCGCGAGCTGCTGACAGACTCCTGACGAAAATTCAGGCTGTTGCTGCACCTTGGGGTATCAGTGATGAAAGCGCCGGCACTTCGCTGAACGAAGTGCCGGCGCTTTGCGTTGCGCAGGATGGGGCGGAAACGCGAGAGGCTGAGCACGCTCTTCAGGCACTAGCGGCAGATAGTGTCGAAGGTGTACAGGTTTCCAGGCGATAGCCATGCTGATACACGCTCTTCAATCGCAGGCCGCGACTACCGTCGAGTTCCAGCTTGCGGCGCAGGCGACTGATATGAGTGTCGACGGTGCGGGTGGAGATGTCCCCATTGATCCCCCATACCATTTCCAGCAGATAGGCCCGTGAGAACAGTTCCCCCACATGACGCAACAGCAGCACGGCAAGCCGGTACTCGCGCTGTGTCAGATTGACGGGGTGATCGCCGCACCAGATGGTGTGCTCATCCTGTTCGATCCGGTACTGGCCGGGGAGCGCTTCCACTTCCTGCGATCCATTGCTGGCCTTGCTGTTGGCAAGGCGTCGTCCCAGCGCGGACACCCGGGCTGACAGCTCTCTGGGATTGATGGGTTTGCTCAGGAAGTCGTCGGCACCATGCTGCAAGGCATGCACGACATCCTCCTCTCCCTGGCTTGCGGTGATGAACAGGATCAACCCCTGCCAGCCGTGTTCATTGCGCAGCGTACGCGTCAGTTCCATGCCGCAGGCATCCGGCAGCTGCCAGTCGATGATCAGCAGGTCGAAGCTGCGTTCACGCAATGCGCGCAACAGTTGGCTCGCGCGTTCGAATCCTGCCACTTCATGCCCCTGGGACTCGAGACACAGGGTCAGATAATCACGTTGATCATGGTCATCTTCGAGAATGCCGATATGCATGTCGTTGCCTCCCTGCGTGGGTATGACCAGCAGTCTACGCGCCCCTTGCGTGAGACCGCGTCACAATGGTTCACGTTTGGCCCGACGATGGCGGCTTATACTCGTTCCCAGCTGCTCTCTTGCTGTCGTGCACCTCTGCTCATGGTGGCTCGTGATTGGCGATGATGCCTCGCGACGGTGAATCACTGGCCGTGATCAATGGCTACCCATGATCCACAGGAGTCTCCCTCATGCCTCTTCTCGTACTCTCACGCCGCTTCATTCTGGCGTCACGTCGCATGCGCCACTGGCTCCTGCTGATGGCGTTGTCGCTCTCACCCTTCGCCCTGGCGCTGGAAGCACCGCAAGGGCCGGTCGTGCTGCGCGTCACGGGTGATATCCGTCACGTCAATGCCGGTGATGAGGCACATTTCGATCGCGCGATGCTACAAGCGCTGCCACAGCGGGAAACCGTGACCACCACGCCATGGCATGACGGTGAAGTCAGCTTCAGCGGACCGCTCGGTTCGGCGCTGATGGAGGCGGTGGGCGTTGACAGTGGCACCATGCGCATCGTCGCGCTCAATGACTACGCGGCCAATGCCCCGGTGCAGGATTACTTCGACTACCCGGTGATACTGGCCATGCAGGCCGAGGGCAAGCTTCTTCGGGTACGCGACAATGGCCCGATCTTCATCATCTATCCCTTCAGCGAGCAGCCGGATCTCCTCAACGAGGAAATCATGACTCGCTCTGTCTGGCAGGTGAAGCGGATCGTCATCGAACGCTGAGCCCACATTCTCCGCTCCGTCTGATGAGCTCTGGCAGGATGCCTGTGCATGAATCCTCTTCGTTCTCTGCATTTCAGAACCGCCATCGCCATTGCCGCGACGCTGTTTTTCGTCTCGGCACTGGTGACTGGCGTGTTGGTCTACCAACGCCAGCAGGCCCTTGAGCACAAGCTGCGCGAGAACCTGATCTGGGCGGTCTATCAGTTCGACAGGGAGGTGCGCGAGCTGCGCATGGTGGTGGCCGAGGAGCAGCAGTCTCCCACGCCACCGGAACTGATGGATGACAGTGAGCTGCTGTTGCGTCTGGACATCCTGTACAGCCGGGTACAGCTGCTGCAGAACGGTCAACTCGGCAGCATGCTGGCGGGGATGCCGGAACTGCATGTCCAGCTGCTGGCGATGCTGCCCAGAATCGAGGTGCTGGACAACGGCATCATGGAGCTTGCGAGTCGTCAGCAGCGTGAAGAGGCACTCTACGCGCAGCTGCTCAGTCGCCTGGTCTCTCTTCAGGAGCAGACAGGCAAGCTGCTGCTGGATATCAATGCGGAGGCTGCCTTGCAGCGCACGAAGGAGCGTACGGAGCTTCTCAATCTGTATGCACTCGCGCTGTCACTGGTCCTGCTGATGACCCTCAGCGGCACTGTCCTGGTGGTCGCTCTGATCGTCGAGAGTCGCGGGCGGGCCTCCAAGACCCGCAAGCTGGAGGAGCGTACGCAGGAGCTGGACGGCATGGTGCAGCTGGCGCAGGCCGCCAGTCGTGCCAAGTCGGAATTCATGGCGATCATGAGTCATGAGATACGCACGCCTCTCAACGGCATGGTCGGCGTATCGGACCTCATCGGTGAGGAAGTCTCGACCCAGCGTGGGCAGCAATATCTGGTGATGCTGCGTCAGAGTGCCGAGAGTCTGCAGGCCGTCATCAATGACGTGCTGGATTATTCCAAGATCGAGGCCGGCAAGCTGGAGCTGGACCGGCGCTGCTTCTCGCTGCCCGACTTTCTCGAGTCATTGTCCGCGCATTACACCCGTCAGGCAGACAGTGCCGGCAAGGGGTGCTCGCGTATCTTCCTGGAGGAGCGTGCCGATGACCTGCCTGTCTGGGTCGAGGGAGACGTCAATCGTCTGCGCCAGGTGCTGACCAACCTGCTCAACAACGCGTTCAAGTTCTGTCCCCAGGGGACCATCCGGTTGCGGGTGTCGTCGCAAGAGGATGAGACCCTTCATTTCGAGGTCCACGACAGCGGTTGCGGTATCGCCTCTGACCAGGTGAGTCAGCTGTTTGCCCCCTTCACCCAGGTGGATACCTCGATGGCACGTCGCCATGAAGGGACCGGGCTGGGGTTGGCCATCTGCAAGCGGCTGGTGGAGGCAATGGGTGGAGAGATCGGCGTGGAGAGTCATCTTGGCCTCGGCAGTCGATTCTGGTGTCGCGTGCCGTTGCCGGTGCTGACAGCCTCCGAGACCTGCCCCCAGCAGACGGCGAGGGAAGCCCCCTTGCCCGAGGCCCGCGTTCTGGTGGTGGAAGACAACGAGGTCAATCAGTCGCTGGCTCGCGCAATGCTGGAATATCTGGGGCAGCAGGTCACGATCGTCGAGGAGGGGGAGCAGGCGCTGGCCTGGCTGTCGCAGGCGGACCATGAGGTTGATCTGATCTTCATGGACATGCAGATGCCAGTGCTGGATGGTCTGGAGACGACACGACGCTGGCGTCAACGGGAAGCCGAGACGTCCGCGACCCGCCTGCCGATCATCGCGATGACTGCCAACGTGATGCAGGAAGATGCACGCCGTTGCATCGAGGCCGGAATGGACGGTGTCCTGCACAAACCCTTCACTCGTGATGACCTGCAGCAGGTGCTGCACCAATATCTGACGTCCCGCCGGCGGGAGATCCCCGTGGACGCTGGCGTGGGCTCTGGCGCGGAGTCTGACGCGAAATCTGGCACGGAAGTTCTCGCCATGGCGAGCCTGGCGGAGGAGCAAGCGGCGCCTCTCGGTACGGAGCCGTCATCTGATGAGACACATGCTGGCGCCGATCCGGCCTCTGATCAGTGTGACCTGAAGGGCAACCCGTCATCGCTGCTTCAGCAGGCGACCTGTCAGGAGCTGCTTGCCACCCTGAGTCGCGAGGCTTACTCACGACTGTTGAGCAATTACCTGACGCGCCTCGAGGGGCGACTCGACGTGATGTTGACCCTGCTACAGCAGAGGGATCTCGGAGAGCTCAAGCGGGAAGCGCATTCCCTGAAAGGGGCCTCTGCTTCGTTGGGATGCAGCGGTATCGCCAGCGGTGCCAGGGCGTTGGAGGAGGCCGCGATCTCCGAAGACATGACCCGGGCCCATCATCATGTCGCCACGCTGCGCGCCTTGAGTGTGCCGACGCGCGACAGTCTTCTCGAGCAGGGATATCTGCTCTCCTGAAGGGCTTTTTCTCCTGAAGTGCCTTTTGCAGGTGTCCTCATGTGAGGGCGATAGGCGAGCGAAGGGAAGTGAAGCGGAAGAGAAAAGAGTGCAGGAAGTGCAGGGAGTGCAGGAAGTGCAGAGCTCGCAAGACAGAAACGCCACCCATGGTGACATGAGTGGCGTTTCTGTCTTGAAGGAGCATTCGCTTGCTCGAGTCGGCTTTCTTGATCCGGGCATGCGTTGATGGGAAGCCTGTCTGTCAGTGAACGGAAGGCGCATGGCGCTGGATGAGGGCGCTGACGGCAGTGGGTGGGCAGTGGCTCCAGGCATTGAAGTCGGTGACTGTCATGGGCCGCGCGAAGAGATAGCCCTGGCCGAGATTGCAGCGAGTATCGCAGAGGTAGTCGCGTTGCTGTGTCGTCTCGATGCCTTCCCCGACGACAGCGAGATTGAGTCGCTGGCCAAGCTCGACGATGGTGCGCGTGATGGCACGGGCTTCCGGGTGGCTATCGCTGCGTCCGACGAAGCACTGGTCGATCTTCAGCTCGTCAAAGGGCAGATTGTAGAGCTGCATCATCGAGGAGAAGCCGGTACCGAAGTCATCCAGTGCCAGGCGATAACCGCGCTCGCGAATGGCGTTCAGGAGATGGCGGGCGTAGGTCAGACAGTCTATGCCGCAACTTTCCGTGAGCTCCAGGGTGATCGTATGGGGGTCGACCTGATGCTGGCTGGCAAGTGCATCAAGCTTCTTCAGCATGTCGCGCGAGCGAAGCAGTTGTGGGGAAAGATTGAGCGCCAGATTCAGCGTGAGGCCCTGTGATTGCCACTCCTGCTGCTGACCGAATCCCTGATTGATGACCTGCCAGGTAAGCGATTCGATGCGATTGCTGCGCTCCGCCAGGGCGATGAACTGGTTGGGCATGACCATGCCGCGCAGAGGATGCTGCCAACGCACGAGGGCCTCGGCACCACTCAGCTGGCCACTGGCAAGATCGATCTTGGGTTGATAGACGAGATGCAGCTGCTGTTGGGCCAGGGCCTCATCCAGCTCCGCGAGCGTCAGCGGATTATGGTGTTCATCGAGATCATTGAGCATGGACGCCAGATGCTTGAGATCGAACGGCTTGCTGAGCTGTCCCAGCATGTCCAGGCCACTGCGTCGGCCCTGATTGATCATCGCCTGCATGTCGTCATCGTGACAGGCGCTCATCAGAATGATGCCCGCCTCGACATTGCGCTCACGCAGATAGCTGAGAACATCAGCGCCGGTGAAGTCCCCCAGTTCATAATCCACCAGGATGAGGTCTGCCTGCAGAGAGGAAGGGTCACAGGCGATGTCCTGCAGTCCCTCACTTTCCATGCAGCTGAATCCGAAGGTGGAAAGCAGTCCGGCGATCAGCTCACGAAAGTCCGGATCATCGTCGATGATGAGTGCATGTCGCGTCATGTGATACATCCTTGGCTGGGGGCGAGAGGACGCTCACGGTGACATTTCTCGGGGGGTAGGTGAGCGCATGTCTGAAGACTAGCAACGTCGCCACTCACAACGCGTATATCGACACATTTGGCGCCACCTTTTTACATTCATGCGCCTGGTGGAGTCGTCCGGATTCAGAGTGGCGCACGGCGGTGAGACGTCGGGACACGAGATCGATGAATGCGCGGCAGAGATGCCAGAGGCGCCCGACAGGCGCCTCTGGAAGACGGGGACGTTCTCCTGCGTAAGCCGGCTCAGCGCAGCCTGTCGCAGTTGGGCTTCTCGCCGGCGGCCCGTGCCTGCTGGTAGGTCGGCAATGCGGTCTCGAGGCGCTCGTTGAGCGCGGTCATGCGCTGCTCGTCACTGGGGTGAGTGGACATCCAGACCGGAGGCTGAGCGCCACCGGAGGCGTTCATGTTGGCCCACAGCTTGATGCTGGCACGTGGGTCAAAGCCGGCTTCGGCCATCAGGTCCAGCCCCAGCAGGTCGGCCTCGGACTCATGTGAACGCGAGAACGGCTTGAGCACGCCATATTCCGCGCCCATGCCCAGCAATCCCATGAGCTGGTCACCGCCGGTGCCTTCCAGTCCGGCCAGTGCCTGGGTCAGGGAAAGACCTGCGGACGTCAGGGATTGGGTCGAGACGCGCTCATTGGCATGGCGGGCCAGCACGTGGGCGATCTCATGGCCGATGACGGTCGCCAGCTGATCCTGATTCTCGGCGACTTCCAGCAGACCGGTGTTGACGCCGATGTAGCCGCCCGGCAGTGCGAAGGCATTGGCAGAGTCATCCTCGAATACCTTGACCTGCCACTCGCTGATGCCATAGCTGGCGGGCACCTTGGCGGTCACGGCATCTGCCACGCAGCTGACATAGGCATCCTGGCGGCCTTCCACCACCGGCAGCTCCTGTTGGTACTTGCTGAAGCTGGCTTCTCCCATCTTCTCCAGCTCCTGATCCGAATAGAGCGTCAATTGGCTTCGGCCCAGAGGAGAACTGGCGCAGGCACTCAAGGTGACGGACGCCGCAAGAGCCGCCAGCGGGAGCAGACGGCGCAGGGCGCGGGGAGATGAGTGATCGAGCAATCCTGGCATTGAGGCCTCCTGGCAATGGTGACGATGACAACCTTCGAGTGCACGGCAAGGCGGTGCTGAACGTGCAAGAAACGTGCAGACAGCATAACCGGATAGGCGCAGTGGTGCAGTCAGCGAAATGATACGTTGCTGAGATCACAGCAACGTCAGGCCAGACGGGCTCGCCGGGCATGAGATACTGGGCGCGATCTCATGGGCCTGCCACGGCCCTTGCCCCATGTACCTGACAGGGAGTCATCATGTCACCAGAGTTTGAACACCGCCTCTCGCAGTTGCTGGACCGTCTGGAGCCGATGCTGCCGCCGACGGCTGTCGAGGTGGACTGGACACGAGACGTCGCCGCCTTATGGACCCGCCACCCCCTGGGCGGCCGCCTGACCCCGATCGCGCCGCGTGATGCCCTGACGCTCGAGGATCTGCTCGGCATCGCCCGTCAGAAGCGCGAGCTGCTGGCCAATACCCGCGCCTTCCTGGCGGGTCGGCCGGCCAACCACGCGCTGCTGTGGGGCGCGCGTGGCACCGGCAAGTCATCGCTGGTACGTGCGCTGCTCAACACCCTGGGCAGTGAAGGCCTGCGGTTGATCCAGATAGACCGTCACGACCTGCCGGCACTGCCGGGGCTGGTCGCCGAGCTGGCACAACAGCCGCACCGCTTCATCGTCTATTGTGATGACCTGTCCTTCGAGGGTAGCGATGACGCCTACAAGGCGCTCAAGAGCGTGCTGGATGGCACCCTGACGGGCCCGCCGGAGAACGTGCTGCTGTACGCCACGTCCAACCGTCGTCATCTGCTGCCGGAGCACATGAGCGACAATCACGACACGCATATCGTCGATGGCGAGCTGCATCATGGCGATGCGGTGGAAGAGAAGATCTCGCTGTCGGACCGCTTCGGCCTGTGGCTGGCCTTCCATCCCTTCAATCAGGATGCCTACCTGGAGACCTGTCAGCACTGGGTGGAATGGCGTCTCGGCGCGGGCAGCTTCGACGAGGCGGCGCGTGCCGAGGCGTTGCGTTACGCCACTCAGCGCGGGGTGCGCAGCGGGCGTGCTGCCTGGCAGTTCGCCAATCTGTGGGCGGGACAGAAGACACTAGAGGCATGATTCTGGTGCTTGGCGATTGAGGTGCTTGAGACGACAATGCTCGCCCCATGAAAAAGCCGCCCCTGCAGTCATCTGCAGGGGCGGCTTTTTCATGGGGCAGACTAGCGGATCAGATCCGCTAGTCTGCCGTCACACAGGCGTAGTTCACGCCATCAGCGGCGTTGCTTGCGTTCCTTGCGGGCTTCCTTGGTGCGCGCCAGTGAACGCTCTTTCGCGCGCTCGCGGTCATCGCTGCCCTGGGCACCGTCGAAGGGGTTGTCGCCTGAGCGGAATTCAAAGCGCATCGGCGTGCCCTTGACCTTGAGCACCTTGCGGAAGGTGTTGGTCAGATAGCGCTTGTAGGCTTCCGGCAGCTTGTTGGTCTGGTTGCCGTGCACCACGATCAGCGGCGGATTGGCGCCGCCCTGGTGCGCCATGCGCAGCTTGATGCGACGGCCGTTGACCATCGGCGGCTGGTGCGCCTGAGTGGCATCCTGCAGCAGGGTGGTCAGGCGCTTGGTCGACCAGCGGGCCACGGCACTCTCGAAGGCGCGGTCGATGGACGGGTAGAGGTCACCCACCGCCGTACCGTGCAGTGCGGAGATGAAATGCAGGTCGGCGTAGTCGGCAAAGCCCAGACGACGCTTGATCTCGGAACGCATCTTCTCCTTGGCTTCGCTTTCCAGGCCATCCCACTTGTTGACCACCAGCACCAGAGCGCGACCGCTGGTCAGCACGAAGTCCAGCAGGTGGAGATCCTGCTCGACCAGCCCCTGACGGGCATCGAGCACCATCACGGCGACGTTGCACTTCTTGATCGCTTCCAGGGTCTTGATGATGGAGAACTTCTCCACCACTTCGCGCACGTTCTTGCGGCGACGGATCCCCGCGGTATCGACCAGTAGATACGGCTTGCCACGACGCTCGAAGGGAATCTCCACGGCGTCGGTGGTGGTGCCGGCCTGGTCAAAGACGACCACGCGCTCCTCGCCCAGCAGGCGGTTGACCAGCGTCGACTTGCCGACGTTCGGGCGACCGATGATGCCGATGCGCACGCCGCGGTCATCCAGCTCCGGATGCAGGTCCTCGTCTTCGCCTTCCTCGACTTCCGGGTAGGGCGAGAGCACCTCTTCCAGCAGCGTGGTGACGTTGCGGCCATGCTCGGCGGCGATGGCACGCGGGTCACCCAGACCCAGGGTCCAGAAGTCGGACTTGCCGATTTCCTCGTCCATGCCGTCGGTCTTGTTGACCACCAGCCAGGTCTTCTTCTGGTTGATGCGCAGGTGGTTGGCGATGGCTTCATCGGCCATGTTCAGGCCGGCGCGCGCGTCGACCATGAACAGCACGATGTCGGCCTCATCGATGGCGGCCAGCGACTGGCCCGCCATCATCAGGTCGATACCTTCCTCGTCACCGCTGATGCCGCCGGTGTCGATGACGGTGTAGGGTTTGCCACCGACCTTGCCGGTGCCGTACTTGCGGTCACGGGTCAGGCCCGGGAAGTCGGCGACCAGGGCATCACGGGTCTTGGTGAGGCGATTGAATAGCGTCGACTTGCCGACATTCGGGCGGCCGACCAGGGCGATCACGGGGTTCATGGAATCTCACAGCATTCGCAGGGATAGCATCGATGCCGGCCCCGGGCGGTCTGCTTCGAACCATGACGGCTGGAAAGCACCTTGTGCAGGCAGGGCGATAGCGATGATATCGGACTTGGGTCACTGAAGGGCGTCGTCGGCAGGCGCCTGACGAGGCGTGTCTCCAGTATGGCCCGCAGAGTGGGCCTTGGCACTCTCTGCGGAAATGATCTCGTGGCTGAGTTCAGCGAATCTGCCGACACCTTGGCGCGTCAGCCGACTCGTGTGGTCAGCGGGGGCGGTATTCTAGCACTGCGAGCATGACGCTACCAATGGCGTAGACGGCATTGCGTGCCCACAACGCATCAACGGCAGCACTGGGGCTGCCGTTGATGCGTTGCAGAGGCTTCCCGACCGGACTCAGGGAGCTTCGAGATCCAGTGCGGTCAGCTCGCCATCATTGGTGTAGACGAAGATGCGCTTGCCTTCGGTGAGCGGCGTGATGCTGATGCCGTCACCACCGACGTCGTAGCGGCCAGCCATTTCCCCACTCTGGGCATCGATCAGGTGCACGTAGCCTTCATAATCTCCCACCACCAGCTTGCCATCGATGAAGGCGGGTGAGGTCAGCCAGCGACCCTCGAGGTCTTCCGATTTCCACAGCACGTTGCCGGTGTTGGCATCCATCGCCAGGATGTGGCTGGCGTTGTCGATGCTGAACAGGTAGTCACCCACGACGATCGGTGTCAGGTAGCTGGAGGAAGGCTTGTCCCACAGCGGCTCGCCATTGCGAGCATCCAGCGCGATCAGACGGCCGTTGTAGCTGGTGACGTACAGGCGACCGTCACGGGTCAGCACCGGCTGGCCATCCAGATCCACCAGCTGGTCCACTTCGGTACGCCCGGAGGGCACCGCGACCCGCAGGTCCCACAGCTCCTGACCCGAGCGGTTGTCCAGGGTCACGAGCTTGCCATTGGCGAAGCCGGCGAAGGTGACCGGCTGGATGACGCGCGGTGCGCCGGTGCCGCGCAGCGTCAACGCGGGGATGGTCGCGGAATAGACCCACTGTTCCTCGCCGGTGAAGCGATCCAGTGCGGTCACGCTGCCATCGACGCTCTGCACCACGATCAGCTCCTCGTTGTACTGAGGTGCGGCCAGCACTTCGCTGGAGACTCGCGTGCTCCATTCGATGCTGCCGTCCTGCTGGTCAATGGCGCTGACCTTGCCATCGCGGGTACCGACATACAGACGAGACGGGTCGGCATTCAGTGCACTGGTGATGCCGGCCGGCAGGGTGATCTGCCAGACCTCGTCGCCGGTCTTGGCATCGAAGGCTTCCAGCTCACCCTCTTCAGCCGCCACGAACAGCCGGTCATTGGCCACGATGGGGGCCAACGGGTAGTGAGCGCGACCCAGGCCGTTGCCGACCGATTCGCTCCAGGCGGAATCCAGCGCCACCGTGGCATCGAAGTCGACGAGTTCCTTGGGGGCATACTCTGGCTGGGCACTGCTGGCGCAACCGGCCAACAGGCTGACGGTCAGCAGTGACACAGGCAGCGACAGGCGGTGATTCAGTTTCATGACGGGCTCTCCACGGCGAGGTCGGCGAGTTTCAGATCCAGCCCGTAGACCGGCTGGCCGCTCTGCTCGGACAGGCGGCTGGCTTCTTGATAGGCCGCGACGGCTTCATCACGCTTGCCTTGTGCCACCAGTGCATCCCCGCGCACGGCGGCGGCCTGTGCCGCGAGGGTCGTGGGCGGGTTCTCCAGCAGGCTCAAGGCCTTGTCCTGCTCGCCGAGCTCCACATGGAGTCGGGCCAGACGCAGGCTGGCCAGCCCCTTGAGATAGCTGTCGGCGTCGCTGTCCACCACGCTCTGCAGTGCCTTGGCGGCAGCGTCGAGGTCATCGGCCTTCACCGACATGCTGGCATCCAGCAGGTGGGCCATCTGGGTATA
This sequence comes from Cobetia sp. 3AK, assembly GCF_029846335.1. Taxonomy (NCBI): domain Bacteria; kingdom Pseudomonadati; phylum Pseudomonadota; class Gammaproteobacteria; order Oceanospirillales; family Halomonadaceae; genus Cobetia; species Cobetia sp. 3AK. Next base: position 28,404 of record NZ_JARWKR010000013.1, on the reverse strand, counting down.
GAGACTGTCGGCGTGCTCGCTTTCCAGCTCACTGATCAGGTTGCGTGCCCGCTGGACACCCGCATCTTCCAGCGTGGGCTGACTGACGAGGCTGATCAGCTGCTGATAGCGCATGGAGGCTGCCTCGGACTGACTGGCCTCGTAATTCTGCCAGGCCTTGAAGGCAAAGATGCCGGCACCGGCCAGCACGACACCGGCGATCAGTGACTTGCCGTTCTCGCTCCACCAGCGCTTGATGGCCTCAAGCTGTTCTTCTTCGCTTCTGAGCTCTTCCGCCACGGGCGGTCTCCTTGACCTGGCCGGTACGCCGGCACATGCATTCGGGAGGCGGGGCGCACTGGCCCCGCCGGATATTCACTGGCCGTCTCAGGCGCTGAAGACACTCGCGAGACGCTCGCCGAGGGCGCGCTGATTCAGGGTTTCCTGATCACGCTCCTCGCGCAGGAACTTGAGTCCCACGGTCCCTTCGATGACTTCATTCTCACCGAGAATCAATGCCACGCGTGCGCCGCTCTTGTCGGCCTTCTTCATCTGGCTCTTGAAGCTGCCGCCGCCGCAATGCAGCACGAGGCGCAGGTCGGGCAGGGCGCTGCGCAGATCTTCGGCCAGACGCATGGATTCGGCTTCGGCCTGCTCGCCCATCGACATCAGATAGACATCGACGGTCTCACGCACGGCCTCCGGGACCAGTTCCAGTGTCTCGAGCAGCAGGATCAGGCGCTCGACACCCATGGCGAAGCCGACCGCCGGCACCGGCTTGCCGCCCAGCTGTTCGAACAGGCTGTCATAGCGGCCACCGGCACACACGGTGCCCTGGCTGCCCAGTGCGGTGGTGGTCCACTCGAACACGCTGCGCGAATAGTAATCCAGGCCACGTACCAGGCGCGGATTGATGACGTACTGGATGCCTGCCGCATCGAGGCGTGCCTTGAGGCCCTCGAAGTGCACGCGGGAGGCTTCATCCAGGTGATCGCCGAGACGCGGCGCGGCATCGACGACGGCGGCCATGTCCGGGTTCTTGGTATCGAGAATGCGCAGCGGATTGCTGTGCAGGCGACGCTTGGCGTCCTCGTCAAGCACATCCAGATGCTGCTCGAAGTATTCGATCAGCAGGTCACGATAGGCAGCACGTGCTTCCAGGCTGCCCAGTGAGTTCAGTTCGAGCGTGACGTGCTCCAGCAGGCCCAGCTGACGCCACAGGCGTGCCGAGATCAGGATCATCTCGGCATCGATGTCCGGGCCATCCATGCCGTAGGCTTCGACACCCACCTGATGGAACTGACGATAACGGCCTTTCTGCGGGCGCTCGTGGCGGAACATGGGGCCGGCATACCACAGGCGCTGGATCTGGTTGTGGACCAGACCGTTCTCCATCGCCATGCGCACGCAGCTGGCCGTACCTTCCGGCCGCAGGGTCAGGCTGTCGCCGTTGCGATCCTCGAAGGTGTACATCTCCTTCTCGACGATGTCGGTCACCTCGCCGATGGAGCGCTTGAACAGCGCCGTCTGCTCGACGATGGGCGTGCGAATCTCGCGATAGCCGTACTGGCCCATCAGGGTCTGCACCTGGCGTTCGAAGTATTGCCATACCGGTGACTGGTCCGGCAGCAGGTCGTTCATGCCACGGATGGCCTGGATCTTGGTGCTCAACGTTCTCTCCTGAATCCTTGCGCATCTCCCCGCGGCAGCGGCATGCAGCAGCATGACGTCAGGCGGGGAGACGAAGGCGCATCGTGATGATGCGCAAGCCGGCTGAGACGTGCTCAGCCCTGGCGGATGATGGTATCGGCCTCACGGGCCTCTTTTTCGGCGACCTTGTCTCGAATCAGACGTTCCAGGTCATCGACGAGCGTGTCGTTGGTCAGCTTGCTGGCCGGCTTGCCGTCCAGATAGACCAGATTCGCCGGGCTGCCGCCGGTCAGACCGACATCGGTCTCCTTGGCTTCACCGGGGCCGTTGACGACACAGCCGATCACCGAGACGTTCAGCGGTGTCAGCACGTCCTCGAGGCGATTCTCCAGCTCGTTCATGGTCTTGATGACGTCGAAGTTCTGACGTGAGCAGCTGGGGCAGGCAATGAAGTTGATGCCCTTGGCACGCAGCTTGAGACTCTTGAGCATGTCGAAGCCGACCTTGATCTCCTCGACCGGGTCCGCGGCCAGCGAGACACGGATGGTGTCGCCGATGCCGTCCATCAGCAGCATACCGAGGCCGATGGAGGATTTCACGGTACCGGAACGCAGACCGCCGGCTTCGGTGATCCCCAGGTGCAGCGGCTGTTCGATGCGCGTGGCCAGATCACGATAGGCGGCGACGGCCATGAAGATGTCGCTGGCCTTGACGCTGACCTTGTACTCCTGGAAGTCGAGGCGATCGAGGTGATCGATGTGGCGCATGGCGGATTCGACCAGCGCGGCCGGCGTCGGTTCGCCGTATTTCTTCTGGAGGTCCTTTTCCAGGGAGCCTGCGTTGACGCCGATGCGGATCGGGATACCGTTGTCACGCGCGGCACTGACCACGGCACGCACACGGTCTTCACGGCCGATGTTGCCCGGGTTGATGCGCAGGCAATCCACGCCGAGCTCGGCGACGCGCAGGGCGATCTTGTAGTCGAAGTGGATATCGGCCACCAGCGGGATGTTGCTCTGCTGCTTGATGCGACCGAAGGCTTCAGCGGCATCCATGTCCGGCACGCTGACACGCACGATATCGGCACCGGCATCCTCGAGGCGCTTGATCTGCGCGACGGTGGCGGCGACATCGTTGGTGTCGGTATTGGTCATGCTCTGCACGGAAATCGGTGCATCGCCGCCGACGGCGACGTTGCCGACATGAATCTTGCGCGAGACGCGGCGCTTGATGGGGGAGTGACTATGCATGGGATTCCGGATCATTCACCGAGTGTGAGTTTGGCGACGGTGCCGCGTGTGGCGCTTTTCAGATCAACCGGCTCGTTCATGTATTCAAGGACGACGCCCGCGGATTTGCCGATGGTGAGCTTGAACGGCGGCTTGCCTTCCAGCGTCTTGCTGCTGCCTGGCGGGTTGGTGCCATAGAGCAGTTTCTTGCCATCCGCATCACGGATGTCGGTCCAGGAATCATTGTTGAAGGTCAGTGTCAGCTTGCGCGGGTCAGCGGCAGGGGCGGTAGCCTCCTGTACCGCTTGCGGTTCTGTCGAGTCCTCTGCGCCGGCAGCCGCGGTGTCGCTTGTGGTGTCCGCCGCGAGGCTGGCATCCGCCGGCGTGGTGCCGGTTTCGCTGACGTCGCCGCCAGTCGTGGCCGGAGTCGCCCCGGGTGTCGTCGCGACGGATTCGCCGGCGCTGGCCTCCCCGGCATCGTCAGCGGCAGGCGCTGCTGCCGTCTGGGAGAGGGTCAGCTCGATCGAGCCATCGGCGTTGACGACCGGTGAACCATCGTCGGTCGCGCCTTCGCTGAGGGGGGCGGCGTCGGACGTCTCTGACGGTGAGGTGCGTCCGTAGTCTCCGCTCTGCCACCAGACGTAGCTGAGGCCGATCAATCCGGCGATGACCAGCAGGCTGACGAGTCGAAACAGGTACTTGCCCAGCTTGCCGGGCGGGCGCACCGAGGGGCTCATCGCAGGAGGATGGCGCTCCACCTCGGTGGTGCCGAACTGGGCATTGTACTGGCCGACGACCGCTTTCTCATCCATGCCCAGCAAGCGGGCATAGGCGCGCAGGTAACCGCGGCGGTAGGCCGCGATGGGGATCTGGTCGTAGTGGTCGCGTTCCAGGTCATCGACCAGACTGGGGCGCAGGTTGAGCTGTGTTGCCACTTCATCACGTGACAGCCCCTGATGCTCCCGCTCAGCCTTGAGAAGCTTGCCAGGCAGTGTGTCGCTGACGGACATGTCAGGGGAGGGCTGATGTTCGCTCATGGCGCATCCTTGTAGGGAAGAACGGACGACCGGATACCTGTCCGGGCACTCTTCCGGTATTGCTGTGAACAGTTACTGTAAACAACTGCTGTGAACGATGGTCGTGAAAACGGGTGACTGCCAACAGGAGTGACCATCCGCTCCGGCTGCCGAGCTGACATGCCACGACGGTGACGTGATCTCGCCGGCGATGGCAAGCCGTCATGCCATGTTGACGTCGGCACTATACCAAGGCCGGGCCAGAATTTTCACCGGCATTTCGGTCTTCCGGTGCCTCAACGAAGCAACCTGTCGCCGAGTGACGGCCGGTGAGCCAGGCGCGCAGGGCGTTTCCCCGCATCACGCCACGCCCGAGCCCCGGTTTCATGGTGTGCGGATGACCGCGCGTCCGGCCTCACGTGTTCTGATCTGCTCCAGCTGTCGGCCGTAGAGGTCCGCCAGACGTGCATCACCGCGTGCCACGGCGACATCCACGGCCAGTTCCAGACTGTCACTGTCGGTGCCGTTCAGTCGGAAATATCGGCTCAGCGCCTGCTGGGCAGCGTCATCGTCACCGGCTTCATGTTCCATGCGCGCCTTGGCGAGCCACGCCTCGGCTTCCCGCGGGTTGATCTTGACGGCACGATCGAAGTTCGCCCGTGCCTCGCTCGTCTTGCCCAGCTGCAGCTGACAGCGCCCCAGGTTGGTGTAGAGCTGGCCGCGGTTGTCATAGGTCAGATCCTGCGTGGCTTTTTCCAGCTGCTCGCAGGCGGCGACGTATTCCCCGCGCGAGTACAGGAATGCCGCATAGTTGTTGCGTGCCCGCGTGAACGAGGGGTCACTGGCGATGGACTGCTTGAAGTAGTCATCTGCCAGTACGTTCTCGCCCTGACGCTGATAGATCATCGCCAGCCCGGCTTTGGCTTCGGCATTCCCCTGCTGCAGCTTGAGTGCCTTCTGGAAGGCATTGTCCGCGCGTTGCAACTGATTACGACTCAGATAGGCCTCGCCAAGTTCCACATAGGCCGTCGATGCCTTGTTGTCATCGGGGGCCGCGTAAGGGTCATTGGTTTCCACGCGCGTCGCGCAGCCCGACAGGGTCAGGCCGGCAAGACTCAGGCACAGCAGCATGCCGCGAACTCGCGCCGTGGCGCCGCGGCGGGAAAAGCGATGAAGTGGCAGACGACTCGACATGCAATCCTCGCGAGATAAGGCTCGTGATCTGCCTGCGGGCGAGGATCGCTGCAGGCAACAGAAGCGCCTCCATCAAAGCGCTGCACTCCAGACAAGTCAAGGCGGGTTTGTCAGGCAGGGCGGTGGGGGTCGTCACAGTCGCGCGGCAGGCATCCCCATGGGCCATTTGCGGCTTCCCCGCGCGAAAACGCCAGCCATGAAAAGCTCATGGCTGGCGCTGGGAGTCACCGTGGTGGCCTCAGGTATCTGGCCCCGACAAGTGCTCTGGCTCAGTCGGCGTCGAGCTGGATGGCGTTGATGTAACGCTCGGCGCGACGGGTGCGGTCCTTGACCTGACCGACCAGCTGGCCACAGGCGGCGTCGATGTCATCGCCACGTGTCGCGCGCACCGGGGCGGTGTAGCCCAGCTCATAGAGACGCTGCTGGAAGCGCATCACCTGATTGCGTGACGGCTTCTCGTAACCGGAATGCGGGAACGGGTTGAACGGGATCAGGTTGATCTTGCACGGCAGCTCGTCGAGCAGCGCGGCCAGTTCCTCGGCGTGCTGGATCTGGTCGTTGACGTCCTTGATCAGGGTGTACTCGATGGTGACGATACGCGCGTCGTCACACTTGGCCAGGTAGCGATGGCAGGAGTCGAGCAGTGCGCGGATGTTCCACTTGCGGTTGATCGGCACCAGCACGTTGCGCAGTTCATCGTTGGCTGCGTGCAGCGAGATCGCCAGGCTGACGTCCATCTCGTCGCCGAGCTGGTCCAGCTTGGGCACCACACCGGAGGTGGAGAGGGTGACGCGACGCTTGGACAGGCCATAGGCGTTGTCGTCCAGCATCAGCTTCATTGCCGGCACGACGTTGTCGTAGTTCATCAGCGGCTCGCCCATGCCCATCATCACCACGTTGGTGACCGGACGCTTGCGGGTGTCCTTGCGGTCTTCGGCGCCACGGGTGGCGACCCACACCTGGCCGATGATCTCGGCGGCGGTCAGGTCACGCTCGAAGCCCTGCTTGCCGGTGGAGCAGAAGCTGCAGTCCAGCGAGCAGCCGACCTGGGAAGACACGCACAGGGTGCGACGATTGCCGTTCTCGGACGGAATCAGCACGGTCTCGACATAGCTGCCGTCGCTGACTTCCAGCACCCACTTGCGGGTACCGTCCTTGGACTCGCCTTCATAGACGATGCCCGGCGCGCGAATCTCGGCGACCTGCTTGAGGCGTTCGCGCAGGGGCTTGGCGAGATTGGTCATCTCGTCGAAGCTGTCGACGCCTTCCTGGTGAATCCATTTCATCACCTGGGTGGCGCGGAATTTCTTCTCGCCGATGCTCTCGAAGAAGGCTTCCATCGCCGGGCGCGGCAGGCCAAGCAGGTTGGTGAGCTTCACGTCGGTAGGTGCCGCGGCATCGGTAGCGGTTGCAGTGGTATCAGTCATGGTCTCGGGCCGGTCGTGTCAGGGATGGGCAGGCGTCAGCCACAAGGATAGACGTCTGCAGGGTGGCGCTGTCAGCGGAGGTGGCGATGACTCGCGGACCTCAATGGACACTCGCAGTCAGGCAATGGGCAGGGAATGGCCGCACGGCACTGGCGGAGGTAGCTGCAGGGCTTCAAGAAAAGCGTATCGGACCTGCTCAAGCGTCGAATCTGCTTCAGGGAATGCAGGCTGGCGCACGACGCTTCAGCACGTCCGATACCACGACGGCCCCGCCACGCAGGCAGGGCCGTCGAGTCATGCACGGCTGGTGATATCACGCCCGCAAGGGACAGACATCATCAGGCGCACAAAGCGAAATCAACCGCGCGGGCAGATTTCGTTGTCGCCGAAGAAGTAGGCGATTTCGCGAGCAGCGGATTCCGGCGCGTCAGAACCGTGAACGGCGTTGGCGTCGATGGAAGTGGCGAAGTCTGCACGGATGGTGCCAGCTTCTGCTTCCTTCGGGTTGGTAGCGCCCATCAGGTCGCGGTTCTTGGTGATGGCGTCTTCGCCTTCCAGCACCTGGATCATGACCGGGCCGGAGGTCATGAAGCCGACCAGCTCACCGAAGAAGCCACGTTCGCTGTGCTCAGCGTAGAAGCCTTCGGCCTGTTCCTTGGACAGGTGAACCATCTTGGAAGCGACGATCTGCAGACCGGCCTTCTCGAAGCGAGAGTAGATCTCGCCGATCACGTTCTTGGCGACGGCGTCCGGCTTGATGATGGACAGAGTACGCTGGGTCATGGTGAATCTCCTGAGACAAGCTTTGAAGAGCCGCACGGCCTTGGGCCTTGCGGCGGAAAAAGGGCTCTGTCGACGCAGGGCTCGACAAAAGTGGGCGGCATTATAGCTGCTCGCGTCATCCACTGCATCCATCATGCGGATACTGGATGACGCGCGGATGGCAGGCGTCTTGTCTGCAATGACGCTCTACGCGCTGAGCCAGCTCTACACGCTGACGCTGGATCTACACGCTGAGCCAGGTCTACACGCTGAAGCTGGATCTACACGCTGAAGCTCTCGCCACAACCACACTCGTCCTTGACGTTGGGGTTGTTGAAGCGGAAGTAGCGGTTCAGACCGTCCTTGACGTAGTCCACTTCGGAGCCGTCGAGCACGGCCAGCGCTTCGCTGTCGACATAGACAGTCGCGCCGTGATCGACGAAGACGACATCTTCCTCGTTGGCCTCATCGGCGAAGTCGAGCACGTAGCTGTAGCCGGAGCAGCCGCTGGGCTTGACCGAGACGCGCAGGCCAAGGCCGTGGCCGCGCTCGGCCAGCACGACACGGATCTGGTCGGCGGCGGAGGGGGAAATCGACAGGTGTGCCATGAGCAGTCTCCCGGGTCAGGCGCGCAGCGAGGTCAGGGCATGCCTGAGCTCGCCGAGCGCGGATTCAATGTCGGCGGCGGTGGTGAAGCGTCCGAAGCTGAAGCGCAGTGACGCCAGCGCCAGTGGACGGGGCACCCCGATGCCGGTGAGTACGAAGGACGGTTCGACACTGGCGGAATTGCAGGCCGAACCGGTGGAAATCGCGATGCCGCGCAGTGCCATCAGCATCGCCTCACCGTCCACGCCTTCGAAGGCGAGGTTGAGGATGCCGGGGGCGCTGACGTCTATATCGGTATTGAAATGCACGCCTTCAAGGCCGGATAGTCCGGCGACGAATTGCTGGCGCAGCGCGATCAGGTGCTGGTGGTCGGCATCGAACTGTTCGGCGCACAGGCGGTAGGCCTCGCCCATGCCGACGATCTGATGGGTGGGCAGGGTGCCGGAGCGCATGCCGCGCTCATGCCCGCCGCCGTGGATCAGGGCCTCTACCTTGATCTGCGGCTGACGTCGCACGTACAGCGCGCCAACCCCCTTGGGGCCGTAGGCCTTGTGCGCGGACAGCGACAGCATGTCGATGGGCTGTCGGCTGACATCGAGCTGCACCTTGCCGGGAGCCTGGGCGGCATCGACATGGAAGGCCGCGCCATGCGAGCGGGCGATATCGCCGAGGGCATCGAGATCATTCAGGCTGCCCAGCTCATTGTTCACTGCCATCAGCGATACCAGGATCGTGTCGGCGCGCAGAGCGTCACGCAGGCTCTGGGGGCTGATGCGGCCATCCGGCTGCGGTGCGATACGCGTGACCTCGAAGCCCTCGGCTTCCAGCGCACTGGCGGTATCCAGAATCGCCTTGTGCTCGATGGTCGAGGTGATCAGGTGACGCCCACGCTCGGCATTGGCGCGCATGTAGCCGGTCAGCGCCAGGTTGTCGGCTTCGGTGGCACCGCTGGTCCAGACGATCTCGCGCGGGTCGGCGCCGATGGCGTCGGCTACCTGACGACGCGCGCCCTCGACCGCCTGCTCGGCCAGCCAGCCCGGCATGTGACTGCGCGAGGCCGGGTTGGCGAAGGTGCCGTCCTGCGTCAGGTGACGCATCATCAGCTTGGCGACGCGCGGGTCGACGGGCGTGGTGGCAGCATAGTCAAGGTAGATCGGCTGGGACATGGTGACTTCCTGAAGACATGACGAACGGGTTCAGCTGCCGGGCATGACGGTGATCGGTGTCGGCTCGCAGGCCTTGCGCTGACGACTGGCAATCTGGCGAACCTCCTCACGTGCGACCAGGTCCGCCAGGCTGATGCCATCGAGAAAGCCATGGATCTCATCGGACAGGTCACACCACAGATGGTGCGTGAGGCAGGTGTCGCCTGCCTGACAGTCCGAGAGTCCCTGGCAGCGGGTGGCATCCACCGATTCATTCACGGCATCGATGATGCGCGCCACGGAGGTGCTTTCCAGCTCGACGTCCAGCAAGTAGCCGCCACCCGGGCCGCGTACGCTCTTGACCAGCCCGGCACGGCGCAGGCGAGCGAACAGCTGCTCGAGATAGGACAGGGAAATGCCTTGGCGCACGGAGATGTCGGCAAGGCAGGTCGGACCACAACTGGCATGAAGCGCCAGATCGAGCATCGCGGTGACGGCGTAGCGTCCCTTGGTGGTCAGGCGCATGGCGGAACTCGTGAGCTGGTGGAGCGAATGGCATCGGCGACAGGGCCGCAGTGTCGGCGCCGTCTGCAGGCAGACGGCGCATCAGACTGTCCATTATGGTGAGACGCGGCGAGGGGGTCAATCCCGACTGATTTGGTCAACTTTATCCGTGCTGGCGCTCGGACTCGCCATGACCGGAGGCGCTGGGTGTGGCGTCGGCTTCGCGGGTAACCGGCCGGGCCTGCGGACGCTTGTCCGCGGGCTCACCACCACAGGGCCCCAGCTCATCGATCAGCTGCGCGAAATCGGCGTCGTCCAGCTCGGGAAGGTGGCCGGCGCGATAGCTGGCATCCAGCTTGCGCAGCGTGCCGCACATCTGTTCGATCCGCTTGTCCACCGCATGCATGTGATCGAGCATCGCGTGCATGGAGCGCGCGACCGGGTCGGGCATGTCCTGGCCCATGCCGTAGGCATCGAAGCCGAACTTCTCCTTCATGGCTTCGCGGCTTTCCGGATCGACGGGCGGCTCCTCCGCCACGTCCGGTTCGGCGCGCTTGACGATCTTGCCGGGAATCCCGACCACGGTGGCACCGGCCGGGACTTCGCGTGTGACCACGGCGTTGGAGCCGACCTTGGCCCCGGCGCCGACCGTGAACGGGCCGAGAATCTTGGCGCCGGCCCCGACGATGACGCCATCGCCGAGGGTCGGGTGACGCTTGCCGGCATTCCAGGTGGTGCCGCCGAGGGTGACGCCGTGATAGAGCGTCACGTCATCACCGATCAGCGCCGTCTCGCCGATCACGACGCCCATGCCGTGGTCGATGAAGAAGCGGCGTCCGATGGTGGCACCGGGATGGATCTCGATGCCCGTCAGCCAGCGCATCAGGGTCGAACCGGTGCGCGCCAGCCACTTGGCGTTGTGACGCCACAACCAATGATTGATGCGATGCGCCAGCAGGGCGTGCAGACCCGGATAGTTGGTCAGGACTTCAAAGAAATTGCGTGCCGCCGGGTCGCGAGCAAAGACGCTGTTGATGTCTTCACGCAGTCGAGTGAACATGGCGTGTCCTCAAAGAGTGCGGTTTGCCGCGTCGGTCTGTGCCAGGCGGACCTGCTTGTCGACTGACGAGAGAATCCCGCGCAGGATGTTGATTTCCATGCTGTCGGGGCGGGCGCGCAGGTACAGTCTGCGCAGGCGTGCCATCAGCTGGCGCGGTTGTTCCGGGTCCAGGAAATCGATGCTGATCAGCGTCTTTTCCAGATGCTCGAACAGGCGCTCGAGGTCTGCGTGGCTGGCCAACGGACTGTCCCAGTCGATGCCGAATGGCTGGTCATCCTCGGCCCGCGGGGTCTCGCCGGCGGCTTCCTGATCAGCCAGCCATGCCTGGCGGCACTCGTAGGCCAGCACCTGCACGGCCGCGGCCAGATTCAGCGAGCTGAAGTCCGGATTGGTCGGGATGTGGACGTGACGATGGCAGCGCTGCAGCTCTTCATTGGAGAGCCCGGAATCCTCGCGCCCGAACACGATGGCCACGCGGGCCTCCGGCAGGCGGGTCTCATCGGCCAGGGTGGCGCCGAAGGCGCGCGGCGTGATCATCGGCCATGGCAGATTGCGGGAGCGTGCGCTGCACCCGACCACCAGACTGCAGTCCGCCACGGCCTCTTCCAGCGTCTCATGCACGTGGGCATTGGCGACCAGAGTATCGGCGCCGGAGGCGCGTGAGGCGGACTCCTGACATTGCACCTGACAGCGCGGCGCGACCAGAGCGAGGTCGGCCAGACCCATGTTGAGCATGGCGCGGGCTGCACCACCGATGTTGCCGGGATGGCTGGTACCGATCAGGACAATGCGCAGACGTTCAAGCATGAGGACTTCCAGGATAGCGATTGAAGGGCGGGGCAATCGACGCGGCCCGGACACCGGGCAGGGCGGGACGTGCGTCAGGACCCGATATCCTAGCATGAAGCCGGCGCGGGGAGCAGTCAGGCGCTGACCGATCAGGCCGGCTCTCTTCGCCGAAGGTCGGGGATGGCGATGGCAGCCGGGCGTCGCATCTGCTAGACTTCGCCGTCCTGTTGTAGCGTATTCGCTCTCCTGCATTGCCGACCCCCGTGTCCGGCAGGTGCCATGAGCGTGGCCGTTGCACCCGCTGGCAGATTCCCGGGCCAGCCGCCTTACTGCGTTACACACCGTTCTTTAACAGCTTCCGACTCGTCAAGGCCTTGATCATGCATCCGATGGTCCAATTTGCGCTGCGTGCTGCACGCGGCGCCGCAGAGCAGTTCGTCCGTGTTCGTGAACGTATCGAAGTCGCGCGCAACGACAACGATCTCGATACCTTCATCGCTGACACCGCACGCCGCGCCGAAGCGCACATCGTGCGTCAGCTGGAACGCGGCTATCCGCAGCACGGCCTCTCCGGCCGTTACACCGACCATCGTGATGGCGAAGGTCAGGGCGCTGACTACCACTGGCGCATCGAGCCGGTGCACGGGTATTCCAACCTGGCATCCGCCTCTTCCGGCTTCGCGCTGTCCGTGGTCTGCCTGTTCAAGGGGCGTGCCGAGCACGCCGTGGTCATCGCGCCGTTCACCGACGAAGAGTACATCGTCAGCCGTGGTCGTGGCGCCCAGCATTCCGGCCACCGTATCCGCGTGACCAATGCCACCTCCATCGAAGGTGCGCGTCTGGCGATGGGTCTGCCGGAAAGCTGGCAGCGTCCGCGTCACCTGGCCACCTACCTGTCCATCGTCCAGCAGGTCGGCCCGCAGCTCGATACCCTGCGTGCCAATGGCTGTGCACTGCTGGATGTGCTCGAACTGGCCGCCGGCCGTGTCGATGCCGTCTACGTGCTGGGTCTGGAAGCCGGTGACAGCGAGATCGTCAGCCTGTTCCTGAAGGAATGTGGTGCACTGGCCGGCAGCGCCGATGGTACGCCGGTTGTCGTGGCGGAAGGCACGCTGATGGCCGCGGGTGCTCGCCTGTACAAGGCGCTGGCGCAGACCATGCAGCCGCACCTGTAAGACGCCGTGATTCGCAGTCCTGCCAGCCGCAGGGCGACGCGGAGAACGAAAAAAACCCCACCTCATGCGAGGTGGGGTTTTTTTGTGCCTGGCGATCCGTGCCGGGCGGTCGAGCGAGGCGCTTACGGCGCGCCGTCCTCGAACTGCTCCTTGGGCGGGGGGATCAGGTCCACGCGCTTCAGGCCGACCACCAGCAACAGCGCCGCTGCCACGTAGATGGACGAGAAGGTCCCCGCGACCACGCCGATGATCAGCGCGATGGCGAAGTTGTGGATCATGTCGCCGCCCAGGAAGAACAGCGCCAGCAGCACCAGCAAGGTGGTGCCGGAGGTGGACAGCGTACGTGACAGCGTCGCGTTGATCGCGTCATTGAAGATCGACGGCATGTCATCGGTACGCGATTTGCGAATGTTCTCGCGAATGCGGTCGTAGACGATGATGGTGTCGTTCAATGAGTAGCCGATCACGGCCAGCACCGCGGCCAGTACCGTCAGGTCGAAGTCGAGTCCGAACAGGGCAAAGATGCCCAGCAGGATGATGACGTCGTGACCCAGCGAGATGAGGGCGCCGAGGGCGAACTTGTACTGGAAGCGGAAGGCCACGTAGACCATCACCACGGCCAGGGCGAGCAGCATGCCGAGACCGGACTGGTCACGCAGCTGATCACCGACCTGAGCACCGACGAACTCGGCGCGGATCAGGTTCACGCTATCGCCGGTGGCCTGCAGGTGCGCCACGATGTCATTGCCGATGCCGGCCTCGAAGCTCTGCTGCAGACGCACCAGAATCTCGTTGCTGGCACCGAAGGTCTGGACCGAGACGTCCTTGTAGCCGGCGGCTTCCAGTGTCTGGCGTACGCTGTCCAGCGCCGGCGCCGCCTGGTATTGCACTTCCACCAGGGTGCCGCCGGTAAAGTCGAGGCCCAGGTTCAGGCCGTGAATCACAAGGGCGCCAATGGCCACGATCGTCAGCACGATGGAGACGATGAAGGCCGCGCGCCGCTTGCTCATGAAGTCAAACTGTCGCATCACGATGGCCCCTCAGATCCAGAGTTTCTTGAGTGTCTTGCCGCCAATGGCAAGATTGATGATGCCGCGCGAGACCATGATCGCCGTGAACATTGACGTCAGGATGCCGATGGACAGCGTGACCGCGAAGCCCTTGACCGGGCCACTGCCGATGGAGAACAGGATCACCGCGACCAGCAGGGTGGTGATGTTCGCATCGACGATGGAGGTGAAGGCGCGTTCGAAGCCGGTATGCACGGCCTGGTGCAGCGGCATCTTGGAGCGCATTTCCTCGCGGATACGCTCGAAGATCAGCACGTTGGCATCCACCGCCATGCCCAGCGTCAGCACGATACCGGCAATGCCCGGCAGGGTCAGGGTAGCGCCCAGCATCGACATCGCGGCGATCAGGATCGCCAGGTTGGCGGTCAGGGCCACGTTGGCGACGACACCGAAGGCCTTGTAGCGGGCCAGCATGAACAGCACGACCAGCAGCAGGCCCAGCTCGACGGACAGGATGCCGCGCGAGATGTTCTCGGCACCCAGGCTCGGGCCGATGGTGCGTTCCTGCACGAAGTAGATCGGCGCGGCCAGCGAGCCGGAACGCAGCAGCAGCGACAGCTCCTTCGCCTCGGTCGGGGAATCCAGACCGGTGATGCGGAAGCTGTTGCCCAGCGCGCTCTGGATGGTCGCCAGACTGATCAGGCCCTTCTCGGTGTAGGGGATGCGCTTCTCGACTTCCTCGCCATCCTCCATCACGGTGCGCGTGCGGGTCTTGTGCTCGATGAACAGCACCGCCATGTTGCGGCCGATGGCAGCACGCGTGACGCGGTTCATGATCGAGCCACCGGTGCCATCCAGGTTGATGTTGACCTGCGGACGGCCACTTTCATCGAAGCTGGTGCTGGCGCTGGAGACACTGTCACCGCTGATGATCACGTCCTTCATGATGTTGGCGGTGCGCCCCGGCTGGTTGCGGAAGGCGAAGGTTTCCATCTCGCTGGAGGGCGTGTCGCTGGCCGCTTCGAGACGGAACTCGAGGTTGGCGGTGGCACCCAGTACGCGCTTGGCAGCGGCCGTGTCCTGCACGCCCGGCAGCTCGACCACGATGCGGTTCGGGCCCTGACGCTGCACCAGCGGCTCGGAGACGCCCAGCTCGTTGACGCGATTGCGGATCGTGGTCAGGTTCTGATTGACCGCGTAATCCTGAATCTCCTTGATGGCGGCGGTCGTCAGAGTGAGATCCAGTACGGCCCCACGATCGACATCGCGCTCATCGTATTCGAAGTTCTGGAAGTCGCGCGAGACCAGTGAACGTGCCTTCGAACGGTCTTCGTCGTCGGAGAAGGTCAGGCTCAGCGTGCCATCGTTGACCTCACTGCCGCGGTAGCGGATACGCTCCTCGCGCAGGGTTTCCTTGATGGCGCTGGCGTTGACTTCCAGGCGTTGCTTGACCGCGGCGTCCATGTCGACTTCCAGCTGGAAGTGGACCCCGCCGCGCAGATCAAGCCCCAGCTTCATCGGCGAGGCGCCGAGACTGGAAAGCCACGACGGCGTGGCATCAGCCAGATTCAGCGCGACGATGGCGTCATCGCCAAGGGTGTCGCTGATCAGTTCCTTGGCACGCAGCTGCTGGTCGTTGCTGGTGAGGCGAATCAGGCCGGTGGAACCATTGAGTTCCTCGGATTTGGGCGTGATGCCGGCGTTTTCGAGGGCGCTGGTGGCGCGATCGAGATCTTGCTGGTCGATGGCATCGGCGCCGCTGGCGGCACTGATCTGCACGGCCGGGTCTTCGGGGTAGAGATTCGGCAATGCGTAGATCACGCCGACGGCAAGTACCAGGCAGATCACCAGGTACTTCCAAAGCGGATAGCGGTTGAGCATGGCAGCCCTGTCCTTGGTGGAGCGGGAGAGAAATAGCATGCTGCCGGCACAGGGGCCGGCAGCAGGAGGGAGATCAGATGGACTTGATGGTGCCCTTCGGCAGGACCGCAGCCACGGCGGATTTCTGCACGTTGACTTCGTTGCCTTCGTTCAGCTCCATGGTGATGAACTGCTCGCTGACCTTGGTGATGCGGCCGACCAGGCCACCACCGATGACGATCTCGTCACCCTTGGCCAGGTTGCTGATCAGGTTCTTGTGTTCCTTGGCGCGCTTGGACTGCGGACGCCAGAGCAGGAAATAGAAAATGACCACGAAGCCGACCAGCATGACGATCTGGCCGATGGCGCCGCCGCCGGCGACAGCCGCTTCGGCTTCCGCGTGTGCGGCAGGAATCAGGAATTCCAGCATGTGTATCTCCAGAGGTTACGAGTGAACTGTTGTTATGCAATGAGCGTGATTCGAGCGCTGCTTCACGCCTGTCTCGAGTCAGATACCAAGGCGACCGGAGCGGGTTGCTCTCCGGTCGCGCTTCGATTCGATCAGTCGGCCAGCGGCGGCACCGGCAGGCCGCGCGCGGCATAGAACTGTTCCACGAAGTCCTGCAATGTACCCGCTTCAATTGCACCGCGCAAACCAGCCATCACGGTCTGGTAGTAGCGCAGATTGTGGATGGTGTTGAGCATGGAACCGAGCATTTCTCCACAGCGATCAAGGTGATGCAGGTAGCCGCGTGAGAAGTTGGTGCAGGTGTAGCAATCGCAGTCCGGGTCCAGCGGTGACGTATCGTGCTTATGGACGGCATTGCGGATCTTGACCGTACCGGTCGGCGTGAACAGGTGGCCGTTGCGCGCGTTGCGGGTCGGCATCACGCAATCGAACATGTCGACACCACGGCGCACGCCTTCCACGAGATCCTCCGGCTTGCCGACACCCATCAGGTAGCGCGGCTTGTCCTCCGGCATCCACTCGGGAAGGTAGTCGAGCACCTTGATCATCTCGTCCTTGGGTTCGCCCACGGACAGGCCACCGATGGCGTAGCCATCGAAGTCGATCTTCTTCAGGCCCTCGAGGGATTTCTCGCGCAGGTCCGGATACATGCCGCCCTGGATGATGCCGAACAGTGCCGAGGGGGAATCGCCATGGGCATCGCGGGAGCGCTGGGCCCAGCGCAGTGACATCTCCATCGACTTGCGGGCTTCGTCATGTGTGGCCGGATACGGCGTGCACTCATCGAAGATCATCACGATGTCGGACCCCAGCGAGCGCTGGACGGCCATCGACTCTTCCGGGCCCATGAAGACCTTGGAGCCATCCACCGGTGAGCGGAAGTGAACGCCCTGTTCGGTAATCTTGCGCGTCTTGCCCAGCGAGAAGACCTGGAAGCCGCCGGAATCGGTCAGGATCGGCTTGTCCCATTGCGCGAAATCATGCAGGTCACCATGCGCTTCGATGACTTCCGTGCCCGGGCGCAGCCACAGGTGGAAGGTGTTGCCGAGGATGATCTCGGCGCCGATCTCCTTGATGGATTCCGGTGTCATGCCCTTCACGGTGCCGTAGGTGCCGACCGGCATGAAGGCCGGGGTTTCCACCGTGCCGCGCGGGAAGGTCATGCGGCCGCGTCGCGCGCGACCATCGGTGGCGAGCTTCTCAAAGCTCATGAAGCATTCTTTGCGCATGGTTCTCTCTAAGGCTTGGCGGCGAAACAGGCCGCAGCGGGTGTGGGGCTAGCGTAAGCCACGTCGTGTTAACTGCGCATGACGTGGCTCATGTGATGAGGTATCGCTCGGGTCAGGCGCGTTCCAGCAGCATGGCATCGCCATAGCTGAAGAACTGGTAGCGCTCCTGCACGGCAGCCTGGTAGGCGGCCATGGTGTGCTCGTACCCGGCGAAGGCCGAGACCAGCATCAGCAGGGTCGATTCCGGCAGATGGAAGTTGGTGATCAGCAGATCCACCACCTGCCATTCATAACCGGGGTAGATGAAGATGTCGGTGTCACCGGAGTAAGGTGCCAGCTCGCCACCGTGGGCCTTGGCAGCACTTTCAAGGCATCGCACGCTGGTGGTGCCGACAGCGACGACGCGACGGCCGGCGGCACGAGCGCGGGCGATCGTGTCACAGGCTTCCTGACCGACCTCGATCCACTCGCTGTGCATGTGGTGCTCGAGAATGCTGTCGACACGCACCGGCTGGAAGGTGCCGGCACCGACGTGCAGGGTGACGAAGGCGGTCTCGATGCCTTTCTCGGCCATGGCGGCCATGATCGGCTCATCGAAGTGCAGGCCAGCCGTCGGTGCGGCCACGGCGCCATCGCGCCTGGCATAGACCGTCTGGTAGCGCTCGCGGTCCGACAGCTCGTCATCGCGGGTGATATAGGGCGGCAACGGCATGTGACCATGCTGGTTGAGCAGCTCGATCATCGGCGTCTCGCCGTGGAAGCGCAGCTCGAACAGCGCGTCCTGCCGACCTTCGACCACGGCGGTGATGCCGCCTTCGAAGATCAGCTCGGTGCCCGGCTTCGGCGACTTGCTGGAGCGGATGTGCGCCAGACCACGGTGTGCATCCAGCGGACGCTCCAGCAGCATCTCGATCTTGCCGCCGGAGGCCTTCTGGCCGTGCAGGCGCGCGGGGATCACGCGGGTGTCATTGAAGACCACGACATCGCCGGGTTCCAGCTGCTCGAGCAGGTCAGGAAAGTGGCGATGCACGATCTCGCCGCTCTTGCCGTCCAGGTGCAGCAGACGGCAATCACTGCGCTGCTCGGAAGGGTAGCGGGCAATCAGCTCATCCGGCAGACTGAAATCATAATCACTGCGCTGGAGCGGGCGCTCGGAAGCGGAGGGGGCAACGCCAGAGGCATCGCCGGAATCGATTCGTGACATGGCCAACGGAAACTCTGGTGGCACGGCGCGCAGAAGGCGCTCCGCTGCAATGGAGATACCCTGCTCGCAGGCGTTCATGCCGTTAGCGCGTCTGTCTGTCTGCCCGCTCTCGAGCGGCAGTGGTCAGGGGCGATACGCAGGATGGACTGGCGAGCCTGGGCAGGCGAAAAAGGTGGCTCATGATACCGAATGGCATGGCTCCCGCGAAGTCCCGTTTTCGAACGACCTGTCCCGCTCAGTGCGTGAATCCGTCGCTGGGATGCGCTGCATGTGTCTGATCTGGCGTGAAAACTCGTTGACCTCGGCGTAGGCTTCCGTATAATTTCGCTCCATTGCCGGTGTGGCGGAATTGGTAGACGCAGCGGATTCAAAATCCGCCGCTTAATAGGCGTGTCGGTTCGAGTCCGACCACCGGCACCATCTTGAAAACAGTCGCTCACGAGCGGCTGTTTGCGTTTCTGGCCCTCGCCTCAGATTCATTGCTCTCAACTTCATTGCCTTGTGATCCCAGAGCACTCTTCTTTCTATTTCCTCTTTCCTCTTTCCTCTCTGTCCTTTCTTCGCGCTCTTGCCAGATGATGGTCTGGGTGTCTGAGGCATAAAAAAGCCCCGACCGGATGTCGGGGCTTTCTTGTCTCTGGCGCATCTGCCGGCGATTCACGCCTGATGTGGAACGCTCTTGACGCGTCGGTAGATGCTGTTGCTTGCGAGGGAAGGGTCAAGGAGTGCAATGCGCGTGCTCTGTATCGCGAGTTCCTGGCGCAGGGTAGACCACATGCCGATGAACTCGCGGCAATCCTGGCAGTTCACGAGATGGTCGGCGGATGGTGCATGGTATTGATAGTCCATCTTGAGGCCGGAACATACCGGACAACACAGAGCCGCTCGAGCTTTCCCTTTCATTTCTCCTCTCCCTCTCAGCATTCGACTGAATTCGGTGAGGTTCAGCGTAGTGGTCTCATTTCCTTGAGTTCGCGAGCTTGCCAGTCATCAAGATTCGTAAGCCCACCAGCTCAGGCTTACGGATCTTTCTGGCCGCGTGGCATAGCCCCCACACTCGCGAGTCATCCTCTGACAGGGCCTTTCCCTGGCTGCACTTGCCTGTGCACTTAGCCCATCACTACGCTGAACTCGCCGCTCTCCCTGAGCAGCGATTAAGAAATTACTGATTATTGAAAACTTGTACAAGAGTTAATTTGTTGCACAAGTTTTCAGGTATGTAAGATCGTGTACTTCAAGATAGTCTCATATCAAGATGTTCTCATGTAATGTGGCGTTCGATCGTTCTGATTCGCTGGCGACGCTGTCCGGCGCGCTTGATGGTTCACGTCATGTGCAAGACCAATGTCGCCTACATGACATGGTGATGTCGCTGCCGGGCCAGTCTGACGCTTGGTACAATCGGGCGTATCCGCTGGAGCTGCAGAGGGGAAGGCTGAACACGGAAAGCGCTCTCATCCCGTCAGCCGTCGCGGGCAGGGGATTCAGAACCTGTACTGAACTTGAATGGAACTCGCGTGATGCTCGAGGGGCGCCTGGCGGCGAACCGCTGTTCAAGCATCGCTTTCACGAACTGCCATGGAACATGGAAAGACTGTCATGCATTGGATGCCACTGAATCTGTGGTTGTCACTGGTTGCGCTGTGTGCCATGGGAGCGATGTCGCCCGGGCCGAGTCTGGCGATGGTGCTTCGCCACACGCTGGGAGGTGGCAGAAGTGCGGGAGTCGCCGCCGGTATCAGCCATGCATTGGGGGTCGGGTTGTATGCCGCGCTCACCGCCTGGGGACTTGGTGCCTTGATCGTTCATTATCCGGGCATGTTCCAGGCGATCATGATTCTGGGGGCGGCCTATCTGGCCTGGTTGGGCGTCAAGGCATTGCGGGCGGGCCGTGGCGGGGCGCTGGAGGCGCAGGCCGTCACCACATCCCGTTCCATGGCGATTCGCGATGGCTTCATGGTGGCGCTGGCCAATCCCAAGCTGATCCTGTTCTTCGTGGCGCTGCTCAGTCAGCTGATCACGCCGGAGATGAGCGAGATGGGCAAGTGGCTGGTGGTCGTGACGGCGATGGGCATCGACGGTGCCTGGTATGTGCTGGTGGCGATGGTACTGTCGCACTCGCGGGTGCTGCCCTGGCTTCAGGCGCGGGCGGTATGGATCAATCGCCTGACCGGTATCGTGTTGGTGGCGTTGGCGCTGCGGGTCGTATGGGGTGTCTGACCGGCGCATGTCGGGAGTGACATGCACCGTTGAGGAATGAGATTGCCTGGTAGAAGATGGCCGCCCTGACAGGTGATGTCAGGGCCGCGTTGCGTTGCAGGGGGTGGCTGGTGGAGCCGGAAGATCACGGAGTGAAGATGTCGGAGTAATCCTTCACGGGAACCCTGATCTGCTGGTCCGGGCGTGCCTGAAAGTGCAGGGTCACGGGGATTTCATCGCCTGACGAGATGGGCTGAGTCAGCCCAGTCAGCATCAGATGGGGCCCACCTCCCGGCCGCATCTCCAGTGGGGACTCGGGGGAGAGGGTCAGGTGTCCCAGCTGGCGCATGTACATCCGGCCTTCGCGCATCTGCATCTCGTGCAGCTCGATGCTCTGCGCCACGGGAGAGCTGGCGCCTGTCAGCGTGACCTTGCCTCGGGGGAGCGAGAGCGTGATATAGAGTGCAGCGGTCGTCGCGCCCGGAGGCGTCGGTAGTGCGAAGGCATCTTCCAGCACGGGATTTTCCAGCACGGGATTTTCCAGCATGGGGTCTGTCGCCACGGGGGGCGTCGCGGCGCTTGCATCGGTGCGCATCCACAGGATGCCGCTCATGGCGATTGCCAGCATCAGGCTCGCGCGTGAGAGTCGTGTCACGTGGTGTCGTCTCCTTGGCCTTTCATGGCAGTACCCGTGCCAACAGATGGCGGGGTGACATGCCCGGCGGCAGCCCATGTACGCCAGTGGCGCCGGGGATGTCGGTGCCTGCCAGTCGTGTGGCGCAGAAGGCCTCGGCCACGTCGGCAGGGGCATGGCGAATCAGCAGGGCAGCCTGCCATAGCACGGCCAGTGACTGGACCAGTTGCCGGGCTCGGGCTTCCTCGGCGTGATGAAGAAGGTTGCCGCGTTCGAAGATGGCCAGTGCGGCGTCATAGCGAGGACTCTGCCCCCGGGCGTCCCTGAGCTCGCTGAGCAGCGCCTCGCCTGCGTCGGGGTGACGGGCCAGAGTGCGCAGGACATCCAGACACAGCACGTTTCCAGAACCTTCCCAGATGGCGTTGACAGGGGCTTCGCGATACAGGCGCGCTGTCAGGTGTTCCTCTATGTAGCCATTGCCGCCCAGGCATTCCATGGCCTCTGCCAGCAGTGCCGGTGCACGACGATTGTGCCAGTACTTGGCGATCGCCGGCGCAAGGCGGGCCAGGGGGCGCGCATCCGGTTCCCGAGTGGCGTCATCGAACTGTCGCGCAATGCGCAGACACAGTGCGATGCCGGCTTCGACTTCCAGTGCGATGTCTGCCAGCACCTGCTGCATCAAAGGTTGACTGGCCAGCGGCTTGCCGAAGGCATGACGTTGCTGGCAGTGGTGCAGTGCCTCGACCAGTGCCTGGCGCATCAGTGCCACCGGCGCGGTGGCAGCATCCAGTCGGGTCTGGTGGACCATCTCGAGAATGGTGGTGATGCCACGTCCCGGCTCACCAAGGCGCTGCCCGCGCGCATCCACCAGCCGGACTTCGCTTGAGGCGTTGGCGCGATTGCCGCACTTGTCCTTGAGGCGTTGCAGTTGCAGGCCATTGTGGCTGCCATCCTCCCGTCGCCTCGGTACCACGAAGCAGGTCAGCCCTTCCTCGAGCTGCGCCAGAGTCAGAAAGGCATCTGACATCGGGGCACTCATGAACCACTTGTGACCGTTGAGGCGATAGCCTTCACCCTCAGCGTGTGCCTGTGTCAGGTTGCTACGGACGTCGCTGCCGCCCTGACGTTCCGTCATGGCCATGCCGAAGGTCGCGCAGTGCTTGTCGCGAGGGGCACAGGTTCTCGGGTCGTGGCTGCGGGCCCGCAGGCGAGGGCCCCAGAAGGCGGCCAGAGATTCATCCTGACGCAGCGCGGGCCAGGCGGCATGGGTCATGGTGATCGGGCAGCAGAAACCGGGTTCGGCCTGGGTGAGCAGGTAAAGGGCGGCGACATGGGCCTGATGTCCTCCGCAGCCTTCCGCCTCCCAGGCGACACTGTGCCAGCCACCTTCCAGAGCGATGCGCATCAGCCGGTGATAGTCGGGGTGATACTCGACGTCATCCCGCCGCCGCCCTTGTGGGTCATGGGTGTGGAGGACCGGCGGATGCGCATTGACGGCAAACCCCATCGCGCGGGTCTCTAGCGTGCCCACCTGCGCCCCGAGGTCGGCCAGGCGAGTGAGCAGGTCCGCCGAGAGCCCAGGCGCGTGACAGCGCAGCGCCTCACGCAAGGGGAGGTCATCGACGAAGGCATGGCGCAGCGGTGGTGCCGATTGATTGAGCACCTCATCGCGCCATGGAGCAGGCCGCTCCTCTTCACGAGAGTGCTCAGTCGAGGACGCAGGCAGCGAGTCGGGCATCGTGGGGTCCTGTCATGAGAGGTATGCCTTGAGCGTAGAACACCTGCGGCCTGCTGGCGGAGTGGAAGGCAGCTGCCTCGCATTCTGCTACCGTGGGGGCATCAGTCGGTGCGTGGCATCGCGACGATCAGCACAGGGAAAGGACAGGGTACGGTGATCCAGGACGAAATCATTCAATTGGTTGATGCACGCAATCGCCCATGCGGTACGGCTCCTCGTCGCCAGATGCGACGTTATCGCTACTGGCATCGAGCGACCTATGCCTTCGTGCTCAATGCTAGTGGAGAGCTGTGCATCCAGAAACGCACCATGAGCAAGGAAGTCTTTCCGGGGTATTTCGACCTCGCCAGCGGAGGTGTGGTCGGCGCGGGCGAAGCGGTCCACGTGGCCGCACGACGCGAGCTGGAGGAGGAGATCGGTGCCCGGGGCGTCGCGCTCAGACATTGCTTCGATTTCTGCTATCGCGATGCCACCAATCATGTCTATGGCAGCGCCTACCTCGCACGTTATGACGGTCCCTTGACGCTTCAGGCCGAGGAGGTGGCTGACGCCTTCTGGGTGACACCGCAACAGGCGCTGGAATTGCATCCTTCAACGCCGGACAGCCGTATGGCGCTTGAACGCCTCATTCGTGAGGGCTTTCTCGTCTCTGCCATGGAAGAGTAGGCAATGATGGCCTGTCGGCGGCGCGCCATGTCCCTGCGCGCGCCTGCATGTGCTTTCTCTGTCCCACTCTCCCTACCACTCTCTGTGCTGGAGTCTGCGCATGAATGCCAAGGTATCGCCCCAACAGTTGGAAGAGGTGGAGGTTGCACTGTCGAGCGTGCTGGCGGGCAAGCCGCATCAGATCCGGCTCGCTCTGTGCTGCCTGCTGTGTCAGGGCCACGTGCTGATCGAGGATCTGCCCGGGCTTGGCAAGACGACGCTGGCCCAGGGGCTGGCGCGTCTGATCGGCACCGACATGCAGCGCGTCCAGTTCACCAGTGATCTGCTGCCCGCCGACATTCTCGGCGTGTCGGTCTTCGACCCTCGTGAGAGCGCCTTCCATTTCCATCCGGGCCCCGTCTTTCACTCGCTGGTGCTGGCGGATGAGATCAATCGTGCCACGCCCAAGACCCAGAGTGCGCTGCTGGAGGCCATGGAAGAGCGACAGGTGACCGTGGAGGGCGAGACGCGTCGTCTGCCGGAGCCTTTCTTCGTCATCGCCACTCAGAACCCGCTTCAGCAATCCGGTACCTTCCCGTTGCCTGAGTCCCAGCTGGATCGCTTTCTGATGCGTCTTTCGCTTGGGTATCCAGAGCCTGCGGCTGAGCGAGAGATACTGAGAGGCAATGCCGGTCGCCAGCACATCGAGGCGCTGCGTCCCCTGTTGCCGCTCGAGGTACTGCGTGAGTGGCAGGCATCCGTGACGCGCGTGCGTCTCTCTGAACCGCTGCTGGATTACTTGCAGGCACTGGTCGCTGCCACACGATCGTCGCCGGAAGTGCCTTATGGCCTGTCGACGCGAGGCGTGCTGGCATTGGCCAACGCCTCGCGTGGCTGGGCGTTGCTCGCGGGGCGTGACTACGTGCTGCCGGAGGATGTCCAGGCCGTCTGGGCGCCGGTGGTCGGCCATCGCCTGAGCGAGGGCAGTGTCGCGGAGGGAGATGCCGTGGCTCGCCATCTGCTGGGGCAGGTGGCGGTGGTGCCTGCATGACACGAGCGGCCAGTGTCGGGCCATGGGGCCGGCTCAAGGCGCGCATGTTGCGCAGGATGTCCATCGCCGGCGGTGAGGCGCTCCATCATGCCCGTCTGATGATCCTGCCCACGCCCTTCGGCCTGTTCTGGGCGGTGCTGGTGTGCATGCTGCTGCTGCTGGGGATCAACTACGAGAATTCCCTCGCGCATGCGCTCGCATTCTGGCTGTTCTCGCTGGCGGTGATCAGCATCTTTCGAAGCTGGCGCAATCTTGCCGGTGTGCGCGTCCAGTTGATCGCGGATGGCGAGGCCTACGCAAGCGGTGAGTTGCGCCTGCTGGTCCGGCTGAGCGGGCGGGCGCGGGCGCGCGCCATCGATGTGCGTCTCGGGAATAGTCGTCAGCGTCTCGAGATTCATGCCGGAGAGGGCAGTGCGCCTATGGGGCTGCCGGTCGCTCTTCGTGGGCAGTTCACCTTGCCGCCATTGACGCTGGAGTCTCGCTGGCCGCTGGGGCTGGTGCGTCTGTGGTCCTGGGTCGCGATCGAGATGCCGGTGATGATCCACCCCTGTCCGCAGATGCCGGCCGCACCGCAGGGCAGTCGCAATACGCTGGAACAGGTCGAGCAGGGCGACTTCGCCGGCCTGCGTCGCTATGTGGCCGGTGATCCACCGGCGCATGTGGCCTGGAAGCACTGGGGGCGCAGCGGTGAGCTGGTCACCAAGCGTTTCGAGACGCCGGCACGCCCCTCCTTGTGGCTGGACTACGAGGCGTGCCATGGCGACATGGAACAGCGTCTCGGCGAATTGACGGCACGCGTGCTGGCGGCGGAGAAGTCACAGGCGACCTATGGGCTGCGCCTGCCGGGCCAGACGCTGGCCATCGCCAGTGGTGGGGCGCATCGGCGACGCGTACTGGAAGCGCTGGCCTTGTTTGGAGGAGAGACGGTGCTGCCCTGGGAGGTTCAGCAGCAGGCCGTGGCGTCTCGAGAGCTGGCCGGGAGGGCAAAGACATGACGCGAGCACATGGCAATGTCTCTCGCCGCTGGTGGCAACGCAAACCTCTGACGCCTGATCAGGCGCTTGGCTGGCTTGAACTGCGCCACCTGTTCATTGGCCAGTGTCTCGTGCTGGCGCTGCATCTGCTGTGGATGCCGATCTGGCTTGCACTCCCTGCGCTGCTGGCGGCGCTATGGCGGTTTCAGCAATTGCGCGCCCGCGTGCCGCGTGCCGGCATTCTGCTGCGGCTGGCGGCGGTATGCCTGGTGGCAGCAGGGCTGTTTCTGGAATACGGGCAGATGTTGCGCCTGGAGGCGATGATCGGCCTGCTGGTGGGAATCTATCTGCTCAAGCTGCTGGAAACTGACAGCCTGCGTGATGGTCGCGTGGTCTGTGGGCTGGGGTTTGTCGTGCTGGCCTCCGCCTTCCTGCATGATCAGGGGCCGGTGATGGCAGCTGCGGCGATTCTGGCCGCTGGCTGGCTGATCGGTGGTCTGGTCCTGATCGCCGGAGCGCGCCGCAGTGGTGAGGCACTGCGTGAGACTTGCTGGTTGATGGGCTTGTCATTGCCGCTGATGCTGGGATTGTTCGTGCTGTTTCCCCGTCTGCCGCCACTCTGGAACGTTCCTCAGCTGGAAGAGGCCACGACCGGTCTGACGGATAGCGTATCGCCCGGTGATATCGCAGCGCTGGGGCGCAGTGACGAGCTGGCTTTCCGAGCCCGTTTCGACGGTGCCTTGCCGGCAGCTTCAGAGCGCTACTGGCGTGTCTATACCTTGAGTCTGTTTGATGGCGTGCGCTGGTCACGTGCCTCCCCTGATAGGCTGCAGAGTGCGTTGGGTGGGCCAGCGTCGCGCTATGCCGTGCGTGGCAGGGGCGTGGATGGCGGGAGCCCCCGGCACCGTTATGAGCTGTTGCTGGAGCCGGACCCGCGCCCTTGGCGGCCAAGCCTCGGCGCTCCGTTGTCGAGTGATCAGGAGGCGCGTTATCTGGTGGACGGCACTCTGGAAGGGATGTCGTCACTCAACACCCGTGCATTGCTGAAATTGAGTTCCTCCGGTCAGCCTCCCTTGGCGGCACCACAATGGATGCAGCGTCTGGATCTGCTGTTGCCTGAGGATGGCAACCTCCGTGCTCGCGCATTCGCTCGTGATCTGATGCATCAGGCGGGTGGAGACCCCCAAGGCTTCCTTCGCCTCCTGTTCCAGCATTTCCATCGTCAGCCTTACCACTACACCCTCACGCCCCCGCGTCTTGAGGGCATGAATCGTGTGGACGATTTCCTGTTTGATAGCCTGCAGGGGTATTGCACGCATTACGCATCGACTACCGTCTTTCTGGCGCGGGCAGCAGGAATCCCGGCGCGCATGGTGGCGGGCTATCTCGGTGGAGAGGCGCAGGGTGGCGCCGCGAGCGGTGAGCGTGAGTTGAGCATTCGGCAGTATGACGCCCATGCCTGGGTCGAGGTGTTCCATGGGGGGCGCTGGCACCGGTTCGACCCGACGGCGGCGGTGGCTCCCGAGCGTATTGCCCAGGGGGCGCTCAGTCTGCAAGGTCAGCCGGGTTTCATGGCAGATGCCGGTCTGCGCGCCTTCACGCTGAATAATTCCATGCTTCGTGATCTGAGGCGTCAGTGGGAGCGTTTCGAGTACCGCTGGCAGCGAAGTGTCGTGGGGTTCCGCCTGGAACAGCAGCGTAGTCTGTGGCAGCGGATGTTCGGCGAGTTTCGCTGGGAGTGGCTGGTCTGGGGGGTACTCGGATTGCTGGCCTGTGTGGTACTGGTAGGGGCGGTGCTGGTGCTCTGGTCTGGCCGTGAGGTAACGACACATGCCGGTGTCAGAGCCTACCGTCGTCTGGCGAAGCGTCTGGAGTGCTCCGGGCTTGGCCCTGGCCCGGGTGAGGCGCCCGGCAGTCACCTGCGGCGTGTCGCACGGCTGCAGCCGGACAATGTTAAAGAATTGTTACAGTTGTCGGAAGTCGTTGAACAATGGATTTACAATGATGACGCGCAAGAGGGCGCTTCTCATGCCGGCGGCTCGTCTTCTCGTAGCATGCGTCGCCAGTGGTCAGCGTTATGCCGTAAGTTGTCATAGTTCACGTTTTCCATCGTGGTGGTGTGTGATTCCTTGTTTTCTGGGTATTTTTCGAGATCAGGTATCTCAGTCTCGTTGCGTGGCACCACTACGGAAAATTGCTAGGTTGCGGTAAGTGTTTTTGTGTATCAAAATGTAACCATCTGATTTTGTCGATCATGCCATTGCGCCCTTCGCAGCATGATGCAGCACCTTTCCCCAGCAGGAGTAAGTCCCCATGGTTCAGGTCATTCGCACAGAAGGCACAGTACTTGTTGTTTCCGCCACTAACGAGTCGCAGCGTGTCGTCAATGGAATGACGCTTGAACCTACTGCCACCCTGATCGCGCCGCAGGGAGCGATCATCGTGCTGGAAGATGGTTCTCGGTTGGTGGTGCCGCAAGGGGCCCCGATCGGTATCGAGGTACTGCTCGCAGAGTCTCGCGATGACGCACCTGTCGACCCGACGGTAGAAGCATTGCGCGAAGCGATTGCCCGAGGCGAAGACCCGACGGCCATCCAGGAGGCACCGGCAGCGGGGGAAAATGCAGGGTCTCCGGGCAGCAGTCGCAGTGGCTTCCTGGATGCCTCTGGCGTCGGTCGGGATGGCCGTGTCGAGCGCACTTCCTACGAATATGAAGGTGGGTTCACCGATCCCACCTATACCGATGAAGACGAAGATGGCCTCGGGTTGGATCCTGAGTCGACGGAAACCGACCTGGCCTTGACCGTCGATGCGCCGGCGCTGACCTCCGACACCACGCCGACCATCGTCGGCAC
>NZ_JARWKR010000012.1:0-110683 GCF_029846335.1 Cobetia sp. 3AK | reverse complement strand
CACTTATACTGAACCGCCCCTGCAGCCCAGCTGCAGGGGCGGTTCTCTTTGTGCGTAGGAAAAAGTGGTGCGCAGGAAAGTGATATGCAGATCGGGGTGGCGTGCACCCCGCTGAGTCATCCATACGAGAGTTCTGTCCCTGTCGCCTCGACGTGAAGCCCGATTCCTCCTGGAGTCGGGCTTTTTCGTGGGTTGACCTTGATTGTGCAAAGACGGTGCTTTGCCCCTCGTGGCATGAGCCGACGATCAAAATGCCGTAGTCTCTAGGCATATCTCTTTGATGACAGGGAAGGCAATGGACGAGTTGATCGTGGTCGGTGCCGTGTTTGCGGTTCTGGTCATCGGTGGGGCGCTGACGGGTTGGCTCAGTCTGCTCAAGATCAAGGGGCTGGAGCAGCGTGTTCTCAAGCTGGAAGCACAGCTGCGAGAGGTCGGGCCACAGCTTATGCACAGCACCTCCAGGCGTCAGGGTGTGGATAAGTCGAATGATGGCTCTACCACGACTGACGATGCCGAGGGGGGCTTGTCACCTGATGGGAAGAAGGCCGCAGCGAGCCGAAGTCCTATTGACGAGGCATCCTCTCATCAGACGGATGCGGATGCAGGCGCCGCTCCCGTGAAGCTGCTCGAGTCGCTATGGACACGCTTGCTGCATGGCGCGTCTGGCAGGCCCAGGGGGGAGGGGCGTGAGAGCGGCAGCACGGAGCGCGCCGGTGGCACCCCCATGGCGCGGAGCTTCGCGGTAATGCGCGAGCACTGGATGATACTTGTCGGTGCCCTGTCTCTGGTCATGGCGGGCGTGATGCTGGTGGGTTACTCCCTTGAGCAGGGGCTGCTGGGGCCGGGCATGCGACTGGCGCTGGGGCTGGGCTTCGGCATCGGCATGATCGTGCTGGCTGAATGGCTACGATGGCGCACGACGCAATCTCCCAGCTTGACCGGAGCCGTGAGCGGTGCGGGAAGTCTGGTCACCGCAGCAAGTCTATTGGCCGGTCACTACCTGCTGTCGTTGGCTTCTCCACTCGTCACCTTCGTGCTGTTGGCTCTGCTGAGTCTGTGGACGCTGGAGCGTGCCCGCCATCATGGCCCATGGCTGGCCGCGCTGGGCATGCTGGGTGGTTACGCCCTCCCGCTTGCCTTGCCCCTTCAGGCACAGTTGGGAGGAGCCGCCAGCCTGATGCTGCTGGGGCATCTAGGGGTCATCGCCCTGGCATGCCGCCTTCTGCACCGGAAGATCGGACTGAACTGGCTGTATTGGGGGGGATTGTGCGGTGCCTTGCTATGGTGGATGGCGCTGCTCCCCCTGGAGGCGGGAACTGTTGATCTGCGACCTGTCTCGGGCGAGCTGGAGCGCGGACTTGCGGGTCTCTGGTTGTGCCTGTTGGCTATTGCGTACCTCCATACCTGGCGAGACGAGTCTGGACGATCCGAAGGCCGGGTGGTGGCAGATGGCGCGCAGGGTGGCGTGAGTGCCACGGGGGAGGCCATGACCTGGTGGCCATGGCGTGCCACCCCGCGGGTGCAGCGTCATTGGATCGCGGGTCTGCTGCTGGGGGCCGTCAGTGCCATGAGCCTGTTGCTGCCCCATGTTGGGGGGCTGGAGGCTGCCAATGACATCGCGCCCGGTGACTGGTTGCCGAGTGTCCTGCTGCTGTGGGTCACGGGATGGACCGCACGACACATGGCGGCTAGCTGGTCGATGATGGTGGGGGCGGTAGCGTTCTGGTTGTTGGCATGGGGATGGAGCCCACTGACGGCGAGCGGGATCTGGGTGATGACAGGGCCGATGGCGCTGTGTGTCGGGTTGGTTGGCCTTGCCTGCTGGAAACCGCAGGCCTCGCAGGCACCTGCCAAGCAGGCGCACATGCTGTCTGCCTGCTGGTGGGCCATGGCGACTCTGGTACCGCTGGTCGCGTGGGGGCTGGCCGTCTGGAACGGCACCACCCCTGTCGAGGCGGAGGGTGGAGCGACCCCATGGCTGAACACCGCCATGCCACCCTTGATCTGGGGGCTGGTATGTTGGATTGGCGCCAACCGTTTCCATTCGCGAGAAGGAGTGCGTCTGGCTGCCGGCCTGTGGCTGCCCGCTCAATTCGGGATTGCGCTGGCGCTGGTGATCGCGCTTGACGGTCCATCGCTGACACTGGCGTTGGCATTGCAACTGCTTGGGTTGACGGGGTGTGAGTGGCGTTGGTGGCGACTCCAGGCTGATGAGGATGGCGCCGGACGCTCCCTGTTTGCCGAGTTGGCGCGCCTGCTTGCCTGGGGGTTGGCCCTGCGTCTGGCCTGGGGTGTCGTCACTGGCACGCATGACGACATCAGTCACTGGCCGTTGCAGGTCTTTCTGCCGGTGCTTGTCTGTGTCGCCCTCAGCAGTCATGGCATGCGTCACCGCAAGTCTATCCAGCGCTGGCTGGAAGGGGTCGTGGTTCAGCTTGCGCTCGCCACGACAGTGCTGGAGATTCGTTATCTGCTGACAGACGGTCAGCCTTTCTCCGGCCCTCTTTCACTGGCGGAACTCTCCCTGCAGGTGTTGGCGCTCGCTGGTGTGGCGGCGGGCTATGCCTGGCGCGGGCGTGGTTCGGCGACGAATGTCGCGCTATACCGCCTGCTGGCCTCCGTCGTGGGCGGCCTGGCAGGAATCATCTGGCTTGCCGGCATCGTTCTGGCATTCAATCCGCTGTGGCAGGACGGTGATGTCGGTCGCTGGCCATTGTTGAACTGGCTATTGCCCGCTTATGCGCTGCCGGCGCTGGGAGCCGCCCTGGTATGGCGTCTTTCGCAGCATGCTGCCTTGCTGCGTCGTCTCTGCGAGGTGGTGGGTCTGCTGGCTGTCGGGCTATGGATTGGGCTCAGCTTGCGCCATGTCTGGCATGGTGGGGCGCTCGGGCTCTGGCTCGGGGTCGAGCAGGCGGAGCTTTATGCCTATAGTCTCGCCTTGCTGGCCGTTGCGGCGAGTCTCGTGATCGGCGGTGCCAGAATGGGGCAACCGCACTGGCAGCGCGTCGGACAGGGGCTGTTGGTCGTGACGATTCTCAAGGTCGGACTCTGGGACACGGCGACTCTGGATGGCCTGTGGCGAGTGGGGTCATGGCTCGGGCTTGGAACCGTGCTGATGCTGCTGTCAGCGTTGTTCAAGCGCCTGGCAGGGGCCGGTACGCGAAGGGAGGAGCAGGAATGAGTGAAAAGCCCCCGAACTTTGGTCGTTGTTCTTGGCTCGCAAGCCCATGAATCCGATAGAATGTGCCCTTTTGCACAGGGACGCTCCCCGCATGACCATCCGTGATCTCATTCGCCTGCTCGGAGATGGTGACTACCACTCCGGAGAGGCCCTGGGCGAAGAGCTCGGGGTGTCGCGTACGGCGGTCTGGAAGCAGCTCAAGAAACTTGAGGCGCTTGATATCCCGCTTGAGGCTGTGAAGGGGTTGGGCTATCGACTGGCCAACCCTATCGAGTTGCTTGATGGACAGCGGATCATCGAAGCGCTGCCACGCGAGACTCGCAAGCATCTGAAGCGCCTGTTCATCGAGGAATCGTTGGATTCCACCAATACCTTCATCCGTGAGCGCTTTCGCCAGGGAGCGGGTCATGCAGAGGTCTGCCTGGCTGAGGTGCAGTCTGCCGGGCGGGGTCGTCGTGGTCGCGAGTGGCAGACGCCATGGGGCCGCAGCCTGGTCTTCTCACTTGGTTGGCGCTTCGAGTCAGGTGCCGCGTCACTGGAAGGCTTGAGCCTGGCGATCGGCGTGGCAGTCGCCGAGGTGCTGGAGGCGGATGGGTTGCCTGCGCGCCTGAAGTGGCCGAATGATGTCCTGCTTCAGATACAGAAGGACCAGCCGAAGATTGCCGGCATTCTGGTCGAGGTGACAGGTGATGTCTCCGGGCCTTGTGATGTCGTGATCGGTATCGGGTTGAACATCGAGTTGCCGGCGAGTCATCGCGAGGATATCGGGCAATCGGTCGCGGCGGTACGTGACATCATCCCGGGCGCTTCACGCAACGCTTATGCGGCTCGCCTGATGGAGTCGCTGCTGGCCCTGTTGCCTGAGTTCGAAGCTGAAGGATTCTCTGCCTGGCAGCAGCGCTGGAATGAGCGCAATGCGTTCAAGGGGCGCGATGTGGTGATTCTGCGAGGCGACAAGCGGGAGGAAGCCATCGCTGAAGGTGTGGATATCAACGGAAATCTCGAGGTGCGCATGAATGGCGAAACCATCACACTCGCCGGTGGCGAGATCAGTCTGCGCGCTGTCTCATGATTCTGGATCTTGATATCGGCAACACCTTGTCCAAGTGGCGTCTCAAGGACACTGTCTCCAGCGAGATCCGCTCACGCGGCGCAGTATGGACACGTGAAGAGTGGCGTCCAGGGGAGGATATTCCCGATCTGGACGTCGTCACGGCAGTGCGCATTTCCAGCGTGGCGCGCAAGCAGGTATTGGATGAGACCGTCGAGCTGCTGCGCAAGCAGGTCGGGGCAGTGCATGTGGCACGCTCGACACGTGAGGTGCTGGGGGTCACCTGCGGGTATGAAGAGCCGCAGCGATTGGGGGTGGATCGCTGGCTTGGTGCGCTTGCCGGGCATCATCTGACCGGCGGATGTTGCAGTGTGGACTGTGGAAGCGCCATTACCGTGGACTTCGTGTTGCCGGGCGGGAAGCATCTCGGGGGCTATATCATTCCCGGGCTACGCCTGATGAAGGAGAGCCTCAAGCTGGGGACGCGCAACGTGGCCATCGACCCGGACAGTGAGGTGGACAGCCTGCTGGCGCCGGGACGCAATACGGTGGAGGCGGTCAATCACGGGATCTACATGGCGGCGGTCAGTGCCGTCAATCGGTTGTATGCCGAGGTGTGTGATCGTGAGGGGGTCGCGCTGCCGCTGTTGCTGACCGGAGGGGATGCACGCGTGGTAGCGAGAGGCCTGCGGGTTCCTCATGCATTATGGCCGGACATGGTCTATGCCGGTCTCGAGGCGCTTTTCCCGCTGACAGCGGCGGAGCGTGCCGGACGCCTGTCAGGCGCGCCGGAGCAGCCGCGCGTTGCTGATCTGGAAAAACTTCGCTCAGGGCTTGCACTTACCCAGATGCTTTGACATACTACGCCCCGTTCTGAGGAGATACATTCCCTCAAGCGCTTGAAGTCAAAAGAAATCAAGCACTTGACAGCGTATCCCAAGCGACGTAAGATTTGTCGCCATAGAAGAGGTGGGGTTCCCGAGTGGCCAAAGGGAGCAGACTGTAAATCTGCCGCGAAAGCTTCGAAGGTTCGAATCCTTCCCCCACCACCAGATTCGCTCATGATGGCATGTTCATCTGGGCAGCAAGAGTTGGAAAGCGGGCATAGTTTAATGGTAGAACCTCAGCCTTCCAAGCTGATGACGCGGGTTCGATTCCCGCTGCCCGCTCCAGTTCATCTCGTCTGACGAGATTGCGCAAAGGTTTTGCTCGTGTAGCTCAGGGGTAGAGCACACCCTTGGTAAGGGTGAGGTCGGCGGTTCAAATCCGCCCACGAGCTCCATACAACGGAAAGGCGAGTCGCAGTTTGGCTCGTCTTTTTCGTTTCCGACGACCTCCCAGGTCGCGGTCAAAGATAAGGCTTGTCAGTATGGGTTGTCTCAGCTATGATGGCGCCCGCTGTTAATTCAGCCTTGTTTTTAGTCTCTGGAACACGCAAGTGTTACAGGCCAGTAGCTCAATTGGCAGAGCAGCGGTCTCCAAAACCGCAGGTTGGGGGTTCGATTCCCTCCTGGCCTGCCATCCTTCCCCAGGATGGTATTCGACTTCTTACCGATTCTCGATTCTAGCGATCGCTGCACCCTTGAGGAGTCTCTTTGATGAAACAGAACGCCGAGGTGCAGGAAGCGCGCCACGACGGATTCAAGTGGTCGGTCGTCGTCATTCTTCTTGTGCTGGCTGTTGCCGGCAACGCCTATTTTGCTGACCAAGCGCTGCTTTATCGCGTGCTTGGCGTCGTCGTGCTTGGCGTTGCAGCGGCTGCTCTGGCCATCACGACCAACAAGGGTCGTGATGTCGTCGAGCTGGCAAGCAGTGCGCGCCGCGAGATCCAGCGCGTCGTTTGGCCGACCCGACAGGAAACTGTCCAGACAACTGCCATCGTGCTGGGTGCCGTGCTTATCGTGGGCCTGTTGCTATGGCTCATCGATACCACCCTCGGCTGGCTGATGTCCGGCATCGTCAGTTAACGGAGTTTCCATGTCCAAGCGTTGGTATGTCATACACGCCTATTCCGGTTTCGAAAAGCAGGTCATGCGCTCCCTGAATGAGCGTGTGAAGCTGTATGCCATGGAAGAACACTTCGGTGAGATCCTGGTGCCTGTGGAAGAAATCGTCGAGATGCGTGACGGCAAGCGCCGCAAGAGTGAGCGCAAGTTCTATCCAGGCTACGTGCTGGTCGAGATGGACATGAATGATCAGTCCTGGCACCTGGTGAATGAAACCCCGCGCGTCATGGGGTTCATCGGTGGCACGCCGGAGAAGCCGGCTGCGATCACCCAGAAAGAAGCCGACGCCATGTTGCGTCGCGTTCAGGACGGTACTGACAAGCCGCGTCCGAAGACTCTCTTCGAGCCGGGCGAGACAGTGCGCGTCACCGACGGTCCTTTCGCCGATTTCAATGGCGTCGTTGAAGAAGTGAATTACGAAAAGAGCCGTCTGCAGGTCAGCGTGCTGATCTTTGGGCGTGCCACGCCAGTGGAGCTCGAGTTCTCGCAGGTCGAGAAGGACTGATCTCTGGATCACCTTTCCTGTCTGGATACGAGCATCACGGCAACACGACGGGTCGCCTGAGGCGGCCCGGTTTCACGGGGAGCCGCAAGGCGCTACCACCCAAAATGGAGTCCTATCATGGCCAAGAAAGTACAGGCTTACATCAAGCTGCAGGTCGCAGCCGGTAAAGCTAACCCGAGCCCGCCCGTGGGTCCTGCCCTCGGTCAGCACGGTGTCAACATCATGGAGTTCTGTAAAGCGTTCAACGCCGCTACCCAGAACGTCGAGCCGGGCCTCCCGACTCCTGTGGTCATCACCGTGTATTCCGACCGCAGCTTCACCTTCGTCACCAAGACGCCGCCTGCCGCCGTCCTGCTGCTGAAGGCTGCTGGTCTGAAGTCCGGTTCTGGCGAGCCGAACAAGAAGAAGGTCGGTACCGTGACTCGCGCTCAGCTCGAAGAGATCGCGACCACCAAGGAACCGGATCTGACAGCTTCCAATCTGGACGCTGCTGTTCGCACCATCGCCGGTACTGCCCGTAGCATGGGCCTGAACGTGGAGGGTCTTTGATCATGGCCAAGATTTCAAAGCGCGCCCAGGCGATCAACGCAAAAGTCGAATCCGGCAAGGTCTACAGCGTCGAAGAAGCTGTCGCTCTGCTGTCCGAGCTGTCCACCGTCAAGTTCAAGGAGACTGTTGAAGTCTCTCTGAACCTGGGTGTCGATCCGCGTAAATCCGACCAGGTCGTTCGCGGCGCTACCGTCATGCCGAACGGCACCGGTAACGACGTGCGTGTCGCTGTCTTCACCCAGGGCGCCAACGCTGAAGCAGCGAAGGAAGCCGGTGCAGACGTCGTCGGCATGGACGATCTGGCTGAGCAGGTCAAGAAAGGCGTGATGGACTTCGACGTCGTCATCGCTTCTCCGGACGCCATGCGCGTCGTTGGTCAGCTGGGTCAGATCCTCGGCCCGCGCGGCCTGATGCCGAACCCGAAAGTCGGTACCGTGACGCCGGACGTCGCGACTGCCGTGAAGAATGCCAAGGCAGGTCAGGTGCGTTTCCGTACTGACAAGAACGGCATCATTCACGCCGGTATCGGCAAGATCGACTTCAGTGCAGACGCGATTCAGGGTAACATCGACGCCCTGGTCGCCGAAGTCAAGAAGCTGAAGCCGAGCACTTCCAAAGGTATCTACCTGAAGAAGATCACCCTGTCCAGCACCATGGGCCCGGGTCTGACCGTCGATCACGCCAAGTACGCGTAAGGCAGTCACAGAATGTTTCACTTTGCGGTCCCCGTGCTCAGCCGCGGGGCGCCGTCAAAGACCGCAGGTGCCAGCCTTGTCGCTTCGGTGGCAGGGCTGGCTTAATCGCGACGTGATGCCTGCATCGCGCGCAGCCTGCGCAGATGGTGTCCCAGCCTCGCTGGTGGCAGCCATCCTCCAAGACTCTCCCGCGCAGTTCAGGTGAGAGAGATGGTAAACCACTGGGGAATTCGTTCCCCGGCACGAAATGGAGTCAACACCGTGGCTTTAGGTCTCGAAGACAAGAAGGCAATTGTTGCTGAGGTCAGCGAAACCGCCAAGGGTGCTCTCTCCGTAGTCGCTGCCGACTCTCGTGGTGTAACTGTTGGCGCAATGACCGAATTGCGCAAGCAGTGCCGCGAAGCGGGCGTCCAGCTGCGTGTTGTTCGCAACACCCTGGCTCGCCGTGCGCTGTCCGGTACCTCTTATGAGGTGCTGAACGAGTCCTTCGTCGGCCCGACCCTGCTTGCATTCTCCATGGAACACCCGGGCGCTGGCGCTCGTCTGTTCAAGGAATTTGCCAAGAAGGTCGAGGCATTCGAAGTCAAGGCACTGGCCTACGAAGGCGAGTTCATCCCGGCGGCCAACATCGACCGTCTGGCATCTCTGCCGACCCGCGACGAAGCACTGTCCAAGCTGCTGTCTGTCATGAAGGAAGCTTCTGCAGGCAAGCTGGTCCGTACTATCGCAGCACTGCGCGATCAGAAGCAGGAAGCCGAAGCCGCCGCGTAAGCGTCGCTTCTTCCTCCTGGCTGTCTCGTGCAGCCTGAATCGATTTCCGTTTGACCGAGCATCTTTGCTCCGCAAAGTTTAGGATTGCTAAAATGGCACTGACCAAAGAAGACATCATCAACGCCGTCGCTGACATGACCGTCATGGAAGTGGCTGAGCTGATCGAAGCAATGGAAGAGAAGTTCGGCGTTTCTGCCGCTGCCGCCGTCGTTGCTGGCCCGGCCGCTGCAGGTGAAGCCGCTGAAGAACAGACCGAGTTCGACATCGTTCTGACTGCTGCTGGTGACAAGAAAGTCAACGTCATCAAGGCTGTTCGCGAACTGACTGGCCTGGGCCTGAAAGAAGCCAAGGCAGCTGTTGACGGCGCTCCGGCCACCCTGAAAGAAGGCGTGAGCAAGGAAGACGCTGAAGAAGCTAAGAAGAAGCTGGAAGAAGCTGGCGCGTCCGTGGAACTCAAGTAACTCGTGTTCCAGGCTACGCACGCTGCGTAAGCTTCCTGGCTGGTGGCGGACTCCGCCACCAGCCTTTTTCTGTTGCAAGACGAATTATGACGGCGAGCCAGCCCGCAAGGGAGGCTTGCCGTCCGCGCCTGATGGACATCGCCGCGCCATCAGGTATGAGCCGACCACGCATCGGTCACCCAAGGTGAACAAGCTGGGGAATACAGATGGCTTACTCATACACTGAGAAAAAACGCATCCGCAAGGATTTTGGCAAACTGCCCCAAGTGATGGATGTGCCTTACCTGCTGGCCATCCAGCTTGATTCCTACCACGACTTTCTCCAGCAGGACAGGGCGCCAGAACAGCGCCTGGAAGTCGGCCTTCACGCTGCCTTCAAGTCCGTGTTCCCGATTGCCAGTTTCTCTGGCAACGCAGCGCTCGAGTATGTCAGCTACCGTTTCGGTACGCCGGCGTTCGACGTAAAGGAATGTCAGCTGCGCGGAGTGACCTACTCTGCACCGCTGCGCGTGAAAGTGCGCCTGATGATCTACGACAAGGAATCGTCCAACAAGGCGATCAAGGACATCAAGGAGCAGGAAGTCTACATGGGGGAAATCCCCCTGATGACAGAGAACGGTACCTTCGTCATCAATGGTACTGAACGTGTCATCGTGTCTCAGCTGCATCGCTCGCCGGGTGTGTTCTTCGATCACGACAAGGGCAAGAGCCACTCGTCCGGCAAGTTGCTGTACTCCGCACGTGTGATTCCTTACCGCGGTTCCTGGCTGGACTTCGAGTTTGACCCGAAGGACAACGTCTACGTCCGTATCGACCGTCGTCGCAAGCTGCCGGCCTCCGTGCTGCTGCGTGCCATGGGCATGACCAGCGAAGAGATCCTCGGTACCTTCTTCGATACCACCATGTACCACATCGAGCGCAGCGGCTTCTCCGTTGAGCTGGTGCCGTCACGCCTGCGTGGCGAGACTGCCGCCTTCGACATCAAGGATGCCGATGGCAGCGTGATCGTGGAAGAAGGTCGTCGCATCACCCAGAAGCACGTCCGTCAGATGGAAAACTCCGGCCTCGAGCGTCTCGAAGTGCCGATGGAGTACCTCTACGGCAAGGTGCTGGCCAAGGATCAGATCGATCCGGCCACCGGTGAGCTGGTGTGCGAATGCAACAGCGAGATCACCCCGGAACTGCTGGAGAAGATGGCTCAGGCCAAGATCACCCAGTTCGAGGTCATCTACACCAACGATCTGGATTGCGGTCCGTTCGTGTCTGACACATTGAAGCTGGATACCACGCGTAACCAGCTCGAGGCACTGGTCGAGATCTACCGCATGATGCGTCCGGGCGAGCCGCCCACCAAGGACGCGGCAGAATCACTGTTCCAGAACCTGTTCTTCAGCGAAGACCGCTACGACCTGTCGGGCGTGGGTCGCATGAAGTTCAACCGTCGCCTGCGTCGCGAAAGCGATACCGGCAGCGGCGTGCTCGATCAGGACGATATCCTGACCGTCATGCAGGAACTGATCAGCATCCGTAACGGCAATGGCGATGTCGATGACATCGACCACCTGGGCAACCGTCGTATTCGCTCTGTGGGCGAAATGGCGGAAAACCAGTTCCGTGTCGGTCTGGTCCGTGTCGAGCGTGCGGTCAAGGAGCGTCTCTCCATGGCCGAGAGCGAAGGCCTGATGCCGCAGGATCTCATCAACGCCAAGCCGGTTGCGGCGGCGGTGAAGGAATTCTTCGGTTCCAGCCAGCTCTCCCAGTTCATGGATCAGAACAACCCGCTGTCCGAAGTGACGCACAAGCGCCGTGTCTCCGCGCTTGGTCCGGGTGGTCTGACCCGTGAGCGCGCCGGCTTCGAAGTTCGTGACGTTCACGCCACGCACTACGGCCGTCTGTGCCCGATCGAGACGCCGGAAGGCCCGAACATCGGTCTGATCAACTCCTTGGCGACCTACTCCAAGACCAACAGCTATGGCTTCCTCGAGACGCCGTACCGCAAGGTCGTGGATTGTCAGGTCACCGACGACGTCGTCGATCTGTCCGCGATCGAGGAAGGCGATTTCATCATCGCCCAGGCCTCCGCGACCGTCGACGAGAACAACCGTCTGGTCGACGACCTGGTTCAGGTGCGTCACCGTGGCGAGACTACCTTCATGGCACCGGAAAAGGTCACCATGATGGACGTGTCTCCGCGTCAGGTCGTCTCCGTCGCTGCGGCATTGATCCCGTTCCTCGAGCACGATGATGCCAACCGCGCCCTGATGGGTGCGAACATGCAGCGTCAGGCCGTTCCGACCCTGAAGGCTGACAAGCCGCTGGTCGGTACCGGCATGGAGCGCTTCGTGGCGCGTGACTCCGGCGTCTGCGCCGTGGCACGTCGTGGCGGCGTCATCGACTCCGTCGATGCCAAGCGTATCGTCGTGCGTGTGCGGGAAGAAGAGATCATCGGCGGTGAAGCCGGCGTTGATATCTACAATCTGACCAAGTACGTCCGCTCGAACCAGAACACCTGTCAGAACCAGCGTCCGATCGTGCGCCCGGGCGACGAAGTCGCCATCGGCGATATCCTGGCCGACGGCCCGTCCGTCGACATGGGGGATCTGGCACTGGGTCAGAACATGCGTCTGGCGTTCATGCCTTGGAACGGCTTCAACTTCGAGGACTCCATCCTGTTCTCGGAGCGTGTGGTGCAGGAAGATCGCTTCACCACCATCCACATCCAGGAACTGACCTGTGTCGCGCGTGACACCAAGCTCGGGCCGGAAGAAATCACGTCCGATATCCCGAACGTCGGCGAGTCCGCACTCTCCAAGCTGGATGAGTCCGGTGTCGTCTACATCGGTGCCGAGCTGAATCCGGGCGACATCCTGGTCGGCAAGGTCACGCCAAAGGGCGAGACCCAGCTGACGCCGGAAGAGAAGCTGCTGCGTGCCATCTTCGGCGAGAAGGCGTCCGACGTGAAGGACACCTCTCTGCGTGCCCCGACCGGCATGAAGGCCACCGTCATCGACGTTCAGGTCTTCACCCGTGACGGCGTCGAGAAGGATCAGCGTGCGCTCTCCATCGAGCAGATGCAGCTGGCCGAGGTCCGCAAGGACCTGCAGGAAACCTACCGCATCGCGGAAGAGGCGACCTTCGAGCGTCTGCAGCGCAACCTGGTCGGTCAGGCGGTCAACGGTGGTCCGAAGCTCAAGAAGGGCGACGTGCTGACCGATGACTACCTCGAGGCCCTGCCGCGTCAGGAGTGGTTCAAGCTGCGTCTGCAGGACGAATCTCTCAATGAGCTGCTGGCCCAGGCCGATGAGCAGCTCGAGATCCGTCGTCGCGAGATGGACGAGCGCTTCGAAGACAAGAAGCGCAAGCTCACCCAGGGCGATGATCTGGCGCCGGGCGTGCTCAAGATCGTCAAGGTATACGTCGCCGTGAAGCGCCGTATCCAGCCGGGTGACAAGATGGCCGGTCGTCACGGTAACAAGGGTGTCATCTCCGCGATCATGCCGGTGGAAGACATGCCGTTCGATGGTTACGGCGAGCCGGTAGATGTCGTGCTGAACCCGCTGGGTGTTCCGTCGCGCATGAACGTCGGTCAGATCCTCGAGACCCACCTCGGCATGGCCGCGCGTGGTCTGGGCGTGAAGATCGAGCATATGCTGCGCGAAGAGCGTGCCGAGCAGGTCAAGCAGATCCGCGAGTTCCTCGACAAGGTGTACAACACCGTCGGTGGCCGCCAGGAAGACCTCTCCGTGCTCAGCGATGACGAGATCATCACCATGGCGCACAACCTGAAGAAGGGCGTGCCGATGGCGACGCCGGTCTTCGATGGCGCCAAGGAACACGAGATCAAGCAGTTGCTCACGCTGGCCGGTATCCCTGATTCCGGACAGATGGACCTCTACGATGGCCGCACCGGCGAGAAGTTCGATCGCAAGGTGACCGTCGGTTACATGTACATGCTCAAGCTCAACCACCTGGTGGATGACAAGATGCATGCGCGTTCGACCGGCTCCTACTCCCTCGTCACGCAGCAGCCGCTGGGTGGTAAGGCGCAGTTTGGTGGTCAGCGCTTCGGTGAGATGGAGGTCTGGGCCCTCGAGGCGTACGGCGCTGCCTACACCCTCCAGGAGATGCTCACGGTCAAGTCCGATGACGTGGAAGGCCGTACCAAGATGTACAAGAGCATCGTAGATGGCGATCACACCATGCAGGCGGGCATGCCCGAATCCTTCAACGTGCTGGTGAAGGAAATCCGCTCGCTGGGTATCGACATGGAGCTGGAAGGCTGACGCCGAAAAGCCACAAGTATTGACGGTCCGCAAAGCCTGGTGTCAGCAGCCAGGCTTTGCCCATGACAACTCCGCAACGGAGCGACCCATGAAAGATTTGGTGAAAGTTCTCAAATCGCAGGCGCAGTCCGAAGAATTCGACGCCATCAAGATTACCCTGGCGTCTCCGGACATGATTCGCTCGTGGTCTTTTGGTGAAGTGAAGAAGCCTGAAACCATCAATTACCGGACATTCAAGCCGGAACGTGATGGTCTTTTCTGTGCCAAGATCTTTGGCCCGGTGAAGGACTACGAGTGCCTGTGTGGCAAGTACAAGCGGATGAAGCATCGCGGCATCATCTGTGAGAAGTGTGGCGTTGAAGTGACCAAGGCGGCAGTGCGTCGTGAGCGTATGGCTCACATCGAACTGGCCAGCCCGGTCGCGCACATCTGGTTCCTGAAGTCGCTGCCGTCCCGTATCGGCATGCTGCTCGACATGACTCTGCGTGATATCGAGCGTGTGCTGTACTTCGAAAGCTTCGTGGTCATCGATCCGGGCATGACGACCCTCGAGAAGGGTCATCTGCTCAATGATGAGCAGTACTTCGAGGCGCTGGAAGAATTCGGCGATGACTTCGATGCCCGCATGGGTGCCGAGGCCATCAAGGCGCTGCTCGAGGACATCGAGCTGGAAGAAGAGGTCGAGCGCCTGCGCGAAGAGATTCCGCAGACCAACTCCGAGACCAAGATCAAGAAGCTGTCCAAGCGCCTCAAGCTGCTGGAAGCCTTCTACTATTCCGGCAACAAGCCGGGCTGGATGATCATGGAAGTGCTGCCAGTGCTGCCGCCGGACCTGCGTCCGCTGGTACCGCTGGACGGCGGCCGCTTCGCGACCTCGGATCTGAACGATCTGTATCGCCGCGTGATCAACCGCAACAACCGCCTCAAGCGTCTGCTCGACCTCAATGCGCCGGACATCATCGTGCGCAACGAGAAGCGCATGCTGCAGGAATCCGTGGATGCACTGCTCGACAACGGTCGTCGCGGTCGCGCCATCACCGGTTCCAACAAGCGTCCGCTGAAGTCACTGGCCGACATGATCAAGGGCAAGCAGGGTCGTTTCCGTCAGAACCTGCTGGGCAAGCGTGTCGACTACTCCGGTCGTTCCGTCATCACCGTCGGCCCGACCCTGCGTCTGCACCAGTGTGGTCTGCCGAAGAAGATGGCGCTTGAGCTGTTCAAGCCGTTCATCTACGCCAAGCTGCAGGCCTCCGGTCATGCCAGCACCATCAAGGCCGCCAAGAAGATGGTCGAGCGTGAAGCCCCGGAAGTCTGGGATTTCCTCGCCGACGTCATCCGCGAGCACCCGGTGCTGCTGAACCGTGCCCCGACTCTGCACCGTCTGGGTATCCAGGCGTTCGAGCCGCTGCTGATCGAAGGCAAGGCCATCCAGCTGCACCCGCTGGTCTGCGCGGCGTACAACGCCGACTTCGATGGTGACCAGATGGCCGTTCACGTACCGCTGACGCTGGAAGCCCAGCTGGAAGCGCGTGCGTTGATGATGTCGACCAACAACGTGCTGTCGCCGGCCAACGGCGAGCCGATCATCGTGCCGTCCCAGGACGTCGTGCTGGGTCTGTACTACATGACCCGCGAGAAGATCGGTGCCAAGGGTGAGGGCATGGCCTTCGCGAACCTGGGTGAAGTCGAGCGTGCCTTCGGCACGCACAGCGCTCACCTGCACGCGATGGTCAAGGTCCGTCTGACCGAGACGCTCAAGGATGAAGAATCCGGCGAGCTGTACGAGAAGACGTCCCTGCACGACACCACCATCGGTCGCGCACTGCTGTTCCGCATTCTGCCGAAGGGCATGCCGTTCGAGCTGATCAACCAGGTGATGAAGAAGAAAGCCATCTCCGGTCTGATCAACGAGGCGTACCGTCGTGTCGGTCTGAAGGACACCGTCATCTTCGCTGACCAGCTGATGTACACCGGCTTCCGTCTCGCGACCTGGTCCGGCGCCTCCATCGGCGTCAACGACTTCGTCATTCCGGACGCGAAGAAGGTCATCATCGACGCGGCCGAAGACGAAGTGAAAGAGATCGAAGACCAGTTCTCCTCCGGTCTCGTGACCGCAGGCGAGAAGTACAACAAGGTCATCGATATCTGGGCGCGTGCCAACGACCGTGTCGCCAAGGAGATGATGGCGGGTATCTCGAAAGAGACCGTCGTCAACTGGAAGGGCGAAGTGGTCAACGGCGAAGACGGCAAGCCGATGGAGCAGGAGTCGTTCAACAGCGTCTTCATCATGGCTGACTCCGGTGCTCGTGGTTCCGCGGCCCAGATTCGTCAGCTGGCCGGCATGCGTGGTCTGATGGCCAAGCCGGATGGCTCGATCATCGAGACGCCGATCACCGCCAACTTCCGTGAAGGTCTGAACGTACTCCAGTACTTCATCTCCACCCACGGTGCCCGTAAGGGTCTGGCGGATACGGCACTGAAGACCGCCAACTCCGGTTACCTGACGCGTCGTCTGGTCGATGTTGCCCAG
This sequence comes from Cobetia sp. 3AK, assembly GCF_029846335.1. Classification (NCBI taxonomy): domain Bacteria; kingdom Pseudomonadati; phylum Pseudomonadota; class Gammaproteobacteria; order Oceanospirillales; family Halomonadaceae; genus Cobetia; species Cobetia sp. 3AK. The sequence goes on along the minus strand of NZ_JARWKR010000012.1, from coordinate 94,651 downwards.
GATCTGGTCATCACCGAAGCGGATTGTGGCACTCAGGAAGGTCTGATCCTGCACCCGGTCATCGAAGGCGGTGACATCATCGTCCCGCTGTCTCAGCGTGTGCTGGGTCGTGTCGTGGCACAGGATGTCGTCGATCCGGTCTCTGATGAGGTCCTGATCGCACGCGGCACCCTGCTGGATGAAGCCTGGTGTGCACAGCTCGATACCATGGGCGTCGATGAGATCATCGTGCGTACCACCATCGGCTGTGAAACCGTGCACGGTGTCTGCTCGGCCTGTTATGGCCGTGATCTGGCGCGTGGCCATCAGGTCAACGTCGGTGAAGCCATCGGTGTCATCGCGGCACAGTCCATCGGTGAGCCGGGTACCCAGCTGACCATGCGTACCTTCCACATCGGTGGTGCCGCCTCGCGTGCTTCTGCCGTGGATAGCGTCCAGGTCAAGCACGGCGGCCACGTGCGTCTGCACAACATCAAGTCGGTCGAGCGCGCGGATGGCAAGCTGATCGTCGTCTCGCGTTCCAGTGCGCTGGCTGTCGCTGACGATCACGGTCGTGAGCGTGAGTTCTACAAGCTGCCGTATGGTGCCGAGCTGTCCGTACGTGACGGTGACAAGGTCGAATCCGGTCAGTCCGTCGCCAAGTGGGATCCGCACACTCACCCGATCGTCGCCGAAGTGGCGGGTCAGGTGCAGTTCACGGACATGGAAGATGGTCAGACCATCAACCGTACCACCGACGAGATGACAGGCCTGTCCTCCATCGAAGTCATCGAGAGCGCCTCACGTCCGTCCGCGGCACGTGACAAGCGCCCGATGATCATGCTGGTGGATTCCAGTGGCAAGCACGTGACACTGCCGGGCTCCAACACGCCGGTCCAGTACCTGCTGCCGGGCAATGCCGTCGTGTCCGCCGAGAATGGCGCAGCCGTCGGTGTGGGTGACGTCATCGCACGTATCCCGATGGAAGCGTCCGGTAACAAGGACATCACCGGTGGTCTGCCGCGCGTTGCCGACCTGTTCGAAGCACGTCGTCCGAAGGAACCGGCCATCCTGGCCGAGATCTCCGGTACCGTGACCTTCGGCAAGGAAACCAAGGGCAAGCGTCGCCTGACCATCACGCCGGCCGAAGGTGACCCGTTCGAGCTGTTGATCCCGAAATGGCGCCAGATCAGCGTCTTCGAAGGGGAAACGGTCGAGAAGGGTGAGGTCATCTCCGATGGCCCGAGCAATCCGCACGATATCCTGCGTCTGCTCGGCGTCGCGGAAATGACCAAGTACATCACCACCGAAGTCCAGGAGGTCTATCGCCTCCAGGGTGTCGGCATCAACGACAAGCACATCGAAGTCATCGTGCGTCAGATGCTGCGCAAGGTGGAGATCACCGATTCCGGCGATTCCAGCTTCATCACCGGCGACCAGGTGGAATACGCCCGTGTCGTCGAAGAGAACATGCGTCTCGAGGCCGAAGGCAAGTTCCCGGCCAAGTTCGACCGCATCCTGCTCGGTATCACCAAGGCGAGCCTGGCGACAGAATCGTTCATCTCGGCGGCCTCCTTCCAGGAGACCACACGAGTTCTGACCGAAGCCTCTGTCACCGGCAAGCGCGATTATCTCCGTGGTCTGAAGGAGAACGTCGTGGTGGGTCGCCTGATCCCGGCGGGTACTGGCCTGGCTTATCACGATGAGCGTCGCCGCCGTCGTGATGGCCTGCCGCTCGCACCGGCCCCGTCGGCACAGGACGTCGAGCAGGAGCTGGGTGCCCAGCTGACCGCTCTCGACGCGGACGACGACGACCTCTGAGGTCTTGAGCCCCGCCGTCGCTGACGGCGGGGTTGACGCCCTTGTGGCCCAAGCCCTAGAATATGCAGCCTTTAACAGTAGGGCAGGTGCATCCTGTCCGATTGTTGGAAGGCAGTACAACCCATTGGAGCAAGCAAATGGCAACCGTAAACCAGCTCGTGCGCAAGCCGCGCAAGCGTCAGGCGTCCAAGAGTGACGTCCCTGCGCTGCAGGCATGCCCGCAGAAGCGTGGCGTGTGTACTCGCGTATACACCACTACCCCGAAGAAGCCGAACTCCGCACTCCGTAAGGTCTGCCGTGTTCGCCTGACCAACGGCTTCGAAGTCTCTTCCTACATCGGCGGTGAAGGTCACAACCTTCAGGAACACTCTGTTGTTCTGATCCGTGGTGGTCGTGTGAAGGATTTGCCGGGTGTCCGTTACCACACCGTTCGTGGTGCACTGGATACCTCTGGCGTGCAGAACCGTAAGCAGGGCCGTTCCAAGTACGGCGCCAAGCGTCCGAAGGCGTAATTCAAAGTTTAATATCGGTCTGATAAGAGTAAGGTCGGGTGTCGCGTCCATCGCGAGGCATCCCGGGTTTACCTGAAGGACCCTTCTACTGAGGGCTTATCATGCCTAGAAGACGTGTAGCAGCTAAGCGCGAAATCCTGCCGGATCCGAAGTTCGGAAGCGAGCGCCTGGCCAAGTTCATGAACCACCTGATGATCAGCGGCAAGAAGTCTGCAGCCGAGCGCATCGTTTACGGTGCCCTCGACCGTGTTGCCGAACGCTCCAATGATGAGCCGCTGGATCTCTTCGACAAGGCGTTGGAAGCCATCCAGCCGATGGTTGAGGTTAAGTCCCGTCGTGTCGGTGGTGCTACCTACCAGGTGCCGGTCGAAGTTCGTCCGTCCCGTCGCCAGGCACTGGCCATGCGTTGGCTGGTGGACGCTGCGCGCAAGCGCGGCGAAAAGACCATGGTGCAGCGCCTCTCTGGCGAGATCCTGGATGCCGCTGAAGGCAAGGGTTCTGCTGTGAAGAAGCGTGAAGACGTGCACCGCATGGCAGAAGCCAACAAGGCCTTCTCCCACTACCGCTTCTAAACAACGGGGATACTCACCGTGGCACGCAAGACTCCACTTAAGCGTTACCGCAACATCGGTATCTGTGCCCACGTCGACGCCGGTAAGACTACCACTACCGAGCGCGTCCTGTTCTACACCGGCCTGTCCCACAAGGTCGGCGAAGTCCACGATGGTGCTGCCACCATGGACTGGATGGAGCAGGAACAGGAACGTGGCATCACGATCACCTCTGCGGCGACCACCTGCTTCTGGCAGGGCATGAACAAGCAGTTCGACGAGCACCGTATCAACATCATCGATACTCCGGGGCACGTTGACTTCACTGTTGAAGTCGAGCGTTCACTGCGTGTTCTCGATGGCGCGGTCGTGGTGCTGTGTGGTTCTTCCGGTGTCCAGCCGCAGACAGAGACTGTCTGGCGTCAGGCCAACCGTTACGAAGTTCCGCGCATGATCTTCGTCAACAAGATGGACCGCGCTGGCGCGGACTTCTTCATGGTCGTCGAACAGGTGCGCAAGCGCCTGGGCGCGAACGCCGTGCCGATCCAGATCAACTGGGGCGCGGAAGACGAGTTCAAGGGCGTCATCGACCTGATCAAGATGAAGGCGATCGTCTGGGACGAAGACAATCACGGCATGAACTATGAGCTGATCGACATTCCGGCTGAGCTGCAAGACACAGCTGCCGAATGGCGTGAGCACATGCTCGAGTCTGCTGCTGAAGCGTCCGAAGAACTGATGGACAAGTACCTTGAAGAAGGCGACCTGACCGAGGAAGAAGTCAAGGCTGCGCTGCGTCAGCGCACCCTGGCCAACGAAATCTGCCTCGTGACCTGTGGTTCTGCCTTCAAGAACAAGGGTGTCCAGGCGGTTCTGGATGCGGTCATCGAATACATGCCGTCTCCGCTTGAAGTCAAGGCCATCGAAGGTGAGCTTGACGACAAGGACGGTACCATCGAGACCCGCGAAGCTGACGACAAGGCTCCGTTCGCGGCGCTGGCGTTCAAGATCGCGACCGACCCGTTCGTGGGTACCCTGACCTTCATCCGCGTCTACTCGGGCGTGCTGAAGTCTGGCGATGGCGTCTTCAACTCCGTCAAGAGCAAGAAGGAGCGTGTCGGTCGTATCGTCCAGATGCACTCCAACTCTCGTGAGGAGATCAAGGAAGTCTATGCTGGCGATATCGCCGCATGTATCGGTCTGAAAGACGTGACCACCGGGGATACCCTGTGTGATCCGGACAACAAGATCGTGCTTGAGCGCATGGAATTCCCTGAGCCGGTCATCTCCGTCGCCGTCGAGCCGAAGTCCAAGGCCGACCAGGAAAAGATGGGTGTCGCACTGGGCAAGCTGGCCCAGGAAGATCCGTCCTTCCGCGTCGAGACCGACGAAGAGTCTGGCCAGACCATCATCTCCGGTATGGGTGAGCTTCACCTGGACATCCTCGTTGACCGCATGCGTCGCGAGTTCAATGTCGAGGCGAACATCGGCAAGCCGCAGGTGGCTTACCGTGAGACCATCCGCACCAAGGTCGAGCAGGAAGGCAAGTTCGTTCGTCAGTCCGGTGGTCGTGGTCAGTTCGGTCACGTCTGGCTTCGCATTGAGCCTCTGACTGCAGAGGACAAGGGCGACGACGAAGAAATGACCTTCAAGTTCGAGTCCGAGATCGTCGGTGGTGCGGTTCCGAAGGAATACGTGCCGGCCGTCGAGAAGGGTGCCGCTGAGCAGCTCAAGAATGGTGTCATCGCCGGTTATCCGATGATCGACGTCAAGGTCACGCTGTTCGATGGTTCCTACCACGACGTCGACTCCAACGAGACCGCGTTCAAGGTTGCCTCTTCCATGGCGATCAAGGCCGGTGCCCCGAAAGCGGGTGCAGTGCTGCTTGAGCCGCTCATGAAAGTCGAAGTCGTCACGCCTGAAGATTTCATGGGTGACGTCATGGGCGACCTGAACCGTCGTCGTGGCCTCGTTCAGGGCATGGATGATTCTTCCACTGGCAAGATCATCAATGCACTGGTGCCGCTGGGTGAGATGTTCGGTTATGCGACCGACCTGCGCTCACAGACCCAGGGCCGCGCAAGCTACTCCATGGAGTTTGCGAAATACGACGAAGCGCCGAACAGCATCGTCGAAGCCGTCATCAACCAGAAGTAACCGATTAGCTAACGAAAGAGGTTATAGCAGTGGCTAAGGAAAAATTTGAGCGTTCGAAGCCGCACGTCAACGTCGGCACCATTGGTCACGTCGATCACGGCAAGACCACTCTGACTGCGGCACTGACTCGTGTCTCTGCAGAAGTTTTCGGTGGTGACGCGCGTGCGTTTGACTCCATCGATAACGCCCCGGAAGAGCGTGAGCGTGGTATCACCATCTCCACCGCTCACGTGGAATACCAGTCCGAAGTGCGTCACTACGCGCACGTCGACTGCCCGGGTCACGCTGACTACGTCAAGAACATGATCACCGGTGCTGCCCAGATGGACGGCGCTATCCTGGTCTGTTCCGCAGCTGACGGCCCCATGCCGCAGACTCGCGAGCACATCCTGCTGTCCCGTCAGGTCGGCGTTCCGTTCATCGTTGTCTTCCTGAACAAGGCTGACATGGTCGATGACGAAGAGCTGCTCGAGCTGGTCGAGATGGAAGTGCGCGAACTCCTGAGCGAGTACGACTTCCCGGGTGACGACACTCCGATCGTCATCGGTTCTGCTCTGATGGCTCTGGAAGGCAAGGACGACAACGGCATGGGTACTACCGCCGTTGCCAACCTGATCAAGGCCCTGGATGCGTACATCCCGGAGCCGGAGCGTGCTATCGACCAGCCGTTCCTGATGCCGATCGAAGACGTCTTCTCCATCTCTGGCCGTGGTACCGTCGTGACTGGCCGCATCGAGCGTGGTCTGGTCAAGACTGGCGAAGAGATCGAGATCATCGGCGTGCGTGACACCACCAAGACTACCGTTACCGGTGTCGAGATGTTCCGCAAGCTGCTGGACGAAGGTCGTGCTGGTGAGAACGTCGGCGCTCTGCTGCGTGGCACCAAGCGTGATGACGTCGAGCGTGGCCAGGTTCTGGCCAAGCCGGGCTCCATCAAGCCGCACACCAAGTTCGAAGCAGAAGTCTACGTTCTGTCCAAGGAAGAAGGCGGTCGTCACACTCCGTTCTTCAAGGGCTATCGTCCGCAGTTCTACTTCCGTACCACTGACATCACTGGTACCTGTGAGCTGCCGGAAGGCGTCGAGATGGTCATGCCGGGCGACAACGTCCAGATGGTCGTGTCTCTGATCGCTCCGATCGCCATGGAAGATGGTCTGCGCTTCGCTATCCGTGAAGGCGGTCGTACCGTCGGCGCTGGCGTCGTGGCCAAGATTGTCGAGTAAGGTTCTCCTTACCTGACACAGAAGGGGGCCCTGTTGGGCCCCCTTTTCTCGCATGTTTGACACCTGATGTCAGTCTGCCTATAATGCGCATCCTTTGAATGCGTGGGTGACGGCCTACGCCGTCGACATCCATTGGAGTTTTGGGCAATGCAAAACCAGAAGATTCGCATCCGGTTGAAAGCATTCGACCACCGTCTGATCGACCAGTCCTCTGCAGAGATCGTTGAAACTGCAAAGCGTACCGGTGCTCAGGTTCGTGGCCCGATCCCGCTGCCGACCCGTCGCGAGCGTTACACCATCCTGGTCTCTCCGCACGTCAACAAGGACGCGCGTGACCAGTATGAGATTCGTACCCACAAGCGCGTTCTCGACATCGTCGAGCCGACAGAGAAGACTGTCGACGCGCTGATGAAGCTTGACCTGGCCGCCGGTGTGGACGTCCAGATCAAGGTTGACTGATACCTCACTAGTCACTGCGGCCCAGCGCTCTCAATGATGGAGCAGCAGCCGCCACGCCGGGATGGCGTCATACAATGTGCTAGTGGAATGCTCTGGAAAGGGCAGCCATAGCGGGTGACAGCCCCGTACACTAAAGGAGACTGAACATGTCTATCGGTTTAGTCGGTAAGAAGGCCGGGATGACCCGCGTCTTCACCGAAGCTGGCGCATCCGTGCCGGTTACCGTGATTGAAGTTGAGCCGAACCGTATCGTGACCATCAAGTCCGTCGAGACTGATGGCTACAATGCGATTCAGGTGACAACTGGTTCCCGCAAGGCCAAGCACCTCACCAAGGCAACTGCTGGTCAGTATGCCAAGGCGGGTGTTGAGGCTGGTCGTTCCCTGATGGAGTTCCGCCTGGAAGAAGGCGATGAAGCTCCTGCAGTGGGCGGCGAACTCACCGTATCCCTCTTTGAAGCTGGTCAGAAGATTGACGTGACTGGCACCTCCAAGGGTAAAGGTTTCCAGGGCGCAGTTAAGCGCTGGAACTTCCGCACCCAAGACGCTACCCACGGTAACTCACTGTCGCACCGCGCGCCGGGTTCCATCGGTAACTGTCAGACCCCGGGCCGCGTCTTCAAAGGTAAGAAGATGGCTGGCCAGATGGGCAACGTCCGTTCCACCGTCCAGAGCCTGGAAGTGGTCCGCGTCGACGCTGAGCGCAATCTTCTGTTGGTCAAGGGTGCCGTTCCAGGTGCTCCGGGCGGCGAAGTGATCGTGCGTTCCGCTGTGAAAGCTCGCTGAGGGGAATTAACCGATGAATCTTAATCTTGCAGGTGCAGGCGGCGCAGTAGACGTCTCCGATGCTACCTTTGGTAAGGACTTCAACGAGGCTCTGGTTCACCAGGTCGTCACCGCCTATCTGGCTGGTGCGCGTCAGGGTACCGTGGCTCAGAAGACCCGTTCTGACGTGTCCGGCGGTGGCAAGAAGCCGTGGCGTCAGAAAGGTACTGGCCGCGCTCGTGCCGGTACCATCCGTTCCCCGCTGTGGCGTTCTGGCGGTGTGACCTTTGCAGCGCGTCCGCAGGACCACTCGCACAAGGTCAACCGCAAGATGTATCGCGCTGCCATGCGTTCCATCCTGTCCGAGCTGGTCCGTCAGGATCGCCTGGTCGCGGTCGACGCAATCACTGTCGATGCTCCGAAGACCAAGCTGCTGATCGCCAAGCTCCAGGAACTGGGCCTTGAGAAAGCGCTGATCGTCACAGAAGAGCAGGACGTCAATCTGTACCTGGCTGCGCGCAACATCCCGTATGTTGACGTCGTCAATGTCGCTGGCGCTGACCCGGTCAGCCTCGTCGGTTACGACAAGGTGCTGATGACTGTCGCTGCCCTGCGCAAGTTCGAGGAGAACCTGGGATGAATCAGGAACGCGTATTCAAGGTCCTGCTTGGTCCTCACATGACCGAGAAGGCCGCGGTCGCTGCCGAGAACAACCAGTACGTGTTCAAGGTTGCCAGCGACGCGACAAAGCCCGAAATCAAGAAAGCCGTCGAAGAGCTGTTTGGCAAGAAAGTCGATCGTGTTCAGGTTCTGAACATGAAAGGCAAGACCAAGCGCACCGCTCGCGGTGTTGGTCGTCGCGCTGGTTATCGCAAGGCCTATGTAACTCTGGCCGCCGGCGAGACCATCGAAGACTTCTCTGGCGCCGAGTAAGGCAGGAGTACGGAACATGGCAATTGTTAAGACAAAACCTACCTCCGCCGGTCGCCGCCACCTGGTAAAAGTCGTCAATGACGAACTTTTCAAAGGTCGCGCGTACGCTCCGCTGCTTGAAAAGCAGTCAAAGTCCGGTGGTCGTAACAATAATGGTCGCATCACTACTCGCCACATCGGCGGTGGTCATCGTCACCATTACCGTCTGGTCGACTTCAAGCGCAACAAGGATGGCATTCCGGCCATCGTCGAGCGCCTGGAATACGATCCGAACCGTAGCGCGAACATCGCGCTGGTGAAGTACCTCGACGGCGAACGTCGCTACATCATTGCACCGAAAGGTGTCTCTGCTGGCGACCGTCTCGAGTCCGGTGTCAACGCACCGATCAAGAAAGGCAACGCTCTGCCGCTGCGCAATGTCCCGGTGGGCTCCACCGTTCACTGTGTAGAGCTGAAGCCGGGCAAGGGCGCTCAGATCGCTCGTAGTGCAGGTACCAGTGCCCAGGTCGTGGCACGTGACGGTAACTACACCACGCTGCGTCTGCGCTCTGGCGAGATGCGTAAGGTGCTGTCCGAATGCCGTGCAACACTCGGCGAAGTGGGCAACTCCGAGCACAGCCTCCGTCAACTGGGCAAGGCCGGTGCTAAGCGTTGGAGAGGCGTGCGCCCGACCGTTCGCGGTGTCGCGATGAACCCTGTCGATCACCCGCATGGTGGTGGTGAAGGTCGTACCTCTGGTGGCCGTCACCCGGTCAGCCCGTGGGGCGTCCCGACCAAGGGTCACAAGACTCGCAAGAACAAGCGCACCGATAAGCTTATCGTCCGTCGCCGCAAGGCCAAGTAACAGATATTGAGAGGTAACGGCTGTGCCACGTTCACTGAAGAAAGGTCCATTTATTGACCTTCATCTGCTGAAGAAGGTTGAGACAGCAGTGGAAAAGAACGACCGCAAACCGATCAAGACCTGGTCGCGTCGTTCCATGATCCTGCCGAACATGGTCGGGCTCACCATTGCCGTCCATAACGGTCGCCAGCATGTCCCGGTTCTCGTTTCTGAGGAAATGGTCGGTCACAAGCTCGGCGAGTTTGCTGCCACCCGCACATACCGCGGGCACGCTGCAGATAAAAAAGCCAAACGGTAAGCCAGAGAGGATTTAAGAGATGGAAGTAGCTGCTAAGCTGCGCGGCGCTCGTTTATCCGCCCAGAAGGCCCGTTTGGTGGCTGACCAGGTGCGCGGTAAGCCGGTCGCCGAGGCGCTGAATCTGCTCGCTTTCTCACCGAAGAAGGCCGCGAAGATTGTTCGCAAGGTTCTGCAGTCCGCGATCGCGAATGCGGAAGAAAACAACGGCATGGACATTGACGAGCTTCGCGTCTCGACTATCTGTGTCGACGAGGGCATGACGCTCAAGCGCATCCAGCCACGTGCCAAAGGCCGTGCGGATCGCATCTTGAAGCGCACTTGTCATATCACCGTCAAGGTAGCCGAGAAGTAGGAGACGACCAATGGGTCAGAAAGTTAATCCGACAGGTTTCCGACTGGGTATTGTCAAGGATCATACCTCTGTCTGGTACGCCGAAGGCGCTACCTATGCCGACAAACTGAACAACGATCTGCAGGTGCGTGGATTCCTGGAAGAGCGTCTGAAAAGCGCTTCCGTGAGCCGCATCAGCATCGAGCGTCCGGCAAACAACGCCCGTATTACCATTCACACTGCCCGTCCGGGTATCGTGATCGGTAAGAAAGGTGAAGATGTCGATCGCCTTCGTCGTGAAGTTTCCGAGATGATGGGCGTTCCCGTCCACATCAACATCGAGGAGATTCGCAAGCCGGAACTCGATGCCAAGCTGGTCGCTGCCAATGTGGCAGGTCAGCTCGAGCGTCGTGTCATGTTCCGTCGTGCGATGAAGCGTGCTGTGCAGAACGCAATGCGTCTGGGCGCCAAGGGCATCAAGATTCAGCTCTCCGGTCGTCTCGGCGGTGCCGAAATCGCCCGTACCGAATGGTACCGCGAAGGCCGCGTTCCGCTTCACACCCTGCGTGCTGACATTGATTACTCCACCTTCGAAGCTCACACCACCTACGGCATCATTGGTGTCAAGGTCTGGATCTTCAAAGGCGAGATCCTCGGTGGCATCGAAGAGGTGCGAGCCAAGGCGAAGCAGCCCGCGTCCGCACCCAAGAAGAAAGGCAAGTAAGGGGGTAATCGATGTTACAGCCCAAGCGTATGAAATTCCGCAAGATGCAGAAAGGTCGCAATCGTGGCCTGGCGCATCGCGGAAGCAAGGTAAGCTTTGGTGAGTTTGGCCTGAAAGCCACCGGCCGTGGTCGTATCACCGCTCGTCAGATCGAAGCTGGCCGTCGTGCCATCACTCGTCACGTCAAGCGTGGCGGTAAGATCTGGATCCGCGTCTTCCCAGACAAGCCGATTTCCAACAAGCCGTTGGAAGTTCGTATGGGTAAAGGTAAGGGTTCTGTCGAGTACTGGGTCGCACAGATCCAGCCCGGCAAGGTCCTTTACGAGATCGAAGGTGTATCCGAAGAGCTGGCCCGTGAAGCATTCAGTCTGGCCGCTATGAAGATGCCGATCTCCACCACCTTTGTTAAGCGGACGGTGATGTGATGAAAGCCCAAGAACTCCGTGAAAAGTCAGTCGAGGCGCTCCAGGAGCAGTTGTTCGAACTGCTGCGTGAGCAATTCAATCTGCGCATGCAGAAGGCTACCGGTCAGCTGAGCCAGGTTCACCTGCTCAAGCAGACTCGTCGCCAAATTGCTCAGGTTAAGACTGTGCTCAACCAGAAGTCAGGTGAGTAAAATGGCCGAAGAAACTAAAGCACGCACACTCACCGGCAAGGTGGTGAGTGACAAGATGGAAAAATCCATCGTTGTCATGGTCGAGCGCCGTGAGCGTCACCCGATCTATGGCAAGTACCTGAGACGCTCCACCAAGCTGCACGCCCATGATGAGGCGAATCAGGCTCGGATCGGTGACACCGTCTCTATCGCCGAGACTCGTCCGCTGTCCAAGAAGAAAGCCTGGACCCTGGTCGAGGTGGTTGAACAGGCCAAGGGTTGATCCCTAGGCCAGTTCCCACCAGGCAGTCAGATTAGGTTTGGAGAAAACCGATGATTCAGACTCAGACAATGCTGGATGTCGCCGACAACAGTGGCGCGCGCCGGGTGCAATGCATCAAGGTGCTGGGTGGTTCACACCGCCGTTACGCTCGTGTTGGAGACATCATCAAGGTCACCGTCAAAGAAGCTATCCCGCGTGGCAAGGTCAAGAAAGGCCAAGTCATGAAGGCAGTGGTCGTTCGTACCAAAGCCGGTGTCCGTCGTAATGACGGTTCCGTGATCCGCTTCGACGGTAATGCGGCCGTTCTGTTGAATAACACCAACGAACAGCCGATCGGTACCCGTATCTTCGGCCCGGTTACCCGTGAACTTCGCAGTGAGAAGTTCATGAAGATCATTTCCCTGGCGCCCGAAGTGCTGTAAGGAGCGGAAGCGGATATGCAAAAGATCAAACGTGACGATGAAGTCATCGTCATCGCCGGGAAGGACAAGGGCAAGCGCGGTACCATCAGCAAGGTGCTGAAAGGTGAGCGTCTGCTAGTGTCCGGTGTGAACATGATCAAGCGTCACACCAAGCCCAACCCGATGCTGGGCACCCAGGGGGGTATCGTCGAGCGCGAGGCTCCGATTCACGCGTCCAACGTGGCCATCTTCAACCAGGAGACCGGCAAGGCGGATCGTGTCGGTATCCAGGTTCAGGAAGACGGTACTAAGGTACGCATCTTTAAGTCGACTCAGAAGCTGATCGACGCCTAACGCGAGTCGGGTACAACATGGCGAACTTGAAAGAACGTTATCAGAACGAAGTGGCCGCCCAGCTTAAAGAGCAGTTCGGCTACGCCAACGTGATGCAGGTGCCGCGTATCACCAAGGTGACCCTGAACATGGGCATCGGTGAAGCCACCGCTGACAAGAAGCTGATCGACAACGCGTTTGCCGATCTCCAGATGCTGTCTGGTCAGAAGCCGATCATCACCAAGGCACGCAAGTCCATCGCTGGCTTCAAGGTCCGCGAAGGATGGCCGATCGGTGTCAAGGTGACCCTGCGCAGCGATCGTATGTGGGACTTCCTGGACCGTCTCGTGAACGTGGCTATCCCGCGCGTTCGTGACTTCCGCGGTCTGAACCCGAAGTCCTTCGATGGCCGTGGAAACTACTCCATGGGTGTGCGTGAGCAGATCATCTTCCCGGAGATCGAGTATGATAAGATCGACCGGATTCGTGGCCTGGACATCACCATCACCACTAGCGCCAACACCGATGATGAAGGTCGTGCGTTGCTGGGCGCGCTGAACTTCCCGTTCAAGAAATAAGGGTGGATCATGGCAAAGAAAAGCATGGTTGAGCGTGAGCTCAAGCGCACCAAGCTGGTCGCAAAGTACGCCGCCAAGCGCGACGCACTGAAGACCATCATCAATGACGTCAACGCTTCTGAAGAAGAGCGCTTCGACGCACAGCTGAAACTGCAGCAGCTGCCGCGTGATGCCAGCCCGGTCCGTCAGCGTAACCGCTGCCGTATCACTGGCCGTCCGCACGGCTACTACAACAAGTTCGGCCTGAGCCGCAACAAGCTGCGTGAAGCCGCTATGCGTGGTGACGTGCCTGGTCTGACCAAGTCCAGCTGGTAACACCACTGCAAGAATTCAGGAGCGCAACGTAAATGAGCATGCAAGACACTCTGGCGGATATGTTCACTCGTATCCGCAATGCGCAGATGGCCACCAAGGAGACGGTTACCATGCCGTCTTCCAAGCTCAAGGTTGAAGTGGCCCGCGTATTGAAGGAAGAGGGTTACATTTCCGAGTTTGCTGTCGCAGAAGGCGCGAAGCCGGAACTGACCGTGACCCTCAAGTACTTTGAAGGCAAGGCGGTTATCGAGAACATCAAGCGTGTTTCCAAGCCGTCCCTGCGCCAGTACAAAGGCAAGGGCGAGCTGCCGAAAGTCGCAGATGGCCTGGGTATTGCGATCGTTTCCACCTCCCGGGGCGTGATGACCGATCGTGCGGCCCGTCAAGCTGGTGTCGGCGGCGAAGTCCTCTGCACCGTATTCTAGGAGTTTGGAATGTCCCGCGTAGCCAAGTATCCGGTTAAATTGCCGAACGGCGTCGAGGCAAAACTCGATGGCGACAAGCTGACCGTGAAGGGCAGCAATGGCCAGCTGGAACTGACCGTCCACCAGGACGTGGTCATCAACCTGGAAGAAGGTCAGATGACCTTCGCCCCGGCTGAGACTGCCAAGAACTGGGCAATGGTTGGTACCACACGTGCTCTGGTCAACAACATGGTGTCTGGTGTTTCCGAAGGCTTCACCAAGTCTCTGGAAATCAATGGTGTGGGTTATCGTGCCCAGGCCAAAGGCCAGACAATCAACCTGACACTGGGCTTCTCACACCCGGTCGACTATGAACTGCCGGCAAGTGTTACGGCTGAAACGCCGAAGAACACTCAGATCGTCCTGAAATCTGCTGACAAGCAGGCTTTGGGTCAGGTCGCCGCAGAGATTCGCGCGTTCCGTCCGCCGGAGCCCTACAAGGGCAAAGGTATTCGGTACAGCGACGAAGTCGTCCGTCGTAAAGAAGCCAAGAAGAAGTAAGGCAGGGTTATGAACGCGAAGAAAGAATCTCGTCTCCGTCGTGCCCGCCGCGCTCGTGCGAAAATCCGCGAGCTGGGCGTGTTTCGCCTGTGCGTGAACCGCACCCCGCGTCACATCTACGCGCAGATCATCTCGCCGGATGGCGGCCAGGTCCTGGCCACCGCATCCACGCTCGACAAGAGCCTGCGCGAAGGTTCTACCGGTAACTCGGACTCCGCCGCCAAGGTGGGTGCTCTGATTGCCGAGCGCGCGAAGGAAGCGGGTATCAAGCAAGTGGCTTTCGATCGCTCCGGGTACAAGTACCACGGTCGCGTGAAGGCCCTGGCCGATGCCGCACGTGAAGGCGGCCTGGAATTCTAAAGGGTTTTACGATGGCGAATATCGAACAGAAGGGCGGTGACCTGCAAGAGAAGCTCGTGCAGATCAACCGCGTCGCCAAGGTAGTCAAGGGCGGCCGTATCTTCGGTTTCACCGCTCTGACTGTCGTTGGTGACGGCAATGGTCGTGTTGGCTTCGGTCGTGGCAAGGCGCGTGAAGTGCCGGTCGCGATCCAGAAGGCAATGGACCAAGCTCGTCGCAACATGATCAAGGTTGACCTGAAGGGCCACACCCTGCAGTACCCGGTGAAGGCTCGTCACGGCGCATCCAAGATCTACATGCAGCCAGCATCCGAAGGTACCGGCATCATTGCCGGCGGTGCGATGCGTTCCGTGCTCGAACTGGCAGGCGTCCATGACGTCCTGGCCAAGTGCTACGGTTCCACCAATCCGGTCAACGTGGTGCGCGCGACCATCAACGGTCTCGCTGCCATGAAATCTCCGGAAGACATCGCCGCCAAGCGTGGCCTGTCTGTCGACAAGATTGCGGGGTAAGGCACCATGGCAGCTAAGATCACGGTAACCCAGATCCGCAGCACCATCGGCGTCCTCGAAAAGCACAAGGCCACCATGAAAGGCCTTGGGCTGCGTCGCATCGGTCACACTGTCGAGCTGGAAGACACCCCCGCGGTACGCGGCATGATCAACAAGGTTCATTACCTTGTCCGTGTTGAGGGAGAGTAATCCATGAAATTGAATACCCTGAGTCCGGCCCCGGGCTCCAAGCACGCTGCAAAGCGTGTCGGTCGTGGTATCGGCTCCGGTCTTGGTAAGACCGGCGGTCGTGGCCACAAGGGCCAGAAGTCCCGTTCCGGTGGCAGCGTCAAGCCGGGCTTCGAAGGCGGTCAGATGCCTATGCAGCGTCGCCTGCCGAAGTTTGGTTTCACTTCCGCGAAATCTCTGGTTTCCGAAGAAGTGCGCCTGAGCGAGCTGGCACTGGTAGACGGTGATATCGTCGACCTCGAAACGCTGAAGAAGGCCAACGTGCTTCGTGATTCCACGAAGTTCGCGAAGGTCATGCTCTCCGGCGAACTGGACAAGGCAGTCACGGTCCGCGGCATCAAGGTCACCAAGGGTGCCCGTGCTGCGATCGAAGCTGCCGGTGGCAAGGTAGAGGACTAAATGGCTAAGTCAGGAAACGTACCGGCGATGCAGGGAAGTGGGTTGAGCGAACTCTGGGCGCGTTTGCGCTTCGTGTTCATCGCCATCGTGGTGTACCGAATCGGTGCACACATCCCCGTTCCCGGTATCAATCCTGACCAGCTTGCTGCCTTGTTCAGGGAAAACCAGGGCACCATCCTGAGCATGTTCAACATGTTCTCCGGTGGTGCACTGGAGCGAATGAGTATCTTCGCGTTGGGCATCATGCCCTACATATCCGCGTCGATCATCATGCAGCTCCTGACGGTGGTCTCGCCTCAGCTAGAGCAGTTGAAGAAGGAAGGTGAGGCCGGTCGTCGCAAGATCAGCCAGTACACGCGCTACGGCACGGTCGTACTGGCCCTGGTCCAATCGATCGGCATGGCAGTCGGACTGGTCGGAAACGGTGTCGCCTATTCCGCTGACTTCAGCTTCTACTTCACCGCCGTGAGTACGTTCGTGGCTGGTGCAGTGTTCCTGATGTGGCTGGGAGAGCAGATCACCGAGAAGGGTATCGGCAACGGGATCTCACTGATCATCTTTGCTGGTATTGTCGCCGGGCTGCCGAGTGCCATCGGCCAGTCTTTCGAACTGGCGCGCAATGATGGTGCCTGGAATGTGCTTCCGCTGCTGGCGCTGACGCTGCTCGCAGTCGTTACCGTTGCCTTTGTGGTGTTCATCGAACGCGGTCAACGCCGCATCACGGTGAACTATCCGCGCCGTCAGGTGGGCAACAAGATGTATGCCGGTCAGAGCAGCTACTTGCCGATGAAGGTCAACATGGCCGGGGTCATCCCGCCGATCTTCGCGTCAAGCATCCTGCTGTTCCCTGCATCGATGGGCCAATGGTTTGGCCAGAGTGAAAGCATGCAATGGTTGCAGACGGCTTCTCAGGCTCTCGGGCCGGGCCAGCCACTGTACATCTTGCTTTTCGCTGCCGCTGTAGTATTCTTCTGCTTCTTCTACACGGCGCTGGTCTTCAATCCCAAGGATGTTGCTGACAACCTCAAGAAGTCAGGAGCTTTCCTGCCGGGGATTCGCCCAGGCGAACAGACGGCCCGTTACATCGATAAGGTGATGACTCGCCTGACGCTGTTCGGCGCCCTCTACATCACCCTCGTCTCCCTGATGCCGCAATTCCTCGTTGTCGCCTGGCAGGTTCCGTTCTATTTCGGCGGTACCTCTCTGCTCATCGTGGTTGTGGTGGTCATGGACTTCATGGCCCAGGTGCAGTCGCATCTGATGTCAAATCAGTATGCGTCGGTGATGAAGAAGGCCAACCTCAAAGGCTATGGCAGCGGTGGCATGATGCGCTGATTGCGCAGCCCCTGTTAGCAAACTGGAGAGAACGATGAAAGTTCGAGCTTCCGTCAAGAAAATTTGCCGTAACTGCAAGATCATTCGGCGTCGTGGCGCAGTGCGGGTCATCTGCACTGAGCCGCGCCACAAGCAGCGTCAGGGTTAATCCCTCGACCCCGCTTAGCTGAATACAAGCTCGGGTGCTGGCATACCCCCTTGTTCCCAATGGGATCAAGGGGTATGCTATTGCGCCCTTTGTGGATGTAAAATCCGCCGCTAACCTTTCGGAGAAAACTGATGGCCCGTATTGCTGGCGTCAATATCCCGGACAACAAGCACGCGGCGATCTCGCTGACTTATATCTTCGGGATTGGCCGTACGCGTGCACAGCAGATCTGCGCCGCTCTCGGTTTAGAACCGAGCGTCAAGATCGCTGATCTGTCTGTTGAACAACTGGACCTGGTTCGTGCCGAGGTGGGTAAGTACACCGTCGAAGGCGACCTGCGTCGTGAGATCACGCTGAACATCAAGCGTCTCATGGACCTCGGTTGCTATCGTGGCCTGCGCCATCGTCGTGGTCTTCCGTTGCGCGGTCAGCGCACCAAGACCAACGCACGTACACGCAAAGGTCCGCGTAAACCGATTCGCAAGTAAACGAACTGGCGTTTAGACAGGAAACATCTAATGGCTAACCCGAGTAAGCGCAAGAAGGTTAAAAAGCAGGTAGTGGATGCCATCGCGCATATCCATGCCTCTTTTAACAACACTATCGTGACGATCACAGACCGCCAGGGCAATGCTCTCTCCTGGGCAACTGCCGGTGGTTCGGGTTTTCGTGGTTCTCGCAAGAGCACCCCGTTCGCTGCGCAAGTCGCAAGTGAACGTGCAGCGACCGCTGCAGCCGAATATGGTGTGAAGAACGTCGACGTGCTGGTCAAGGGCCCGGGTCCGGGTCGTGAGTCCGCCGTGCGTGCTCTCAATGCCGCAGGCTTCCGCGTGCAAAGCATCACCGACGTGACCCCCATCCCGCATAATGGGTGCCGTCCGCCGAAGAAACGCCGCGTTTAAGGAGACAGACTCATGGCTCGTTATATTGGACCGAAGTGCAAACTGTCTCGTCGTGAAGGCACCGACCTCTTCCTGAAGAGTGGCGTGACTCCGTTCGAGAAGAAGTGCAAATCCGAACAACCCCCGGGTGTTCATGGCCAGCGCCGTCAACGTCTTTCAGACTACGGCCTGCAGTTGCGTGAAAAGCAGAAGGTTCGTCGCATGTACGGCGTTCTGGAAAAGCAATTCCGCAATTACTACAAAGAAGCCGCTCGCGTGAAAGGCGCGACTGGTGAGGTTCTGCTCCAGCTCCTCGAGGCTCGCCTCGACAACGTCGTCTACCGCATGGGCTTCGGCTCCACGCGTTCCGAGGCACGTCAGCTGGTCAGCCACAAGGCGATCGCCGTGAACGGCCGTACCGTCAACGTCGCTTCCTTCAATGTGAAGGCCGGTGATGTGGTTACCGTTCGTGAGAAGGCCAAGAACCAGGCTCGCATCCAGCAGTCTCTGGCACTCGCTGCCAACCGCGGTGATGTCTCCTGGGTCGACGTCGACTCCAAGAAGATGGAAGGCACTTTCAAGGCTGTCCCCGAGCGTGGCGACCTGTCTGCCGATATCAACGAAAACCTGATCGTCGAGCTGTACTCCAAGTAATGTGATGCCGGGCTGATTCGTCGGCCCGGCTGGAGTACCCAGATTATCCGTTTGGCAGCCTTAAAGGTGTTCTTATGCAGCGCTCAGTGACAGAGTTTCTCCGTCCTCGCGATATCAAGGTCGAGGAAGTCAGCGCCCATCATGCGCGGATCGTCCTCGAGCCCTTCGAGCGTGGTTTCGGCCACACCCTGGGGAATGCTCTGCGTCGCATCCTGCTGTCTTCCATGCCCGGCTGTGCCGTCGTGGAAGCTGAGATCGAAGGCGTTCTGCACGAGTACAGCGCCATTGAAGGGGTACAGGAGGATGTCATCGAAATCCTGCTGAACCTCAAGGACGTGGCCATCAAGATGCATGGTCGCGACGAAGCTGTGCTGGCGCTGAACAAGAAGGGCCCGGGCATCGTGACTGCTGGCGACATCGCCGGTGACCATGATCTCGAAATCGTGAATCCGGATCACGTCATCGCTCACCTGAATGATGGTGGCGAGCTGAAGATGCAACTCAAGATCGCTCGTGGCCGCGGCTACGAACCGGCTGACGCGCGTCTCTCTGCAGATGACGAATCACGTGCCATTGGCCGTCTCCAGCTGGATGCGACCTTCACGCCGGTTCGCCGGGTCTCCTATGCTGTCGAGGCGGCGCGTGTTGAACAGCGCACCAACCTTGACAAGCTGGTGATTGACCTGGAAACCGACGGCACGCTGGATCCGGAAGAAGCGATCCGCCGCTCCGCAACCATCTTGCAGGAGCAGCTGGCCGCCTTCGTTGATCTGGAAGCAGACAAGGAACAGGAAGTCGAAGAAGAGGAAGATCAAATCGATCCGATCCTTCTCCGTCCCGTAGACGATCTTGAGCTGACTGTTCGCAGTGCGAACTGTCTCAAGGCCGAGAATATCTATTACATCGGTGATCTCATTCAGCGCACCGAAGTTGAGCTGCTGAAGACCCCGAATCTCGGCAAGAAGTCCTTGAATGAAATCAAGGACGTGCTGTCCGCGCGTGGTCTGTCCCTCGGCATGCGGTTGGAAAACTGGCCGCCCGCAAGCCTGAAGGACGACAAGGCTTCCGCTTAAGGAAGCCCGGTCGGCTCAAGCCCCAGACTGGTAAGGAATCACAACCATGCGTCATCGTAAGAGTGGTCGTCACCTGAACCGTACCAGCTCTCACCGTGAAGCCATGTTCAAGAACATGTGCATCTCTCTGGTAGAGCACGAAGTCATCAAGACTACCCTGCCGAAAGCCAAGGAACTGCGTCGTCATATCGAGCCGCTGATCACCCTGGCCAAGCAGGATTCCGTTGCGAACCGTCGTTTGGCGTTCTCTCGTACCGGTTCCAAGGAAGCGGTCGGCAAGCTCTTCAATGAGCTCGGCCCGCGCTACACCACCCGTCCGGGCGGTTACCTGCGCATCCTGAAGTGTGGCTATCGTGCCGGTGACAATGCCCCGATGGCATTCGTCGAGCTGGTCGATCGTCCGGCTGCCTCCGAGGCAGCGGGCGAAGAGTAAGCTTCGGCTTGCTTCGTCCACAAGAAAAGGCCAACCCTTCGGGGTTGGCCTTTTTTTATGCCTGATAGACAGGCCTGTCGGTTGGGCAGCCCATGCGGCCAGGCGCCATGGGCAAGCCCTGACTCGTCACGTCCCGCAAGGAAACGGTACGAGAGGAGTCAGGGGTGTCGCTGGGCATCTGACGAAGGTCAGTTGCTGGTTTCTGCCTTCTTCTTGCTGCCGGGTTTTCCGCCATTGGACGGCTTGCTGTCCGCTGACGTGTCTTGAGCGCCTGTCTTGGCGGTGGAGGCTCGCTGGCGTTTCAGCAGTGGTGCCAGGAAGCGACCGGTATGCGAGACCTCCTGCGTTGCCAGTTGCTCCGGTGTCCCCTCGGCGATGATCTGCCCCCCGCCTGAGCCGCCTTCCGGACCCAGATCGATCAGCCAGTCAGCGGTCTTGATCACATCCAGGTTGTGCTCGATGACGACGACGGTGTTGCCGTGATCGCGCAGGCGGTGCAGGACCACCAGCAGTTGTCGGATATCCTCGAAGTGCAGGCCGGTGGTCGGTTCATCGAGGATGTAGAGCGTCTTGCCGGTATCGCGCTTGGCCAGCTCGCGCGCCAGCTTGACGCGTTGGGCTTCCCCGCCGGAGAGCGTGGTCGCGCTCTGGCCGAGGCGGACATAGGACAGGCCGACATCCATCAGTGTCTGCAGCCGACGCGCGATGGCGGGCACCGGTGAGAAGAACTCCAGTGCCTCCTCGATGGTCATCTCCAGCACTTCATGGATGTTCTTGCCCTTGTACTGGACCTCGAGCGTCTCACGATTGTAGCGCTTGCCCTTGCAGACATCGCAGGGCACGTACATGTCAGGCAGGAAGTGCATCTCGACCTTGATCAGGCCATCGCCCTGACAGGCTTCGCAGCGCCCACCCTTGACGTTGAAGCTGAAGCGGCCCGGCTTGTAGCCGCGCGCGCGCGCTTCCTGGGTCCCGGAGAACAGCTCGCGGATCGGCGTGAAGATCCCGGTATAGGTGGCGGGGTTGGAGCGAGGTGTACGCCCGATGGGGCTCTGATCGATGTCCACCATCTTGTCGAACAGATCCAGCCCCTCGATCTTGCCGTAGGGCGCCGGGGTCAGCGTGGTCGCACGATTGAGCTCACGTGCGGCCAGCGGCATCAGCGTGGCGTTGATCAGTGTCGACTTGCCTGAGCCGGAGACGCCGGTGATGCAGGTCAGCAGGCCTGTCGGCAGCGTCAGCGTCACGTTCTGCAGGTTGTTGCCGGTGGCACCTGTCAGGCGCAGCACCTTTTCGGGATTGGCGGGCAGGCGATACGGCGGCACGGCGATCTCACGCTCGCCACTCAGGTACTGTCCGGTCAATGAGCCGGGCGTCGCCTCGATCTGCGCCGGGGTGCCCTGGGCGACGATCTCGCCGCCGTGCACGCCAGCCCCGGGGCCGATATCGAGTACGTGGTCCGCGGCGCGGATGGCATCTTCATCATGCTCGACCACGATCACGGTGTTGCCCAGATCACGCAGGTGAATCAGTGTCTTGAGCAGGCGATCATTGTCACGCTGGTGCAGGCCGATGGAGGGCTCATCGAGGATGTACATCACGCCGACCAGGCCGGCGCCGATCTGGCTGGCAAGACGGATGCGCTGTGCCTCACCCCCGGAAAGGGTATCGGCGCTGCGCTCCAGCGTCAGATAGTCGAGGCCGACATTGACGAGGAACTCGAGGCGCGCCTGGATCTCGTTGACGATCTTGGCAGCGATCTCGCCCTTGCGCCCCGGCAGGCTCAGCTTGCCGAACTCTTCCCACGCTTCGCCGATCGGCTGGCGCACGACCTCGGCCAGGGTGCGATTGTCGACGTAGACATTGCGTGCCTCGCGGCGCAGACGCGAGCCATCGCAGCTCGGGCAGGGTTGAACGGCCAGATAGCGGGCGAGATCCTCGCGCACCATGTTGGATTCGGTCTCACGGTAGCGCCGCTCCATGTTGGGCAGTACGCCCTCGAAGGGATGTTCGCGCGTCACCTTGCGGCCGCGGTCATTGACGTAGCTGAACGCGATGTCCTCACGTCCGCTGCCATTGAGCACGGCATCACGCGCTTCATCACTGAGTGATTCCCAGGCGGCTTCCAGAGCGAAACCATAGTGCTCGGCGACGGCCTGCAGCTGGCTGAAGTAATAGACGCTGCGACGGTCCCAGCCCTTGATGACGCCTTCGGCCAGCGACAGCTCCGGATGGCTGATCAGCTTCTCCGGGTCGAAGTATTGCTTCACGCCGAGGCCGTCACAGGTCGGGCAGGCGCCAGCCGGGTTGTTGAAGGAGAACAGGCGTGGCTCCAGCTCGGCCAGGGAATAGCCACACACCGGGCAGGCGAAGCGCGAGGAGAACACCAGGTCTTCCTGTTCGCCGTCCATGAAGTGCAGCCGTGCGCTGCCATCGGCCAGGTTCAGTGCGGTCTCGAAGGACTCGGCCAGACGCTGCTTGAGGTCCTCGCGCACCTTGAAGCGATCGACGACGACGTCGATATCATGCTTCTTGTTCTTCTCCAGCGGCTTGAGGTCATCCAGCTCGACGATGAGGCCATCGATACGCGCGCGGACGAAGCCCTGGGCGCGCAGCTCGGAAAGCAGTTGCAGGTGCTCGCCCTTGCGCCCGCTGACTACCGGTGCCAGCAGCATCAGCTTGCTGCCCTCGGGCAGGGCCAGCGCCTGATCGACCATCTGCGAGATGGTCTGGGCTTCCAGGTCGATGTCGTGGTCCGGGCAGCGCGGCGTCCCGGCGCGAGCGTACAGAAGGCGCAGGTAGTCGTAGATCTCGGTAATGGTACCGACGGTGGAGCGGGGGTTGTGCGATGTCGATTTCTGCTCGATGGAAATCGCCGGTGACAGACCCTCGATGTGGTCGATATCCGGTTTTTCCATCATCGACAGAAACTGGCGAGCATAGGTGGACAGTGATTCGACGTAGCGCCGCTGTCCCTCGGCATAGAGTGTGTCAAAGGCAAGTGACGACTTGCCGGAACCGGAGAGCCCGGTCACCACGATCAGCTTGTCACGCGGCAGTTCGACATCGATGTTCTTGAGGTTGTGGGTGCGCGCACCCCTGACCTGAATCCTGTCCATTGCCACCTCGGGCTGCGTCGATAAAAGCAACGATTATAAGGCGCGGGCGAAACGCCCGGCAAAGGCTGCATGCTTTCAAAGCCGACAGGCGAGCCTTAGAATGTGCAGTCCATCGGTGATCAGCACCCATGGAGTCTACTCTCTGGCGACCCGCGTGGTCGGCCTCCCTTTCTTGACTGTCCTGCTCCGGAGCCCGCCGCCATCCATGAAGACCTCTCGACTGCTAGCGCCGGAACGTCGCGCCATCGTCGGCCTTGCCAGCCTGTATGCCACCCGCATGCTCGGGCTGTTCATGGTGTTGCCGGTGCTGGCGCTCTACACCCGTGATCTGGCTGGCGCGACGCCGACGCTGGTCGGCGTCGCGTTGGGCGGGTATGGCCTGACCCAGGCACTGCTGCA
Organism: Cobetia sp. 3AK; assembly: GCF_029846335.1. NCBI lineage: Bacteria > Pseudomonadati > Pseudomonadota > Gammaproteobacteria > Oceanospirillales > Halomonadaceae > Cobetia > Cobetia sp. 3AK. The sequence continues at coordinate 71,044 of NZ_JARWKR010000012.1, read as the reverse complement.
GATCCCCTTCGGCTGGTTGTCCGATCGCCTCGGGCGCAAGGCCGTGATCGGCTTCGGACTCGGGCTGTTCATCCTTGGCTCGTTGGTCGCGGCAAATGCCGACAGCATCGAGATGATCATCCTTGGTCGTTGCCTGCAGGGCAGCGGTGCCGTGGCAGGTGCGATCATGGCGCTGCTGGCCGATCAGACGCGAGAGGAGGTGCGCACGATGGCGATGGCCTCCATCGGCATGTCGATCGGCGTCGCCTTCGCGCTGGCGATGGTCGCGGGACCACTGACCGCGGATGCGTTCGGACTTTCGGGCGTCTTCTGGCTGACGGCCATCATGGCCGTGGCGAGCGTGTTCGTACTCTGGAAACTGGTGCCTGCCGCACCCAGGCGTCAGCATCAAGATGTGGGGCTTGATCGTCGCCAGCTCAAGGGCATTCTTGCGAATTCCGCATTGTTGCGCATGGATGTGTCGATCTTTGCGCTGCACATGATCCTCACGGCCTGTTTCGTGGCCATCCCGCAGCAGCTGGTCAACTTCGGCATCGCGCCCGCCCATCATGGCTGGGTCTATCTGCCCTTGATGGGCCTGGCGTTTGTCGCCATGCTTCCGCTGGTCATCGTGGCCGAGAAGTACCGCCGCATGAAGCCGGTCTTCCTGGGCGCCGTGGCGACCATCGCGACAAGCCTGTTGCTGCTGGGGGTGGATGGCATCGAGCACGCAGGTCTCGTGCCCTTCCTTGGCCTGCTGTGGCTGTTCTTCGTGGCCTTCAATCTGCTGGAAGCCACCTTGCCGTCGATGATCTCCAAGCTGGCGCCGGCCGGTGCCAAGGGCACCGCGATGGGGGTGTATTCGACCAGCCAGTTCCTCGGTGCCTTCGTGGGGGGTGTCGGCGGCGGCTGGCTGACGGGCCTGTTCGGGCTGAGTGGCGTCTTCTTCGGCATGGGGTTGCTGGCGCTGCTGTGGCTGGCTGTGGTCTGGAACATGCAGCCGCCGCGACATCTTGGCAGTGAAGTGGTCGGCCTGTCGCCAGAAGCCGCGAGGCTTCCGGCCGTCGAGTTGCAGACGCGCCTGCTGGCCATTGCCGGCGTGGAAGAAGCTCTGGTCGTGCGTGAGGAACAGGTCGCCTATCTGAAGGTCACACGCGATACACTGGATGACAAGGCGCTGGCGACTTTCACTCGTCAGCGTGATGGCGAAACTCCGGCAGGTGCCGAGGCACCTGCCAGCTGAACCTTGACACTGGCAGATCACTGTCAGTGCACTCGATACCTTCGCCGGTGCCTGATGTGCACCGGTCTATTTTCAGGAGTAATCTTCATGGCTCGCGGCGTAAACAAGGTCATTCTGATCGGTAATCTCGGTCAGGATCCGGAAGTCCGTTTCACTCCGTCCGGTAGTGCGGTGTGCAACCTCAACCTCGCCACCACGGATACCTGGAATGACCGTCAGAGCGGTCAGCGTCAGGAACGTACCGAATGGCACCGTGTGGTGATGTTCAACAAGCTGGCGGAAATCGCTCAGCAATACGTCAAGAAAGGCTCACGCCTCTATATCGAAGGTCGTCTGCAGACGCGCAAGTGGCAGGATCAGAACGGCAACGACCGCTACAGCACCGAAATCGTCGCCAATGACATGCAGATGCTGGATACCCGTGGTGAAGGCGGCGGCGGTGGCGGCTTCAGTGGCGGCGGTCGTCCCCAGCAGGCACCTCAGCAAGGTGGTCAGTATGGTGGTCAGCAGCAGGCCGCGGCAGCTCCGCAGCAGGGTGGCCAGTTCGGCGGCCAGCCGCCGGCACCGCAGCAGGGTGGCAACTTCGGTGGTCAGCCGCCGGCCCCGCACACTCCGCCTCCGGCTCAGCAGCCCGCTCACCAGCCTCCTCAGCAGAACTCGCAGAACAACAATTTCGGCGCGCCGCCGGCTGGCAGCTTTGACGATTTCGATGATGAGATTCCGTTCTGATCATCAGCTCCATGGTCATCCATATTGCCTCGAACCCCCGCTCTGCGGGGGTTTTTCGTTTCTGGAGGCAAAGGAAACCTCTCGAGGTATCGAGGGTACTGCGTGAGAGGGCGGGGAGGTTTTCAGGCATCCCCCTCCATCTGCCAGGATATCGGCCGATACATCCAAAGTCGCTCTGCGAGCGTAAGGGGGTATGCCCCGAGTCCGATGATCGGGCCATTACGCTGTCGTCTCGCTTGAGGACACTGAGCGTGGAGGAAAAAATCAGGCAGTTCCGTACCTTGCAGGTAAACTATCGTTTCAAGTGTATGTCCACTTTCAGCTCGTTCCCCTTGGCAGGCCCCCGATGATTGAGGTCATTCATGCATGGTAGCTATTCCCCCTCACTGGTATTGCTTTCCATTCTGGTCGCGGTACTGGCATCTCATGCTGCCTTGCAGCTGATTCGGCAGGTCGCGCTGTCGGTGTCGCGTGCCAGTCGCCTGGGGTGGCTGCTGGGTGGGGCTCTGGCGATGGGCCTGGGCATCTGGTCAATGCATTTCATCGGCATGCTGGCCTATGACATCGGTACGTCGGTCACCTATGAGTGGGGCTTGACGCTACTCTCGATGATGGTGGCCGTGCTCTCTTCCGGACTGGCGCTGTGGGCCAACACGCTGTCGCGCTTGACGCTGCCATGGCTGTTTGGCAGCGGAGCGGTGATGGGGGGCGGGATCGCTTCGATGCACTATCTCGGCATGGCGGCGATGCAGATGCCGATGGCGTATCGCTACGATGCCCCGTTGTTGGGACTGTCGATTCTGGTGGCCGTCATCGCCTCGACGGCTGCGCTGTGGCTTGGAGGGCTCTTTCTGCATCAACGCCGGCCGCGTCGCAGTTATCAGGCCCTTGCTGCGTTGCTGATGGGGGGAGCGATCGCAGGGATGCACTATCTGGGCATGGCGGCGATGGAAGTGGTGCCTGACTCGGTGATGCCGGCTCCCCCGCTTCGTCCGGGGGAAGGGCAGCATGTCTGGCTGGCAGTGATACTCGGGGTTGCCTCACTGGCCGTGCTGGGACTGACGTTGCTGGCGCTGAAGGCAGAAAGTCGTGTGCGGCGCAGTCGACACTATCGGGCGCGGTTGAGCGGTCTGCTGGAGTACCGCACCCGGGAATTGCGTCACGAACGGGATCAGGTGACCGTGATGCTGGATTCCATCGATGAAGGGGTGATCAGCCTTGATCGGGAGGGAATGATCCGCCACATCAATCCCATCGCGGCAGAATTGTGTGGCTGGGATCCCGCGCTGGCCCGGGGCCGCCCCTGGGCGCGCATTCTGCAATTGCGCCATGAGGGCTCCCTCCACATGATGGATACCCACCTGGATGTCGTGCTCAGCCGCGGGGAGGTCGTGCACATGGCGAACCAGACCCTGCTGGTCGCCAGGGATGGCAGTGAGTGTGCGATAGAGCTCAAGGCGTCTCCGGTACGCGCTCGCAATGATGAGGTGGAAGGTGCCGTGCTGGTCTTCCGTGACATCAGTTATCGCCAGGCGATGATTCGTCGGCTCGATTTCCAGGCCCATCATGACAGTCTGACGGGGCTGCAGAACCGCAGTGCCTTCGATGATGCTCTGGGGGCCTCGCTGGAAGACGGCGATCTGCATCAATTGCTGTATCTGGATCTCGACTTCTTCAAGGTCATCAACGACACCTGCGGTCATGCAGCGGGGGATACCGTGCTGCGCGAGATTGCGCATCTGATGCGCGAGCAGATCCGGGATTCTGATGTGCTCGCCCGTCTGGGAGGCGATGAATTCGCGGTCATCCTCTACCGATGCAATCGTGAACAGGCACTGGAGCGCGCCTCGAGACTCTGCTCGACCATCGCGGATTATCGTTATCTCGAGGATGGGCGTCAGTTCCAGCTGGGTGTCAGCATCGGCCTGGCGTCCATCACGGGGAGTGCACCGGCCACGGAAGTGCTGCGTCAGGCCGACGCGGCCTGTTACATGGCCAAGCAGAATGGTCGCAACCAGGTGCATGCCTATCACGAGGAAGATGCCGGGCTCGAGCGTGCCCAGCGCGAGCTCCAATGGTTGCCTCTGTTGCAGGAAGCGCTGGAGAAACGCTTCTTCACGCTCTATATCCAGCCGATTGAATCGTTGTGCCGCCCGTCCAGTGGGCCTTACTACGAAGTATTGCTGCGCTACGTCAATGCCGAGGGCGAGCATATGACCCCGGCCCACTTCATGGGCACTGCCGAGCGCTTCGGGCTGATGCCTGCCATTGATGTCTGGGTCGTCACTGAAGCGCTGCAGGTACTGAAATCCAATGACGGGCGCATTGAAGAAGACGCCATCCTGGCCATCAATCTCTCGGGGCAAAGCCTGAGTGACATGCCATTGCGCGATCAGCTGATCACCATGATCGAGGAGAGTGGCGTGGCGCCTGAGCGATTGTGCTTCGAGATCACCGAGACGGCCGCCATCAGCAATCTGGCGCAAGCACGCGAATTCATTCGTGGCATTCGTCGCCTTGGCTGCAGCTTCTCGCTGGACGATTTCGGCAGCGGAATGTCCTCTTTCGCCTATCTCAAGGAGTTGCCCGTCAATCAGCTCAAGATCGATGGCGCCTTCGTGCGCAATCTGACCCGTGACAGCCTGGACGCTGCCATCGTCTCGGCCATCTGCCGCATCTGTGCCCAGATGGGCATCGTCACCATCGCCGAATACGTGGAGCGACGTGACTTGCTGCCGGCACTTGAGCAGATCGGTGTCGATCTCGTTCAGGGCTATGGTATCGGTCGCCCCCAGCCGCTGGGAGGGGTGTTGCTCACTTCTGGTCCCCGGCGCGACAACGGGCCTGCAGCCAGCCTGCAAGGTTGATAGAATGTCGCCTTTGCATCGGCACGCTTCGTGCCGATGCGTCTGTTTGCCGGAGTGTGCCTGTGAAACTCTTGCTGCTGGATGCCGGGCATTGCCTGAGCCTCGGCCTGGCCCGAGTGGCCAACACCCGTACGGATCTCGAGCTTCAAGTGCTCGATGCCGTGCGTATCGACGCCAGTGATATTCGCTCGCATCGCGCGGATGTGGTGATCGTGCCTCCCTTCGTCAGTCCTGCGGACTCGGCACCGGCAGACGTCACGGCGCATGCCGAGCACGTGGAAGCCGTGCTGGCGGCCTGTGTCGAGACAGACACGCCGCTGGTGTGGTGCGTGGCGGACCAGATGTTCGAGCAGGGCGGGGAAGGCTTGCTCGATGAGGAAGAGGTGCCATCCCCCATCGATACGGCATTGCGTCGGGTCATCGCCACGGGCGACCGCATCCGCGCCGAATTGCCGAGCCATCTGATCGTGCGTCTCGGGCCGTTGTTCGGCCCTGACGGCCGTGATGCCTGGCTGCCGACGCTGATCGAGTCGTTGCTCGCGGGTCAGGAAGTCCGGGCTGCGGAAGACGTCATTTTGTGCCCGACCAGTGTCGACGCCGTGGCCATGGCGCTGGTCGGCATGCTGCAACAGCAACGTTGCGGTGCGGGTTCCTGGGGCGCCTATCATCTGGCGGGTACCGAGCCTGTCAGCAGTTACGCCTTCATCAGCGTGGTGCGGACTCAGCTGATCACTCGGCTCGAGGGGATCGGGGAGGAGGTATCACCCGGCCCGATCAAGGCGTTGACGCTCAACTCGGGAACTCCGCTGCGCCGAGTGCTCAACTGTCGACGAGTGCTGGAGACCTTCGGGGTGCATCAGAAACCCTGGCGGCTGGAGCTGTCCCGTCTGCTGGACGATTGGGTGGCACAGCGCACCCCGGTGACCTCACCTCAAGAGGATGTCTGACGTGCGGAGATCTTTACTGTGAATGCACTGCGTAGTGTGTTGTTTTACTTCGGTTATTTCATGGCGTTGCTGCTCAGTGCCCTGGTGCTGGTACCCGTGGCAGCCTGCTTGCCGCTCAAGGCACGTTATCGCGTTCTGCATAGTTACAACCACCTTGTGCTCTGGTGGTTCCGTCTCACCTGTGGCGTCAGGGTAGAGGTCAGCGGACGTGAGCAGCTGCCCGAAGGGGCATGCGTTCTGCTCTCCAACCACCAGAGTGAGTGGGAAACCATCTATCTGCAGGTGGTCAAGCGGCCGCTGTGCACCGTGCTCAAGCAGGAGTTGCTCAAGATTCCCGTCTTCGGTTGGGGTCTCAAGCTGCTTGAGCCGATTCCGCTGGACCGCAAGCAGCCCGCCAAGGCGCTCAAGCAGGTGTTGAGCGTAGGAACGCAGCGGCTCAAGGATGGCTTCACGGTGCTGATCTTCCCGGAAGGGACGCGCCTGGCACCGGGGACGCGCAAGAAATTCAACAAGTCAGGTGCCGCGATTGCCTGTCGTGCTGGAGTGCCGGTCGTCCCGGTGGCCCATAATGCAGGCGAGATCTGGCCCAATGACAGCTGGATCAAGCGTTCTGGCACCCTGCATGTCGTCTTCGGGCCTGCGATCGAGACCACCGGCCGCAAGCCGGATGCGGTGATCGCGGATGTCGAGGGGTGGGTGGAAGACACCTTGCAGCGGATATCCCGCACTCCACGTCCGCCACTCGAGGAAAAGGCACCGGCAGACAGCGTGGGCGTCTGAGCGCTCCGATTGGAGGAAGTCGGGCGGTGAAGTGATGTGAAAGCCAGCCGATAGCTCGCCACCAGCAAAAAGGCCGCCCCAGGGGCGGCCTTTTCGTGTCATGCATCACCGGTCAGAGATCCATTATCTCAGTCCTGGAAGCGCTCCAGGATCAGACAGGCGTTGGTGCCACCGAAGCCGAAGCTGTTGGAGAGCACACGCTCGATCTTCACGCCATCACGACGAGTGGTGACGATATCGAGGCCGTCGGCGCGTTCATCCAGTTCGCTGACGTTGGCGGAGGCGGCAATGAAGTCGTTCTCCATCATCAGCAGCGAGTAGATGGCTTCCTGCACGCCAGTGGCGCCCAGAGAGTGGCCGGTCAGCGACTTGGTGGAGCTCATCGCCGGGCTGTCCGCACCGAAGACTTCCTGGATGGCCTTGAGTTCGGCGACATCACCCACTGGCGTCGAGGTGCCGTGAGTGTTGATGTAGTCGATCTTGCCATTTACGGTTGCCATCGCCTGACGCATGCAGCGTGCGGCGCCTTCACCGGACGGTGCCACCATGTCGTGGCCGTCTGACGTTGCGCCGTAGCCTGTCACTTCGGCGTAGATCTTGGCGCCACGTGCCTTGGCGTGCTCCAGCTCTTCCAGGACCAGCATGCCGCCACCGCCAGCGATGACGAAGCCGTCACGGGTGGTGTCGTACGGACGAGACGCGGTTTCCGGCGAGTCGTTGTAACTGGTGGAGAGCGCGCCCATGGCATCGAACAGGCAGGACAGTGTCCAGTGTTCTTCTTCACCGCCGCCAGCGAAGACCACGTCCTGCTTGTTCAGCTGGATCTGCTCGACAGCGCTGCCGATGCAGTGAGCCGATGTCGCACAGGCCGAGGAGATCGAGTAGTTGATGCCCTTGATCTTGAACGGCGTGGCCAGACACGCGGAGACGGTGGAGCCCATGGTGCGGGTGACGCGGTACGGTCCGACGCGGCGCAGGCCCTTGGCGCGCATGATGTCAGCGGCCTCGACCTGGTTGGCGGAAGATGCGCCACCGGAACCGGCGATCAGGCCGGTACGCTCGTTGGAGACCTGCTCCGGGCTCAGGCCGGAATCAGCGATCGCCTGCTCCATGGAGATGTAGGCATACGCCGCGGCATCTCCCATGAAACGCAGTTGCTTGCGATCGATATGGTCTTCGAGGTTGATGTCGACTACGCCCGCGACCTGGCTGCGGAAGCCAAGCTCGGCGTATTCCTCTTTGCGGCGGATACCGGAACGTCCCTCTTGGAGGGATTCCAGGACCTGCTGGCGATCATTGCCCAGGCAGGAAACAATGCCCAGCCCGGTGACTACCACTCTACGCATGGGAGCCTCCCGTTCAGAAGTTCGCAGTGGAGGTGAACAGACCGACGCGCAGGTCGTTGGCCTGATAGATGTCGCGGCCATCAACGGTGACTGTGCCATCGGCGATGCCGAGGATCAGCTTGCGAGTGATGACCCGCTTGATGTTGATGGTGTAGGTCACCTTCTTGGCGGTCGGCAGGACCTGACCGGAGAATTTCACTTCTCCGCAGCCCAGCGCACGACCGCGGCCCGGGTTGCCAAGCCAGCCGAGGTGGAACCCGACCAGTTGCCACATGGCATCGAGGCCCAGGCAGCCCGGCATGACCGGATCGCCCGGGAAGTGGCAGTCGAAGAACCACAGGTCCGGAGTGATATCGAGCTCAGCGATCAACTGCCCCTTGCCGTGGCTACCGCCTTCCTCACTGATGTGAGTGATGCGATCCAGCATCAGCATGTTGGGAGCAGGCAGTTGCGCATTGCCCGGGCCGAAGAGTTCGCCCTGGCCGCAGGCCAGCAGCTCGTCGCGAGTAAAGGAGTGTTGCTTGGTCACTGAGTCATTCCGAGTAGCGGGATGGTTATGCCGTACGGGGCGTAACAACGCCCGAATGGGGCTAGTCTAATGGCTGGCCCCACTGAATGCACGTGGGGGGCAGACTAAAGGGCACCATGGGGCGGTGCAAATATCTGCTTCAGCTTTTGACGTGCCAGTCGATAAGACGATGGGTGTCAGCGGGCTGGCATGACATTTCCGTGGAGAATGGGCAGCATTGGTGCGCGGGCCAGCCTGGCTGTGAAGTGGCCATTTGCATGATGAAACCGTGTAGTGGATATCGTCATCTCGACCGAGGGTCCGGTATGTGGCCGAATGCTTCCTTCAATCGCCCCCTCATCTGGGGGGGAGTCATTGCCCTGTGCCTGATGCCGTGGCTGCCAGGCCTCGAACTGCGACTGTGCGCGCTGATACCGGTCATCCTGGCAGGCGCGGACATCCTGCGGTTGATGCGCCGACTGCATCTGCGGCGCGAGTTGCTGGAGGCGGCCGTGCACCTCAGCAGCGATGGACTCCTGATCAGTGATAGTCAGAACAAGGTATTGGCGGTGAATGCCGCCTTCAGTCGGATCACCGGCTACGCGCCGGAGGAGATCATCGGGCGCAACCCCTCCCTGCTGTCCTCGGGTCGCCATGACGAGGACTTCTATCGCCGCTATTGGCAGGCCCTGGCGGTGCATGGCTATTGGGAGGGCGAGGTCTGGAACCGGCGCAAGCAGGGCGATGAGTACCCTGAGTGGCTGAGGGCGCGACGCATGGAGCGCGCGGGAGAGGTGTTCCACATCGCGCTGTTCTCGGATATCTCGCGCCACAAGGCGCGGGAGGAAGACCTGCAGCGCATCGGGCTGGAGGACACTCTGACCGGCCTGCCCAATCGACGTCGTCTGAGTGACCTGATGGTGAGTCGTCTGGGCAGCTTGCGGGCCGGGGAAGCCCTGGACCTGGCGCTGATCGACATCGACGCCCTCAAGAGCATCAACGACTCGCTGGGCACCGAGGGGGGAGACCGTCTGCTCAAGCTGTTCGCGCGGCGCCTCACGGAGCTGGCACGCGGCGGTGTCGCAGGACGCATCGGCGGTGACGAGTTCGTGATTCTGCGAACCACGGCGGGGGGAGACCACGGTGAGTGGATCGAAGAGCTGCGCTCGACGCTGACCCAGCCACTGGAAGTGGACGATCAGATTCTCCACCTGGCGCTCTCGATCGGCAGCTGTCGTGCACCGGAGGACGGGCGTGATCCCGAAGTGGTGATGCAGCGCCTGGAAAGCGCGCTCTACGCCGCCAAGCGCCACGGTCGCAATATCGACATGCGCTTCCAGCCGGCGCTGGACTCCGGTGCCGATCTCCAGCTGGGATTGGCCAACGATCTACGGGCAGCGCTCGAGAGCCATGGCCAGTTGCAGTTGCACTACCAGTGTCAGCATCAGGCCAGTACCGGCAAGGTGAGCAGTGTCGAGGCGCTGCTGCGCTGGCAGCATCCATTGCGTGGGCCGGTGTCACCTGCTGATTTCGTTCCGCTGGCCGAGCGCCATGGCCTGATGCTGCGACTGGGCAACTGGGTGCTGCGCGAGGCCGTGCAGCAGCAGGCGAACTGGCGACGTGCGGGACACCGCCTGTGCATCTGGGTGAATGTCTCGGCACTGCAGCTGATACAGGGCAATTTCGAGGCCTCGCTGGCCGCGCTGCTGCTGGAGTATGACGTGCCGGCGGACAGCATCGGCCTGGAATTGACCGAATCGGTGTTGCTGGATGAGCGCGCCGGTGACATCTCGCGCCGGCTGGCGACCCTGCGCAGCAGAGGCCACCAGATCGCGGTGGATGATTTCGGGACCGGCTATTCGTCGCTGTCCTATCTGAAGGATCTGCCAGTGGACAAGCTCAAGCTGGATCGGGCCTTCATTCGCAGCTTGCCGGGGGAGCGCTCCGATGCGGCCATCACCATGGCGGTATTGGCGATGGCCAAGGGGCTGGGCATGGAGATGATCGCGGAGGGTGTCGAGACGGCAGAGCAGCGTGAATACCTGGTATTGCACGGTTGTGGCTGGATTCAGGGCTTCTACTTCTCCCGTCCCGCGCCGGCGGCGGATGTCATCGAGCGTCTCAATGGCTATGAATCCGGCCAGTTGTCCATGGCCATGGCCTGAAGCCGCCTCGATGCACGGACATCATGTGCCTGTCTGGGCCAGCTTCCAGCGCGAGATGGCCAGGCATAGCCCGCCCCAGATGAGGGCCTGTGCCGGCAACAGCCAATCGGCGAGCGTGACGTCAGCGAGCTGAGCGCCGCCGTAATAGGACAGGGGCGCGCTTGTCGCCCCGCCGATGGCGGCGAGCCATGGGCGCTGCCATAGCCAGTGCAATGCATGATGTATGGTACTGGCGAACAGCGGCCACAGGCACCACATCCACACGGGCAGCGGCAGCCAGTGTGTCCAGTCCGGCGCGGTGGCTGGCAGCGAGTAGCCACCGGCCAGGGTCAGGCCGCCGTCCACCACCATGCCCAGTGCCAGAAAGCCCCCCAGCCATCGCAGCTCTCGTGCGCGCCGGGCCTGTGGGACGACCCAGCCCAGATGCGCGGCCAGAATGAGCGGGGTGACCAGCAGTGCGACCCAGGCGCCCCCCAGCACGCAGCTGAACCAGCCAAGCTGAAACAGCCCGGCATTCAGCAGTGGGGTGATGCGTGGAGAGAGCACGTTCAGGCGTTCCAGTCCTTGAGTCCCATCTGCACCGGGCGCGCGCCCGGGCCTCCCAGCAGCAGCTGACAGGTGCCGATGGTGCGCTCCCGGAAGCCCCCTTCACAGTAGGCCAGGTAGTAGCGCCACATTCGCACGAAGCGTTCGTCATACCCCTGTGCATAGACATCGTCGAGGCGTGCCTCGAAACGCTGCCCCCACGCCTTGAGCGTGGCCGCGTAATGCAGGCCGATATCCTCGAGTGTCAGCAGATTCAGCTGGGTATCACGTTGCATGGCACCCAGTATGGCGCCATGTGAGGGCAGGAAGCCGCCCGGGAAGATGTAGCGCTTGATGAAATCCATCTCGCGGCTGGCGGCCGCGAAACGTTGATCACGGATCGTGATGGCCTGCAGGGCGATCAGGCCTTCGGGCTTGAGGAGTCGCTCGAGAGTCTTCAGGTAGGTCGGCAGATACTGATGCCCGACCGCCTCGATCATCTCCACCGAGACGATACGGTCGAAGCGGCCTTCGAGGGCACGATAATCCTGCTTGAGCAGCGTGATGCGGTCTTCCAGTCCTTCCTCGGCGATGCGTGCCGCCGTATAGGCATGCTGCTCATCGGAGATGGTGGTGGTGGTCACGTGACAGCCGCGCGTTCGGGCAGCATGGATGGCAAGGCCGCCCCAGCCGGTACCGATCTCCAGCAGGTGATGCTGTGGCCCCAGCTCCAGCAGGTCGAACAGTCGCTCCAGCTTGTGCGTCGAGGCTTCCTCGAGGTCTGCCTGGGGATGCGGAAAGACCGCCGCGGAGTACATGCGGTGCTCGCGATCGAGGAACAGCGCGAAGAGGTCGTTGCCAAGATCGTAGTGCGCCGAGATATTGCGCTTCGAGCCCGCCAGGGTATTGCGCGCCAGCGCGTAGGCGATACTCAGCGCCCACTTGGAAAGGCGCGAGGTCCCGCTGTCCACCGAGTCATTGACCTGTTCCAGATTGAAGGCGAACAGACGCACCAGCCCCACCAGATCATCCGTCTCCCACTGACCGTCCATGTAGGCTTCCGCCGCCGCGACGGTGCCCCCCAGTGCCATGCGCCGCCAGGCGCGCGAATCGTGGATGCGCAGCGTGATGTCACGTGGCCCCCCTTGCCCCAGCACATGGCGCTCACGACCTTCCAGCACGGTCAGGCTGCCGCCCTCGAGTCTGTCGAGCATGCGCAGCAGCCGAGGGCGCAGCAGGCGGGTCAGGCGGTCATCGTGACGGGGGATTGCCACCGGACTGGGGGGAACGGGTTCAAACTGGCTCATGGTGATGTCCTCATGACGGATGCCGAGTCTCTGGCTGAGGGCGCGGATGATCGAAGATCGGCACGCGCTTGAGCGCCAGACGCAGCGCCTCGTAATGGATGCCTGCCACGGTCTTGAGCGTCATCCACGGGAAGCGCAGCAGCAGGCGGGTCATGGCGCGTGGAGTCGCGGGTTCCAGATGCAGGCTCAGGCTGGCATCGAAGAGTGATTCCCCGGGCTTGCGTGTCACTTCCTCGCCCAGTGGATGATTTTCCATGTGCAACAGGAGCTCATCGTTGCTGGGGTCATTGAAGCGCCAGTGATAGCGCATGCCCATCGGCATGAAGGGAGAGACATGCAGGCGCTTGTCGAAATGCGCCGAATGCATGCGCCGTCGCGAATCGGTGCGCGAGGCATACAGCACACGCTCGCCCCAGGGAATGTTGGTCACCTCACCGAGCACGGCGCCCAGCTGGCCCGTCGCGTGGTAGAGGTAATAGAGTCGGATCGGGTTGAAGCCCACCCCGAAATGCCGCAGCTGGGTCAGCAGGAAGATGCGGCCTTGCGGCAGGGGCGCATGATCGCCCGCCATGGCGAGCTCGCGTCGACAAGCCTCATGGACACGCTCGATCAATGGGCCATCCGTCAGACCGTGCAGGGCTGCCGGGAGATGGTCGCGCTCGCGAAAGGCCAGCGGTGCCGCCCGACTGGCGCTTGCCAGACGCCGGCCTGCCATCAGGTCCGGCAGCTCATCCAGCGCCAGCCACGCCATCGCGACGCGATAGCGAAAGGCATGCTGGCGCGGCGCATGGCGGCGATGGCGCAGCGTGCCGTAGCCGATACGGCTGGCGGGCGCCTTCAATCGTCTGCCTCGCGGGCACCCAGTGCCTCGGCGACGCGCAATGCACTCCACACGCCATCTTCATGGAAGCCGTTGCGCCACCAGGCACCACAGAAATGGGTGCGTCCCACCGGGCCACCAGGCCGTGGCGAGACACCGGAGATCTCCATGAAGCGCTGCTTGGCGGCCTCGGCCTCAAGCGTGAAGCGCGGGTGATCATAGGCGTAACGGCCCAGTACGAGGGCGGGGTCGATGGCATCGCTGTCGTTGAGCGTGATGCAGAAGGTCTCTCGAGGCGGATAGTCGCGCTCATCGAGGCGCTGCAGGATGTTCATGTCGTAGGTGACGCTGGCTCGCTGGGCGTCATCCCGGCCATCGAGACGGTAGTTCCAGCTCGCCCAGGCCTCACGGCGCCTGGGCAGCAGGGAGGTGTCGGTGTGCATCACTACGTCATTGCGCTGGGTCGTGATCACCGAGAGCACGTCCTGCTCACGGGCGCTGGCGTCTTTCAGCAGAGCCAGTGCCTGAGGCGCATGACAGGCCAGCACCACCTGATCGAAGCGTTCGCAGCGCCCATCGACGTGTTCCAGTGTCACGCCGTCGACATCGCGCCGTATCTGGCGGATCTCGCTGTTGAGGTGAATGCGCTCGGCATAGCCCTCGGTCAGCGGGGCGATGTAGCTGCGTGACCCACCGATCAGCGTGAACCACTGGGGACGATCGTTGATCGACAGCAGGCCGTGATGGCGGAAGAAGCGCACGAAGAACTGCAGCGGGAAGCGCTCGATGTCCGCGATGCTGGCGGACCAGATCGCCGCGCCCATCGGCAGCAGATAATGCTCACGAAACACCTGCGAGTAGTCGTTGGCGTCGAGATAGCTGCCCAGGGTCGCGTCCTCGGCGAGCCTGCCGCTGTCCAGGTCCGCCGCGGCCTGCTGATTGAAGCGCAGGATGTCACGCAGCAGTCGATAGAAGCGCGGACGCAGCAGGTTGCGTTTCTGGGCGAACAACGACAGCAGCGTATGGCCGTTGTACTCGAAGTCCTCGGCGGTGGTGTGTACCGAGAAGCTCATCTCGGTGGGCTGGTAGGCGACATCGAGACGCTCCAGCAGGCGCTGGAAGTGGGGATAGGTGCGGTCGTTGAAGACGATGAATCCGGTATCGATGGCCCATTCGCTGCCATCGGCGGTCTGCACGTCCATGGTCGCAGTGTGGCCGCCGAGACGCTCGGCCGACTCGAAGACATGTACCTCGTGGTGACGACTGAGGTAGTAGGCCGCTGCCATGCCGCTGATGCCGCTGCCGATGACGGCGATCCGCTGGCGGGGAAGAGGAGCTGTTGCCTGTGACGTCGTTGTATTCATGCCACTCCAGAGAAGGAAGACCTGCGATCAAGAAACATGCTGTTCGTGGCAGGCATTCGCATGCCTGATGTCGGTCAATCTCGCGTCATGCGCAGTCCGATCTGGCGGCGCAATGTCGGCGGTAGAATGCCCAGCAGCTTCACCAGCAGCGTGAAGCGCCTGGGGAAGTGGATATCGAGCCGGTGACGCGCCAGCCCTGACACGATCGCCTCGACGGCCTGATCGACCGTGACCTGCATCGGCATCGGGAAGTCATTGCGCTCGGTCAGCGGTGTCTTGACGAAGCCCGGATGAATCACGCTGACATCGATCCCCTGGGCATCCAGGTCCAGCCGCAGCGACTCGAGGAAGTAGCTCACTGCAGCCTTGGAAGCTCCGTAGGCTTCGGCGCGTGGCAGCGGCAGGTAGGCCGAGGCACTCGACACCGCCGCCAGCTGTGGCCGCTCTCCCCCCTGCGCGGCAGCCGTGCGAAGCAGGGGCAGCGCGCTCTCGATCACATCCACGGCTGCCTGGAAATTGGTGGCGAAGACTCGGTGAACCAGGTCGGCCTCGAAATCACGTGCATCCAGATATTCGCAGGTACCTGCGTTGAGGAGCATCAGGTCGAGTCCACCGAAGTCTTCCTCGATCTGTTGTGCGGCCGTGCGGATGGCGTCACGGTCGGTGAGATCCAGCGTGATCACCAGTGCATCACCGGGGCCTTGTTCGGCGTCGGCCGCGATGGCCTTCAGCTTGTCGGTGGAGCGTGCGCTCAGCACGACACGATGCCCATCGGCCAGCAGGCGACGCGCCAGCCCTTCACCGATCCCGGAGCTGGCACCGGTCAACCAGATGCGCTTGCGTGTCGTGGCTGGGGGCCTGGCTTGACTGGGCATTCTCTCTCCTTGGCGTGTTCGCCTGTCGCGATGAGCGCACCGCTTGACTGTCGGTGGGGGATGTCATCTGCGTGCCTGGGGGCACATCAGTCCATGCGTCGCTTGAGCAGCCTGATCACCTTGCCCAGCAACGGCACCTGCTCGTAGAGCAGCTCGCCGGCATCGAAGAAGTCACGGTGCCGACATACCTTGCCGTGTCGGAATTCGAGGCGTGAGGCACCTTCCACCACGATATCGCTGCCGCCGTTCAGGCGCGGATGGCGATAGGTCATCGTCCAGCTCAACCATGCCAGTCCCTGCTCCGCGCTCTCCCACGTGTTCGGTGCCTCATGCGACGTGGCGGCTGGCTCTGGCCGAGTCGGGCCCAGCGGATGATGAAACACGAAATCAATCGATGAGACATTCGTGTACAACCCTGAGAAATACTGGTTGAGCGCTTCGAGGCCCTGAACTTCGTGCAGAGGGTCGCGAAAAACGACATCGTCACTATAGACTGATTTCAGCAGCTCTGTAGAGGTTTTGTCCAGCTTTTCGTAAAGGCGACAGACCCGAACCAGCGCCGGGCTCATCTCGGGGGGCAGCGATTGCATGGCTGTGCTCCTGACGTCGAGACAATGAAAAAGCGGCCCGCTGGAGATCAGCAGGCCGCCTGGCAGGGTCACTCGCTTCTGGTGAGCGCCTTGAAGGCATCGAGGGCTCGCTGGCGGGCGGCCTTGTGGTCGACGATCGGGCGCGGGTAGCCACAGGCATGGCAGTCGTCAGCCGTGGGCTGGTGACGACGCTTGGCGGGAAGTTCGGCCAGCTCAGGCACGAAGCTTGCGATGAAGTCGCCGTCCTTGTCGAAGCGTTGCCCCTGGGTGGTGGGGTTGAAGATGCGGAAATAGGGCGCGGCATCGGTGCCGGTCGAGGCGGCCCACTGCCAGCCGCCATTGTTGGCCCCCAATTCACCATCCACCAGGTGTGCCAGGAAGTAGGCCTCACCACGGCGCCAGTCGATCAACAGGTGCTTGGTGAGGAACATCGCCGTCACCATGCGCAGGCGATTGTGCATCCAGCCGGTCTCGACCAGCTGACGCATGGCGGCATCGACGATGGGGTAGCCGGTACGCCCTTCGCACCAGGCGGCGAAGCCTGCGTCATCATCGCGCCATTGCAGGGCTTCGGTATGGCGCTGGAAGGGGCGGTGGCGATTGACGCGCGGAAAGCCGACCAGGATGTGCTGGTAGAACTCGCGCCAGATCAGCTCGTTGACCCAGGTGGTCAGGCCGACATCACCGTCGGCGAGACTGCCGTTTTCCGCCAATACCGCCGCGTAGCACTGTCGAGCCGAGATCATGCCGAGCGCCAGATAGGGGGACAGTTCGCTGGTGCCGCGCGTGGCGGGCAGGTCGCGCTGCTCGTGGTAGCGGCGCGCCCGGAAGGTCATGAAGCGCTCCAGGCGCTCCTGAGCGGCATCCTCGCCGGCAGGCCATCGCTCCACCTCCAGCGGCTCGCTCGGCCCATGTTCCACGTCGACGCTGAGCGTGTCGGGAAGCGCGGGAATGGCGTCTCCCGAAATCTCGCGTCCCTCGGCGTCTCGGGGCGCATCCTGCACCGCGGGAGCCTCATTGAGCGCCAGACGCCGCGCGTCGATCTCCTTGTGCCAGCGCTTGGAGAAGGGCGTGAAGACGCCGTAGTAATCGCCCTTGCCGGTCAGCAGTTCGCCGGGCGTGAAGGCGAGCATGTCAGTGTAGCGATGCAGGCGGATGTCGCTGTCGGCCAGGCGCGCGCGGACGAGTCTGTCGCGTTCGCGCTCATTGACGGCGTACTCGTCATTGAAGTGCAGCGCCTGGACGCCAAGTTGCGAGCACAGCGTGGCCAGCGCTTCGGGCACTTCCGCGAAGGTGTCGCAGTCGAGGACCTTGAGCGGGATGTGATGGCCGGCGAGTGCCTGCTGCAGGACGTGCAGACCGCGACGCAGGAAGTCGAGCTTGTTGGCACCATGACCATGGGTCATCCACTGGGCGTAGCAGGGGATGACCACCGCCACCACCGGGCCGCGTGCGGCCGCTTGCGAGAGGGCGGTATTGTCATGCACGCGCAGGTCGCTTCGCAGCCACACGAGCTGCAGAGGCTGTCGGCTCGCGTCGGAGTCAGCCCCGGATTCGGTGTCCGTACCGGGAGACCGTGAGGCGGTGGCTGTGCGGGATGTGGGAGAAGGGGCAGGCATGAAAGCTCCTTTGCGGTCGGAAATGTGCATCGCGCAGGAGCTTCGGGGGGATCAACGAGCCAGCAAGGACCTCAGGCGGACCACCGCTTGAACGGGGTCGGCCCCGAGACCTTCCAGGGGCCCGTCCACCAGCTCCTGCTGGCGAATCTGGGCGGCCGGGCCAGCGATGGCCAACGGCACGGAGAGTTGTTCTGCCACCCGCGGCAACTGGCGGCGCATGACATCGCTGCGCTCGGCCTGAGTGCCGACCAGGATCACGGCCTGCGCCTGGAACCGCTCAGCGGCCAGTGGCAGCTCGGCCAGGGGCAGCGGGCCATCCAGCAGGCTGACGTGATAACCGGCATCGCTGGCGACCAGCGCCAGCAGCAGCAGCCAGCTCAACCCCGGTTCATCCGGCAGGCGCGTCAGAGTGATGTGCGGGGCATGGCGCTCCTGATTCGCGAACATCAGGCGGGCGCCGATACGTGAGCGCAGGAAGCTCTCGAGGAAACATTGTGCCAATCGGGCCCCGAAGGTCGTGGTGCCACGCTCCTCCAGCTGCTCGACCACCGGCTTCCACAGGCGTTCGACCACACTGTTGACCGGATACAGCGCCAGACTCTGGTTGTAGAGCTCCGCCAGCCGAGACTCATCCTGGGCGTCGATGGCGGCCATGATCAGTTGCTGCTGGCCGCCCCAGCTGCCTTCATCCGGCATCGGCGTCGTCTCTGGCTGGGGCTGATCCAGCAGCTCTCGCACCTGACTGACGGGCACGCCCCTGTTGAGCCACTGCAGGATGTGCTCGATGCGCTCGATGTCCTCGCGGGCATACAGGCGATGTCCCTTGGGCGTTCGACGCGGTTCGATCAACCCGTAGCGGCGCTCCCAGGCTCTCAACGTGACCGAATTGACGCCGGTCAGGCGTGAGACTTCACGGATCGGAAACAGGGGCGAGCTGGCAGTTTCCGTGGCCTTGTCAGTCATGGATGGTGTTACCTCTGCGGTGACGAGGCATCCCGGATGAAGCACGAAGAGGAACGAAGCACAGAAGTGGGAACTGAAGCATTCGAAGCGCTGCGGGATGCCGGCAATGCATCTTGTGCATTAGCTGTACATGTGGGGCTCAGGATGGCGCAGCCGCCTCGGCCTGACAAGTGGCATCACGCGTCAATTCACGTCGCATATTCGACGCGCAGGCCTGAAGGTGGCATCGCAGAGCCTTTCCGGTTCGCAGTCTCTCTCGGGTCATCGGGTCATCATGCGTTGTCCTGTTGCTCCACAATCTCGATCAAGGCCTCGACAAACGCTGGATGGGCACCTACCGGGTCCAGCAACGTGATCGGACAATCCGGATGCTGCTGGCGGGATGTCTCGAGCATGGCGGGGACGTCTTCGCGCAGATGGCGGCCCGCCGCAAAGAACAGCGGCAGGATGTCGATACGCGCCGCACCGTCCGCCGCCAGGGCGTCGATGGTGTCGGTCAGCAGCGGGTCACACAGCTCCATGTAGGCCAGACGTGTCGGGCGCTTCAGGCGACTGGCGAGCGAGGTCTCGAGTGCCTCGAAGGGCTCGCGCCAGCGTGGATCACGCGAGCCGTGCGCCAGCAGGATCAAGGCATCATCCTGGTGTTCCGTCTTGCTCATGAGGGCTTCCTGTCATGGGGGGATCGTGGGTCAGTTCTCTGAACTCGCGGGCTCATGAGTTCAGCGTGTCAGCCAGTCGCTCTGCCGCTTCGCGTCCTGACAGCCAGGCATCTTCGACTCGCGGTCCTTTCAGTGCATCGCCCGCAAGGCTCAGACCGTGCTGGCTCATCGGCGAGGCGGGCATTGCCTGAGGTGCGCAGCGGGTCGGATGAGCATAGCGCCAGCGATGGGCCGTGAGCGATACCTTGCCTTCACTCCAGTCCTCGCCCAGCGCCTGGATCTCGGGCAGTGCCGTGAAGGCTTGCCAGAGTGCCGCGCAGATGTCCTCAGGCGAGTCTTCCAGGTGAGTCTGGCTCCAGCCGGCGGTGGCCAGCAGGCTCAGGGTCTCGCGAGCCCCCGAGGGGGGCTGGCGGCCGGGGCGCGAATGCTGTCGCATCACGCAGCGCAGTGGTGCGTCATCTCCGCGACTGACCAGCAGCCCCTGCCAGTCCTCGATGCCTGCCAGGGCCGGCAGCGGTGTCTCCAAAGCGGCCATCACGGTCCAGGTGGGTGCCATCTCGATCCGCGAGAGCAGGGCGCTCAGCTCGGGCGCCAGAGAGTGTGAGGCCTGTTGCGCCGAGGCCGGCACGTTGCCTTCAGCGTCGGTGCCGGCGTCATTCAGCAGAGCACGGGCCTGAGGGGCCGGGGCGGTGATCATCACATGATCAAAGGGACCATGCCGCTCGCCGTCCCGGTCCTCAAGCTGCCAGCGAACCTTGCCTCCCGCCGCTTCATCGCGGATCAGGCGTGTGATGCGCAGGCGAGTGTGCAGGGTGGCATTGGCCGGCAGCTCCTCGCTCAGGTGGCGGCTCAGGGCGCTCATGCGCGGACTGGCTACATAGCGGGCAGAATCATCGCGAAGCCGCTGCCATTCCTGCGTGTCAGACGCTGTCTTGCCCAGACGCAACAGCCTGTCACCCCAAGGGGCGACGATACCGTCTGCCCGCCATGTCTCGAGTGCTGACTGGAAGCGCGGATCACGCGCGGTGAAATACTGAGCGCCGATGTCGAGGGGGCCGTGGGGAGTGCGCCGACTGGCCAGACGCCCGCCCGGGCCGCGTCCCTTCTCGAAGATCGTCACCGCGTGACCCTGCGCTGCCAGGTACGAAGCAGCAGAGAGACCGGCGATACCGGCACCGATGATGGCGATGGACGATACTGACATCAGGCAGGGCTCCTGCTGGGGAAGATGGACCGGGAGGATGCAGCATGAAATGACGCCGGCATCCCTTGAAGTTAACTTCTTGTGCAGGATTGTACAATAAAGGTATAGATTCATGGCAAGAGTTGGCACACTCGATGCTTCATCGCCGAGGAGGACAGCATGCGAATCTTGATCACGGGGGCAACGGGATTTGTCGGTCAGGCACTCTGCCGCTCACTGGCCGCGGCCGGGCATGAGCTGGCAGTGGTGTCACGTCGTCCGGAGCGGGCCGAGCGGCAGTTCGCCGAACTGGGCATCACCCTGAAGGCGGCGGATTCGGCGCTGATGTTCAAGGACTGGCAGCCACAGGGCATCGTCAATCTGGCGGGGGAATCGATTGCCGGGAGGCGCTGGAGCGAGGATCACAAGCAAGAGCTGCGTCGCTCGCGGCTGGAAACCACCGAGCATCTGGTGCTGCTGTGTCAGCAACTGGCGGCTGAGGGGCAGGCTCCCCAGGTGATGGTATCCGGTTCGGCGATGGGCTATTACGGCGCGCAGCCCAAGGCGGGCGAGCCGGGTGATGTCGAGATCGACGAGCAGGCAACGCCTCACGATGACTTCAATCATCGCCTGTGTCGCGACTGGGAAGCGGCCGCCATGCCGGTCTCGGACTGTGGTGTTCGCCTGGCGATCATCCGCATCGGTCTGGTGATGGAAGCGGATGGCGGAACGCTCGCCAAGTTGTTGACGCCCTTCAAGTTCGGCTTGGGTGGGCGTCTCGGCGATGGCCGTCACTACATGCCGTGGATCCACCGCCATGATCTGATCCGCATCATCGAGCGTCTGCTGGAGGATGAGGACTTGAGTGGGGCCTTCAATGCCAGTGCACCGCATCCGGTCACCAACATGGGCTTTACCCACGCCTTGGCGCGCGGTCTGGGGCGCCCGGCGATCCTGCCGCTGCCGGCCAAGGCCCTCAAGCTGGGGTTGGGAGAGATGAGCACGCTATTGCTGGAGGGCGCCCGCATGGTGCCGGCGCGTCTGCTGGCCGCAGGCTTCACCTTCGACTACCCGACCCTCGACGTGGCCTTCGCCGACATCCTGAGAAAGTGAAGGCCTGGGCCTGATGCTGCAGGACTTGAGCCTGGTGGCTAGGGCCTCTTGGCCAGAACCTGGCGGCTAGAACGGCAGCGGAGCGTTCAGCACCAGCGATGGTGCGTCGCTGCCTGTCGCTGACGGAATCACCAGCTGTGCGGCATGCAGCAGCAGGCGAGGGCTGGCATTCAGTGCCGCCCCGCGTGCATAGAAGCCATCACCGATGATGGGATGGCCGAGCGCCAGCATATGCAGGCGCAGCTGATGCGAGCGCCCGGTATGAGGTGTCAGCAGGACACGGCTGGCGGCGAGGGTCTGAGGCGAGCCATCCGGGCGCTGGCCATCGAGCATCAGGTGACGCTCGACTTGATAGTGCGTCAGTGCCGGTTTGCCATGGAGGAAGTCGACGATCTGCCGCGGTCTGCGCGGCCAGTCACAGCGCAGCGGCAGGGCGATGCTGCCCTCGTCGGGCGTGAGATGCCCTGCCACCACGGCCACGTAGCGTTTCTCGAGGGTGCGCGACTGGAAGAGGCGCGACAGCCGCCGCTGTCCCTCGACATTGCGCGCCACCAGCAGCACCCCGGAAGTTGCCACATCCAGCCGATGCACGGCACGGGTGTCCTCGCTCAACCGGCACAGGCGCGAATGGACGCTGTCGAAGCGTGAAGGGTCGCGGCCCGGTACCGAGGGCAGCTCGGCCGGCTTGTCGATCGCCCACCAGTCATCGCCTGCCGCCAGCAGCGTCAGCCCCACTCCCTCGACACGCGCGACCTCCTCGGCAAGGCGTTGTCCCTGCCAGCCATGCTCGGTCGTGGTGTCGGGTCGGCTTTCTGGATGTGATGTCGCCATGACGGTGCTCTAGGGTGGTAGGGGTTGGACGGTCAGGCCCAAGAATAACGCTTTCGGCGACTCACAATGAAAAGCGCCCCACTTGCCGATGGCAGGTGGGGCGCTTTTCTTGCGTCATTGGCAAGCCGTGACGTCAGGGGCTACCTGACATCACGGCGCGGGCAGATCAACGTTCGTGAGCATCCACGGTGACGATGACGCGCACGCTGTCCAGACGCAGACGCGTGGTCTCGATGGCGCCATCGAGAGCGGCACGCTCCTGGCGCAGCGCTTCCAGCTCTTCCTCGCGCACCGACGGGTTGTGGCTGGCCAATGCTTCGAGGCGGGCGAGCTCCGCGCTGAGCTGCTCACGCATCTGCTGCTGGGCCTGCTCGACGATGCTCGGCAGTTCGCGCTCGGCTTCCTGCTCGGCGTCGCTCATCAGCTTGCGCAGTGTCGCGTGGCTCTGCTTGATCAGATCACGCGCGACCGCCTTCTTGACCGGCTTGAGGTTCTTGGCCAGCCCGCCGAAGGAGACCTTGTCGGACAGGTTGCTGCCGTTTTCATCCAGCAGTACCCGGATGGCGGTCGGTGGCAGGAAGCGACCCAGGCGCAAGCCGCGCGGTGCGGTGGACTGGGTGCGGAACACCACTTCCGTCATCAGGCGACCGCCCGGGATCGCCGGGTGCTTGAGCAGTGCCAGCGCCGTGTTGCCCATGGAGCCATCGATGATGCGCACCAACATCTCGCGGACCAGCGGGTGCTCCCACGACAGATGCTGGACATCTTCGCGTGACAGCGCCGTGGCGCGGTCGCTGGTGACGCTGAAGCCTTCCTCGCCCTTCACCAGCCCCGGCAGGCCGTCAAGCATGTGCGGGCCTGGCGCCAAGTAGGTGATGCCGTCGCCGAGGTCACGGCTCTCGATACCGAAGATGTCGAAGGCGCGCTCCAGGTAGCCCGGCAGCGCCTTGTCGTTGTCCAGTGTCTCGATGGCGGCGATGACTTCCGCGGCGCGCTCGTGACGACAGGCATTGAGTTCCAGCAGACGGTTGCGACCGGACTGGCGCTCGGCCTGCAGGGCGTCGAAGCGTTCGCGGGTCTGCTCGATGATGCTGTCGATCTCTTCGCTGTCGAGCAGGGCTTCTTCCAGCTCGTCACCGAATTGGGAATACAGCTCGCTGCCGATGCCGTGGGGCGCACTGAAGGCGTCCATGCCATCGCGGTACCAGCGCAGCAGCTGGGCGCCCGGTGAGCCTTCGAAGACCGGTACGTGGATCTCGATCGGGAATTGCTGGCCGATGCGGTCCAGACGCCCGATGCGCTGCTCGAGCTGATCCGGATGCACCGGCAGGTCGAACATCACCAGGTGGTGGCAGAACTGGAAATTACGGCCTTCCGAGCCGATTTCCGAGCACACCAGCAGCTGCACGCCTTCTTCCTCGGAGGCAAAGGCGGCGGCGGCGCGATCACGCTCGACCAAGCTCATGCCCTCATGGAAGACCGGTGCATGCACGCCGCCCAGCACGCGCAGACCTTCGGACAGCTCACGCGCGGTATCGGCGGTGTGACAGATCACCAGCGCCTTCTCGTTGCCGAGGTCGGTCAGGGTTTCCAGCAGCCACATGACGCGCGGGTCGATCTGCCACCAGGGCTCGGCGTTCATGCGGTCATCAGGCAGGGCGCGGTACATCTCGTCGAGGAACAGCACCACCTCGGGGTGGTTCATGCCGGTCTCGATCAGCAGGTCATCGAGGTAGTCCTCGTCACGCTCCAGCTTGCGCACCACACGCCGGTAGGAGGAGGGCAACTCCAGCTCGTGGACGTGCAGACGACGCTCGGGGAAGCCTTCGACGTGGGTGCGCGAGTTGCGGAACATCACGCGGCCGGTGCCGTGGCGGTCGAGCAGCTGGTCACGCAGCTGACGACGGGCGCTGTCCCGCTGGGCGTCATCGCTGTCGCTGTCCATCAGGGTCTCGAGCAGGGCGCGGCTGTCGCCGTCATCCAGCACGGCGGTCAGGCTGTCCAGGCCGCTGGTGTCAGTCGGCAGGGCGTCCAGGCTGTCGATGGCCGAGGCCACGGCGACGTAACCCTCTTCCTCGGCCTTGAAGCGCTCCAGGTCGTGGTAGCGCTCCGGGTCGAGCAGGCGCAGGCGCGCGAAGTGGCTCTCCAGCCCCATCTGCTCCGGTGTGGCGGTCAGCAGCAGCACACCGGCGGTCTGGCGGGCGAGTGATTCGACGCAGGCATAGCCCGGGCCGACCTTGTCTTCGCTCCAGTCGAGGTGGTGGGCTTCATCGACGATCAGCATGTCCCAGTCGCAGGCGGCAGCCTGGACCTGACGCGACGGGTTGGCGAACAGCCAGTCCTGGCTGGCCAGAATGATCTGGTTGCCTTCGAAGGGGTTGCGCGTGCCGTGGGCCTTGCATTGCTCTTCATCGAGCAGCGAGACATCCAGCGCGAAGCGGCGCAGCATCTCGACCAGCCACTGGTGGGTCAGGCTCGCCGGTACCAGGATCAGGGCGCGACGGGCACGACCGCTGAGCAGCAGGCGATGCAGGATCAGGCCGGCTTCGATGGTCTTGCCCAGGCCGACTTCATCGGCCAGCAGCACGCGCGGTGCGTGACGGCGCGAGACCTCATCGGCGATGTACAGCTGGTGCGGTACCAGGTCGACCTTGGGGCCGGAGAGGCCCAGCGCGGGGCTCTGCTCGACACGATGGAAGTGGCGCAGGGTGCGGTAACGCAGGTCGAACCAGTCATTGCGGTCGACCTGGCCGGTCAGCAGGCGGTCACGGGCCTGGTTGAACTGCATCTTGTCGTTGAGGCGTGCCTCGGGAAGCTCGAGCAGCTCGCCGGCGCTTTCGCCTTCACGTTCACAGATGTAGAGGATCTGGCCGCGCACTTCCTTGGAATCATCGACGATCAGCCATTCGCCATCGTCGGACTGGATGCGGTCGCCATTGCCGAAGGCGACTCGGGTCAGGGGCGCCTCGCGGAGGCTGTAGGTGCGGGTTTCTTCGCTGGCGGCAAAGAGGACGGTAACCGTGCGGAAATCGACATTGAGGATCGTGCCAAGGCCGAGATCGGCCTCACCATCACTGATCCAGCGCTGACCGGGAATGAAGTCGCTCATGATGCCTCGGGGTAGGACAAAGACGGGAATCGGGAATACAGGGGCGCGGTATCTTACCGGATCACGCGCCGTGGCTTAAGCGCCTTTTGTCCTTGTGAGGCGTCTTTGTCCTCTCGTGTCGTCACTGGGCGTGGTGCACCCATGGCATGAGGCCTTCTCTCATGATTTGGGGGAGGGTGTCCGTCACGATCCAGACGGGGGCATCAGCGCCTGCAGCTGGGCGCGGCTCAGCTCGCCGATGTGGCGTTCGATCAGGCGGCCTTCGCCATCGAATATCAGGGTGGCAGGCAGGCCCTGTGCGTCGGCGAGCCCCATCAGCTGCATGGCGGGGTCCAGCAGGGCGTATTCCAGCGTGAGTCGCTCACTCTTGAGGAAACGAGTGACCGCGAGCGCCTGTTCGCCCTGATTGGCCAGCACCACGGTGACATCCGGCCGGGCGTCCACCTCGGCCAGCAGCGGCATCTCCCGGCGGCAGGGCGGGCACCAGGTAGCCCACAGATTGACGATCACGCGCTGATTGCGGACCTCATCCAGCGATACCGGGCGACGATCCAGATGATGCAGGGTGATCGACGGCATGCGCTCGATGGAATGCGTGCTGCCCAGCGGGTCGAGCTGCTTGAGGCCGAGGAAAGCGGTCAGGCCCAGAGTCAGACTGCCCAGCGCGATGACCTGGCGAATCACGCCATGCCGGCGCAACAGCCACAGGCTGGCCAGGGTCGCGGCCAGCATGCCGCCGAGCAGGTGGTAGCCCGGTTGCCACAGCTTGAGAATATCCAGCGGTGTCTGCTGATAACTTGCCCAGTGCAGGGCGACGTAAGTGAGGCGCGCACCGATCACCCAGCTGACCAGCATGCGATTGAACCAGCGCGAGGGGCTCAGCGGTGAAGAGTCGTGAGCGGGCGCGGTCGTGCCCCTGGCGTGCATGCGCGCCAGTAGACGAATCAGCAGCGAGAACTCGATCAGCATCACCAGGGCTGCCACGAAGGCATAGAGGCGTTCGACGGAAATCAGGGCAGGGCCCAGAGCGATGGCATCCATGCGGTTATCCTTTGGCGGTGTCCGGGAAGGGGCATTCGGGTCAGCACTACCTGTCGAGCGGCGCTTGGCCGGCGCTGCAGTCGCGAGGCTCGAGTATGCGATAATCGACGGACTTCGACATCCACGCCTCGCGCGCTGAGCATTGCTCTGGCGCCGAGGACGCTCCAGGGATATCCCCATGCTTTCACATCATTATGACCGTAGCCGTGCGATCGCCGTTGCCAGTCAGGCCGCCGGCCTTATCGCCATCGTCGCGCTGGAAACCTGGCTGGGGGATGCCGCCCGCCCGTGGCAGGGGCTGGTGTTCGCCCTGATGCTTGCCTGTGGACTGGGGCTGGCGCTGCGCAGTTACTACCTCAAGCAAAAGGCCCGCCGCGACCGAGAACGTGCTGGTCGCGAGCGGGCCCGCAAGGCGAGTGACACCTGGATGTCCGATTGACGCAGGTGAGCGACTCAGTAGCTCTGCAGTCGGTAGCCTTCACGCTCCATGCAGTACTTCAGCAGCGTCTGTTTCTCGTTGTCTGACTTGTCCGTCAGGCCAAGTTCGTACTGGCAGCCGGCCCAGGTGTTGTGAGCCTCCGTGCTGTTGGCACCGGGCTTCTCCCATTGGGTACGGGTGGAGGCGCAGGCGGAGAGCAGGGAGGTGAGCAGCAGGGACAGCATGGCAAGGCGCAGTGTGTGCATGTGGCATCCTGAGGGATGTAAGGCATTGGAGGGGAGTTCGTCACTGGGCAACATCAGCCGCAGGAAAACCTTCCAGCATCAAAAAAGCCGCTGATCAGTGATCAGCGGCTTTTTCAGATATCTGGTCGGAGTAGCAGGATTCGAACCTACGACCTCTGCCTCCCGAAGGCAGCGCTCTACCAAGCTGAGCTATACTCCGATGCGTCGTGAGCTTGTCTCGACGGAGGTGAATTATACGCAGACAGCTTTGCTTTGCAAGCCCTTGAGGTCAAAAAGTTTTATCGATGTCTCAAGGGGCAATTCGGCTGTCGAGAAGCGCGCTTTTCTTCACCTCATCCTGCCGGTACTTCTCGTCACGTTTTCCTGCTGGTGGTCTGTCTCCCCGTGGCTGAAAGGGGGATCAGGCCTGACGGCCGACGCTCAACAGCGCGATGCGTTCGAGACTGTCGCGGAAGTCACTCTCCGGCAGCGCCTCGAGTTCCGCCAGGGCGTTGTCGGCCATTTCCTGCGCGCGACTGCGGGTATAGTCGAGGCCGCCGGTGAGGCGCACGACTTCCAGTACCTCGTCGAGTTGCTCCAGTCCGCCCTTCTCGATGGCGCCACGTACCAGGCTGGCCTGCGCCGGGCTTCCGACCTGCATGGCGCGAATCAACGGCAGGGTCGGCTTGCCCTCGGCCAGGTCATCACCGACATTCTTGCCCATGGTCTCGGCGTCGCCCTGATAGTCGAGCAGGTCATCGATGAGCTGGAAGGCGAGGCCCAGGTAGCGGCCATAGTTCTGCAGCGCGCTGACCTGTGCCGCCGTGACGGTGCCATCCGCTTCCTGGGCGAGTATCGCCCCGGCATGCGCGGCCGCCTCGAACAGCATGGCGGTCTTGCCGTGGATGGTCTCGAAGTAGGCGGCTTCATCGATGTCGGCATTGCCGATGTTGGTCAGCTGCAGGACCTCGCCTTCGGCGATGGTGCAGGTGGCGGCGGAGAGAATCGCCATCACGTCCATCGAGCCGACTTCCACCATCATCTGGAAAGAGCGGGAATAGAGGAAGTCACCGACCAGCACGGAGGGCGCGTTGCCCCAGGTGTCATTGGCGGTGGAGCGACCGCGACGCAGACTGGACTCGTCGACGACATCATCGTGCAGCAGTGTCGAGGTGTGCATGAACTCGATCAGTGCGGCCAGGTTGATGTGGCGATCACCCTGATAGCCGAGTGCGCGGGCTGCCAGCAGCACCAGGACCGGGCGCAGGCGCTTGCCACCACTCTGGATGATGTACTGACCGATGGTCTGGACCAGCGGCACGCGCGACTCGAGCTGCGCGAGAATGGTGCGGTCTACGGCGGCGAAGTCATCTGCCACTGCCGCGTGAAGGGTCGATGCGTCGGCTTGCATGAGGTCGTCGTGCCCGTAGCGAGAGGTGAGGCCGCCGTGGCGTGCCATTTGCCGGTTATGCTATGGGGCACCCCTATGGCCGTCAAGGCGTGCACCCGCGCAGGGATGCAGGCTGGCGGCGGGTCGGACGTGTGCATCTTGACATTGCTTGTCGATCGCGGCACGCGGCGCTATAATACGCGGCCGTGACTCATCCCGCTCCCTGTCAGATGGCTCCAGAAGGGGCGCCACTCGCAGCAGGCCACCCAAGAGCACACCCTTGATGAGTTCGATGGAGAGAATCATGTACGCAGTTATCAAGAGCGGTGGCAAGCAGTACCGCGTTCAGGAAGGCCAGACCCTGAAGCTCGAGAAGCTTGAAGTCGCCACTGGCGAAACTATCCAGTTCGACGAAGTCCTGATGGTCGCTGAAGGCGACGACATCAAGGTCGGCGCTCCGCTGGTTGAAGGTGCCAAGGTTGCTGCCGAGGTCGTGTCTCACGGCCGTGGCGACAAGGTCACCATCATCAAGTTCCGTCGCCGGAAGCACTCCATGCGTCGTGCGGGCCACCGTCAGTGGTTCACCGAAGTCAAGATCACTGGTATCTCTGCGTAATTGCAGCGCTACCCACCATAGGAGAATTATCCAATGGCACATAAGAAGGCGGCGGGCTCTACCCGCAACGGTCGCGATTCTGAATCCAAGCGCCTTGGTGTGAAGCTGTTCGGTGGCCAAGCGGCTATCGCCGGCAACATCATCGTGCGTCAGCGCGGCACCCGTTTCCACGCCGGTACTGGCGTTGGCATCGGCAAGGACCACACTCTCTTCGCTCTGGCCGACGGCCACGTGAAGTTCGAGACCAAGGGTCCGAAGAACCGCAAGTTCGTCAGCATCGTTTCTGCCTGAAACGTCTGACAGCTTACGCAGACTGGACGATGCCCCGGTATCGTATGACGGTCTGCAAGGAAGCCCCGCTCAGGCGGGGCTTTTTTGTCGCATGACGGCCCGGGTCGTCGTCAGGAGAGAGCAGCATGCAGTTCCTTGATGAAGCGTCGATCATTGTCGAGGCCGGACGTGGCGGCAATGGTTGCCTGAGTTTTCGCCGTGAGAAATACGTGCCGCGTGGTGGCCCCGATGGGGGTGACGGCGGGCACGGCGGCAGTGTGTACCTGATCGGGGATGATTCCCTCAATACCCTGATCGACTTCAAGTTCCAGCGCTATTACCAGGCCGAGAGCGGTGATGCCGGCCAGGGCCGTCAGATGGCGGGCAAGGCGGGTGAGGACCTGATCGTCAAGGTGCCGGTCGGCACTACCGTGATCGACGAGGAAACCCTCGAGATCATCGGTGACGTGACGGAAATCGGCCAGCTGGTGCTGGTTGCGCAGGGTGGGCGTCGTGGTCTGGGCAACATCCACTTCAAGTCCTCCACCAATCGCGCGCCGCGCCAGACCTCCAAGGGCACCTGGGGTGAGCGTCGCAACCTGCGTCTCGAGATGAAGGTGATGGCGGATGTCGGCCTGCTGGGCATGCCGAATGCCGGCAAGTCGACGCTGATTCGGGCCGTCTCCGCGGCCAAGCCCAAGGTCGCCAACTACCCCTTCACCACGCTGGTGCCGAACCTTGGCGTCGTGAAGATCGGTAGCCACCAGCACTTCGTGATGGCCGACATTCCCGGCCTGATCGAAGGGGCGGCGGATGGCGCCGGCCTGGGGCTGCGCTTCCTCAAGCACCTGACGCGCACGCGCCTGTTGCTGCATGTGGTGGATATCGCGCCCTTCGACGAGAGCGACCCGGTCCATGCGGTCGAGGCGATTCTCAATGAGCTCAAGAACTTCTCCTCGGCACTCACGGAGCTGCCGCGCTGGCTGGTGATCAACAAGATCGATCTGCTGGCGGAAGAGGATCGCGAGGCGATGGTCAAGGACCTCGTCGAGCGTCTGGGCTGGGAAGGTGAGCTGTTCGTCGTCTCCGCGGCCAGTGGTATCGGCACTCAGGAGCTGGTGCAGGCCGCACACCGCTGGCTGGGCGAGCAACGCCTGCAGCTGGCGGAAGATCCGGAAGCTGCCGAGGCGCATGCCGCCCTGCTGGCGCGGATGGAGAACGAGTCGCTGGAGCGCGCTGAAGAGCGCCTGACACGTCGCAAGCGCAAGAAGGATGACGAAGAAGAGGACGATGACGACTTCAATGACGACGATTACGACGTCGAGGTCGAATACGCGCCCTGAGGTCGAGGTTCGTCCGGTGGCTGCCCTGCGAGGCAGTCACTGAGTGACGAGCGACCCGCTTCGCGATTCACGCCCCGCCCCGAGCCTTCTGGTCTCGCGGCGGGGCGTTTTCGTTGCAGGTGCCGCTCGAGGGTGATGACAGC
Organism: Cobetia sp. 3AK; assembly: GCF_029846335.1. Taxonomy (NCBI): domain Bacteria; kingdom Pseudomonadati; phylum Pseudomonadota; class Gammaproteobacteria; order Oceanospirillales; family Halomonadaceae; genus Cobetia; species Cobetia sp. 3AK. The sequence continues at coordinate 40,056 of NZ_JARWKR010000012.1, read as the reverse complement.
AGCGGGGCGGGAGCGGACAATGACGCGACGGGGCAGTCACAGCCTGCCGAGCGGGGCGGGAGACCACATGACAGGAGATAGTGCGGTGGCGGAGCAGAAGGTGGCGGAAGTGGCGGAGATGGGCAGTCGGGTCGGACGTGAGGCATTGGCCAGGGCGCGGCGCGTGGTGGTCAAGATCGGCAGTGCGCTGCTGACCGACGACGGCCGCGGGCTGGACGATGCCGGCATCGGGCGTTGGGTCGACCAGATCGCGGCACTGCATGCGCGTGGCATCGAGGTGATCGTGGTGTCTTCCGGCGCGATCGCCGTCGGCATGTCCCGGCTTGGCTGGACGGCGCGACCCAGTGGCGTGCATGAGCTGCAGGCCGCGGCGGCGGTCGGCCAGAATGGCCTGACCCAGTGCTATGAAGAGCATTTCCATCGTCACGGCCTGACCACCGCCCAGATTCTGCTGACCCACGACGATCTCTCCAATCGCAAGCGTTACCTGAATGCACGCTCGGCGCTGCGTACCCTGGTGGAGCTGCGCGTGGTGCCGGTGATCAACGAGAATGACACTGTCGTCACCGACGAGATTCGCTTCGGTGACAACGATACGCTCGGCGCGCTGGTCGCCAATCTGCTGGAAGCCGATGCCCTGTTGCTGCTCACCGATCAGGAAGGGCTGTACGACGCCGACCCGCGCCATGATCCGGCGGCCAGGCTGATCGAGGAAGCGCAGGCCGATGACCCGATGCTGGTCAAGGTCGCCGGTGGCGGCGGGGTGCTGGGGCGTGGCGGCATGGCCACCAAGGTGCGGGCGGCGCGCCTGGCAGCCCGCAGCGGCGCGCTGACGGTGATTGCCTCCGGCCGCCAGCCTGACGTGATCACGCGCCTGGCCGCTGGCGAGCGCTTCGGTACCCTGCTGCTGCCCGAGCATGCGCCGATCGCGGCGCGCAAGCGCTGGATCGCCGGGCAACTGCAGGTGCGGGGCACCCTGACGCTGGATGCCGGAGCCGTCAGCGTGCTGACCACGCGTGGTTCCAGCCTGCTGCCGGTGGGCGTGAAGAAGATAGACGGCACCTTCAAGCGCGGTGACCTGGTGCAGTGTGTCGATGAATCCGGCGCGCGGATCGCCAAGGGGCTGGTCAACTATTCCGCGGTCGATGCCGAGCGCATCCTGGGGCTGCCGAGTCATCAGATCGAGGCTGCGCTGGGCTATATCGAGGCGCCGGAGCTGATCCATCGCGACAACCTCATCGTGCTGTAGGGCGCATGAGGCCTGCCGATGCGGGCCTCATGCTGGCAGTCATCCGTCCGGCCATGCTAGACTCTGCCGTCCTGTCGGGAGCTGGTCCGCTCCGATGGCGAAGGCTTGGCGGGGCTTCCACGTCAAGTCGCTGATTTCTCTATGGTCTTCACGTCAAGTGTCGAAAGCGAGAGATGACCGGACCCGCTGTCGCCCCGCGACAACGTCTTCCAAATTCAAGTTCATGAGTACGCGCCTACGGGTGGACTCATAAGGAGCATCAAAGTGGCAAACTCCAAGCAAGCTCGCAAGCGCGCTCGTCAGGCTGAAGTCCGTCGTCAGCACAACTCCGCACAGCGTTCCGCCGTGCGTACCAGCGTCAAGAACGTGCTGAAGGCCGTCAAGACTGGTGACCACGCTGCTTCCATGGCCGCTTTCAATGTCGCGCAGAAGGTCCTCGACCGTTACGCCGACAAGGACATCCTGTCCAAGAAGAAGGCCGCTCGCGTCAAGAGCCGTCTGAACGCACGCGTCAAGGCACTGGCTGTCTAAGACGTGTTCGCGTGAAAAAACCGGCTTCGGCCGGTTTTTTTGTGTCTGTCTATCGTGTTGGATGGCATCGGTATCGGATCAGGGAAGTGAAAGGGGTGTCAGGGTGAGCAAGCCGCAGGATGAGTCGCCCAGAGGCGATCAGGATGTCGGGAAAGAGTCGGGTCGCCAGGCCGTGCAGACTGGCTCTCAGGCGACGGCTCAGGCAGAGACCAGCAGTGGAGACAGCCTGCCGGTGCGCGCGGGACTGCTGCGCTCCGGACTGATCGTCAGCGTGATGACGATGCTGTCGCGGGTGCTGGGGCTGGCGCGAGACGTGATCATCGCCAGTCTGCTGGGGGCAGGCAGCGGGGCGGATGCCTTCTTCGTGGCCTTCAAGATCCCCAACTTCATGCGTCGTCTGTTCGCCGAGGGGGCCTTCAATCAGGCCTTCATTCCGGTGCTGTCCGAGTATGCGACCCGGCGCACGCGGGAAGAGGTCCGCGAGTTGCTGGATGCCGTCAGTGGCAGTCTCGGCGTCATTCTGGCGCTGATCACGGCGCTGGCGATGCTGTGCGCGCCCTGGCTGGTGTGGGTCTTCGCGCCCGGGTTCGGTGACGATGCCGGCAAGCTGGCGCTGACCGGTGACATGCTGCGCCTGACCTTCCCCTATCTGTTGCTGATCTCGCTGACCGCCTTCGCCGGCAGCGTGCTCAATACCTGGAATCGCTTCGCGGTGCCGGCCATCACCCCGGTGCTGCTCAACCTGAGCCTGATCGGTGCGGCGCTGTTGCTGGCACCGCGTTTCGAGACACCCGCCATGGCGCTGGCCTGGGGCGTGTTGATCGCCGGTGGCGTGCAGCTGCTGTTCCAGGTGCCGTTCCTGCTGCGTCTTGGCCTGATGCCCAAGCCATGGCCGAACTTCGCCCACGAAGGCGTGCGGCGCATCCTCAAGTTGATGACACCGGCGCTGTTCGGGGTCTCGGTCTCGCAGATCAACCTGCTGCTGGATACCGTGCTGGCCTCGTTTCTGGTCACCGGCAGCGTGTCGTGGCTCTATTACTCCGACCGGCTGGTCGAACTGCCGCTGGGCATCATCGGCATCGCCATCGGCACCGTGATTCTGCCGGCGCTCTCCAAGCGTCACGCGGAGCAGTCGCTGGAGCACTTCCAGAAGATGCTCGACTGGGCGCTGCGTTCGGTATTGTTGATCGGCGTGCCGGCGGCGCTGGCGCTGGGCGTGCTCGCGGAGCCGCTGCTGATCACGTTGTTCCACTATGGGGCGATGACGGACAATGATGTGGTGATGTCGGCCCAGAGCCTGCGGGCCTACAGCTTCGGGCTGCTGGCCTTCATGCTGATCAAGGTGCTGGCACCGGGCTTCTATGCGCGTCAGGACACGAAGACGCCGGTCAAGATCGGCATCATCGCGATGGTCGCCAACATGGCCTTCAACCTCGCGCTGATCGTGCCGTTGGCCCATGCGGGCCTGGCATTGGCCACGGCGCTGTCGGCCTTCCTGAATGCCGGGCTGTTGGCGCGTGGCCTGTATCGCGAGGGTGTGCTGCGCTTCCAGCCGGGCTGGGGGCGCTATTCGCTGACGCTGATTGGCGGTTGCGCCCTGATGGGCGGCGGCCTGCTGTGGCTGTCACCGGACTGGACCACCTGGCTCGGTTGGGGCCTGTGGGAGCGCTGTGCGATGATGGGGGCGCTGGTCGTCGGCGGTGTGCTGGTCTATGCGCTGTGGTTGGGGCTTTGCGGCATACGTCCGCGCCACTTCCGCATGCAGGGCTGAGCCCCGACTCCCGATTCACATCTCGCGTTCCAGCAGTTTTCTCTCTGGTGGGGCAACGGTGGCTGTCAGCGCCGTGCCCCTTCGCTATAATCGACCACTTTCGGCGGCTTGTGTGATGCACGCATGGACTTGATCAGAGGACTCCACAATCTCGCCCGCCTGCGCAAGCAGGATGGCAGTCGCGGCTGCGTGGCCACCATCGGCAATTTCGATGGGGTGCACCTCGGCCACCAGGCGATTCTGGAGCAACTGCGCGAGCGCGCGGCGGCCTATGGGCTGCCGGCCACGGTGGTGGTGTTCGAGCCGCAGCCGCGCGAGTTCTTCGCGGGTGACAAGGCGCCGCCACGCCTGACGCGACTGGCGGAAAAGGTCCGCCTGCTGGGTAGCCACGGCGCCGAGCGCGTGCTGTGCCTGCCCTTCAATGAGGCGCTGCGCTCATTGTCGGCCCGTGAATTCATCGAGCAGGTACTGATCGATGGTCTCGGCGTGCGCCACCTGGTGGTCGGCGACGACTTCCGCTTCGGCTGTGATCGTGCCGGTGACTTCGCGCTGCTGGAGCGCATCGGCGCCGCCGAGGGCTTCGCGGTGGAGCATACCCGCACCTTCGAGATCGCCGGTGAGCGTGTGTCCAGCACTCGCGTGCGCAAGGTACTGGCCGCGGGTGACATGGCATTGGCCGCCAGATTGCTGGGACGAGCCCATCACTGGCAGGGGCGCGTGGTCGCGGACCGTCAGCTGGGGCGTACCATCGGCGTGCCGACCGCCAATCTGCCGCTGCCGAATGCGCCGCTGGCGGTCTCCGGCGTCTACGCGGTGATGGCGCATCTGGCCGATGGCCGCGCCTGCCCGGCGGTGGCCAATATCGGCTGGCGCCCGACGGTCGGCACGCCGCGCCCGGTCCTTGAGGTTCACCTGCTGGACTTCGCGGAGGACCTCTATGGCCAGTCGATGCGTGTCAGCTTCTGTGCCTTCCTGCGTGGCGAGCAGCGCTTCGATGGCCTGGAAGCTCTCAAGGCCGCCATCTACGCCGATATCGCATTGGCACGCCGCTTCTTCGCGCTGGCCGCAGGTGAGACGCCCGCCAGTGATGAGCAGGCATTGCTCGATTGCATGACCTCGATGGCTGACCTGCCGCTGGCCAGCCGTCCGCTGAGCGCACTGATGAATGCGCCGACGGCACCCTTACACGGCACTGCTGAGGTGTCTGATTCCACAGCTCGGGAAGCTCAGGCTTCCCGCCCCCACGACGGCTGACCCGAAAGGCTATGAGCGACTACAAGCACACTTTGAATCTGCCCGATACCGACTTCCCGATGCGCGGCAATCTCCCCAAGCGTGAGCCGGACCAACTGGCCCGCTGGAACGAGATTGACCTCTACGCGCGTCTGCGTGAAGCAGGCAAGGGCCGTCCGAGCTTCGTGCTCCACGACGGCCCTCCCTATGCCAACGGCAATATTCACATCGGTCACGCCGTCAACAAGATTCTCAAGGACATCATCGTCAAGTCCAAGACGATGGCGGGCTTCGATGCGCCTTACGTGCCGGGCTGGGACTGTCATGGTCTGCCCATCGAGCACAAGGTCGAGACCACCCACGGCAAGCATCTCGAGTCCGAGAAAGCCCGCCACCTGTGCCGGGAATACGCGGGCGTGCAGGTGGAAGGTCAGAAGCACGAGTTCATCCGTCTCGGCATCGTCGGTGACTGGGGCAACCCGTATCGCTCCATGGACTTCGCCAACGAAGCCGGTGAGATCCGTGCGCTGGCCGAGATGGTCAAGGGCGGTTATGTCTTCAAGGGCCTGAAGCCGGTCAACTGGTGCTTCGACTGTGGCTCTGCGCTTGCGGAAGCGGAAGTCGAATACGCCGACAAGACCTCTGACGCCATCGATGTCGCCTTCGCGGCAGACGACAGCGCGGCGCTGGCCAAGGCCTTCGGCCTCGAGTCACTGAGCAAGCCGGCGGCGATCGTGATCTGGACCACCACCCCGTGGACCATCCCGGCCAACCAGGCGCTCAACGTTCACCCGGACTTCGTCTACTCGCTGGTCGATACCGGCGAGCGCCTGCTGGTGCTCGCCGAGGAGCTGGTCGAGGACAGCCTGGCGCGCTTCGGGCTGAGTGGCGAGACACTGGCGACCGTCAATGGCGCGGCACTGGAGAATCTCAACTTCCGTCACCCGATCTACGATCGTCTGTCGCCGGTCTATCTGGCCGACTACGTCGAGACCGGTGCCGGTACCGGTATCGTCCACTCCGCGCCGGCCTACGGCGAGGATGACTTCCACACCTGCCGTCGTTACGGCATGAGCTTCGACGAGATCGAGAGCCCGGTGCAGGGCAACGGTGTCTACGTGCCGGACCTGCCGGAATTCGGTGGTCAGTTCATCTGGAAGGCCAATCCGAACATCGTCGCGCGTCTGGAAGAACTCGGCGCGCTGATGGCGCACGAGAAGATCACCCACAGCTACATGCACTGCTGGCGCCACAAGACGCCGGTCATCTATCGCGCCACGGCCCAGTGGTTCGTCGGCATGGACATCGCCGGCACCGATGGCGTGACCCTGCGTGACAAGGCGCTGTCCGCCATCGAGGACACCACCTTCATCCCGGCCTGGGGCCAGGCGCGCCTGAAGAGCATGATCGCCAACCGCCCTGACTGGTGCATCTCGCGTCAGCGCAACTGGGGCGTGCCGATTCCGCTGTTCCTGCATCGCGCCACTGGCGAACTGCACCCTGACAGCGTCGCGCTGATGGAAGCGGTCGCGGATCGCGTCGCCGAGCACGGCATCGATGCCTGGTGGTCACTCGACAGCCAGGAGCTGCTGGGCGATGAGGCCGAGAACTACGAGAAGGTCACCGACACGCTGGACGTGTGGTTCGATTCCGGAACGACCCACTGGCATGTGCTGCGTGGGTCGCACCCGCATGGTCACGAGGTAGGTCCGCGTGCCGACCTGTATCTGGAAGGCTCCGACCAGCACCGTGGCTGGTTCCACTCGTCACTGCTGACTGGCTGTGCCATCGACGGCCACGCGCCCTACAAGGCACTGCTGACTCACGGTTTCACCGTCGATGCGCAGGGCCGCAAGATGTCCAAGTCAGTGGGCAACGTGGTCGCGCCGCAGCAGGTGATGGACAAGCTGGGTGCCGACATCCTGCGCCTGTGGGTGTCCTCCAATGACTATTCCGGTGAGATGGCCGTCTCGGACGAGATCCTCAAGCGGACTGCCGATGCCTATCGCCGCATTCGCAACACCTCGCGCTTCCTGCTGTCCAACCTGAACGGTTTCGAGCCCGAGCGTGATGCGCTGGCCTTCGACGACATGCTGGCGCTGGACCAGTGGGTGGTCGATCGTGCCGCCCAGCTGCAGGCACGTGTCGAGCTGGCCTACGAGGAATACCGCTTCCTCGACATCTACCAGCAGGTGCTGACCTTCTGCTCGCGTGAGCTGGGCGGCTTCTATCTGGATGTCATCAAGGACCGCCAGTACACCACGCAGCCGAACTCGCGTGCGCGTCGCAGCTGTCAGACGGCGCTGTATCACGTGATCGAGGCGCTGGCACGCTGGATGGCGCCGATCCTCTCCTTCACCGGAGAAGAGATCTACGCCAACATCCCGGGTCCGCGCAAGGACACCATCTTCCTGGAGACGGCCTACACCGGCCTGACCACGCTGGCGGATGATGCTCCCATGGGGCGTGAGTTCTGGGAGCAGGTGCTGCACGTCAAGCAGGCGGTCAACAAGACGCTGGAAGGCGCGCGCAACGCCGGTCTGGTCAAGAATGGCCTGGCGGCGGAAGTCACCCTTTACGTCAATGACGAGCTAAAAGCACTGCTGGCAAGTCTCGGCGACGAGCTGCGCTTCGTGATGCTGACCAGCGGCGTGACCCTGGCGCCTCTCGATGCTGCGGGTGACGCAGAAGAGACCGAAGTGTCCGGCCTCAAGGTGGCGGTCAAGGTCAGCGAGAATGCCAAGTGCGAGCGTTGCTGGCACCACCGTCCGGAAGTCGGCACCCTGCCGGAACATCCGACCCTGTGTGGCCGCTGCGTGACCAACCTGCCGGATGGCGAAGGCGAGACGCGTCACTTCGCGTGATCGCTGACGCGACCGCGGCATCGTTCAGCCTCCGCTGAGCGCTGATATCGAACGCCGGGCTCTGGCCCGGCGTTCGTGTCTTGCCGCCGACGGATTCATTTCATGCAGGGATGCCCATGGCATCCCCGACAGGAAGGTAACATGACGTCTTCTTCACAACCGCCTGCCAGTGAGGCCGGCTCGGTCGCCAGTGAGCCGATGCGTTCGCCGTTGCGCTGGCTGTGGCTGTCAGTGGTGATCGTGGTGCTGGATCTGACCACCAAGTGGTTGGCCAGCAGTTCTTTGATCTACGGTCAGGCCAACGAGGTGCTGCCGGTCTTCAATCTGACGCTGCTGCACAATACCGGCGCGGCCTTCAGTTTCCTGGCCGGTCATGACGGCTGGCAGCGCTGGCTGTTCGCCGGCATCGCCGTGGTGGCGGCCATCGGTCTGAGCATCTGGCTTGCGCGCCTCAAGCGTCACGAGACCTTCACGGCGCTGGGCATCGCGCTGGTACTGGGTGGCGCATTGGGCAATCTTTATGATCGTGTCGTGCATGGTTACGTGGTGGACTTCCTGTCCTTCCACTGGGGCAATGCCTTCTTCCCGGCCTTCAATGTGGCGGACGTCGCCATCAGCCTGGGAGCCGTGGCACTGATCATCGAATCCTTCCGTGGCCGCTCCGAGTGAGCGGCGCAAACGAGGTCAGCATGAGCGAATATCGTATCGCCGAAAACATGGAGGTCAGCCTCCATTTCCGTCTGCGTCTGGAAGACGGTACCGAAGTGGATTCCACCTTCGACAAGACGCCGGCCACCTTCCAGGTAGGCGATGGCAATCTGCCGCCGGGCTTCGAGCGGCCGATCATGGGCATGGCGGCAGGTGAGACCGGCAGCTTCACGGTCACGCCGGAGCATGCCTTCGGTCAGCACAATCCGCAGAATGTCCAGACCGTGGCGCGCAAGAGCTTCGATGACGAGATCGAGGTCGGCATGGTGATGTCCTTCGCCGAGCCGTCAGGCTCGGAGCTGCCGGGCATCATTCGCGAGATCGATGAGCGTGACGTCAAGGTCGACTTCAACCACCCGCTGGCCGGGCGTACCCTGACCTTCGAGGTCGAGGTGCTGTCCGTCTCCCCCGCGACCACGCACTGAGTCTTCTTTTCCAGGGGCGCCTCACACGTGTGCCCCTTGCCATCAAGCGGAGCCTGTCATGCAGATCAAGCTGGCCAACCCGCGCGGTTTCTGCGCCGGAGTGGATCGCGCCATCGATATCGTCAACGGGGCGCTCGACGTGTTCGGGCCGCCGATCTACGTGCGTCACGAGGTGGTGCACAATCGCTTCGTGGTCGACTCCCTCAAGGAGCGCGGCGCCATCTTCGTCGAGGAACTGCACGAAGTGCCGGATGACGTCATCGTCATCTTCTCGGCCCACGGTGTCTCGCGTGCGGTGCAGGAAGAGGCCGAGCGTCGCAACCTCAAGGTCTTCGATGCCACCTGTCCGCTGGTGACCAAGGTGCACATGGAAGTGCTGCGCTATGCGCGCAAGGGCCAGGATTGCGTGCTGATCGGCCATGAGGGTCACCCGGAAGTCGAGGGCACCATGGGTCGCTATGACACCTCCAAGGGTGGCACCATCCACCTGGTGGAGGACGAGTCCGATGTGGCGCGCCTGGAGGTCAAGGACCCGGATCAGCTGGCCTTCGTCACCCAGACCACACTGTCCATGGATGACACGGCGCGTGTGATCGATGCGCTGCGCGAACGCTTCCCGGCGATTCAAGGGCCGCGCAAGGACGATATCTGCTACGCGACCCAGAATCGTCAGGACGCCGTACGCATGCTGGCGGAAGCCTGCGATGTGGTGCTGGTGGTCGGCAGCCCCAACAGCTCCAACTCCAATCGCCTGCGCGAACTGGCCGAACGCATGCAGACCCCGGCCTGGTTGATCGATGATGCCGAGCAGATCGAGGCCGCCTGGCTCGAGGGTATCGGCAGTATCGGGATCACGGCAGGCGCAAGTGCGCCCGAAGTGCTGGTGCAGGGCGTGATCGATCGCCTGATGGCACTGGGGGCTTCGGCGCCCGAGGAACTGGAAGGTCAGGAGGAGAATATCGTCTTCTCCATGCCCAAGGAGCTCAAGGAGCGCTTGATCGCCTCGGATCAGATTCGCGAGCTGTAACGCTCTGTAAGTCATTGGTCATCTGAAAGCCGCGACTCTGTCGCGGCTTTTTTCATGTCTGATCCGCAATATCTGGCTCTTTGTGAGTTATTGCGCATGTTCTCAATGCCCTGATCATTCCGGTGAGCGTTGATCTGGCCTGAGGATATATGAAAAAAAATGTAATGCTCAGTTACGAAAATGATACATAATGGAGGGTAAGCCACCTCTGGAGATATCGGCATGCCATGCCATCCCCTAGCCAAAAGCGTCATCGGTGCTCGTGCACGACGCGGGGCAGCGGGAGCGTGCGGGCCCAGAGGAGCACGAGGCTTCACGCTCATCGAAGTCATGATGGTGGTCGCGATCATCGGGATTCTGGCGGCGGTAGCAGTGCCATCCTATCTCGGGTACGTGGAGCGCAGCTGGCGTTCTCATGCTCAGCAGGCGCTGGGCCAGCAGGCCAGGCAGTTGCATGGCTTCTATGGCCACGATTTCTCCGAGGCGCCGGTGCTGGAGGGTGAGTTGCCAGCCGATGGCGTCAGCAGTATCGAGGATGCCGGCGGCAATCTGCGCTACCTGATCTCCTATCGCAGCCTCACGCCGAGCACCTTCGTGTTGCAAGCCACTCCGCAGGGAGCACAGCTCAACGATGACTGCGGCATTCTGTGGATGGATGAGGTCATGAATACCGGCGCGGAAGGAGGGGGGCGGTGTTGGTGAAGTCTGCGAGACCATCCTCTCGACATCGGGTCGGGAGAGAACTGCCTTTCGCGTTGCATGAGAGGCCACGAGAGGCCGGGGAGCCTGACATCATGCGTCATTCACGCGGTTTCACGCTGATCGAGCTGGTGGTGACGGTGGCGATCATCGCCATCATCGCTGCCTGGGCGGTGCCTGCCTGGCAAGGGATGGTACAGCGCTCTCAGGTGGAGTCCGACGTGCGCGCCCTGACGCATGCCCTGGCGATGGCACGCAGTGCCGCGACCAGTCGCGGCACCATGGTCAGCGTCTGTCCCTATGCTCCGAGCGTTGCCACGCCGAATCCCACTGTCTGTGATGCGGACTGGTCGAATGGCTGGGTGGTGTATGAAGGCAGTGGGGCCAATTTCACGGCAGGGGATCGCATGTGGGTTCATCAGGGCAGCAACTCGGTGGCGCAATCCGGCGGTGCCAGTCGCATCACCTTCAACGATCGCGGCACACTCAATAGCGGCAACAGCACGCTGGTGTTCTGCGCAGCATCGGATTCCACTTCCGTGGTGGTGGCGCCTTCAGGGCGCGTGAGACTCGAGACGGGAGGTGATTGCTCATGACAAGGCGTAACCCTCCGAAGATCGCGACGGCGCATCGACAGTGTGGCGTCGGTCTGATCGAGGCGCTGGTGGCCGTGCTGCTGCTTGGTGTCTCCTTGCTGGGGTTGGGGCTGCTGCAGGTGCAGACGTTGCAGCATCAGCGCGTCAGTTACAGCAATACGGTGGCACAGCTGCTGTCATTGGACATGGCCGAGCGCATCCGGGCCAATCTCGAAGCCATTGCGCAATACGATGGTGCCGATACGCAGGACCCACCGGACAATGGATGCTCGTCAGACTGCACGCCTGCTCAGTTGGCCAATCAGGATGTGATCGACTGGCGAACGGCCATTCAGGGTTCCACTCTGACCAGCGGTGTCGGCAACGTGACGGTAGACGAGCGCCTGGTCGGCGGTGCCGGTATCGGGGTGCATGACGTCAGTGTCCAGGTGCAATGGAGCGATACGCTCAATGGTGGAATGGATATCCAGGCATATCGCTTCGAGGTGGAGCCATGAACCCGCGTGTCTCTATCGCTGGCAAGAAGTTCTCTCGCTCTCCAGCCTCTCGCGCGCATCAGGCGGGGGTTGGCCTGGTCGAACTGATGATCAGTCTGGTGCTGGGGCTTCTCATCACGGCGATGGCGGTGCAGATGTTCTCGACGTCACGCAGTACCGTGAGTACCCAGGAAGCCCTGTCCTATCTTCAGGAGTCGGCGCGTTATGTCTCGTTCCGGCTTCAGCCCCTCATGCGCAATGTGGGCTACGCGGGGTGTGCCAACAGTCGTGATATCACCAATGCCAGTTCAGTGGATGACTCCCACGATCTCACGGCGCCCTTCGGTGGGCAGCAGCGTACCCAGCGTAGCCTCAGCTATTTCAATCTGACGTTCGTCGCCGCCAGCAAGGATGGCGATGAGATCACGCTCATCAGCAGCATGACCTCACTGGGCGGACCGCTGAGCGTGCGCAATGGCAGTGAAGCGGCCTTCGTGACCGACGAGTTCGCGCTGGTCAGTGATTGCAACAGCACCGATGTCTTCAAGGTGTCGGGGACGACCCAGGGCAGTATCGAGACCAACGATACCCTGTCGCGTTCCTATGGCAGTTCACAGTCATCGAACGCCTATCTGTATCCGGTGCAGGCCTGGGAGCTTCGGCTGGATGATCAGGCCAATGACAGCTCGGTGCGTGCGCTGTATCTCGATCGCATCGATGCCACCTTTGCGCGCGAAGAGCTGGCCTCTGGCGTCGAGGGCTTCGATGTCAGCTTCAGTCTGGACACCACCGGCAACGGCAGTGTCGATCGGGTCAAGGTGCCTGCCGCCACGGTTCGCAGCGAAGACCGTTGGGATGAGGTGCGTCGCATCGAGATCGCCCTGACGCTCGAGAGCCTGCCGGGCGTGGTGCCGGGCGGAGATAACGATGGCCGTCTTACACGCACCTTCAATCTCACGTTCACGCCGCGCAATCTGCAACTGAGGGGCAGCTGATGCATACATCGCCGTCAACATCCGGGCCCTGCGCGGCAACGAGGGGGCCCGCGCATCAGCAAGGCATCGCACTGCTGATCGTGCTGGTCATGCTGGTGGTGATCGGCCTGCTGGCCGTCACCGGCGTGGAGGACAGTCAGTTGCAGACCCGGATGGCCGTCAACAGCCGTAACTTCGAGCAGTCCTATTACAACGCCGAGACCAGCCTCAGCATCGGTGAGCGGGCGTTGCAGGAGGGTCTGGAGAATGGCGCCTGGGAACTGGGCGATTTCGATGACTCGGCTGGGCTGATGCTGGCACTCCCTGAGGATGCGCCGCCGATCAACCCGCTCTCTGAAGCGGATTGGCAGGCCAATGGCATCGATACGCTGGATGATGATGACGGCGCGGTGATCGGGGCGTACGTGATCGAGTATCTGGGCAAGGTCGGGCAGCCCCCACTGAATACCAGCAACGAATTGAATGCGGTCGGTACGCGCCTGGATGCCTTCCGCGTCAGTGCAATGGGCCTGGGAGGCGGCAATGGCGCCTCCTGGACAGTGGTGCAAAGCGAGTTGGAACTGGGCCCTTACTTCTGAGAGGAGCATGAACATGCGTTATCTGCTGAGTGGTGCCCTATGCCTTTTCGCTCTGCCTTGCCTGGCGGCTCCCGGGGAAATCGCTCGTGCGCCAGTGACGGAAGCCACGGGTGTTCAGCCCAATATCCTGTTCATCCTTGATGATTCGGGCAGCATGGCCTGGGAGGATACTCTCAACAAGGGGGTGGAACACTGGAGTCTCCAGCCGGCTTCCTCGCTGATGGGTTACACAGGGGTGTATTCCAAGAGCGGGATCTGGATAGAGAACAACCATGATGCTGATGATCGTATCGTTTCCTATACGGATCTTGGCGGGGCGATCGGGGCCTGCATGGGCTTCAATGTCATGGCCTACAACCCTGCGCTGACCTACACCCCCTGGGCGGGAGCTGATCGAGCGGGAATCGCCTATCAGAACATGAGCCTGTCGAATGTCCGTGAAGATCCCTACGAGCCTACCAGCTTGGCCAGGATGAGCGATGACGCCTACTACGTCCGCTGGGACGACAATGGTGATGGGGACTATGACTACGGTGAATGCGGCGTCTATAGCAACAATTCGGGGCGCCTGTATCTGGACGACGATCATGTCGTTGAAGTAGAAGATCTGTCCGCGGCTCAGCAAGTCAATTTCGCCAACTGGTTCACCTACTATCGCGACCGCATGCTGGTGGCCAAATCCGCCATGGCCGGTGTGATCAACGCCAATGAGTCCCGGGTGGGGCTGCGCACCATCCAGGGCCGCAACAATCGCAACGTTGCGGATATGACGGATACTGATGAACGTGAAGCCCTGCTGGAGGAGCTGTTTACCGCCTATCCCTCCGGTGGCACCCCTCTGCGTACCGCGCTCAAGAATGCCGGGGAGTATTACTCCAGCACTGGTCGTTCGGCCCCCATTCTGAGTGCGGATGAGGGCGGCATGTGCCAGCAAAACTATTCCATCATGATGACCGATGGCTACTGGAATGGCTCCAGTCCCAGCGTCGGCAACGTCGACGGTGGCAGCGGCGACTTCATCAGTGCCAGTCACCGTGACAGCTATTCCAATACGCTTGGCGATGTCGCGATGAAATATTATCGCGAGGACCTGCGGACTGACTTGATCGACAGCGTGCCGACCATACCGGGAGTGGATGAAAATTCCGCTCAGCACATGGTGACCTACACCGTCGGTTTCGGTGTGGATGGCTCACTGTCCGAGAACCCTGCTGATCTCGAGTCTGCCTTTACCTGGCCGCAGCCGGTTGCCAACGCCAATACCACCATCGACGATCTGCGCCATGCGGCCTGGAACGGGCGTGGTGAATATCTCAGCGCCGCCAACCCGCAGGCATTGATTGATGCGTTGAACAATATCGCTCAGTCGATCGCAGGACGCGCGGCCAGTACCGGTAGCCTGGACATCAGCAGTGGTGGGCAGACCAGCGGCGCGTACGTGATTCAGACCATCTATGATCCCGCTGATTGGTCGGGCGATGTCGTTGCACGAAAGATCGGCACCAATGGCACCTTGAGCGCCACCTCGGATTGGTCCGTCGCGGAGTGGTTGCGTGATGATGATAGCCGTAGCTCCAGTCGCAAGGTAATTACCTATAACCCGGGAATCGCGGAAGTTGACGAGAAGGCCTTCTTCTTTGATATCGAGGAGGCCGGCTCATTGGAGGCGGAACAGATTCTCGACCTAGTCGGTTTCCTGGACGAGACGCTGTTGACCGATGCCGTGCTGATATCCGTGCGTGAAGCTGCAAATGGAGCATCTGGCATCATCGGCAACGGGCTGGGTCTGGGGTTGGGTAATGGCAATGGCCTTGCCAATGCCGTGGGACTGACTGGTGGACAGAGCGGAGTGCTGGACTTGGTCGGTGATACCGTGACGCAGCTGACGGGGCAGATTCTGGATACGAGCGGGACCTTCCTCACGCTCAATGGGACACCGCTTGCCGTGAGAACGTCGGAGCTCGAGAATCTGATCGGCTATCTCAAGGGCGATGATACCTATGAAGGTACCTTGTTCCGTGATCGTGACGACAACTATCTCGGTGATATCGTCCACGCCTCGCCGGCCATCGTCGGCCCGCCTTCCGCCAGCTACCGCAATGACATGGAAGTGTCTTCGTACCGCTCCTTCAAGACCTTGCATGAAGATCGCCAGTCGATGATCTACATCGGTGCCAACGATGGCATGTTGCACGCCATCGACATGGAAAGCGGGGAAGAGAAATTCGCCTACATGCCATATGCCGCTTTCAGCATCGAGGGTGGGCGTGGCATTCGTCAGCTCGCCGACCAGAATTATGTTCACCAGTATTACGTCGATGCCACGCCTGTCGCGCGCGATGTCCACGTACAACTGGGAGAGGAAGATGCTCCCAGCTGGCATTCGGTCCTGGTGGGGGGGCTTGGCGCGGGTGGCAAGGCGGTCTACATGCTGGATATCACGGATCCCGAAGCCTTCGACACGCTGGGGGAGTCCAATGGCACCTCGCCGGCGGATATCGTGCAGTGGGAGTTCACCCACGAGGATCTCGGTTACACCTTCAGCGACATTCAGGTTGCTCGACTTGATGATGGCAAGTGGTACGCCATCTTCGGCAATGGCTACAACGCGGATAGTGACGGGCGTGCCAAACTGTTCATTGTTGACCTGGAGGACCCGGAAAACTTCGCGCTGCTGGATTCACAGCAGGGCAGCAATGCCGGGGGTTCCTGCACGTCAGCCAACAGCGACTGCAATGGCATGTCGAGCCCGGAGCTGGCGGACATCGATGCCGATGGCATTACCGATTGGGTCTACGCGGGTGATCTTCACGGCAATGTCTGGGTGTTCGACATGCGTGATTTCTCGTTGGATGACGTGGGGAGCGGCGAGACGTCGCGCCTCTTCCAGTCATGTGCGGTGGCTCTGAACAGCACGACATCGACCTGTCCGACGGCTTCGCGCCAGCCCATCACCTCGCGAGTGGCCGTGGCACGCAGCGGTGTCTTCAACAGTACCGTCGATACGCCGTACCTGAATGTCTATTGGGGGACGGGGCAACTGTTGACACTGCAGGATGCCATCGACACCTCGACGCAGTCTTTCTATAGCGTATTACACACGGGCGACACGACGCGTCGTTATCACGGACAGCTGGAAAAGCAGAGCTTCACGAACATCACCGGGGTCAGTGATGCACGTACCGTCACCGGTGTGGGTGTCGATTATGCCAATCAGAACAACAATGGCATCCAGTACGGGTGGTATGTGGAGCTTTCCGATTCCGGGGAGCGTCTGGTGACGATTCCGGCAGTACGTGGCGATCTGATCGTCTTCAATACCACGATCCCGGGCAGCAATGGCCCCTGTACCGGTGGTGCCAGCGGCTGGTTGAATGCCCTCAGCCTGCGCAATGGTCTGCAACCGGTCCGCAGCAACAACAGTGTCCAGCAGGTCTTTGACTACAATGGCGACGGCAAGGTGGATGCCAGCGACAACGTCAACAATCAGGTCGTGCTGTCGATAAAGACGGACGGGGAGCCCACCTCGCCCAAGTTCCTGGGAGATACCCAGTACGTCGGTCAGGGCGGTACCAATCAGGTGGTCGAGATGGCCATGGACTTCGGGATCGATGGACTGGAAGGCCGTAGTGCCTGGTACCAGCTGCGCTAGGAGAGGGAACATGCAGATATCACGACACAAGTGGCAGCGGAGCGGCGGCGCATGGATACTGGCAGCCTGTGCACTCCTCACGGGGTGGGGCGGGACGGCCATGGCGGCAGATACCTTGATTCAGCTGGACATGGAGCAGACCGTCACAGGCGTGATTGACCAGGTGGAGGGGGACCAGCTGCAGCTCAACGACATGGGGTTCGTGATCCTGCCCTCCACGCGCGTCCTCAATCGCAATGGGCGAGAACTTCAGGCATTCCACCTCAATCCGGGGCAGGAGGTCGAGGTACGCTTCGATCCGCGCGGCGAGCCAAGACCGGTGATCGATATCACGCTGCTTCGCAGGGGGCGTTGATGATCAGACGAACTGGCGGTTCTCGATCACAAGGTGGTTTCGGCTTGATGGAGCTGATGATTGCCGTGGCCATCATCGGAATCCTGGCCGCTATCGCCTATCCCAGCTATCAGGATCAGGTGGAGCGCTCACGCCGCACGGATGCCATCACGTCCCTGCTGGCGCTTGCCCAGACCCAGGAGCGCATCATGGCCACCTGCGGAGAATATGCGACCGCCAGTGTGACTACCGCCACGGACTGTGATGATGCTCTGGGGCTCGGCGGAGACGGGATCGGGCTTGGACAGGCTGATACGGCCAGCGAGGAGGGCTTCTATACACTGGCCGTCGCGGGGGACGCCGACAGCTATACGCTGACGGCCACTGCCACGGGCAGTCAGGCCAATGATGAGGACTGTGCCACTTTCACGTTGACGGAGCTGGGTATCAAGGGAGCTGCGGTATTGGCAGATTCAGAAGGCACCGACAGTAGCAATTGCTGGTAACGCAGCACACCCTGCCATCCGTTTGCAGCAGACACGAGCCCCGATTCTTTTGGATCGGGGCTTTTCGTTGTCCAGAAACTCGCGCCACCAAAGATGAAACAATGATGAATATGAGTAATTTGTGGGATGTCAGGTAATTCTATGTAACATAATAATTCCATTATGTGGCTGGTTGACGTTACATTGCCCCATTTCACATCGCGAAGGGCACCTTCGCCTGCGTGTTTCTCAGGGATATGACGATGTCAGTTTTTCATGCGCTTCGACACACACGTCAGCAGGAGGGGCAGCAAGGATTCACGTTGATCGAGCTGATGATCACGTTGGCGGTGCTGGTCATCACGATCACGATCGCCGTCCCCGCCTGGCAGGGAGTGGTCGCGCGCAATGCCGTGACCAGTACCGCCGAGACACTCATTGCCTCGGTCAACTACGCGCGCAGCGAGGCGGTGGCCAGTGGTGGCAGCATCACGCTCTGTCCGCTGAATGCCGCGGGTGATGCCTGCATGAATTCGACCCGCTGGAGCAATGGCTGGGCGGTCGTGCAGGGCACTCAGGCGGATGCTCGGGTATCGCTGGGCGATGATCTGTTGCGTCTGTTCGATGCCGCCATCACCGTGCAGGCAGATGTCGCCGGCGTGACCTTTGATGACCAGGGCGCGACACCGGACTCCACCTGGCTGTTGATCTGTGACCAGTCGGGTGGTCAGGGCCATCGCCAGCTTGAATTGACCCCCATTGGACGAGTACTGACGGAGACATATGGCAGCGATGACCAGAGTTGCTGAGGTGGGCTCGCATCCCGCGAGAAAGGGGCAACAAGGTACCAGTCTGCTGGAGGCTCTGATCGCCCTGTTGCTGATGGGGCTGACGTTGCTGGGTTTCGGACTCATGCAGATGGAGAGCCTGCAGGCCAACAACGAGAGTTATGCGCGTACCGAAGCTCGCATCCTGTTGATCAGCATGGCGGAGCGTATCCAGGCCAACCCTGACGGCGTGGATGACTACGCTGGTCTCGACACCGAGAGCGCGGGCAATCCCGGCAATTGTCCCTGCAGTGTTGCTGAGCTTGCGGCACGCGATGTAGCGGTGTGGGCGGACAGGCTTGAGGACAGTGGACTGAACGCGCCGGTCGGGGCCATCGCCAGCAGCGGGAGTGATCTTCTGACACTGACCCTCGGCTGGAGCGGTGCCGCGCCGCTGGGTCAGAACGCAGACAGCATGGACGCCGATGCTCAGGCGTTGAGCGAGACCCTACAGATACGAGTGGTGCCCTGATGTCATTGAAAGTCTCTCTCTCGCGGCGAGCCTGCGCGTCGCGCTCGCCAAGGGCGCCTCGCTCGATGCCTTCACGGCGTGCCCAGCAGGGCGTCGGCCTGGTCGAATTGATGTTGGCGCTGGTGCTGGGGTTGTTCATTTCCGCCATGGCGCTGGAGTACTTTCTCGCCTCGCGCTCAACCCTCAACACGACGTCTGCCGTGTCCTACCTGCAGGAGTCTGCGCGCCATGTCACGCGTCGCTTGCAGCCATTGGTGCGCAATGCCGGTTTTTCCGGCTGTGCGTCGGTGAGCAGTGTCAGTGATGGCACCGGCAGCCACGCGCTGTCCGATGCTCCCTTGACGGCCGAGTCCGACACGGTGGCGGGGGTCACCTACGACCGCCTGGCCCTGCAGGTACCCGCACTGGGAGCGCAGCGTGGCTGGCAGCTCGGGTCGAGTGTCGCTCAGGGGGATACGTCGTTGGTACTTGAAGATTACGCCGCCGATACGCTGGAGGCGGATAGCGTCGTGCTGATCAGTGACTGCGAGAGTGGTGATATCGCTCGCCTGGCGGGCGATGGCAGCAATTCACTGGATCTGTCGAGTGCTGTGGAACATGGCTACGGCGGTGCCCAGCAGACCCAGGCATATGTCTACCCGTTGCAGCGTTGGTATCTGCTGGTGTCGCAGACCGATGACGATTCTCCCGTCCGTCTGTGCCTGAACGGAGAAGATGTCGATGGTGACCCGACCGCAGGCTGTGATGAAGAAGTGGCGCGATACGTCGAAGCGCTGGATCTGTCCTTCGATACGGCCTCGGGCAGTGGCAGTGCGAGTCGTTTCGCAGTAGAGCGCAGCGCGGCGGAAGTGGAAGCCGCAAATGACTGGGGTAGCGTCAGACGTATCCACATCAGCCTGACCCTCAAGACGCCACCGACGATCAACGTTGAGGGTGAGGATGATGGTGAATTGGAACGTACCTTCGACATTACCCTGAGCCCGAGGAATATCGGTCTATGAATCAGATGAACGCCCCCCGGCATCCTCGTCAGCAGGGGATGGCATTGCTGGTCGTGTTGATCATGCTGATCGTGGTCGGCGTGATGGCAGTGACGGGCAATGAGGATACCCAGTTGCAGACCCGTATGCTGATGAATACCCAGTTCTACGACAACGCCTATGCCGAGGCCGAGAGCCTTCAGCAACAGGCGGAGAGTCGTCTGCTCGAGGGGGAGCTGACCCTGGATGATTTCGATGGGGACGGCTTCTACGACGTGACGGTGGGGGAGGAGCTGGGCTTCGATCCTCTGCAGGCAGACGCCTGGGAGGGGGAAGGTGTCTTGAGCGGTGATGCGGCTGACAACGGCAACTATGTCATCGAGTATCTGGGGGAGACGACGGAAGGCGTTCTGAATGACGATAACCTGAGCAGCAGTCAGTTGTTGAAAGCCTTCCGCATCACGGCCGCTGGTTGGAGTCTTGAGAGCGCAGGTGACCCTGATAGCAAGAAGCGTGCACTGGCAGTGGTGCAAAGCGAAATCATGATGGCCGATTGAAGGGAATCTATCGATGAAATCGAAGCACTCACCCCGCCGCAGCGGCTTGCGTCGTATTCACCTGCCGGTCTTGCTGTCAGGCGGACTGCTGGTCGCCTTGCCCGTGCTGGCAGATAGCGACACGCTACTTCAGTTGCCCACCACCCAGAGTGTCGGTGTTACCCCCAACGTCCTGCTGGTGCTGGATGATTCGGGCTCGATGTCTTTTGAAGACACTTTTGAGGGTGGGGATTCTGTTCAGAAATATGACCTGGTCTATGCCGAACAGGAAGAGTGTGAGTGGGTACAGAGGTGGTGGGGAAAACAAAAGAAATGTGAGACTGTTTTCAAACCTCTTGACTTGGATAGAAAGTATTTCTGCTACACACAAAATACTCAAGCATATAACCCTCATCAGACTTATCTTCCTTGGAAAAAGGGGGATGGAGATGAACGCTATGACAATATGGATCCGACTGCTGCCTGGGTTGATTTCAACTCAGGAGATGTTACCAGTAACCTGGTTGATCTCACCGATCCAGATTTGAACTATCGTTACTACACTGGAAGTAACTGTAATTCGGATACTGAGGTGAAACTCTCAGGTGACAGTCTTTCGGAACAAGAGAAAATCAATTACGCCAATTGGTTTACCTACTATCGTGATCGTTTGGGTGTCGGTAAGGCTGCTGCCTTGGAGTTGTTGGCAGGCACTAATTTTCGCACTGGCTTTTTGACTATCAATCCAGACTCTGTTAGTGCCAAGCAAGCTGAAGTTGATGATATATATGATACATTGATAAACGAGGTCATCAATTCTATCGGAACAATAGTCTCAATAATAACAAGCTCCGACAGTGGTAATGATCATCTAGATGAAGTGAAAGATGCTATCGTTGGCTCCAAAATCATATCAAAGACTGAATATAATTATAACTCCTATCGTGGAACTCCACTACGAGAAGCACTGTATCGTGCTGGTGAATATTACAGTGATAATTATTCCAGTCTGGGCTCTACACCGATTCTTTCCGAAGATGAAGGTGGCATGTGTCAGCAGAATTTCACTGTTCTCATAACCGATGGTTTCTGGAATTCCGAGGACTCCTCAGACTCCAATGCGATTGAAAGAGATATTCGTGATGCCAACGGTGATGGTCGCACTTGGCAACAAAGTAATGGCCGATCTGGTGGCGATGCCACCTTGGCGGATGTCGCTTATTATTATGCACATAATGATCTCCTGCCGAAGCTTGGAAGCGGGACCTATGAAAAGCAGGTGATGACGACCTATACGGTGGCGTTCGGGGTCGAGTCGACCAGTAACGACTGGGATGACAAGGATCGCGTTACGGAGAGCAGCTCCAGCACCATCGATGATCTGGAACAGGCCGCCATCGATGGCGGGGGCTCCTACTTCAATGCCTCCAGCCCGACGGATCTCGTCTCGGCGCTGGCGGCGATCGCCTCCGAGATCGTCGCGGTAGGCAACAGTGTCAGCGGCCTATCTACCAATCTGACGACGGCCAGTGTCGAGACGGACAGTCGACTGGTCGAGAGCCGCTATTCCGCCTCGACCTGGACGGGAGATGTGGTGGCCTCCTCGGTACAGGAGGGCAATGACGTCGAGGAGGACGATCAGCTCTGGAGTGCTGCCACCCAGCTGAGTGAGGCATTGGCAGAGGAGGATGGCCTCGAGTCACGTACGGTCTTCACCATGTCCGGGGGGAACGGCGTCGAGTTCACGACTGACAACGCGGGCCGCCTGAGCTCGAGCCAGCGCAACGATCTCGCGCGCATGGAAGTCGGTGGCAACTCTACCGATGACCATGTGAAGGCAGCGATCGAGTGGTTGCGGGGCAGTGATGAATATGAGGGCGATGGTCTGCGCAATCGCACTGGCGTGCAGCTGGGCGACATCATCGGCTCATCGCCAGTCGTCGTGACACGTGAGGACTCGACGACACAGGGCAGTGTCTTCGTCGGGGCCAACGACGGCATGCTGCACGCCTTCGACCTCAATACCGGTAGCGAGCAGTTCGCCTACATTCCGGAGCTGCTCTATAGCGAAGAGGACGACGCAGGGCTGGGCTATCTGACCGACCCGGGCTATCAGCATCGCTATTATGTCGATGGTGAAGTGCGTATCGCCAGTCTGGATGGCGAGGAGTGGCTGGTGTCCGGTCTGGCGGGCGGTGGACGCGGCCTGTTCGCGCTCAATGTCACCAAGGCCGTGGCGGGTGAAGACTTCGATGAAGATGATGTGGTGCGCTGGGAGTTCGGTTCAAGCGACGATGATGACATGGGGCATGTCTTCGGCAGTGCGCATATCGTGTCACTGAACAATGGTGACAGTGCGGTGCTGGTCGGCAATGGCCTGGAAACTGCCGATGAGAACGCCGCGCCGACGTTGTTCGCGCTGGAGCTCGATGGAGTCAATGCCGGTGGCGTGATCGCCAAGCTGTCCCCCAGTGGGGTGACCGGCGGCCTGGCCAATCTGCAGGTTGCTGATATCGACAGCAATGGCACTGTCGATTTTGCCTATGGGGGAGATCTTCAGGGGCGGTTGTGGAAGTTTGATCTCAGTGATGACGACAGCAGCAAGTGGAGTGTCACGCGGCTGTTCACGGCCTGTGCTACCAGCCTGACTGGCGGGGAGTGCCAGACGGATGCGCTGCAACCGATCACGGTCAAACCGACGCTGAGTCGCTACTCCGGAGGCACGCAGACCATGTCTTCTCCCAACCTGCTGGTGTCCTTCGGAACAGGACAGGACATGTACGCTGATGCCGAGGACGAGGCCTGGGTCACCCAGAGCCTCTACACCGTGCTGGATGCCGGTGGCAGTCACACCAGCTTGATGCGCAGCAACCTCGAGGAGCGGACTTTCGTCAGTGGCAGCTACACCAACGGGGAGCTGACTGGACGGACTCTCGGTGGCGACAGCTTCAGCTATTACCCCAGCCAGCTGGAAGATCAGGACAGCGATCGCTTCGGCTGGTATCTGGATCTGGATGCCTCCGAGCAGGAAGAGCTGGTCGAGCCGGCCAACCTGCTCTCCAACCTGGTGGTCTTCTCTACCAGCACCTCCAGCACGGGGACCAACTTCTGTGAAAGCACCGGGGGCGGCTGGCTGGTCGCGCTGGATACCGAGACAGGGTTGCCGACCTACGATGACAGCGAAGGCAGCTATGTGACCATCTTCGATTTCAATCAGGATGAGGCCTTCAGCGCCGATGATCTGGTCGGCACCATCATCGACAACACCGTCGCCGTCGGCAATGTGGTCGTCAGCGTGAAACTGAGCGGTACGCCGACGTCCAGCGTCAGTGTCGGCAATACGGTCTATGTGGGTAGCAGCTCATTGGGAACGGTAGAAGGCACCGTCTCATCCTACGACCTGAACGTGTCCAGCTCGACGGATACCGGTCGTGTTTCCTGGTATCAACTGCGCTGATCGCATTGCATCTGTGATGCATGACCCGACGCCGTCACGCTCTCTCAGAGTGTGGCGGCGCCTTCACTTCTCAGCAGTACCTTCAAGTCCGCCTTTCAAGGAAGATCTTCATGGCCAGCTTTCTCTCTCTAGGCGCTAGCCTGTCCCGCAGTGCTCTGTCTCGCAGTGCTCTGTCCCGCAGTGCTCTGTCTCGCAATGCGCTGTCTCACCGCAGGTACGCCCGCGGTTTCACGTTGACGGAAATCATGATCGTGGTCGTCATCGTCGGCATCCTCGCGGCGATCGCCTACCCGAGCTATCAGGATCAGGTAATCCGCTCACGTCGTGCCGATGGGCAGGCGGCACTGATGTCATTGGCCCAGGCTCAGGAGCGTTACATGGCGCGTTGCGGTGGCTACGCGACCAGCATCGCCGGTGACAGTGATTGTGACGAGGAGGGACTGGGGCGCGCCACCGAGTCGCCGGAAGGCTATTACGCCCTGAGCCTGGAGGATGGCGCCACGACGACCCGCTTCACGCTGATCGCGACTGCGGTGGCGCCTCAGAGCGCCGATACCGATTGCCCTGCGCTGACCCTCACCAATACCGGCATCCGCGACACGACCGGCGATGGCGATTGCTGGTAGCAGTGGCGAGAGCGGCCTCGGTGCGATGCTGGATTGCGCGCGGCTCGCTTGCACCGCCTTGCGGGCGGCGTATTCTGGAAGCCTTTCCCGGTCTTGAGGCAGGAGCGAACAGGCGTGAATGACTTTGTGGTGGTAGGCGGTGGCGTGATCGGCATGCTGACTGCGCTGGAACTGGCGGATGGCGGTGCCGAGGTCACGCTGGTCGAGCGGGGCCAGTGTGGGCGCGAGGCATCCTGGGCGGGCGGCGGTATCGTCTCGCCGTTGTATCCGTGGCGTTATAGTGCGCCGATCTCACGCCTGTCTGCCTGGTCGGAAGGTTTCTACCCCACGTTGGCCGAGCGCCTGATCGAGACCACCGGCATCGACCCCGAATATCGCCAGCAGGGTCTGCTGTACCTGAATGTCGAGGATGCCGAGCAGGCACTGAGCTGGTCCGAGGAATACACCAAGCCGCTGACGCGCGTGGAGGCTGACTTTCTTTACGACAAGGCACCGGCCGTCGCGCCCGGTTGCGAATCGGCGCTGTGGATGCCGACGCTGGGCAGCATCCGCAATCCGCGCCTGGGCAAGTCACTGCGCGCCGCTCTCGATGCCCACCCGCGCGTACGTCTGCTCGAGAATGTCGCGGTGCAGGGCATTCTGCTGCAGGACGACACCGCCATCGGCGTGCATACCGCCAATTCAGTGCTGTCCGCCGGACAGGTCGTGGTCTGTGGGGGCGCCTGGAGTCGCGAGATATTGAGTGAGGCGGGGCTGGCGCTGCCGGTGCGGCCGGTACGCGGCCAGATGGTGCTGTTCAAGGCACCCAAGGGGCTGGTGGAGCGCGTGGTACTCAAGAATGGACGCTACGTGATTCCACGTGCCGATGGGCGCATCGTGGCGGGTTCCACGCTGGAGGAGGTCGGCTTCGACAAGGCGACCACCCTTGAGGCGCGTGAGTCGCTGATCAAGAGCGCCTGCGAGATCATCCCGGCGCTGGCCGAGTGTGAGGTCGAGCATCACTGGGCGGGGCTGCGTCCCGGTTCGCCGACCGGCACGCCGTTCATCGGTGCCGTGCCCGAACGCCGCCACCTGCACGTCAATGCCGGTCACTATCGCAATGGCCTGGTACTGGCGCCGGCCTCGACCCGCCTGCTGGCGGATCAGTTGCTGGGGCGTACGCCGATCATCGACCCCATCCCCTACCAGCCCGAGACCTTGCTGGGCGAGATCGCCACGCTGGAAGCCTCGTCCCAGCCAGACGCGACGCGCTGGGCCTGAGCATCGTCATGGCGTCTTCCCCCTCGAGCCTTCGTCTCGAGGGGGAAGACAGTGCGTTACTTGCGTGGGCCCTCGTCGAGGAAATGCTGCTGGTGTTCCTGACAGCAGAAGTGCAGCGCTTCATGGCGGATGGCGTCATTTTCCGGCAGATGCAGATCGCAGTAGGCGCAGCGCACCATGTTCTGGGCCTCGCGCTCGGCAGGCTGGCCGTCATCGTGGTTGTCCTGGCTCAGCTTCCATTGGCGATACATGCGATAGAGGCGCAGGCCTGCCCAGAACAGGACGACGAATACCAGCAGACGGATGATCAACAGGCTCATTCCTATATGACTCCCAGATGAGGCGGCGCGCGTGGCTTTTTGCCAGCGGCGCGACCTTGCGGGACAATGGCGGCCATCATGAGACTGATGAGCCGGTGCACGGCTCAGCAGTCTGAGCCAGATGTCTGGCCACAGTGTACTGGCCCCTTATCGAACCGCCAATCGAGAGATCCTTACCGCATGCAAGATCTGACTCTGGTGATGGCCCAGCTCGACCCGCTGGTCGGTGATATCCCCGGCAATACCGAGCGTGCCATCGAAGCCGTCCGTGAAGCGAGTCTCGAGCACAAGGCCGACGTCGTCGTGCTGCCCGAGCTGTGTCTGACCGGCTACCCGCCGGAAGACCTGTTGCTGCGCGAATCCATGGAGGCACGACTCGACGAGGCGCGCGCGCGGATGGCCAGCAAGGTCGCGCGCGGCGTGATGGTCATCGTCGGCTACCCCGGCATGCGTGACGGCAAGCGCTACAATCTGGCCGGCGTGCTCAAGGATGGCGAGTGGATCGCCGAGTATGCCAAGCAGGCCTTGCCCAATTATCAGGTCTTCGATGAGCAGCGTTACTTCACGCCGGGCTCCGAGGCCTGCGTGGTGGAATGCCGCGGCGCCCGTCTGGGTATCGTCATCTGTGAAGACCTGTGGGATGGCGCGCCCGTTCGTCAGGCGCGGGATGCCGGCGCGGACATTCTCGTCAGCCTCAATGCCTCGCCCTATCATCTGGAGAAGCCGGCCGAGCGCAATCATCTGTTCGCTCAGCGGGCGGCCGAAGTGAAGTGTCCGCTGGTCTACGTCAATCAGATCGGTGGCCAGGACGAGCTGGTCTTCGATGGTGGCTCCGCCGCCATCGATGCCGAGGGCAATACCTGCGTGCAGGCACCCTGGTGGGATGTCGGCCTGATGCCGGTGCAGTTCCTCAAGGAGGAAGGCGGTAGCTGGGCGCCGCAGAGCGGCGAGATCGCCGAGCTGCTGTCACCGGAAGAGTCGCTCTACTGCGCACTGGTCACTGGCCTGCGTGACTACGTCAACAAGAGCGGCTTCAAGGGCGTGGTGCTGGGTCTCTCTGGTGGCATCGACTCCGGCCTGTCGCTGGCGATTGCCGTCGATGCGCTGGGCGCGGACCGCGTGCATGCGGTGATGATGCCGTACCACTACACCGCGGACATCTCCAGGGAAGACGCTGCCGAGCAGGCGACACTGCTGGGCGTGAATTACGAGGTGATGCCCATCGCCCCGATGGTCGAGGCGTTCACCGAGACATTGGCGGAGAGCTTTGCCGGCAGTGTGCGCGACACCACCGAGGAGAACCTGCAGTCACGCTGTCGTGGCGTGCTGCTGATGGCCATCTCCAACAAGAAGGGCCTGATGGTGCTGACCACTGGCAACAAGAGCGAGATGGCGGTGGGTTACGCCACGCTCTATGGCGACATGGTCGGTGGCTACAATGCGCTCAAGGACGTCTACAAGACCTGGGTATTCCGTCTCGCCAACTGGCGCAACACCATGGGCCCGGCGATTCCGGAGCGTGTCATCACGCGTCCGCCGTCCGCGGAGCTCGCCGAAGACCAGCTCGATAGCGACTCGCTGCCGGACTACGACACCCTGGATGCGATTCTCACCCATTACATCGAGGGTGACATGAGTGCCGAGGCGATCATCCGTGCCGGTTTCGAGGAAGAGGATGTCTATCGTGTGGTGCGTCTCGTCGACCGCTGTGAGTACAAGCGCCGTCAGGCGCCGGTGGGCGTGCGTGTCACGCCGCGTGGCTTCGGGCGTGACCGTCGCTACCCGATCGTCAATGGCTGGGCGGCCGGCGATTGAGGCAACTCATGTCCGGTGTCAGGGATTGCGAATTCTTTGCGCAAGATGCCGATGACACCCGGATGCAGCGATGTTGAGTCGACAATCGCATGAAAAAAGCCCGTGATCGGTGATCACGGGCTTTTCGATGGTGAGGCGGGAAGCCTGATCGTCAGACGGTCAGGTCATCCGCCTTCACGTAGCGCGGCTCGAAGGTACGGCCATCCAGACGCTTGTTGTCCGGATCATTCTGGATCAGCACCTTGAGCGTCTCGCTGGCGCGGTCGCGCAGACCGAGGCCCAGATAGCCTTCGACCATCACGGCCAGCGCATCGCGAGTGGCAGGAGTGTTAGGGTAGTGCTCGATCACCCACTCACCACGCTTCACGGCGGCCAGATAGGCCTGCTTGCGCAGGTAGAAATCGGCAGTCTGCAGCTCGCCGCGCGCCAGTACGTTGCGCAGATAGATGATGCGCTGACGCGAATCTGCCGCGTAGGTGCTGTTGGGGAAGCGGCGCACCAGTTCGCCGAAGTCGACGTAGGCGTCCCGCGTCGCACCGAGATCCCGCTTGGAGATGTCGATCAGGTCCAGCGATTCCAGGCTGAAGCGCCCTGCACTATAGGCTGCCAGTCCACGCATGTAGTAGGCATAATCGACCTGCGGGTGGTCCGGGTGCAGCCGAATGAAGCGGCTGGCCGCCGCGCGTGCGGCTTCCCAGTTGTCCACCTGGTAGTAGGCGTAGATCAGCTCCAGCTGCGACTGTTCGGCATAGCTGCCGAACGGGAAGCGAGTATCCAGTGCTTCAAGTTGTTGCACGGCGGAGTTGAAGCGGCTGGTATCCAGGGAAACCTGAGCCTGACGGTACAGCTCCTGCTCCTGAAGATCCGGTGCCGGCTCGTTGGACGCACAGCCGACCAGCAAGGTGCTGGCCAGGGCGAAGGCAGTCAAGGGAAGGGCGCGCATCGGTTTCCTCATCTCGGGCAATCCATGGCGGGCATGCTAGAATCCGCCGATCCGCACTCACTATAAAGCAAAGGCCCTTTCCTGCGAAACGGCCTCAGAGAGCAATATGGCAGACACCATCAACCGCGAAGAGCGGATCCCGGAGGCGATGATTGGCATGCGCCTTGATCAGGCCTGCGCCGAGATCTTCTCCGACTATTCCCGCGAGCGCCTCAAGCACTGGATCAAGACCGGTGCCTTGACCCTCGACGGTGCCGCCGTCAAACCCCGCGAGAAGGTCTATGGCGGTGAACGTCTGGCCCTGACCGCCGAGCTTGAAGAAGAAGTCAGTCATGGCCCCGAGGACATCGAGCTCGAGATCGTCTTCGAGGATGACGACGTGCTTGTCATCAACAAGGAGCACGGCATGGTCGTGCACCCGGGGGCCGGCAATCCGGATGGCACGCTGCTCAATGCCATCCTGCACCATTGTCCGGGCAATGCCATGCTGCCGCGTGCCGGTATCGTGCATCGTCTCGACAAGGACACCAGTGGCCTGATGGTGGTCGCCAAGTCGCTGACCGCCCAGGCGGACCTGGTCGAGCAGCTGCAGGCGCGTACCGTGTCTCGCGAGTACGATGCCGTCGTGACTGGTGTGCTGACGGCGGGCGGTACCGTGGATGCGCCCATCGGGCGTCACCCCAAGGATCGCAAGCGTCAGGCCGTGACCCATAGCGGCAAGATGGCGATCACGCATTTTCGCGTGGTGGAGCGCTTCCGGGGGCATACCCATATCCGCTGCAAGCTGGAAACCGGGCGTACCCACCAGATCCGTGTGCACATGGCGCACCAGCGCTATCCGCTGATCGGGGACCCGGTCTACGGAGGCCGTCTGAAGCTTCCGCCGGGGGCCAGTGACCCGCTCAAGGAGCTGCTGCGTCAGTTCCCGCGTCAGGCGCTGCATGCCCGTCGCCTCGCCTTCATCCACCCGATCACGGGCAAGGAAGTCGAATTCCGCGCCGAGATGCCGGGTGACATGCTGGTCTTGATCGACTATCTCAAGGAAGACATCGCCCGCTGAGGGGCTCGGTTCGCGTATCCCATCGCGCCAGGAGAGGTTATGCACGACGACAGTCTACGCCCGACCCTGATTCTGCCGGACTGGCCAGCACCCAGTCCGGTGCAGGCCTTCGTGACCACGCGTGAGAGCGGCCCGAGTCAGGGGCCATACGCTGGCTTCAATCCGGCGCGGCATGTCGGGGATGATCCGGCGATGGTCGCGCGGGTGCGTGACCTGCTGGCGGCGGAGGTCGATGATGGTCGTCCGCTGGCGTGGCTGGATCAGGTGCATGGGACTCAGGTGGTGGATGCCTTTGACGTCTGTCACGCCGATGAGCGCCATGAGGCGGTGCCACCACGTGCTGACGCCTGCATCAGTACCGGTACGGGGCAGGCCTGCGTGGTGATGACGGCGGACTGCCTGCCGGTGCTGTTCTGTGATCGACAGGGGACGCGGGTCGGGGTGGCGCATGCGGGCTGGCGTGGCCTGGTGGAAGGTGTGCTGGAAGCCACTGTCGCCCGTCTTGGAGATGACCCGGGCGAGCTGATGGCCTGGCTGGGCCCGGCGATCTCCAATGCCCAGTTCGAGGTCGGCCCCGAGGTGCGTGACGCCTTCATCGCGGATCTCCCCGAGGCCGACGACGCCTTCGAATCCAGCCCCTATCGGCTGGGCCACTACATGGGCGACCTCTACAAGCTGGCTCGCCTGCGGCTGGAGCGTGCGGGGGTCGGCCATGTCAGTGGCGGTCACTTCTGTACCGCCTCGGAATCGCGCTTCTACTCCCATCGCCGTGATGATGGCGTGACGGGGCGAATGGCCACGGTGATCTGGTTACGCTGATAGCATGAAGTGGAGACCTGGCCGCCGCGATGCACCGACGCTCGGCAAGCCGAAAGACGAAAGCGCCCCGTTGACCTGATCACTCAGGTTGGCGGGGCGCTTTTCCGTGTCGAGCGGAAGCCCCTGGCGACATCTTCAGGCGCTGAGGGCCAACCTGCTGCAGGGGAACCTGATCTGGATCATGCTTCGCGGACAACATGCTGCGTTGCCGCAAATCACGCCTTGAAAGCAACCCCCCAGCCCCCCATCTCTAGGGTTAGATACGAAATGTTACAGGCGAAGCTCCTGAGAAGAGGAGTACCGCCATGACTCTCAGGAGAAGGCACCATGCGCATCGACAAACTCACCAGCAAGCTGCAGAACGCGCTTGCGGATGCCCAGTCGCTCGCCGTCGGGCGAGGCCACAATGAAATCCATCCCCAGCACCTGCTGCTGGCCCTGCTGGAGGACCGCGATGGCGGTCTCAAGGCGTTGGTCAACAAGGCGGGCGGTGATGCCACCAGCTTGATGAGCGGGCTCAAGCGTCAACTGGATGACCTGCCCACCGTGTCCCAGTTCGACGGCAATGTCGCGCCTTCCCAGGCGCTCGGCAAGCTTATGAATCTGGCCGACCGCGAAGCCCAGAAACGCGGTGATCAATACATCGCTTCCGAGCTCGCGCTGCTGGCCGCGCTGGAGCTGGGCGGTGATCTCGGCAAGTTGTTCACCTCCTCGGGCATCAAGAAGCCCGCCCTGACCTCCGCCATCGATGCACTGCGCGGTGGCGAGGCGGTGGGAGATGCCGACGCCGAGAACAATCGCGAGGCACTCAACAAGTACACGATGGACCTCACCCAGCGTGCGCGCGACGGCAAGCTCGACCCGGTGATCGGGCGTGACGAGGAGATTCGCCGCACGATTCAGGTCCTTCAGCGTCGCACCAAGAACAACCCGGTGTTGATCGGTGAGCCCGGTGTCGGCAAGACCGCCATCGTCGAGGGGCTGGCCAGCCGTATCGTCAATGGCGAGGTGCCGGAAGGCCTCAAGAACAAGCGTGTGCTGTCTCTCGACATGGGCTCGCTGCTGGCGGGGGCCAAGTTCCGCGGTGAGTTCGAGGAGCGCCTCAAGTCCGTCCTCAAGGAGCTGTCGCAGGAAGAAGGCCAGGTCATCCTGTTCATCGATGAGCTGCACACCATGGTCGGCGCGGGCAAGGCCGAGGGCGCGATGGATGCCGGCAACATGCTCAAGCCGGCGCTGGCGCGTGGCGAGCTGCACTGTGTCGGTGCCACCACGCTTGACGAGTATCGCCAGTACATCGAGAAGGATGCCGCGCTGGAGCGTCGTTTCCAGAAGGTGCAGGTGGATCAGCCCAGCGAGGAGGACACCATCGCTATCCTGCGTGGCTTGAAGGAACGCTACGAGGTGCACCATGGGGTGGATATCACTGACAGTGCGATCATTGCGGCCGCGCGCCTCTCATCGCGCTACATTACGGACCGTCAGCTGCCTGACAAGGCGATCGACCTGATCGATGAAGCCGCGTCACGCATCCGTATGGAGCTGGACTCCAAGCCGGAGGAGATGGACCGTCTCGACCGCCGTCTGATCCAGCTCAAGATGGAGCGTGAAGCCCTCAAGAAGGAGACCGACGAAGCGGCACTCAAGCGTCTCGGCGCGCTTGAGGACCAGATCGCGGAGCTGGAACGCGAATATGCCGATCTCGATGAGGTCTGGAAGGCCGAGAAGGCCAGTATCCAGGGGGCAGCGCAGTTCAAGGCCGAACTGGAACAGGCGCGCATCGATCTGGAACAGGCGCGGCGTGCCGGCGACCTCAGCCGCATGTCGGAACTGCAGTACGGCGTGATTCCGGGGCTCGAAAAGCAGATCAGCGAAGCCGGCGAAGGCGAGGCGGATACCTCCGCCCACGTGCTGCTGCGCTCCAATGTCACCGAGGAGGAGATTGCCGAGGTCGTCTCGCGCTGGACCGGCATTCCGGTCTCCAAGATGCTCGAAGGCGAGCGCGACAAGCTGCTGCGCATGGAAGAGGCGCTGCACGAGAAGGTGATCGGTCAGGACGAGGCGGTGATCGCGGTGGCCAATGCGGTGCGTCGCTCACGCGCCGGGCTGTCGGACCCGAATCGTCCCAATGGCTCCTTCCTGTTCCTCGGCCCGACCGGGGTCGGCAAGACGGAGCTCTGCAAGTCGCTGGCCAGCTTCCTGTTCGATACCGAAGAGGCGATGGTGCGCATCGACATGTCCGAGTTCATGGAGAAGCACTCGGTGGCTCGTCTGATCGGCGCGCCTCCCGGCTATGTCGGCTATGAAGAGGGTGGCTATCTGACCGAGGCCGTGCGTCGCAAGCCGTACTCCGTGCTGTTGCTCGATGAGGTCGAGAAGGCGCATCCGGATGTCTTCAACATCCTGCTGCAGGTATTGGAAGATGGCCGCCTGACCGATGGGCAGGGGCGTACTGTCGACTTCCGCAATACCGTGATCGTGATGACCTCGAATCTGGGGTCCGAGATGATCCAGCGCATGAGCGGTCTCAATGGCGAGCTGGCGGACGAGGAAGACACGCAAGAGAGTGTCGATCGCAAGGCGGCCTTCCAGTACGACGACATGAAGACGGCGGTGATGGAAGTCGTCGGCAATCACTTCCGGCCGGAGCTGATCAACCGCATCGATGAAGTGGTGGTCTTCCACGCGTTGGGGCAGGCGCAGATCGCCTCCATCGCCGGCATTCAGCTCGAGCGGCTCAAGGCGCGGCTGGCCGAACGTGATCTCGGCTTCGAGATCACCGATGCCGCGATGGCGCTGCTGGCCAAGGCAGGCTTCGATCCGGTCTACGGTGCGCGTCCGCTCAAGCGCGCCATTCAGAGTCGTATCGAGAACCCGCTGGCCCAGGCGCTGCTGGGCGGTGAATTCGTGCCCGGTGACGTGATCCAGGTCGGCGAAGAGGGCGGAGAACTGACCTTCACGCGCTGAATCGCGCGCCCGTGAGTGACGCCCCACCGTGACGGAAGTCTGTCTTCCACTTGCGGTGGGGCGTTTTCGTGTCTGTCGTCTGGGCGCAAAATGACAACCCGGCGGCAGGGATGCTGAAAATCACGAGGCAGAAAATTGCGAATTAAATGCCATTCGTGAGGTTTTACGCACGCATATGGCCGGATTTTCCGTTATCGGTGTGGCATTTGGCGTAGGCGGCGCACACTGGCGTAAGGTTGAGTTGACAGCCCCTTGCGGCTGTTGGACTCTTGACCATTCCTGATTGCGGGCGTGGCCATTCGGGCGACCCTCGAAGCGCCACGTGAAGGACAGACGCTGAGTCGCTGTCCGCCTGTCGAAGGATATGCCGATCAGGGTACGCCAACCGTACCGATCGGCCATCAGCCCCGACCGCATCCAACCGATGCGACAAGAGTGCAGGCCCTAACCGGGCCGCAGACGCCAGGGTTTGGCATCAGGTGCCGCAACTGTTGCGGTAGCGACATTCAGGTCGCACTCGATCCGGCTTGCGTATTGCTGCCGGACGCACTCGAGACCTCCAGGGGAGAACAACCAAGTGGAATTGCTTTCCGGCGCTGACATGATCGCCCGCGCGCTGCATGACGAGGGCGTGGAGTATATATACGGCTATCCCGGTGGAGCGGCGCTGCACATCTATGACGCCCTGTTCCGTCAGGACAAGGTCCAGCACATTCTGGTCCGCCACGAACAGGCTGCTACCCACGCAGCCGATGGCTACGCACGCGCTTCCGGCAAGCCCGGAGTCGTGCTGGTCACCTCAGGCCCCGGCGCGACCAATGCCGTGACCGGTATCGCCACGGCCTACATGGACTCGATTCCCATGGTCGTGCTGTGTGGCCAGGTCGCCAGCCACCTGATCGGTGAAGACGCCTTCCAGGAAACCGACATCGTCGGTGTGACTCGCCCGATCGTGAAGCACAGCTTCTCGATCAAGCATCCGAGCGAGATTCCCGAAGTGATCAAGAAGGCCTTCTATCTGGCCTCCAGTGGTCGCCCGGGGCCGGTCGTCATCGATATCCCGAAGGACATGACCGCCCCGACCGAACGCTATGAGTACAGCTACCCCAAGAAGGTACGCATGCGCTCCTACAGCCCGGTCACCCGTGGCCACAGCGGCCAGATCAAGAAGGCCGTCGAGCTGATGCTCAAGGCCCGCCGCCCGCTGTTCTTCACCGGCGGTGGCGTGGTCTCCGGTCGTGCCAGCGAAGCGCTGACCGACCTGGTGCGCCGTCTGAACTTCCCGATCACCACCTCGTTGATGGGCATCGGTGCCTATCCGCAAGGCGATCGCCAGTGTCTGGGCTGGCCCGGCATGCATGGCTCCTATGAGTCGAACAATGCCATGCACCACACCGATCTGATCATCTGCATCGGTGCGCGCTTCGATGACCGCGTGACCAACAACACCTCGAAGTTCTGCCCGACGGCCAAGATCATCCACGTCGACATCGACCCGAGCTCGGTCTCCAAGACCGTGCGCGCCGATGTGCCGATCGTCGGTCCGGCCGATGCCGTGATCAACGAGATGATCAGCCTCGTGCAGGGGCGTGAGCTGGCCAACCCTGATGCACTGGAGGCCTGGTGGTCCCAGATCGATGGCTGGCGTGCCGAGCGTGAAGGCAAGCTGTATGAGCCGTCCGCCCCGGGCGAGCCGCTCAAGCCGCAGCAGGTGGTGGAAGCCGTGCACCGCGCGACGCGTGGCGAAGCCTTCGTCGCCACCGATGTCGGTCAGCACCAGATGTTCGCCGCCCAGTACTACAAGTTCCAGCGCCCCAACCGCTGGATCACCTCCGGTGGTCTGGGCACCATGGGCTTCGGCTTCCCGGCGGCCATGGGCATCAAGATGTCCTACCCGGAAGACGATGTGGTGCTGTTCACCGGGGAAGGCAGCTTCCAGATGATGATGCAGGAGTTCTCGACCTGTAAGCAGTACGGGATCGGGGTCAAGATCATCAATCTCAACAACCAGTCGCTGGGCATGGTGCGTCAGTGGCAGGACCTGAACTACAAGTCCCGTCACTCGCATTCCTATATGGAGTCGCTGCCTGACTTCGTGCAGCTGGCGGGCGCCTATGGCTTCCGTGCCATCAAGGTGCACACGGTGGAGGAGCTCGAACCTGCGCTGGAAGAAGCCTTCCGCAACAAGGACGAGCTGGTGTTCCTCGACATCTATGTCGACCCGCGTGAACACGTCTATCCGATGCAGGTGCCTCTCGGCTCCATGCGTGACATGCTGCTTACGAAGACGGAGCGGACCTGATGCGCCATATCATCTCCATTCTGATGGAAAACGAACCGGGCGCGCTGTCACGGGTCGTCGGCCTGTTTTCACAGCGCAATTTCAACATCGAGACCCTCAACGTGGCCCCGACCGAGGACGCGACCCTGTCACGTCTGACCGTCACCACGGTCGGCGAAGATCGCGTCATCGAGCAGATCACCAAGCACCTCAACAAGCTGGTGGATGTGGTCAAGCTGGTGGATCTCACCGAGGGCAGCCACATCGAGCGCGAGCTGATGCTGGTCAAGGTCAAGGCGTTGGGTGCCCAGCGTGACGAGATCAAGCGCACGGCGGACATCTTCCGTGCCCAGATCGTCGACATCACGCCGAGCCTCTACACCATCCAGATCACCGGTGACGGTGGCAAGCTGGATGCCTTCCTGGCGGCGATGCAGCCGGTAGGGGTGCTGGAAGTGGCTCGTACCGGTGTCTCCGGCATCGCCCGCGGTGAGAAGGTGTTGAGCCTGTAAGACGGTGATTGTGGAAACGCGATACAAGAACGGCGCCCCTCGGGGCGTCGTTTTCGTTGTGGCGTGGGGCAGGCCATGTAGCGCAATGTTCCGTGGCGCAGGGTCACTGCGTCATCACTCCTCTGGCCGCCGCGGGGTGCCGGGCAGCTGTTCCCAGAGTGCGCGTACCAGTGGATGTCGAAGACGTTTCTCCTGTACGCACAGCCCGACCTTGTAGGGGGTCAGCGGCGGATCGACATCGAGGATGCGCACCTGATCGGCCAGAGGGGAGTTGTCGAGCACGATCTGCGGCACCACGCCGATCCCGAAGCCCAATCCGACCATGCTGACGATGGCCTCGTTGCCGGCAACCTGGGCATACAGGCGCGGCTTGATGCCACGAGTATGGCACCAGGCATCGAAGCGCTCGCGCGCCAGGCCAGTCTCCGAGAGGATCATCGGGACACGGGTCCAGTCGATATGGTCGTCCCCCGCTGACGAATCGTCCGTCTCGCCGATGCCTTCCAGCTGATGGCCGGGGCCATCACGACGCGGGGCAATGAAGCGCAGCGGCGACTCGGCGAAGTCGGTGAAGGCCAGGCGCGAGGGCAGCACGTCCGGGCGAGCGGCGATTGCCAGATCCTCGTGGCCCATCAGCACGCGCTCCAATGCCACGGCGGGGTCACCGGTATGCAGTTTGAGCTCCACATGCGGATGGCGGGCCCGGAAGGAGGCGAGAATCTCATACAGGAAGCTGTAGCTGGCGGTCACCGAGCAGTACAGGGATAGCTCGCCACGCAGTTCGTCGCTGTCTTCCAGCAATGACTGACGAATGTCATCCCACTGACTCAGGAGTTCGCGAGCATGACGACGGAAGCGCTCTCCCGCCGGTGTCAGTGCGACGCTGCGGTTGTCGCGCTCGAACAGGCTGACGCCCAGTTCCTCTTCCATGGCGCGAATGGCACGTGACAGGGCAGAGGCGCTCAGGTGCAGGGCAGTGCTGGCGCGTCCGAAATGCAGCGTTTCGGCGAGGGTCAGGAATTGCTTGAGTTGACGATTGTCCATGCCGGAGTCCGCTGTCGATGAGTGCTGAAGGGGGAAATGCCTTGTGTTGCGCTATATGGCATATGATGGTGCAAATATAGCATTTTACGCAATGTCGAGGTGCGGGTAAGGTGGACTCATCGCCGCGCAGGAGGAGGACGGCAGACCTTGATCCAAGGCGCACGACCTCCCAGGGACGCAGAGCGGTCAGGATAGATGGCCGTCGGCGCTGGACACTGACATACGCCCTTCCCTCGCGGGAAGGGTCGCAAGAACAACAGACACTCTTTCAAGATCTAACGCCATCCCGCTGACGGGGTGAGCCGCCAGGAGCAATGACGATGAAACTCTATTACGACAAGGATTGTGACCTCTCCCTCATCCAGGGCAAGAAAGTGGTCATCCTCGGTTACGGTTCCCAGGGCCACGCCCACGCGAACAACCTGAAGGAATCCGGCGTCGACGTCACCGTAGCCCTGCGTCGCTCTTCCTCCAGCTGGGCCAAGGCCGAAGCGGCTGGCCTGAAGGTTGCTGAAGTCGAGGAAGCGGTCAAGGCGGCCGACCTGGTCATGATCCTGGCGCCGGACGAGAACCAGAAGGCCATCTACGAGAACCAGGTGGAACCGAACCTGAAGCAGGGCGCGACACTGGCCTTCGCTCACGGCTTCAACGTCCACTACAACCAGGTCGTGCCGCGTGCTGACCTCGACGTCATCATGATCGCGCCGAAGGCACCGGGTCACACCGTGCGTTCCGAGTTCGTGAAGGGCGGCGGTATCCCGGACCTGATCGCCATCCACCAGGATGCGACTGGCCAGGCCAAGGACATCGCACTGTCCTACGCGGCAGGCGTCGGCGGCGGTCGTACCGGCATCATCGAGACCACCTTCAAGGACGAGACCGAAACCGATCTGTTCGGTGAGCAGGCTGTCCTGTGTGGTGGCGCGGTCGAGCTGGTCAAGATGGGCTTCGAGACCCTGACCGAAGCCGGCTACGCACCGGAAATGGCCTACTTCGAGTGTCTGCACGAGCTCAAGCTGATCGTCGACCTGATGTACGAAGGTGGCATCGCCAACATGAACTACTCCATCTCCAACAATGCGGAGTATGGCGAGTACGTGACCGGCACCGAAGTCATCAACGAGCAGTCCCGTGTCGCCATGCGCAATGCACTCAAGCGCATCCAGAGCGGTGAATACGCCAAGATGTTCATCCAGGAAGGCAACACCAACTACCCGTCCATGACGGCCCGTCGTCGTCAGAACGCCGAGCACCCGATCGAACAGACTGGTGAGAAGCTGCGTGGCATGATGCCGTGGATCACTGCCAACCAGCTGGTCGACAAGTCACGCAACTGATCCTGCCTATTGGATCAGGCGTGAAATGAGCGGGGCGCTCTCCATCAGGAGGGCGCCCCGCTTGCGTTGTTGCTCTATAAGCGCTATCGAATGGGGGAGGGAAGTGACAGTCGACGGTGAGGCCGCTAGGGTGTCACTACTATTCGCGCTCACTGGCAGGTGTAGAATGTGGTTACCCTGCCACGACGAGGCATGATGCAAGGAATCCCATGACTGACGAAAATCGACATCCCGGCGCAGAAGATGCCCCCGAAGAACCGACCCGCCGTAGCAGTTCCGTGCTGGACAAGGTGGTGGAAGAATTCACCGACGACAGCGAAGTCGTGGAAGAGGCCATCGAGGATGGCAAGCCCGTTCGTCGGCGTGGCATCTACCTGCTGCCCAACCTGTTCACCACGTCGGCATTGTTCTCTGGCTTCTTCGCTGTGGTATGTGCGCTGAACGGCGAGTTTGCCAATGCCTCCATCGCCATCTTCGTCTCGATGGTGCTGGATGGTCTCGATGGACGTGTGGCTCGCCTGACCAATACGCAAAGCGCCTTTGGTGCGGAGTACGACAGCCTGGCGGACATGTTGTCCTTCGGCGTGGCACCGGCACTGGTCACCTTCAGCTGGATTCTGCAGGATGTCGGCAAGATCGGTTGGATCGCCGCCTTCGTCTATGTCGCGGGCGCAGCGCTGCGCCTGGCGCGCTTCAATGTCCAGATAGGCTCCACCGACAAGAAGTGGTTCATCGGTCTGCCCAGTCCGGCAGCGGCGGCACTCGTGGCTGGCTGTGTGTGGACCATGCACAACTTTGACGCCGAGACCTTCGCCTTCAAGTCGCTGATGGTCTTCGTGGTCGCGGCTGCCGGTATCCTGATGGTGTCGAACATCCGCTACTACAGCTTCAAGGAGATCGACCTCAAGGGGCCGGTGCCCTTCGTCGCGCTGCTCGCCATCGTGCTGGCCTTCGTGGTCATCTCGCTGGAGCCGTCCGTGATGCTGCTGGGCCTGTTCGGTTGCTATGTCGCCAGTGGCCCGATCATGGCACTGGGCCGCAAGCTGCGCGGCAACAAGTAAGCGCCAGCTGCCATTGGTGTGATGATCGATATTCGGCCCCGCCATTTCTGGCGGGGCCGAATGCGTTTCTGGCCAGGGAAGAGATGTGTCAGCAAGCGACGGCGAGATGAGGCCAAAGG
>NZ_JARWKR010000011.1:0-120073 GCF_029846335.1 Cobetia sp. 3AK | reverse complement strand
TCGCCGGCAGCCTGATTCCCACTGCCTTCTTCGGCCTCATCTTCGGCAACCTGCTGCAGGGCGTGCCACTGGAAGTCGATCAGTACATGCGTGCCAGCTACGACGGCAGCTATCTCGGGCTGTTCAATCCCTTCGCGTTGCTGTGTGCGGCGCTGTCCGTCGTGATGGTGATGCTGCATGGCGGTACCTGGCTGGTGGCGCGTGCCGATGACGCCGTGGCGGCGCGCAGTGCGCGTCTGGTGCAGCCGCTGGGACTGCTTTCGCTCGGGCTGTTTGGCCTGGGCGGACTGTGGGTGTGGTTGTCCGGCATGGGCTACAGCATCGATCAGATGGGCGATACCGGCACGGCGCTAAAGCTGCTGGACAAGCAGGTCGGCCCCGGCAGCTGGATGGATGTCTACGCGCGTGAGCCGCTGACGTTGCTCGCGCCCTTGGGCGCCGTGGCGGGTATCGTCACCGCGATGTGGCTCTCGGCCAGACGTCAGGGCGGGGCAGCCTTCACGGCCAGTTCCGTCGGGGTCGGCGGTGTGGTCGCCACCGCAGGCATCAGCATGTTCCCGTTCATCGTGCCGTCCTCGCGCATGGGCGAGGCCAGCCTGACGCTGTGGGATTCGGTCTCCAGCGAGCTGACACTGTCCATCGTCACCGTAGCGGGGCTGGTGATGGTGCCGACCATCATCCTCTACACCACCTGGTGCTACGTGAAGATGTGGCGGCGCGTCACGGTGAGTCACGTCGAGCAGGACGGACACAGTCTGTACTGAGGCAGGCAGCCGACGCTGCAACCGCTTTTCCCGTACGCTTCATAACTGCATCATTGGGCGAGGGCGCCGCCCTCGCCGGGAGACGACTTCATGTGGTATTTCGCCTGGATTCTCGGTGTACTGCTGGCCTGCTTCGCGGGCATCATCAATGCATTGTGGCTTGAGCAGACTCACACCTTTGACGATGATTGAGGCAGGCGGCCTCAACGATGCTTCTGCGCCGCCGACCGTTCTGATCAAGGAGAGCTCGATGTCACGACCCTGGTACGCCTCACGACCACCGGCCTGGTGCCGAACTCGCCCTGCCCATCTGGCCTCGCTGCTGCTGTCTGCCATGGTGGCCATCTGGATGCTGCTGGGGCCGGATGCCATCGCCTCGATGGCCACCGGGCCGCGCTATCTGATGCTGCTGATCGCGCTGTGGGGGCTGGGGGCCGGCTTCACGCATGGGGTCGGGCTGGTGCCGCGTCATGCCACGCGCGCCTGGCTGCTGGGCGCACCGCTGAGCTGGTGTCTGCTGCTGATCACCCTGATCGCCCTGAGCATGAGCTAGCCACCGCGATGCCTTGAAAGTCCCGAGAGGGGTCACTCCATGAGTGGCCCCTCTTGCGTTGGGGGGATGCTGGCGCGAGAAGTGTCACCGGGGAGGCAAGCGAGCCCTTCTTGAGCGGCAGCGACATGCGATATCGCTTTACATCCCGCCAGTCCGCGCCCTATAACGCCAGTGCAACCGCGTGAGAGGGGGCCTGGAGGTCACCGCGATTCGCTCATGCCCTTGGCCCATGCCCTGGGCTTGGGCATCCGGACGTGGTGAGCGAGGCGTCATTGCAATCCCTCCTGCGAGCCCCACCTAACACAAGAGGCCCCCTGTGCGCCCGAGCGTGCTGTCGTGGGGGTATGGCTGGGCGACCGATATCAACAACAATGGTTCACGAGCGATATCCAGACCGCTCTTCGAGGAGGAAGGCATGCGATCATCCGTTGACTCTGCCCGCGGTTCGGCCCGCGGACCCGAGGGAAGCAGGCCGTCCACGGCGTCTGCTGGTTATATCCCGCGCGACATGACACGGCGCCAATCAGGCGACTGGGTGCTGTCGCTGGTGGTGCCGGTGATGAATGAAGAGGAGACGATCGCGCCGTTTCTTGCCGCCATCGATGCCACCCTGGCAGCGCAGGTACCGCACCTGGAAATCCTGTTCGTCGACGATGGTTCCAGCGATGCCACCCTGGCGCGCCTGGAAGCTGCCGCGGCCGATGATTCACGTATTCGTTATCTGAGCCTGACACGCAACTTCGGCAAGGAAGCGGCCATGAGCGCCGGCATCGAGCAGGCGCGAGGCGATGCCATCGTGCCGATGGATGTCGATCTCCAGGACCCGCCCGAGGTGATACTCGAATTCATCACCCAGTGGCAGGCCGGCTACGACATGGTCTATGGCGTCCGCGCCGCGCGTGATGAAGACACCGCCACCAAGCGCAAGACGGCAGGATGGTTCTATCGCATCTTCAATCGCCTGACCTTTACCGAGATTCCACGGGACGCCGGGGATTTCCGACTGCTGGATCGTCGGGTCGTCGAGGCGTTGCGCCGCATGCCGGAGCGCAACCGTTTCATGAAGGGACTGTTCTCCTGGCCCGGTTATCGCTCGGTTGGCGTCACCTATCAGCGCCCGGCAAGGACCGCCGGCACGACCAAGTTCAACTACTGGAAGCTGTGGAACTTCGCCCTGGACGGCGTGGTGAGCTTCTCGACCTGGCCGCTGCGGGTCTGGACCTACCTCGGCGCGTGCATCGCGGGGCTGTCCTTCCTCTACATTCTCGTCATCATCAGCAAGACGGTGCTGTTCGGCATTGATGCCCCGGGGTATGCGTCCCTGATGATCGCGGTGCTGTTCTTCGGCGGCATGCAGCTGATTTCCATCGGCGTGCTGGGCGAATATCTCGGGCGCCTGTTCATGGAGACCAAGCAGCGGCCGCTGTATCTGATCGATCACGACAGCTTGCAGGATGGCCCCGGTGGCGCTACCTCGCCGGACAGCGGGCTGGACAGCGGCCTCAGCACGGCGCGGGTCTTGCGCGGACAGCGTGACCGTGAGGCCAGTCGCCGCCGTGAATCCTGTCAGAGTGCCGAGCCTGACATGACGCGAGGAGACTCGCGTGAGGGATGATGCCACGTCACGCCAGACGTCCAGCACCGCAGAGCGGGCACGACAGGAAGCCGGCACCGCCACCCGTTTCGGTCTGGTGGGGCTGGCCGCCACGGGGGTGCACCTCGCGGTCGCCGCGTTGATGCTGTTTCTCTGGCCACCGCTCAATGAATTCATCGCCAATATCGTGGCCTTCTGTGTGGCCTTCCAGGTCTCGCTGGTGGGGCATCGACGACTGACCTTCAAGCGACAGGGCAGCGCCTGGCGGTTCGCGCTGGTGGCGGCCAGCGGCTTCGCGCTCAACAACGGGCTGCTGGCCGTGCTGATCCAGGGGCTCGGCATGAGCGGCTTCGTGGCCATCGCGATCGCGACGCTCTCGGTACCTGTCGTGACCTATCTGGCATCACGACTCTGGGCCTTCAAGGAATGAGCCTCATGAACGACAGCACTGCCGTGAAGGCCGAGCGGATGGGCAAGGGGCGGCTGGCGGCCCTGGGGGCCGCGCTGGTCGCCGAGACGCCATCGCCGAGCGAGGCGCTGGTGCGCGCACGCACCGCCAGCATTCCCTGGGCACATATCCTGCTGGCACTGGTGATCACGCGGCTTGCGTGGCTGGCCATCGCCGCCCATGGCGATCAAAGCTACCTGCATGCCATGGCCCAGTTCGATGGCAGCTGGTTCAAGGGCATCATGACCCGTGGCTACGATGTCGAAGCCCGGGGCATGAGCGACGGTGATGCCGCCAACTGGGCCTTCTTTCCGCTCTATCCTGCCCTGTTGTGGCTGGTGACGCTGGGCGGCCAGCTCGACCCGGAGCTGATGGGCGTACTGCTGAGCAATGTGCTGCTGGCGGCGGCCCTGGGGCTGGGG
This sequence comes from Cobetia sp. 3AK, assembly GCF_029846335.1. Taxonomy (NCBI): domain Bacteria; kingdom Pseudomonadati; phylum Pseudomonadota; class Gammaproteobacteria; order Oceanospirillales; family Halomonadaceae; genus Cobetia; species Cobetia sp. 3AK. The sequence goes on along the minus strand of NZ_JARWKR010000011.1, from coordinate 116,292 downwards.
TGTCGCTATCTTGCCATCACGCGCCCTGATGCCTCGCCGCTGCTGTTCGTGTGGCTGGTCGCCAGCATGCCGTACAGCTTCTATTTCAGTGCGCTGTACTCGGAATCGCTGTTCTGGCTGTTGTGTCTCGCATCCCTGATCGACTGGCGCTGTCAGCGCACCGGACGGGTGATGCTGTGGACATTGCTGCTGTCGATGACACGGGCCACCGGGGTGTTCTGGGTCATCGCCATGGGCATTGAGCTGCTGGCGCGCCTGCGTCTGGCGGCCTTCGCCGAGCTGTGGCGCCGCCCCGACTGGCTGTTGATCGGCGTGATGGGGCCGCTGGGGCTGTTTCTGTTCATGGCGGTGCTCTACCACCAGACGGGCGATGCGCTGGCCTTCAGTCACGTGCAGATCTCCTGGGGCCGCGAGATGGGCAATCCCATCGTCAATCTGGTGCAGGGGCTGGGGTACTGGTTCACGGCGCCGGAAACGCTCCGGCCCGCCTGGCAGGCCAGCATGGCGCTGATCGGCATCGCGTTGATCGGCTGGCTGGGCCTGCAGCGGCGCTGGCTGGAGATGGGCCTGGCGGCGTTCACCCTGTTCATTCCGCTGGCCACGGGGCTGGATGCCATCCCGCGCTACCTGATCGGCATGCCGGTGTTCGTGCTGGCGCTGCTGGATCTGCTCACGCGCCTCCCGAGCCGACTTGCCTGGGGGCTGGTCGCCCTGGGCGCGCTTTTCAATCTCTGGCTGGTGGAGAACTGGTATGACGCCGCATTCTGGCTCGTCTGATGTGAGTGCGGATCTCTCCGCCGCTTCGGGAGGGCGCGCCGACGCGCGTTACGGCGTGCCGACCCGCTTGAGCCGGCGGCGTCTCTGGCTATTGCTGGCGACGGCCGCCGTGCTGGCCTTCGAACTCTGCATGCTGTGGCTGGCACGCACCCCTCAGGTGGATGACCACTACCGACGCTACTTCATCGAACACGCCACCACCTGCTATCGCCCGATGGGCGAGGTACCGGTTCTCGCCTTGGGCGAGCGCTATCCCGTGCGCAAGGGGGAGCCGCTTGGCAACTGCGGCGTGCTGTGGGAAGGGTTCTATTCGCCCAAGGAGGATCGGCCGGTCAGTGCACGCCAGGCGCAGGTGGGTCTGCGTCTGAAGGTCACGCCGGGCCTCAGGCAGCCGGTCGTGGTGGCACTCGCGCTGTCACGCTATCCCGATGACGCCGAACCCCGCCCGGTGGAGGTGTGGGGGGAAGGCGAGCTGTTGGCCCGCTGGCCGGTGGGCGGTCGTCAGGCCAGCCACGAGGTGGAGGTGCCGGAGCGGTTGATCCAGCCGGACGGCAGCCTGCATCTGACGCTCAAGGGGCCGCCGCCCATTGCCCCGCGGGATGTCGGGATCGATGGCAACAAGTTTCCCGTCGGCCTGCGCCTGGATAGCGTGATGTTGCGCTCGACCCTGGGGCTGACGCCGCCCGACAGTGCTCCATGACCCTGACCGGCGGCGCGCGATGGCACTGACGCGGCGACGATAGTCAGGTAAATTGTGCGCGCGGCAACGTGAATGATCCGTCCGACCGAGCGGCAGTTCGCCTGATGGTGAACGGCTCGTGTCCTATCAAGAGAAAGCGCCCGGTAGTCAGTGACTGTCATCGCAAGGGGCTTACAAGGAGTTAGTGTGGATTTTCTGAATGCCATTCCCATGGAAACCGACCAGTTGTTCGAGCTGGCGTTGTGGTGGGGCGGGACCCTGTTGTCAGCACTGGCCGTGCTGGTGTTCGGGATGTGGGTGGCCAAGCGTCTGACCCGCTGGGTCACCTCGCTGTTGCAACGCAAGAGCATGGACGAGGCGGCGGCAGGCTTCGTCGGTCAGATCGCCTACGCGATTCTGGTGGTCATGGTGCTGCTGACCGCGCTGGATCAGGTGGGGGTCGATACCACGTCGATGATCGCGGCGCTGGGTGCGGCGGGTCTGGCCATCGGTCTGGCACTGCAGAGCTCACTGTCCAATCTGGCCTCGGGCTTTTTGCTGGTGACGCTGCGTCCGTTCAAGAAGGGCGATTACATCGAGGCCGCCGGGACGTCCGGCAGCGTCGACCAGATCACCATGCTGCAGACTCGTCTGGTGACGCCGGACAATCGCAAGGTCACCGTGCCCAACTCCAGCGTGATGTCCCAGACCATCACCAATTATTCGGCACTGCCGACACGTCGTCTGGATCTGGTGGTCGGGGTCAGCTATGACGACGACATCCGTCAGGTCAAGGCGGTGCTCGAGGAGCTGGTCAACAGTGACGAGCGCATCATGAAGGAGCCGTCCTACCTGATCGCCGTGGCGGAACTGGCCGACAGCTCGGTCAACTTCAACTTCCGCATGTGGTGCCAGGCCTCCGACTACTGGGCACTGAAGTGGGACATGACCGAGCGCATCAAGCTGACCTTCGATGAGCGCGGCATCAGCATCCCCTATCCGCAGCGCGATGTGCATATCCATCAGCCGGGCAGGGCAGCCGAGTAAGCCACCTGTCCTCGCGTGATGGCATGACATGCCGTGATATGGCACAAAAGAACGCCACCTTCGGGTGGCGTTTTTTTGTGGCGCGAGTCAGCTACTCTCGAGTGTGGCAGTGGTTCATCCTCCAGGACCGGGAGTGTCGTCTCTTGTACATGATCATGGATCTGACTCGTCGCCAACGTCGCCAGGCGTGGCGCCTTCTGCTTGCCAGCCTGGCCGTGCTCGGCATCGGGCTCGTGCCGCTGTTAAGCCAGCAGGCCCTCTATCTGGATGACATGAGTCGTACCCTGGATGGCTACTTCGGATGGGGGCTGAATGCCCGGCCGGCCGCGGAAGGCGTGATGCGCCTGCTGGGCTTCGGGGGAGAGCTTGTCAATGTCGCGCCCTTGCCGCAGCTGGCGGCCTGGGGCATCGCGGCCGGTATGGCGCTGGTCTGGTGGCGCCGGGTGCCGGGACTCTCGCCGGGCGTCTGCGTGCTGGGCAATGCGCTCATCTGGCTGACACCCTTCACGCTGCAGAACTTCAGCTATGCCTATGACAGTCTGCCGATGAGTCTCGGGCTTGCCAGCGCGATGCTGGCCAGCCTGATCCTGCGCCCGGGTGTCCACGGGCCGGGGCAACGTTCGCAGCGCCGCTGGCAACCTTCATTGATGGCGCTGGGATTGCTGCTGCTGGCCCTGTGCTGCTACCAGCCGGCGCTGAACGCCTTTCTGGTGCTGAGCCTGCTGGACGCCCTGATGGGGTCGCGCCCGCGCGGGGTCGAAAGGAGAGAGGCTGAAGAGAGAAATACCGAAGAAAGGAAGTTCGAAGAGGGAAAGACCGAACAGAGTGAATCGGTATGGCGCGCCTGGCTTGCGCTGCTGCAGCGCGGCGGACTGGTGCTGGCTGCCTTGCTGCTCTACCTGCCGCTGTCACGACTGCTGGTGGCGGGCGACTACAGCCAGCAGCACGGCGAGATGCTGTCGCTGGGGGATCTGCCGGCGCTGCTGGCCGCCTTGGAGCAGCATCTCGCGCAGGCACTTGCCGCCCTGCGTGGCGGGCTGGATCTCGTCAGCGGGGCACTGAGTGGCAGCCTGCTGGTGGTAGCGCTGGGGGCGGCGCTGATGACAGCAGGCCGGCGGCATGGCGCACGCCAGGTGTCCTCGCGCCAGCTGACGCTGGAGCGTCTGAGTCGTCTGCTGTGGGCGCTGCTGCTGATACCTGCACTGTGGGGGCCGATGCTGATGCTGGCGGAGCCGGTCTTTCACTCGCGCACCCTGGTGGGCTGGGGGGCACTGCTGGGCGGTGCCCTGATGCTGAGCCTGGCGGGCCGGCAGGCGAGAGCCTCCGAGCGCTTCACGCTGCGGCGCTGTCTGCTGGCGGTGGCGGCACTGCTGTTGCTGCGTCACTGGTTGATCTTCGCGGCCTGGAGCAATGCGCTGGCCGCCCAGCAGGCCCATGAGACCCAGCTGGCGCGTGAGATCGTCACCCAGGCACGTGAGCTGGGACTGCCGATCACCTCACCACGTGACCGCGACACCTATCGGCCCCATGACGAGCTGGCGGTGCAGGTGCTGGGGAAGGCGCCGCTGGCACCGCTGGCGCGGGTCGCTGAGCGTCAGGTGCCCGCCGTGCGCCAGAACCTGATCGCCGCCTTCACGCCTGACAACTATTGGGCTGTGGTGAGATTGCGCATGGCCGGTGCCAGTGCGGCGACCCTGCTGCGCGATGATGAGCGCAAGGCCAGTATCAAGGAGCCGCCTGTCTGTGACGAGCGCGCGACAGTGGATGCCCCGGGAGATGAGGGGGGATCGCCGAGAATCTTCACCCAGACCTTGCGGGAGGGTGTCTGGGTGATCGACTTTCGCACCGCCGAGAACTGTCGCCGAGCAGACGTGAGACCCTGACGTGCGTCCAGACGCTTGCCCAGGCGCTTATCCAGACACGACAACGCCGCCCCGAGGGGCGGCGTTGTCGTGTCTCACGGCAGATCATGCTGCCGAGTTCGATCAGGCGTGGTTCTCGACCTGTTCGAATTCGTCGGTGATCTCATCGCTCGGCGCTGCGGTCATGATGCTGACCACGTAGATGGCGATGTAGGCGAAGATGACGCCCGGCACGATCTCGTAGAGGTCGAAGATGCCACCGGACAGCTGCTTCCAGACCACCACGGTCACGCCACCGACGATGATGCCGGCCAGAGCGCCGAAGCGGTTCATGCGACGCCAGTACAGCGACATGATCAGCGCCGGACCGAAGGCCGCGCCGAAGCCGGCCCAGGCGTAGGACACCAGGCCCAGTACGCTGGAGTTCGGGTCCAGTGCCAGCACCCACGCGATGATGGCGATGCCGATCACGGCGAAGCGACCGACCCACACCAGCTCGGACTGGGTCGCGTCCTTCTTGAACAGCGCCTTGTAGAAGTCATCGGCCAGCGCAGAGGAAGACACCAGCAGCTGGGAGTCGGCGGTGGACATCACGGCAGCCAGGATGGCGGCCAGCAGCACGCCGGCGACCGCCGGGTGGAAGATGAAGTTCACCATGACCATGAAGATCTTCTCGCTGTCGGCCAGATCCTTCGGCACATAGACGAGACCCAGCAGGCCGATGCAGATGGCGGCGAACAGCCCCAGGGCTGACCAGATGACGGCGATGGTGCGTGCGGTGCCGACATCCTTCTCGCTGCGGATGGCCGCGAAGCGCGCCAGGATGTGCGGCTGACCGAAGTAGCCCAGACCCCAGGCCAGTGACGAGATGATGCCGACCAGCGTCAGGGCTTCACCGGTGGAGGCGTCACGGAACCATTCCAGCAGCAGCGGGTTCTCGGCGGTGATGCGCGAGCTCGCTTCTGCCACGCCACCCATGTCGGTGAGCGCGACGATGGGCACCACGATCAGCGCGGCGGCCATCATCAGACCCTGGATGAGGTCGGTCCACGACACGGCGAGGAAGCCGCCGAAGAAGGTGTAGGACACGATGGCGATGGTGCCGACGGTCACGGCGATGGTGTAGTCGAGGCCGAAGACGGTCTCGAACAGCTTGCCGCCCGCCACCAGACCGGAGCTGGTGTAGAAGAGGAAGAACAGCAGGATGAAGACGGCCGAGATGACACGCAGCATCTTGGAGTTGTCGCGGAAGCGCTTCTCGAAGTAATCCGGCAGCGTCAGGGAGTCGCTGGCGACGAAGCTGTAGATACGCAGGCGCTTGGCGACGATCAGCCAGTTGAGCCAAGTACCGGCCAGCAGGCCGATGCCGATCCAGGCAGCGGACAGACCACTGAGGTAGGCCGCACCCGGCAGGCCCAGCAGCAGCCAGCCGGACATGTCAGAGGCGCCGGCGGAAATCGCGGAGGTCCAGGGGCCCAGTGAGCGGCCGCCCAGGATGTAGTCCGACATGTTGGAGGTGCGCTTGTAGGCCAGCAGGCCGATGCCAAGCATCACCGCCAGATAGACGGCAAACGTGATGAGAATTGTGGGGCTATTTTCGACCATCGTGGAGTAAATCCTTTGCATTTATTGTTGTCGGACGTCGAGCGTTCCGATAATCCCGGAGGAGATGGCACCGCCTGGTGCATCACCGCCATGGCCCTGAGCACCTACCGAATGTCACCGTCCTGCAAGGGCTGGTGCCATTCTGTATATGTTCAGACTAGCGCATAAACGAATCATCTGAAGCCTCTCCGTCCCCGCATGTCGCCGTCGAATCAAGCAGGAGAACGGCAACGGACACCGCAGGGCACCTGGCGGGCAGGCCAGTCAATCGGCCTGCCTGCAAGTGGCATCCCTGTCGGTGTCCGAAGCACACCCCCCGTGCTGCAGAGAGGGTGTGCCAGGCATCGTCCTGATGCCCGTTGCCTGACTACTTCATGCACGTCCGGCATGCAGTCCTCTGTCAGGCGGGACCGATGCTACTCGTCGTGCAGGCCCGTCATGCCGAGCCCGTCACCGGCGATAGCGCCGATCATTCGTCGCCCATGGCCAGAAGAGACGCGTTGCCGCCGAGTGCCGTGGTGTTGATGGTACGGGTCTTCTCGGTGGCGAAACGGTGCAGGTAGTGGGGGCCGCCGGCTTTCGGACCGGTACCGGAGAAGCCCTGACCACCAAACGGCTGTACACCCACCACTGCGCCGATGATATTCCTGTTGACGTAGACATTACCAACACGAATTTTCTGTGCAACTGCATTAGCAAAACTTTCGTTTCGGGAATGCACACCGAAGGTCAGGCCATAGCCCAGGCCATTGATGGTATCGATGACCTTGTCGATATCGCCGCCTTTCCAGGTGGCGATGTGCAGGATCGGCCCGAACTGCTCGCTTTCCAGGCTGTCGATGCCGTCGATGCGCAGCGCGATCGGCGCGACGAAGGTGCCTTCGGCGGTGTGCGCCGGGTCCATGCTGGCTTCCGCCACCACGCGGCCCTGGGCACGATATTCCTCGATGTGCTTGAGCAGACCGGCACGTGCCTCTTCATCGATGACCGGGCCGACATCAGTGCCCAGATCGCGCGGATCGCCGATCTTCAGCTCATCCATCGCGCCCTTGAGCAGGCCGATGACGCGCTCGGCGACATCTTCCTGGACGTAGAGCACACGCAGGGCGGAACAGCGCTGCCCGGCGCTCTGGAAGGCGGACTGCACCACGTCATTGACGACCTGCTCCGGCAGGGCGGTGGAGTCGACGATCATGGCGTTGAGGCCACCGGTCTCGGCGATCAGGCTCGGCAGCGGGGCATTCTCACGTGCCGCCAGAGAGCGGTTGATGATCTGGGCGGTCTGGGTGGAGCCGGTGAAGCAGACACCGGTGATGCGCGGGTCGCTGGAGAGCACGCTGCCCACGGTCGGGCCATCGCCCGGCAGCAGCTGCACGACATCCCGCGGCATGCCGGCTTCACGCAGTAGCTCGACGACACGATGCGCGACCAGCGAGGTCTGCTCGGCCGGTTTGGCGACCACGGTGTTGCCGGTGACGGCCGCGGCGACCATCTGACCGCAGAAGATCGCGACCGGGAAGTTCCAGGGGCTGATGCAGGCGAACACGCCCTTGCCGCCCAGCACGATCTCGTTGTGCTCGCCGGTCGGGCCACGCAGGACGGTGGGGGCACCGAAGTCGGCACGTGCACGGTTGGCGTAGTAGCGGCAGAAGTCGACGGCTTCGCGAATCTCGGCGATGCCATCGGTCAGAAGCTTGCCGCCCTCGCGGGAGCACAGGGTCATCAGCTCCGCGGTATGGGTTTCCATCAGATCGCCGAAGCGCTCGAGGATGGCGGCACGCTCCTCGACCGGGGTCATCTCCCAGCGCGGGAAGGCGGCCCAGGCGGCGTCGATGGCGCGGGAGGCTTCATCGGCGCTGGTCCACTGCACGTGGCCCACGGTGACGCGGCGATCGAACGGGCAGGTCACGGCCTGACGGCGTTCGGCATTGGCATCGACATCGAAGGCCAGCTGCGGACGCACGTCGTAGGTGCTGTCCATGAACCTGGCCATCTCGTCCATAAGCGGCTGGTACTGGCTGTTGATGTTCAGATTGATGCCGCGTGAGTTGCGACGGCCCTCGCCATAGATATGCGGCGGCAGGGCGATACGCGGATTGTGGTAGGTCTTGAACTGGGACAGCGTGGTGACCGGGTGAACGCACAGGCTCTCGACCGGCACGCGCGGGTCGACCAGCTGGTGGACGAACGAGGAGTTGGCACCGTTCTCCAGCAGGCGACGCACCAGGTAGGGGAGCAGGTCCTTGTGGGCACCGACCGGCGCATAGATACGGCACCAGGTCCCTTCGGGAGCGCGCTTGAGGGCGGCGTCGTACAGCGCCTCGCCCATGCCGTGCAGACGCTGGAATTCGAACTGGCGCGTCTCGCCTGAGTTGGCCACGTCCAGAATGGTGCTGATGGTGTGAGCGTTGTGGGTCGCGAACTGCGGATAGATGCGGCCACGGGTGTTCTCGGACAGCAGGAAGCGCACGCAGGCCAGATAGCTGACATCGGTGGAGGCCTTGCGGGTGAAGACCGGATAACCGTCGACCCCCAGCTCCTGGGATTCCTTGATCTCGCTGTCCCAGTAGGCGCCCTTGACCAGGCGCAGCGGGATCTCGTCACCCTGCAGGTCGGCGATGCGGTTCAGATACTGAAGCGTCGGCAGAGCGCGGGTGGAGTAGGCCTGCACCACCAGACCGAACTTGCCCCAGCCGCGGCAGGTGTCGCTCTCGTAGACGGCGCGGAAGACTTCCAGCGACAGCTCGAGGCGATCGACCTCTTCGGCATCGATGGTGATGGCGACTTCCAGCTCGCGCGCGATGCTGACCAGTTCGCGCACGCTGGCGACCAGCTCTTCCAGAATCTGCTCGCGACGGCCGAATTCATAGCGCGGGTGCAGGGCGGACAGCTTGATGGAGACCGACGGTGACGGCGTCGCGGCCTTCAGCTTGCGAGAGGTCTCGCCCACGGTGCGAATGGCGCGCGCGTAGTCATCGAAGTAGCCCTTGGCATCGGCACGCGTGCAGGCGGCTTCGCCGAGCATGTCGTAGGAGTAGGTGTAGCCCTTCTCGAACTGCGGCTGGGAGCGCTTGAGCGCTTCCTTGATGTCACGGCCCAGCACGAACTGCTTGCCCATGATCTTCATGGCCTGATACATGGCGCGACGGATGACCGGCTCGCCCATGCGGTTGACCATGCGATTGATGAAGGTCGCCGGCTTGCCGTCATTCTTGGGCAGATCCATCTTGATGACGTTGCCGGTCATCAGAAGGCCCCAGGTGGAGGCATTGACGAACCAGGACTCGCTCTGGCCGAGGTGGGATTTCCAGTCGGCCACGCCCAGCTTGTCCTCGATCAGCGCATCGGCGGTGTCCTTGTCCGGAATGCGCAGCAGCGCCTCGGCCAGGCACATCAGCAGCACGCCTTCCTGGGTGTCGAGGCTGTATTGCTGCAGCAGCTCGTCGATGGAATCGACGGCGGTGTCCATGGTGCGAATCTCGCGGACAAGCTCCGCGGCCTTGTCACCGACACGCTTGATGTCGGCATCGTTGACGTCCAGCAGCTTGACCAGCTCAGCCACGAAACCATCTTCGTCGACCAGATAGTGGTCGCTGACCCGTGAGAACAGCTTGCTCGGATCGCGTTGCCAGGTATTCGGCGCCAGAATCTCGTCGGCACGCAGCACCGTCTCGCCCAGCGGGCAAGCGGTACGCGGCGTTTCCTTGAGGGAATCGGACGGCTGGGTAGTGGCCGGAACGGCCGGAGTGACGGTGGTCATTGAGCAAACCCCCTGCTGCTGGGTGGCATTACGCCAGATAGGATTGCCGGGCACGATGCGCGAAGGTGATGCGAGGCGCATCCGGGCGGGACATCGGCACGTCTTGTTGGATACCGGTGAATGTAGGGTGGTGCAGGGGGGCGGGTCTTTCCAATTTCTCGGCTGCGCGTGTCAAATCCACGGGCGTGGCATGAAACCTGCCGCCATCTGCGACCTTCGTCGAAAAGCATGACGTCAATTGCCGCGAACTTGTTAGACCAAGGTCGGAGTGTCCTGTGTCAGATCCCTGCCGGTCACGCTCTAAGGACAGCGCCCCTGGCCGGGGCTTGCGTTCAGGGCTTTTGTTCAGCGCTGGCGCTCAGCGCTTGTGGTCAGAGCTTGCGATCGGGAGGCGCTGGGTGCGGGGCGTTCAGGACTTGCGCAGTGCGGAAGGCGGGAAACCGAGGTGCTTGCGGAAGGCGTGCGAGAGTGCGCTCTGATTCGCGAAGCCGCAGCGCTCGGCAATCTGCGACAGGGAGAGGTCGCTGCTGTCCAGCAGATGGCGCGCTTCGTCCAGGCGGCGGCGCAGCAGGTACTGATAGGGCGAAAGCCCCGTCAACACGCGAAAGCGCTCACTGAAATGCTGTTCGGACAGGTGGGACTGACGTGCCAGATCCGCCACGCTCAGTCGGCGATGCAGGTTGGCATCGATGAAGCGGTTCAGAGCGACCAGATCCAGCTGGCGGCCGGTGCCGTTCAGGGCGCTCATCGGCTCGGCGATACGCGAGTTGAGACAGGCGAGGAAGGTGGCAGCCAGCAGGTCGCCGGGGGCCTGCTGGTAGTCATTGACCTCGGCGAGCATGAATTCCAGATAGCCGCGCAGCCGGGTATCCAGCGTGAAGAAGCGCGGGCGCTCGAACAGACGCTTCAGGTCACGATGCTGACCGGTCAGATAGGGCGCGTCATCCGGCAGGTCCAGAATCAACTGGCGATTCTCGCCGATGCCCGCGTAATAGTGCACGTGGTCTGCCGGCACGATACAGCCGGTCAGGGGGCGAATCTCGCCGCCCTGGCCCTCGATCTCGAATTCGGCCAGCCCATCCAGCCCGATCACCAGCTGGTGGTAGCTGTGATCATGGTGCTCCCGCAGGTTGGAAAGCGGGATCAGGCGCATCTCGCTGTTGACCATCAGGCGCGGGTCTCCGCCACGCCCGTGCGGGCGCGCAGGTGTCCCAGCAGGACGTTGAGTTCCTCACGGCCCTCGCGGGAGAACAGCGCGCCGCCCTGCGCCAGTTGCCAGGGTCTGGCGTGCTTGTCGAAGATGCCCTGACAGCGGCGGCGCAGGCTTTCCAGATATTCATCATGACGAATCGGGTAGCCGATCACGCTATGCCACTCGTTCTCGTTGATCTCGCCGCTGACCGCCTGATCCAGCACGCGGGCGATATCACTGAAATCGGTACGAAATCGCGGCGTGCGCGACATCATGAGCAGAGCGACAGTGCCGACGCTGACGATCAGGCAGACCACGAAGGTAATGATGAAGATGGTCATGAGCGAACCTTGTGCGGGCAGAGCCGAGGGAATGATGGGGCATTCTACCACGCCTGTCCGGCGCCATCGTCAGTCCGGCGTGTCGGGTGATGTTCTGTCTGACAGAACGATATGGCATGATTCTCGCGACATCCGCAGGGTCATGAGTGACCCGTCCATCCAAGGGGAATGCCGAATCATGGCCAATCAACGCGTGGAAGCGGTCGAGCGTGCCTTGACCCTGCTGGAAGCCTTCACCCCCGAGACGCCTCGTCTGACGCTCAACGAGCTGGCCCAGGCCAGCGGTTTCTACAAGAGCACGATTCTGCGTCTGATGGGCTCGCTCGAGCATTTCGGCTACGTGACGCGTGACAGCCATGGAATCTATGCCATCGGCGCGGCGCTGGGGCGCTTCGCCGAGCTGGCGCCCGGACTCGATGCCCGCGAGACCCTGCAGCGTGGCTGGCTGGCACGCCTGCATGCGGCCAGTGGTGAGACGGCCAGCCTGCTGCTGGTCGAGCATGGCCCGGCTGCGCAGGCGCGTCCCGTCGAGGGGCTGACCCGCCCCCGGCAGGCGATCTGTCGCTATGTTCGCGTCAGTGAGGCGCCGCTGCGCCATCAGCTGGAGGAGGGGGAATGGATCGAGGAGGCGCTATCCGCCTTGCTGCATCACTGCATCGACAGTGGCGAGATCGAGGTCGGTGAGGCTGCGGGGCTGACGGTGGCAGCCCTGGCCGTGAGCGTCGCCCCACATCACGATGAGGGCTTGGCCCCGGCGGAAGTCATCATGCTCAGCGGCCCATCGGCTCGCTTGACGCCCGGCCAGGCACGGCAGCTGATGCAGGAGTGGCAGCAGAGCGCCAGGTGAAGAGGAGGGCTGAATGACACGACGCCCCCGCCGGGTAACCGGCGGGGGCGTCGTGTGGTTGGCCGTCTTCCCTTTGCAGTAAGCGCTTGCCTCAGGCGTCGGTGGCGGCCTTGGCGGCCCCCATGCGGCGACGCAGGATGGGGCCGACGATCACCGGCAGCAGCAGGCCGGCGATGGCGATGCACCACAGGGTCACGGCCAGCGGGCTGCCGATCAGGATGGTCCAGTCGCCGTCGGACAGCTGCATGGCGTGACGCAGGTTCTTCTCCATTTCCGGGCCCAGCAGCATGCCCAGGATGACCGGTACCAGCGGGATGTCCAGCTTGCGCAGGAAGTAGCCGGCGACCCCGAAGGCGACCATGAAGTACAGGTCGAAGGCGGAGTGGCTGATGGAGTAGATGCCGACGAAGGCGACCATCGTCACCACCGGCAGCAGGTACTTGGGCGGCACGGACAGCAGCTTGACGAAGATGCCGACCATCGGAATGTTCATCAACAGCAGGATGACGTTGCCGATCAGCAGTGCCGCGATCACGCCCCACACGATGTCACCGTGCTGGGAGAACATCAGCGGTCCCGGGGTGATGTTGAGCGAGATCAGCATCGCCAGCAGTACCGCAGTGGTACCGGAACCGGGTACGCCCAGTGTCAGCATCGGCACCAGGGCACCGGAGGCCGCCCCGTTGTTGCCGGCTTCCGGCGCGGCGACCCCACGCGGGTCCCCTTCACCGAAGTGACCTTTCTTGCCGATGATCTTCTTTTCCAGGGTGTAGCTGATGAAGCTGCCCAGCGAGGCCCCGGCGCCCGGCAACACGCCGGAAATGAAGCCCAGCACCCCGCCACGGAAGGCGGTCGGCAGGATGGCCACGATGTCCTTGAGCTTCAGGGTCATCTTGTTCATCGCGATCATCGCCTTGCCTTCCCCGGCGTGCTGCTCGATGAAGAACAGCAGTTCCGAGATGGCGAACAGACCGACGATGGCGATGATGAAGTCGATGCCTTCATACAGCTCGAGAATGTCGTAGGTGTAGCGCTGGGTGCCGGTGGAGGCATCGATGCCGACGGTGGCGATCATCAGGCCGATGGCCGCCGCCATCAGGGTCTTGACCGGGTTCTTGCCGGTGATGCCACCCAGGGTGGCGAAGGCCAGCACGAACAGCGCGAAGTACTCCGCCGGGCCGAAGGTCAGCGCGAAGCTGGCCAGCCACGGTGCCATCACGATCAGGCCGATGGTGGCGATCAGGCTGCCGATGAAGGAGGCGATCGCCGAGATGGCCATCGCTTCGGCGGCCTTGCCCTTCTGGGCCATCGGATAGCCGTCGAGACAGGTCATCATCGCCGGCTCATCGCCCGGGATGTTGAGCAGGATCGAGGAGATGCGTCCGCCGTACATGGCACCGGCGTAGACCGAGGTCAGCAGGATCAGCGACGTCTCCGGGCTCAGGCCCAGGGTGAAGGCCAGCGGAATCAGGATGGCCACGCCATTGGCCGGGCCCAGACCCGGCAGGGCGCCGATCAAGGTACCGAGGAAGGCACCCAGCACGGCAAACATCAGATTTTCTGGCTGCAGGGCGATGCCGAAGCCCTGCATCAAGAAGCCAAGACTTTCCATTACGCCACCTCCAGAATGCCCAGCGGCAGTGGTAGCTCAAGCACGAAGTTGAACAGGGCGAAGACGACGATGCCGCCGACCAGCCCCGTGGCATAGGCCTTGAGCGGCGTGGCCCCCATGCGCCAGCACAGGGTGCCGACCGCAGCGGTGGTCGTGACGATGAAGCCCAGCGGCTCCAGCAGCGCGGTGTAGAGGCACAGGATCACGATCGCCAGCACCATCTCGGCGCCGGTGCGGCTCCACGGCCAGTGCTGGTCAGGGTCAGGCCGCAGGATCAGGTACAGACTGCTCAGGCCCAGCACGATGGACAGCACGGTAGGGAAGGTTTCAGGACCGATGGACTCGGCCCCACCGAAGGGTTCGGGGAACTGCTGGGCACCCCAGCCGTACGCGACGGCCAGGGTGAGCATCAGCAGACCAAAGATGCGGTCATTCATCAGCGAATCAGCCCAATGTCCTTGGAGAGCGTCTGGATGTCCTTGATCTGCGCCTTCACGAAGGCATCAAACTCGGCACCCGATTTGTGGAACGGCATCAGGCCGCTCTTGGTCATCACGTCCTTCCATTCATCGCTGGTGTAGACGTTGTCCAATGTCGTGGTCCAGTACTGCTCGGCGTCATCGCTGATGTCGGCCGGCATGTAGAAGCCACGCCAGTTGGGCGCGACGGCATCGATCCCCTGCTCGCGTGCGGTGGGGACGTCAGCCAGCTTGCCCGGCAGGCGCTCTTCGGAGAGCACGGCCAGTACCTTCAGATCACCGGACTCCATGAAGCCCTGGATCTCGGAGATGTCACCGGTGAAGGCCTGCACGTGGCCACCGACGACCTGGGTAATCGCCTCACCACCGTTGTTGTAGGACAGGTAGGAGACCTTGGGCAGGTTCTCGACACCGGCTGCCTGGGCGGCGATCAGCACCTTGAGGTGATCCCAGCCGCCTGCCGCACTGCCGCCGGCGAACTTGACGGATTTCGGGTCTTTCTTCAGCGCCTCCATCACCTCGCTCAAGGTGTTGTAGGGCGAGTCCTTGGAGACGGCGATGGCGCCGTAATCCGCGCCCAGTGCGCCGATCCAGTTGACCTGATCCTGATTCATGCCCGGGAACTGACCCTGGGCCAGACGCGTGGTGGTCGCGGTGGACGCGGCCACCAGCAGCTGCTCATCACCGGCGCGCTTGGAGACGGTATGGGCGAAGGCGACGCCACCACCGGCACCGGCCATGTTGATGGTCTGGACGTTGCCTGGCACGTATTCGAGATCAGACAGCAGCTTGCCGACGCTGCGGCAGGTGAAATCCCAGCCGCCGCCCGGGTCTGCCGGTGCGATGCAGTCGACCTTGCCCTTGGGCTCGAAGGCGAGGGCCTGGGCGGACATGGCGGTGACCACCGCGGCGGTCAGGAGTTTGAGAGACAGATGGCGTGTCATGGCGACCTCTGATGTCGTTGAGCTTGTTATTGGTATGCACTCTTTGCGCTGGCAGGACAGTGGCGGGCTTCGTCTCCCGGTTTCCTGTCAGCAACCTTACAGTTCTGTAAGGCAGAACTTTATTCTGTATGGTGAAATTAGTCCCCTCGGCCCTGCCTCGCAAGATCACCATTCGTCGCACCGACCTTGGTCGAAAGACGCCTCACTGCACCAGGACGGTGCATCGAAGGGACTTCGACGTTGTCCTGCTATCGGTCATGACGGCATGGCATGTCGTGAATGAGACCTCATGCGGCGTTGCAGCAACTGCAGTGCCGGCTGGCGAGGGCTAGCGTGTAGCCGAAGCCCGCCATCGCCTGACGACGAGCGAGGGGCAAGGAACAGGAGGCGTCATGGTCAAGGTACTGGGGGGAGTGTGGGCGTTGTTGCTGGGGATCGTGCTGATCATGCTCGGCAACGGCATGCACTTCACGCTGATCGGCCTGCGTGGCGCCATCGAGGGCTTCTCCTCGGCGGAGCTGGCGATCGTCACCTCGGGCTACTTCGTGGGGTTTCTCTCCGGGGCACGTTATACCCCGGTGCTGATCCAGCGGGTCGGACATGTGCGGGTGTTCGCCGCGCTGGGCAGTTTCATCTCGGCGGCACTGATCGCCTTGCCACTGCTCACCGAGCCCTGGGCCTGGACCCTGCTGCGCATGTTGATCGGCTTCTGCATGTCCGGCATCTATGTGACGGCGGAAAGCTGGCTGAACGCGGCGGCCAGCAACGAGACCCGTGGCAAGGTGCTCTCGGCCTACATGATGGCGCAGACCCTGGGCATCATCGGGGCCCAGGGTCTGCTGACGCTGGGAGATGCCGCGACTTCCGTGCTGTTCATCTGCGCCTCCATTCTCGTGTCGGTCTCCTTCGGCCCCATCCTGTTGTCGGCGGTCGTGGCGCCCGTGGTGGAAGTCTCGCGGGCCATGTCATTCGGTCAGCTGTTCCGGGCCTCGCCGCTGGGGGCCATCGGCATCTTTCTGCTCGGTAGCGTCTACGCCACCCAGTCGGGGATGGGCGCGGTATTCGGCACCCAGATCGGCCTCTCGGGGGCTCAGATCGCGCTGTTCATCGCCACGCTGTTCGCCGGCGCACTGGTTCTGCAGACCCCCATCGGCTGGTTGTCGGACCGCATGGATCGCCGAGTGCTGATCGGAATTCTGGCCGCCGCCGGTGCAGCGTCCTGCGCACTGGGCTGGATGGCGGGAGATGCCCTGTGGCCGTTGATCGCCGCCGCGTTCCTCGCCGGTGGGGTGACCACGCCGCTGTATGCCCTGCTGCTGGCCTTCACCAATGACTCGCTGTCTGCCGAGGAGATGCCGGGCGCCTCGGGCGGGCTGGTCTTTTCCTTCGGACTCGGTGCCATCCTCGGGCCGCTGGCGGCAGGGGGCGCGATGGAGATGCTCGACCCCCATGCCTTCTGGCTGGTGCTGGCCGTCACCTTCGTGGCCATCTCGCTGTATGCGCTCTATCAGGTCACCCAGAAGGCGAGAGTGCCGCTGGAGGACACCGACAGCTATCTGAATATCCTGCCGACGGCGTCACCGATGGCGGTGGAAGTGGCGGTGGAGTGGGCGCATGAACATGCCGAGGACGAGCAGGAAGCGCTGGCGGCAGCTGAGGCGGCCGCACAGGAAGAGGCCTTCGAACATGAACTGGAGGAAACCTTCGAGGAGGCGCTGGAAGAGGCTCTCGATGAGGCCTTTGCGGCCAATGAGACGCCAGTGGACGTTCAGGGTGCTGCTGATCAGAGAGACGGCAGAAACCCCCCCGCCGCCGCGAAGTCAGATAGGACAGACTCCGCCGCAGCGGGGGGATCAGACGAGCCGGCGTGGCAGACATCTACGTCTCACGACGCGCTCAAGGCCCAGTGGCCGCCGTCCACGCCCTGAGGTCCGCTCAGTGAGGGGCGCGTCTCACGCTTATCTGCGACGACAGGCCGTCACAGCAGGCCCAGCTCACGCGACAGTTGCTCCACATCGCTGACCTGGCGGGTGATGAAGGTCTCCAGCGGCTTGCCGGACTTGTGGAAGGGCATCAGGCCGTTGTCCTGCATCACCTGTTGCCACTCGGGCGTATCCGCCATGCGGTTGAGGGTCTGCTCCCACCAGGCAAAGGCGGCATCGGAGACGCCACCCGGCAGATAGAAGCCCCGCCAGTTGGGGGCCACCACGTCGATGCCCTGTTCGCGTGCGGTGGGAATGTCGCCGTATTGGCCGGGCAGGCGCTCTTCGCTGAACACGGCCAGCAGGCGCAGATGGCCGGATTCGACGAAGCCGCGGGCCTCGGTCATGTCGCCGGTGAAGGCTTCCAGGTGGCCGCCCATGACCTGGGTGATGGCCACGGAGCCGGAGTCATAGGCCAGATAGGGCAGGGCGCGCAGATTCTCGATTCCCGCCTCGCGCGCGGCCATCAGTACCTTGAGGTGGTCAAAGCCGCCCGCGACATCTCCCCCGGCAAAGCGGATTGATTTGGGGTCTGCCTGCATGGCGCTCATCAGGTCGCCGAGGGTCTGGTAGGGGGAATCCGCGGCCACCGCGATCACGCCGTAATCCGCGCCCAGCGTCACCAGCCAGCGCACGTCGTCCACCTTGCCGTCCTGATAGGCGTGCTGCCCCAGGCGAGTGGTGGTGGCGCTGGAGGCTGCCACGATGACCTGCTCATCGTCATGGCGTTTTGACTTCACGTGCGCGAAGGCAACACCCCCGCTGGCACCGGGCACATTCAGTGTCTGCATGCCGGCGGGAATCAGATTCTGCTCATCGAGAAGGCGTGCCACGCTACGACAGGTGAAGTCCCAGCCGCCACCGGGCCTGGCGGGGGCGATACATTCAGTCTTGCCCCTGGGGGCAACGTCATCGGCCGCGCTTTCCTCGGCGGAGGCGCTCAATGGTGTCATCAGGCCAAGACTCAGCAGCAGGGCAGCGGGCAGGGCGCCGACACGATGAGGCGCAGCAAGGCGAGAATGCAGGCGGCGCAGCAAGGTGCGGCGGGCAGGCAAGGTGGCGTACATGGCAGGGTGTCCTTGGGTGTTCAGCGTCGATCGTTATGGTTATGTCAGCCAGGGCGGCGTGTCTTCTGCGGCTGGCTTGCGTACTCGCGGGTTCTGGCATGGTGAGTCATTGCGAGAGTACGAATGAACGAAAATAGCCTATTTCGGCGCGCAGCGGAAAGGCGCAGGGCTGAGGCGTCCTGGCAGGAATCGGCATTTCCCCAAGCCTCTCTCCTCAAGGTGGTCCCGGGATTGCTAGAATTGCGCCATCAGGCTGTGATGAACGTTTCGCGATCTCCCAGCCGCCGCCTTTCATTGAGGAGACGGGCCATGACCCTTACCCCGCGCATGCATGACTTTCTCGCCCGCCTGCCCAAGGTGGAGCTGCACCTGCATATCGAGGGCTCGCTGACCCCTGCGCTGATGTTCGAGCTGGCGGCGGAGCAGGGCATCGCCTTGCCCTATGCCACTCTGGAGGAAGTCGAGGCGGCCTATGACTTCGCGGATCTTCCCGCTTTCCTCGCGCTCTACTATCAGGGCATGGGCGTGCTGAATGACGAGTCGCATTTCTACCGACTGGCGCAGGACTATTTCCGCCGCGCGAGTGCCGATGGCGTCAAGCATCTGGAGCTGTTCTTCGACCCCCAGGCGCATCTGTCACGTGGCGTGAGCCTGGCCACCCAGTTCGCGGGGCTGGAGCGCGCCTGTCGTGAGGCAGTGAAGGAATTCGATATCACCTCGGCACTGGTGCCGAGTTTCCTGCGTTGCCACTCCGCGGAATCTGCACGCGAACTGTTCGAGGCGCTGATTCCCTTCGAGTCACGCTTCGTGGGGGTCGGGCTGGACAGCGCCGAGATCGGCAACCCGCCGGAGAAGTTCACCGAGGTCTTCCAGCTGGCGGGGGAGCGCGGCTGGCACCGTGTCGCTCACGCCGGCGAAGAGGGGCCGGCTGCGTACATTCGCACCGCGCTTGAGGTGCTGGGGGTGGAGCGTATCGACCACGGCGTGCGCTGCCTGGAAGACCCGGCGCTGGTCGCGGAACTCGCCGAGCGGCGTATCCCGCTGACGGTGTGCCCGCTCTCCAATGTCGCGCTCAAGGTGGTGGAGCGCATGGACGACCACCCGCTGCCCAAGCTGATCGAGGCCGGGCTCAATATCACCCTCAACTCGGATGACCCGGCCTATTTCGGCGGTGGCATGCTCGACAACTTCATCGCCGTGCAGCAGGCGCTGGATCTCAGCGAAGCGCAGTGGATCACCCTGTGTCGCAATGCCATCGATGCCGCCTTCCCGCAGCGCGCCGAAGGCCTCGGCATGAGTGACACCCGCCGTGATGTGCTGCTGGCGCAACTCGACAGCTGCGTGGCGTGACGCAATTATCACTGGGGCTTGAATACTGAATGTAATCAACGGCTTGGCCACCAACATCGCCAGCATGACGCCGCCTGCGGCAAGCGCTCCATCAGATGTTGCTTGACCGTGCTAAGTCGTTGAGTACAATGCAGTTCTGGCGTGCGCAATGCACCGCCCTGCGGGTGTAGCTCAATGGTAGAGCAGAAGCTTCCCAAGCTTAAGACGAGGGTTCGATTCCCTTCACCCGCTCCAGATTCTTCAAAAAGCCTCCCGAATGGGAGGCTTTTTTGTGTTTGGGATTCCATGCGGCACGCGTGTGCATGGAATTCGATGGGATGCGTGGGGATGGAAAACGGGGGCAGCAGCAGCCTGCTCGATGAAGTGCCACGTGACTGTCTTACCGAGCCGATCGAAGCGAAAATTGTTGCTGACGCGGCGGAGAGCCGCGATATTGGCAGGTCACCCCTCAGCAGTTCGTCATTCGTTGAACGACAAGGAACCCCAGTGGAACTCACCGTCTGGTTGGCATATGTCAGCGTCATCACCGCCTTGATCACGTTTCCCGGACCGTTTGCGTTGCTGTGCATGGATCATGGCCTGCGCCACGGTCGACGCCGCTCGTTCGCAACGGTGGCGGGCGGAGCGGCGGCGTCACTGGTGTTGATGGCCTTGTCGTCGCTGGGCCTCGGCGCGGCCTTGGCGGCGTCGGAGACGGGGTTTCTGGTGCTGAAGATCGTCGGGGCGCTCTATCTCATCTATCTGGGCATTCAGGCCTGGCGGGCGCCATCCCAGCCGGTGGTGTTCGATGCCGTGGGGGAAGACGGGCAGACCCGCGCCAGAGCCACGCGTTGGCAACTGTGCCGCAAGGGCTTCGGTATCGGGATCAGCAACCCGAAGGACCTGCTGTTCTTCGGCGCGCTGTTCCCCAACTTCATCGACATGGCCCAGCCGCAGCTGCCCCAGTTCGTGGTGCTGGCGCTGACCTGGCTGGTGGTGGACCTGCTGACGATGAGCACCTACGCCCATGCGGGTTCCAGCATCAGTCGCTGGTTTGATAGCCACCGGCGCGTGCGGCTGTTCAATCGCACCACGGGCAGTCTGTTCGTCGTGGCCGGCGCGGGACTGGCGGCGTCGCATCGGTGAGCCGAGCGTTGGCTGCCATCGCACAAGAAATGAAGCGCACGAAGACGACAACGGCACCCTCGGGTGCCGTTGTCGTGTCTGGAGCCTGTCGATCATCAGTGCTTTAAGGCTCAGCGTTCAGGGCGTGATTCCAGATACTCTTCGAGCAGGTTGCCGTCCTGGCGTGACACCTTCTGCTTCCAGCTATCGAAGACATGCTGGCTGGCGGCTTCCAGGTCACGGTGGAGTGCCGGCGGTGCAGGGGTGATCAGGCGTGCGCCATTGGCTTGCAAGGTGGTATAGGCCTCGGCGAGCACGGCTTCAGCAGATGCCCAGGCGTTTTCTTCCGTTGCCTTCGCGGCAGCGAGCAGTGCCGTCTGCTGGCGCTTGTCGAGACGATCGAAGCTGTCACGATTCATGTGAACGATATTGAGCGGCATGGCGTAGTTGAGCGTCGTGAAATTGGGCATGTACCGGTAGAGCTCCGCGCTGACACCCCCCATGGCGGAGGTGAGGGCGCCGTGGATGCTGCCGGCTTCGAGCAGGGGCTTGAGTTCCCCCCAGCTCATGACACGCGGGTCGGCCCCCAGATTGAGCAGGATACGCTGTGTGTTGCGGTCATAGGTGCGAATCGGCATGTCCTTGAGGTCATCACCATCGGCGATGGGCCGAGTGCTCCACAGGCCGCTTGGGGGCCATGGCAGCGCGAACAGCAGTATCTGGTGGTGGTCCTCGAGCAGCTCGCGATAGCGGGGCTTGGCGAGCTGATAGAGACGGTTCGCTTCCTTGAGGTTATAGGCGATGGCCGGCAACGACGAGATGCCGAAGAAGGGAATCTCCTCGGCGAGGGCACCGCTCAGCGTCGCGGCAATGTCGATGACGCCGGCGGAAGTGGCCTGCAGGTGACTGGCCGAGCGAATGTCCGAGCGCAGCGTCAGGGCCAGATCACCATCGGACTGCCTGGTGACTTCCTGGCTGAATTCTGCCGCGCGTTGGCCCATCAGGGTATCGGGCTCGTAGTCGCTGCTCATGCTGAGCGTCGTCTGGGCCTGGGCAAGGGGGGTCGTCAACAGCGCGGTGAGCGCCATGAGCGAACGGAATCGGCGCAGAGGAGAGGATGGCGTCATGGAGGGGGCCTTTCTCGTTGTTGTCATTCCGGGTGTCCGGCATCGGGACACTCGAGGGCGCTCCCACGGCCCTCGGCTCGGGGCTGATCCGCCAGACCGAATGGCTCGCGCTTCATGCCCGGGTGTCGCGAGACACCTGGGCGGACTGGAGAGCGTGGCGGCGCTAGAGCGTGGAGCGCACGTCAAGATAGTGATCCAGCAATTCGTTTTCCTTCGGGCCTACCTTGCTGCGCCAGCTTTCGATCACGCTGATGCTGGCGCGGGAAAGTGACTGCTTGAGATCAGGCGTGAGGGGATTGCGGACAGTCACGCCCACGTGTTCAAGCTGGGCGTGCGTCTCTTCCAGGATGCCGGCGATGGCGTCCCAGCTGGTATCTTCAATCTCTGCCGCGGCGGTGAGCAGCGCCTCGCGCTGGGGGGGGTCGAGGGCCTCGAATCTCGCCTGGCTCATGTGCACGATATTGAGCGGCATGGCGTATTGCAGGGCGGTGTAGTGATCCAGCGTGCGGTTGAGCCCGGCTGTCAGACCGCCCAATGCCGAGGTCATCACGGCCTCGATGCGGCCTTCGGCCAGTTGCTGTTGCATCGGCTCCCAGCTCAGCACGCTGGCGATGGCGCCGAGGTTCAGCAGCACGCGCTGGGTATTGCGGTCATAGGCACGCACGGTCAGCCCCTGGAGGTCCTGGCGCTCGGCGATCGGCTTGCGCGACCAGAGTCCGCTGGGAGGCCAGGGCAGGGCGTAGAGCAGAATCTGATCATGGCGCGCCAGCAGTGCCTCGTAACTCGGGCGAGCCAGGCGATAGAGCTCTCGGGCCTGGCGCGGATTGTCGACCAGCGTGGGCAGTGAGCTGATGCTGAACAGCGGCATGCTGGTGGCGAGGGCGCCGCTGTGGGAGTCCGCCAGTTGAATGATATCGGCGTTGATGGCTTCAAGATGATTCACTGACCGCAGGCGAGTCAGCGGGCCTTCACCGAAATGGATCACCAGTTCTCCCTCGCTGAGCGAGGCCACCTTCTCGACGAATGCCTGGGCACGCTGCCCCATCATGGTCTGGGGGCCATACTCCCGGCTCATGGTCAGCTCGACCGAGTCAGCCCGGGCGTCCGCGCCCATTGGCGCCAGACCCAGGGCAAGGATCACTCCGAGCACTCTCTTCATGCTTGAGCGCTGTCCAGTTGGCATGTGTCGTCATCCATCCGTTGTGTCTGATACATCCAGTATCTCTCATTCGCGCCTCCCTTGCCGTTGGTGTTTCGGTCAACGCAAGCCGCCGCTCTCCTTTCCCCTGCACCAACGCAGGGTTCAGGGCGGCGCAACGGGCGTTGAACTGCCAGTTGACGCAATGTGGTCTACGCTCAGAACAAGGCCGTGCAACTGCCCTGACACGAATTCCGCGCCGGGACCGCATGACCGGATTGTCGACGACTGTCAACGGGAGGTAGACCACATGCTGACCCACGTATGGGGCTTGATGGCACATCCGCAACGGGAATGGCAGACCATCCGCAAGGAACACGAATCCATCACCCACCTCTACGCACATCATGTGCTGCTCATGGCGCTGGTGCCTGTCATCTGCGCTTACATCGGTACCACCCAGGTCGGCTGGAGCCTGACGGAAGGCCACGCCATCCTGCTGGAACCCCTCGATGCCTTCTATGCCGGTATCGCCTTCTACATCGCCATCCTGA
The DNA here is from genome assembly GCF_029846335.1 of Cobetia sp. 3AK. Classification (NCBI taxonomy): domain Bacteria; kingdom Pseudomonadati; phylum Pseudomonadota; class Gammaproteobacteria; order Oceanospirillales; family Halomonadaceae; genus Cobetia; species Cobetia sp. 3AK. Next base: position 92,825 of record NZ_JARWKR010000011.1, on the reverse strand, counting down.
CGGCGATCGCCTTCATGGGCACCGTCATACACCTGCTGTCGCAACGCTTCTCGGGTCATCCCAGTCGTCGTCGCTGTATCATCTTCGCAGGCTATGTGGCCACGCCGATGTTCCTGGCAGGTCTGGTGGCGCTGTATCCCATCATCTGGCTGTGCATTCTCGCCGGTACCATCGGCCTGTGTTACAGCGCCTATCTGCTGTATCTGGGCATCCCGCCACTGCTGGACATCTCCAACAAGGAAGGCTTTCTGGTCACCGGCTCCACGCTCGGGATCGGGGTGCTGGTGCTGGAAGGACTGCTGGCGGTGACCGTGCTGCTGTGGGGGTACGGCGCACGCTGGTTCATGTAGCCCGTGAGGCAACGACCCCGATGTCAGTGACGTGATGCCATCTGCTCGAGAAAACACACCTTCGACGCCTCGCCTTCACCGGCGGGGCGTCGCCGTTTCGTGACCGTGTTGGTCCGTGGCTCTTGTGCTCGGCGGCAGCGGCGTGGAAAGTGTTGGACTCAATAGACAGTGTGGAAGAAAGCGCATGGACAAGTTTGAGCTGAGACTGGAGCAGGCTGCGCGTGCCGCATGGTTGTCCTATGTGGGAGGGCGAACCCAGGATGAGATTGCCACCCAGCTTGGGGTCTCTCGCCCGGGAATACAGCGCCTGCTGTCGCTGGCGCGTCAGGAACGCCTGGTCAAGATCTCCATCGATCACCCCGTGGCCAGCAGCATGGCGCTGTCGGATGCGCTGGTGGAGCGATTCGGTCTGAGCTTCTGCGATGTGGTGCCCTCGGACACCCAGTCGCCGGAAAGCATTGCGGAGTATCTCGCGGTGGCCGGTGCCGAGCGCTTGTCGTTCTATCTCGGTCGACAGCAGCCACAGACCATCTCGTTGAGTACCGGACGCGCGGTGCGTGCGGCGGTGGAAGCCCTGAGCCGCAGTGAGCGGCCCCAGCACCGTATCGTGTCGCTGGTCGGCAATGTCGCACTGAATGGCTCCTCGAACCGCTATGACGGCGTGATGCTGCTGGCGGACAAGATCGGCGCGGACCGCTTTCTGCTGCCCGCGCCGGTGGTGGCGGCCAGTGTCGAGGAGAAGGAGTCACTGCTCAGTCAGAGTCTGGTCAAGGCGGTGTTCAGCGTCGCCTGCGAGGCCGATGTGGGGATGATCGGCATCGGGCGACTCGATGCCCAGGCGACCTTGTTCCAAGATCAGTTCATCAGCGCCGCCGAGCGCGATGAGTTGATGGAAGTCGGTGCCGTGGGCGAGTTGATGGGCTGGCCGCTGGACATGAATGGACAGCTGATCGATTGCCCGCTGGCGCAGCGCATCACCAGCGTGCCGCTGACCTCGCTCAAGGCACAGCCGCTGATCGGGCTGGCGGGCGGGCACGACAAGGTGCCGGCCATTCTGAGTGCATTGCGCGGTGGCTGGCTGCAGGGGCTGATCATCGATGAGGTGGCCGCCCAGCGGGTCTGCGCGGTACTCAAGGACTGAGCAGGGGACGGCTGCCTTCGAATGGCTTCAGAGTGATGGGGGCATTCTGATGGCGTTCTGCTGACGGCTTGCGCTCGACGACAGGCTCCCGATGACAGGCTCTCGTGAATAGACGCCGTACAAGGCGTCGAGCGAGTCGTCGGGAGCAGGGCGGGGGCAGTGTCTGGCGTTGTCTTGCTGGCGCGATGCCTGGGGGATGCACACAACATCGCGCCGCCATTTCTGTTCTTTTTCTCCCTCTTATTTCTCACCTTCTTTTCTCTTTCTCTCCTTCCTTCGTCTGGCCCACGGCTTTTGCTGCGAAACCTGCCATCTCTTGTCAGACATTCCGGCAGGATTGTTCGACTCAATGGCGGCGAATTCCGCCTCGATCAAGGGCTGCGTTGTTTCGTTTAACGCTAATATCTGTATAGGCTGATCGGGTCGCAAGCTCAGAGGTCATGCCGGCTATCGGTCTACACCCAAAGGATCAGATCCCAAGGTGGTATAGCCCAAGGTATAGCGCTTCAGAGTTTGCTTTTTCAAAGGTCTGATCCGATCATTTGTTCACTGAATGACGTTTTGATCGAACGTATTTGTGCCGAGATGTCTCGCCAGGACATTCGAGCACCAGACCGGTAGATGGGAAGGTATCGGTGCCTCAGGTGCCGCTACCCTCGAAAAGAACAATGCCAATAACGCCCGATGGAGTGCCCTCATGCGCCTACCTCACATCACCAAGCCCCGCCGTCATCTGCTCACGCTCGCCAGCGTCGCCGCCATTGCGCCGCTCAGCGCACAGGTGAGTGCCGAGACCATCACCGTGGCGACCGTCAACAACGCCGACATGGTGGTCATGCAGAGCCTGACCAGCGAATTCGAGAAGGCGCATCCGGATATCACTCTCGACTGGGTGGTGCTGGAAGAGAACGTGCTGCGTCAGCGCCTGACCACCGATGTCGCGACCCAGGGTGGCCAGTTCGATGTCATGACCATCGGTACCTATGAAGTACCTATCTGGGCCAAGCACGGCTGGCTGACCAAGCTCGACAATCTGCCGGACGACTATCAGGTCGATGACCTGATCAAGCCGGTGCGTGATGGTCTGAGCCTGACCGAAGGCGAGAACCAGGGCCTCTACGCGCTGCCGTTCTATGGCGAGAGCTCCATGCTCTACTACCGCAAGGACCTCTTCGAGAAGGCCGGTATCGAGATGCCGGAGCAGCCGACCTGGACACAGGTCAACGACTGGGCCGCCAAGCTCAACTCCGCGGATGAAGGTGTCTACGGGATCTGCCTGCGTGGCAAGCCGGGCTGGGGCGAGAACATGGCGGTGCTGGGCACGATGGTCAACAGCTTCGGTGGCCGCTGGTTCAATGAGGAGTGGGAGCCGCAGCTGGACTCGCCGGCCTGGAGCGAGGCCATCAACTTCTACGTCGACATGATGGGCAAGTACGGCCCGCCGGGGGCGACCTCCAACGGCTTCAACGAGAACCTGGCGCTGTTCTCCAGCGGCAAGTGCGGCATGTGGGTCGATGCCACCTCCGCAGCCGGCAAACTCTACAACCCGAAGGAATCTTCCGTGGCTGACAAGCTGGGCTTCGCGCCGGCGCCGATCGCCAAGACGGAGAAGGGCTCGCATTGGCTGTGGTCCTGGGCACTGGCCATTCCTGAGTCTTCCAAGTCCAAGGATGCCGCCCAGACCTTCATCACCTGGGCCACATCCCAGGAATACGTGAATCTGGTCGGCGAGCGTGAAGGCTGGGCCAGCATTCCGCCGGGCACCCGTGTCTCCACCTACGAGAATCAGTCCTACAAGGACGCCGCCCCCTTCGCCGGCTTCGTGATGGACGCCATCACCAGTGCCGACCCGACCGATCCGACGCTTGAGCCGGTGCCGTATGTCGGCGTGCAGATGGTGACCATCCCGGAATTCCAGTCCATCGGTACCCAGGTGGGTCAGATGATCGCCGCGGCGCTGGCGGGCCAGATGTCGGTCGAGCAGGCGCTGTCCTCCGCCCAGCGTTCCACCGAGCGCACCATGCGCCAGTCGGGCTATTGATCTGATCTCAACGGCTGTGATCTCAACAGCTGTGATCTCAAAGGATCTGGTCTGATCTGACCTGAATGTTCCAACGGCCTCCCGCCTTGCCTTGAGCCTCAACACGAATTGACTCGAAGCACGGCGGGAGCCCGTCCGGCACCCGCGGCAACCTCTTCCTCTCGAGACTCCTGCAACGCCCTCGCGGCGTGGCACGGCGAGCCTCGGCCTGAAGCCCACCGCATTGCCGGACTTCCTCACCGTATCGAAGGACTCACCATGCGCACGAGAGCATCCGGACGCACCGTCGGGGGATTGCGAACCCTGTCGCTGCAAGCCCCAGCCGTAAGCCTGTTGTTGATGTGGATGCTGGTACCACTGGTCATGACCCTGTGGTTCTCCTTCCAGCGTTACAACCTGATGATGCCGTCGGTGTCCGGTTTTGCCGGCGTCGACAACTATTACTATCTGCTGACCGACCCGTCCCTGTGGACGGCCATGGGCAATACCCTGCTGCTGGTGGGCTGGGTGCTGGTGGCCACCGTGGTCGGCGGTACGCTGCTGGCGGTATTGCTGCAGCAGGAATTCTTCGGGCGTGGCGTCGCGCGTCTGTTCGTGATCGCGCCGTTCTTCATCATGCCCACCGTGAGTGCGCTGGTGTGGAAGAACATGATGATGCACCCGGTCAACGGCATTCTGGCCTGGGTCGCCGGGCTGTTCGGTCTGCCGGCCATCGACTGGTTCGCCAGCCTGCCGCTGACCTCCATCGTGATCATCGTCACCTGGCAGTGGCTGCCGTTCGCGGTGTTGATCCTGCTGACCGCCATCCAGTCACTGGATGACGACCAGGTCGAGGCGGCACGCATGGACGGGGCAGGGCCGGTGGCGATCTTCTTCTACATCACCTTGCCGCACTTGAAGCGTGCCATCAGCGTGGTGGTGATGATCGAGATGATCTTCCTGCTGACCATCTTCGCCGAGATCTTCGTCACCACCTCCGGTGGTCCGGGGCTGGCCTCGACCAACCTGGCGTACCTGATCTACATCCGCGCCCTGCTGGACTTCGATGTAGGGGGTGCCTCCGCCGGTGGCGTGATCGCCATCATCCTGGCCAATATCGTGGCCTTCTTCCTGGTGCGTACCGTCGCCAAGAATCTCGAGAACTGATGACAAGCGCTCAGCACAGGGAGACTCAATGATGTCGACTTCAACTTCCAATTCCGTGGCCGCCGCCAGCGCAGCAGTGAGCGCCAGTCGTGCGCGCCGCAGCGTGATCAACAAGAAACTTGTCCTGACCCTGGTGGCCTGGACCATCGCGCTGGTGATGTTCTTCCCGATCTTCTGGATGATCCTCACCAGCTTCAAGACCGAGGCCGAGGCGATCGCCACGCCGCCGAGCCTGTTCTTCACGCCCAGCATCGAGGGCTATATCGAGATCCAGGCGCGTGCGGACTACTTCAAGTATGCCCTCAACAGCGTGGTGATCTCGCTGGGTGCCACGCTGCTGGCGTTGCTGATCGCGATTCCGTCCGCCTACTCGATGGCCTTCCTGCCCACCAAGCGCACCCAGGGCACGCTGCTGTGGATGCTCTCCACCAAGATGCTGCCGTCCGTGGGCGTGCTGCTGCCGGTCTACCTGATCTTCCGCGATCTGGGGCTGCTGGATAGCCGTACCGGCCTGATCATCATCTACATGCTGATGAACCTGCCGATCGTGGTCTGGATGCTCTACACCTTCTTCAAGGACATTCCCAAGGACATCCTGGAGGCCGGACGCATGGACGGCGCCAGCACGCTGCAGGAGATCTTCCATCTGCTGCTGCCGCTGACCCTGCCGGGCATCGCCTCCACCGGCCTGCTGTGCGTGATCCTGAGCTGGAACGAGGCGTTCTGGAGCCTGAATCTGACCACCTCCAACGCCGCACCGCTGACCGCCTACATCGCCTCCTTCTCCAGTCCTGAAGGGTTGTTCTGGGCCAAGCTCTCCGCGGCTTCCACGCTCGCCATCGCGCCGATCCTGATCTTCGGCTGGATGACCCAGAAGCAGATGGTTCGCGGCCTGACCTTCGGTGCCGTCAAGTAACGGCGCGCCATACGCATGTCGCCTTGATGCCATGCCACCCAAATTTTGCCATCACCTGCCCGAGGGCAGGTGCGGATAAGGAAACTTCCCATGTCCACACTCACGCTCAAGAACATCGTCAAGGAATTCACCTCCGGCAGTGGCGCCAGCGCCACGACGACCCAGGTCATCAAGGGGGTCGATCTGGAAGTGAAGGACCAGGAATTCGTGGTCTTCGTCGGCCCGTCCGGCTGCGGCAAGTCCACGCTGATGCGCATGATCGCCGGTCTCGAGAACGCGACGTCCGGTGACATCCTGATCGACGGCAATCGCATGAACGATGTCGGCCCGGCCGAGCGCGGCCTGGCGATGGTCTTCCAGAGCTATGCGCTCTACCCGCACATGACGGTGGGCGAGAACATGGGCTTCAGCCTCAAGCTCGCCGGCGTCTCCAAGGAAGAGCGTGCCGAGAAGGTCAACGCGGCCGCCGAGGTGCTGCAACTGGGTCCGCTGCTGGATCGCAAGCCCAAGGCACTGTCCGGTGGACAGCGTCAGCGTGTCGCCATCGGGCGTGCCATCGTGCGCAACCCGAGCATCTTCCTGTTCGATGAGCCGCTCTCCAACCTGGACGCCGCGCTGCGCGTGCAGATGCGCATCGAACTGGCGCGCCTGCATGCCGAGCTCAAGGCGACCATGATCTACGTGACCCACGATCAGGTCGAGGCCATGACCATGGCTGACAAGATCGTCGTGCTGCAGGGCGGTGTGGTCGAGCAGGTCGGCTCGCCGATGGAGCTCTACCATCACCCGCGCAATCGCTTCGTGGCCGGTTTCATCGGCTCACCGAAGATGAACTTCCTCGACCTCACCGTTACCTCCGTGGCGGTCGAAGGGGTCACGGTGCGTCTGCCGGATGGCAGTGAGCACCTGATTCCGGTCGTGAGTCAGACGGAAGACGGTGCCTCGGTGTGTGTCGGCGATACCCTGACGCTGGGCGTGCGGCCGGAGCATCTGGTGCTCGACGAGAATGGCCCGTTCACGGGTCAGATTCAGGTCATCGAGCGTCTGGGTGGGGTGACGTCGCTCTATCTGGCGACCCCGGACGGCTCCGGCGATGCGCCGATCGGCGGCCTCAAGTCTGACGAGCAGTCCGACAGCGGCTGGATTCTGATGGCGGATGGCGACGTCGACAGCCGTGTGGGAGACCGCATCCGCTACGGCTTCGAGACCGAGCGTGCGCACCTGTTCACCGCCGCGGGCCTGGCATTGCAGAATCTCAACCGTCACCCGCTGACCAGCCTGACGCGCCAGGACAATTCACTGTCCAGTGCCGGTGCCGCACAGGCAGCCCGCGCATGAACGGGAAGCCCGAGGAGGAGGCCGACATGAGTACACCCTTGCAGCAGGTGATCTTCGATTGTGATGGCGTGCTGGTGGACAGCGAGATACTGGCGGAGGAGGTGCTGTCACGTCAGTTGGGGGAATGGCTGCCGGACCTGGATACCGAGGCGGAGCTGCGTGCGGCGCTGGGCATGACCACTGATGCCATTCTGGGGCATCTGGAGGCCATGAGCGCACACACGCTGCCGCCGCAGGCGATGGAGCGCATCGATCACGCCATCGAGTCGCGTCTGGCCAGTGAGCTTGCGCCCATCCAGGGCATGGCGGAACTGCTGGGCGAGCTGATGACCCGGGGTCTGGCGGTGGCGATCGTCTCCAACAGCGCCGAGCGACGAGTGCGTGCCTCGCTGGCCGCCACGGGTCTGGATCGCTGGTTGGGAAAGGTGCCGCTGTTCACGGCCGAGCAGGTCGCACGGCCGAAACCTGCGCCGGATGTCTATCAGTTGGCACTGCGTCAGCTGGGGCGTGATGTCGAGGAATGCGTGGTGGTCGAGGACAGCCTGGCCGGTGTCAGCGCGGCGGTCGCGGCCGGCCTGCGCGTGATCGGCTTTACCGGTGCCGGACATATTCCGCCGGGGCATGCGCAGCGTCAGCAGGAGGCGGGTGCTTGGCAGAGCTGTGCGACCATGGAAGAGGTCAACGGTCTGATTCGCCAGCTGCATGCTGGACAGGCCAGTGACCTGAGCGCCACATGAGCACCGTCAGGGGGGTGACACATGCACATGACCTCAGGACGTACTGACAGTGACTCCGTGACGTCGCCGGTGTCCCGCAGTGCAAGGCTCAAGGGCAAGGTGGCCGTGGTCACGGGCGGTGCGGGAGGCATCGGTCTGGCCATCGCCACCCGGTATGTCGCGGAAGGTGCCTATGTGGCATTGGCAGACATCAATGGCGAGGCGGCCGAGCGTGCCGCGAAGCGACTGCGTGCACAGGCCGGGCCGCAGGCGCGGGTGCTGGCGGTGACGCTGGACGTGACCTCCAGCGTCTCGCGTCAGAGCATGCTGGAGTGCGTGCAGGCCCAGCTGGGCCCGATCGACATTCTGGTCAACAATGCGGCCGTCTTCGCCATGGCGCCGGTGCTTGAGGTCAGCGAAGGCATGTTGCGCCACCAGCTGGCGGTCAATGTCGAAGGGCTGTTCTTCACCCTGCAGGCGGTGGCCAGGACGATGGTCGAGCGCGGGCAGGGCGGCAAGATCATCAACATGGCCTCGCAGGCAGGGCGGCGGGGTGAGGCGCTGGTCAGCGCCTATTGCGCCTCCAAGGCGGCGGTGATCAGTCTCACCCAGTCCTGCGGGCTTGATCTCATCCGCCATGGCATCAATGTCAATGGCATCGCGCCGGGCGTGGTGGATACGCCGATGTGGGATCAGGTCGATGCGCTGTTTGCCCATCACGAACAGCGCCCGCTGGGAGAGAAGAAGCGGTTGGTCGGGGAGGCCGTGCCCTATGGGCGCATGGGGCTGCCGGATGACCACGCCGGCGCTGCGGTATTCCTGGCCTGTGAAGACAGTGATTTCGTCGTCGCCCAGACACTCAATGTCGACGGTGGCAACTGGATGAGCTAAGGATGAAAGACACCTTCCGTCCTGCTGCAAGCGGTGTGCATCCATGAATGAGGTAGTCACGTGACATCTTTACCCGATTCTCGCCTGGCCCACATGTCGCCCTCACTGGACGACATGGCCAGCCGTGTGCTGGCGGAACATGCCTCCAGTCAGCGCACACGTACCATCGTGGCCCTCGCCGGTCCGCCGGCGGCGGGCAAGTCGACGCTGTCGGAATCCCTGTGCGAGACCCTCAACGCGCTGGAACCCGGCATCGCCGTGGTGGTGCCGATGGATGGCTATCACTACGACAACGCCGTGCTGGCCCCTCTGGGGCTGCTCTACGTCAAGGGCGCTCCGGAGACCTTCGATGCGCGCGGGCTCTATCACGACCTCGTCAGGGTGCGCGCCGATGATGGCCCGGTGGCCGTGCCGGTGTTCGACCGCCCGCTGGATCTGGCGCGTGCCGGAGGCCGCGTGGTCGAGCCCCGTCATCGCATCGTGCTGGTCGAGGGCAACTATCTGCTGCTGCGCCACGCGCCCTGGGATGCATTGCTGGAATTGTTCGATATCCGCATCTTCCTGGACATCGAGGATGAGGTCCTGGTGCCGCGCCTGCTGCATCGCTGGCGCGAGATGGGCCAGGATGCGCGGGGTGCCCATGAGCGTACCCATCACAAGGACATGCTCAATGCGCATCTGATCAAGCAGGACTCGCTCAACGCCGACTGGCGCTGGCGTCTGGCGAACGACCCCATCGGCCCCGACGCGGATGACAGCTGAATGATGGATGGCAAGGAGAGCCGCATGTGGGTTGGCGTTGACTGTGGAACCCAGAGCACCAAGGTGGTGATTCTCGACCCGGACTTCGGGCGGATCGTGGCCCAGGGCCAGCGCAGTCATGCGCTGCAGGAAGGGGCCAACGGGCGCCGTGAGCAGGACCCGCTCGACTGGGTCGCCGCGCTGGAAGGTGCCTTCGATGAGGCACTGACCACCTCGCGGCTGGACCCGCTGCGCATCGAGGCGATCGGGGTGTCCGGTCAGCAGCATGGCATGGTGGTGTTGGATGAGGCGGGCGTGCCCCTTTATCCGGCCAAGCTGTGGTGTGATACCGAGACCCGCGAGCATAACGCCGCGTTGGTCGAGGCGCTGGGAGGAGAGGCGGGCTGTCTGGAGGCATTGGGACTGGTGCTGCAGACCGGTTACACCGCCTCCAAGCTCGCCTGGCTGCGTGAGCAGCATCCCGAGCGCTATCAGCGCATCGCCAGCATCCTGCTGCCGCATGACTATCTCAATTTCTGGCTGACCGGGGAGCATGTCGCCGAATATGGCGACGCTTCGGGCACCGGCTATTTCGATACCCGGCGCCGCTGCTGGCATCAGGATGTCTTCGCGCAGATCGCCCCGGAGCTTGATGCCCGGCGCGTGTTGCCCAGACTCATCGAATCCCATGAGCCCGCCGGGCATATCCGGCCCGAGATCGCCGCGCGCTTCGGACTGCGCCCGGATGTCGCCGTCTCCAGTGGTGGTGGGGACAACATGATGAGTGCCATCGGTACCGGCAACATCGCGCCGGGGCGCGTCACGCTGAGCATGGGCACCTCCGGCACGGTATGCGCGTGGTCAGCTCAGTATCCCGAGGGCTGTGACCCTCAGGTGGCTGCCTTCAGCGCCAGCGATGGCGGCTGGTTGCCGCTGGTGTGCACCATGAATGTCACCTCTGCCACCACACGGGTGCGCGAGATGTTCGGCTTCGACATCGATACCTTCTCCGCGCAGGTGGCAAGTGCGCCTCCCGGGGCCGAGGGCGTGCAGATCCTGCCGTTCTTCAATGGCGAGCGCGTGCCGATGCTGCCGCGTGCCCAGGCCAGTTTCCATGGGCTGGACAGCCGCAACACCACCCCGGCCAACCTGTGCCGCGCGACCATGGAAGGCGCAAGCTACGGCCTGCGCTACGCGCTTGAGTGCATGGGGCCGCTGGGCAGTGCGGCGCGCCAGATTCGGCTGGTGGGGGGAGGTGCCAAGAGCCCGCTGTGGCGTCAGATGCTGGCGGACATTCTCGACCTCGAGGTGGTCTGCCCGCAGGTGACCGAGGCCGCCGCATTGGGCGCCGCCATTCAGGCCGGCTGGTGTCTGCGCCAGCGGGACGCGCAGGGAGAGGGGCCCCGCAGCGAGACGCTGAAGGCGCTGTGTGATCGGCTGGTGGCGCTGGACCTGACGACCCACACCCAGCCCCAGCCCGAGGGAGTGGCCGCCTACCGCAAGGGCTATGCCGATTACCGCGCGCTGCTGGCCAGCGAGCACGGCATTCCCACCGGCGGCTGAATTCCTGCCATCAGCGCTTCAAGCCAGACAACATCGCCCCCGTCGAGACTCACTCGGCGGGGGCGATGTGTTTCAGGCACTTCACTGTATCAGTCTCAGCTCATACGTACGCTATCAGGCTCTCGTACGCTATCAGGCTCTATATTGCGTGCTTGAGCGAGAACTTGGATGCGAGCTTATGCACGAGCTTAGGCATTGGACGAGCGCGCCCATAGATTGACGCCGCCATCGACGGCGTAGCGGTCGATCTCATCAAGCTCCGCCTGGGTGAAGTCGAGGTGATCCAGCGCCTTGACGCAATCACTGACCTGCTGCGGACGGCTGGCGCCGATCAGTGCGGTGGTGACGCGGTTGCCGCGCAGTGCCCAGGCGAGCGCCATCTGCGCCAGCGACTGGCCACGCCGCTCGGCGATGGCATTGAGGGCGCGCACCCGCTCCAGGTTGTCCTCGGTGAGGTGGTCTTCCTTGATCGCCCCGCCACGTGCCAGGCGGCTGTCCTGTGGCACGCCGCCCAGATACTTGTCGGTCAGCACGCCCTGGGCCAGCGGCGAGAACACGATGGAGCCGATGCCCTCGTCATCGAGGGTGTCGAGCAGGCCGTCTTCCTCGATCCAGCGATTGATCATCGAGTAGCTGGGCTGATGGATGATGCACGGCGTGCCCAGCTCGCGCAGGATGGCGGCCGCTTCGCGGGTGCGCTGGGCATTGTAGGAGGAGATGCCCGCATAGAGCGCCTTGCCGGAACGCACGGCGCTGTCCAGCGCCCCCATCGTCTCTTCCAGCGGCGTGTCGGGGTCGAAGCGGTGCGAGTAGAAGATGTCGACGTAATCGAGATCCATGCGCTTGAGGCTCTGATCCAGACTCGAGAGCAGGTACTTGCGGCTGCCCCATTCGCCGTAGGGGCCAGGCCACATGTGATAGCCCGCCTTGGTGGAGATCACCATCTCATCGCGATAGCCGGCGAAGTCGCGCTTGAGCATGCGGCCGAACATTTCCTCGGCGCTGCCCGGGGGCGGCCCGTAGTTGTTGGCCAGATCAAAGTGGGTGATGCCCAGATCGAAGGCGGTGTGGCAGATGGCGCGCGCATTGTCTTCATGGGCGTTGTTGCCGAAGTTGTGCCAAAGCCCCAGTGACAGGCGGGGCAGTTTGAGGCCGCTCTTGCCGCAGCGCTGGTATTGCATGCGTTCGTAGCGATCTTCAGCCGGGGTATAGCGCATGGCGGAGTCCTTTCGCGAGTGAAGGCGGGGATGTCTCAGGGAGGAAATGACCTCGGATGACGCCTTCAGTCTAGGTCGCGTCTGTCGGTCTGATAAGTACATGCGAACGAATAGATTGTTCGCCATAGCGCACAATGCTGTGGCAGTCTCGATCCCTCCAATCCCGGTTAGCTGGCATGAGGAGCAGGCTGGATGCAGCATCACAAGCAGGTAGAGCGCCTGATGTTGTTCGCTCAGGTGGCGGAATCGCTCAGCTTCACGCAGGCGGCCAGGGTGCTGGGCATCTCGCGCGCCCATCTCTCCGAGCAGGTGCGGCGGCTTGAGCACGATATCGGGGCGCCCTTGCTGATTCGCACCACGCGGGCGGTGCGCCTGACCGAGGAGGGCGAGCGTATCCGCCAGCGCATGCAAGGCGTGCGCAGCGAGCTGCTGGCACTGGAGCGTGACCTCGAGCACGACCTCGAGCATGGGAGGGATCACCCACGACAGGGGTTCAGCGGCGTATTGCGCATCACTGCGCCGGTGCTGTTTGCCGAGCGCTATCTGATCGGGGTCTGCAATGCCTTCCAGGCCCGCCACCCGGCGGTCGAGCTGCGCCTGGACGTCAGTTACGAGAGTCATGATCTGACGCGCGAACCGTTTGACGTGGCGTTTCGCGCCACGCGCACGCCACCGGACAACCTGATCGCGCGGCGCCTGCTGGATTACGTCCACTGTTGCTGTGCCTCGCCCGAGTACCTTGCGGCGCAGGGCACCCCGCACACGGCCGCAGCACTTGCCGACCACCGTTGCCACCGCTGGGCCGGGCAATCCGGCTGGCCGCTGGCCAGTGGTGAGATAAGCCCCGCTGGCGGACTGGCGATCAATGATCATCGTCTGCTCAAGCAGCAGGCGCTGGATCACGCCGGCATCATCCGGGTCGCTCATTACCTGGTGGATCGTGAGCTGGCCGAGGGGCGTCTGGTACGTCTGCTGGCGCACGAGGAGGGCGAGCCCAACAGCATCTACATGCTCTATCCCCAGCGCCTGCCGCAGTCGGGCAAGCTGCGCGCCTTCATGGCGGCGGTGGAAGCCGCCATGCCACCTCGCAGTGCGTGACCGAAAGACACAGACGCAAGAGTGGCGTATGCAAAAAGACCGCCGTGCCCTGATGGGCGCGGCGGTCTTTTTAATCGCCTTTTATTCAGACCGGTGAGGCCTCTTGACCAGGCTGGCGGGGTCTCAGAGACCCAGTGCGGCGACCCCGGCCTTGGCGATCTGGGCATCCTGCTCCGGCTTGACGCCGGATACGCCGATGCTGCCGGCGATCTGGCCCTCGACCATCACCGGCACGCCGCCGCCCAGCATGCCTTCCAGCTCCGGCGCTGACAGGAAGGCGGTGCGTCCGCCGTTGATGGAGTCCTCGAACAGCTGGGTCTCGCGGCGCCCCAGGGCAGCGCTCTTGGCCTTTTGCTGGGCGAAGTAGCCGGTCATCGCCGGCGTGTCGTCCAGGCGACGCAGGCCCAGCGGGTGGCCGCCATCGTCGGCAACGGCGATGGAAACGGCCCAGCCGTTGGTCTCGGCTTCCTTCTGGGCGGCGTCCAGCATCTGATTGACGTCAGCGAGGGTCAGTACGTGGCGAGTGATCATCGGGCTTCCTTGGCAAGTGGTGCGAGTGAGTGAAAGTGACAGCAAGAGTAACAATAACAATAACGGTGAATCGTCATGCCTGCGGCAGCGTCTCGGGCAGGGCGTCATCCACCAGTTCGATCCAGTGACTGACCGGCGTGCGTCCGGCGCTCGAGAGATGCGTCTGACAGCCGATGTTGGCAGTGGCGATGCGCGCAGGCCCGTTGGCCTCCAGCGCCTCAAGCTTGCGGTCTCGCAGCTGGCGTGACAACTCCGGTTGCGTGATCGAGTAGGTGCCGGCGGAACCGCAGCACAGATGCCCCTCGGCGACCGGGGTCAGGGTGAAGCCCAGCGCGCGCAATATCTTCTCCACTTCACCGCCCAGACCCTGGGCATGTTGCAGGGTGCACGGGCAGTGGAAGGCCAGCGGCTGCGGGTCGGGGGAGGCGGCGGAAAGTGTCGGTCGGTCATCGCGGGCGATCTCCTCACCGAGCACCTCGACGATGTCACGCGCCAGGGCACTGACGCGCGCGGCGCGCTCAGCATAGTCCGGGTCATCGGCCAGCATCTCGCCATATTCCTTGACGAAGGCGCCGCAGCCACTGGCGGTCTGCACGATCGCTTCCGCGCCCGCCTCGATGGCCGGCCACCAGGCATCGATGTTGGCACGCATGCGCGCGCGCCCTGCCTGCTGGGCGTTGAGATGATAGTCGATGGCGCCGCAGCAGCCGGCCTCGCGGATCGGCGTGACGCCGATGCCGAAGCGCGCCAGCACACGGGCGGTGGCGGCGTTGATGTTGGGAGCCAGGCCCGGTTGCACGCAGCCCTCCAGCATCAGCACCTGGCGCGAAAGCGCCTGATCAGAAGGCGTCGCGGTGACGGGGACGGCCGGGTGCTCAGCGTGACGGTCGTGCTCGCGGGCCAGCGGGATCTTGTCGGCCAGCGCGCCCGGGGCGAGCGGGCGGAAGCGCACCCCGAGTGCCAGCAAGGCCTTGAAGCGAGCAGGCTCGACCAGCGCATGGCGCAGCCCGGTGCGCAGCAGGCGCTCACGCCAGGGGCGTCCGACGCGGCGTTCCAGTTCCTGACGGCCGATATCCAGCAGGGTGTGATATTGCACGCCTGACGGGCAGGTGGTCTCGCAGCTGCGACAGCTCAGGCAGCGATCCAGATGCTGCTGTGTCTCGCGGGTGATCTGCGTTGCCTGCTCGCGAACTGCCTCGTCGGGACTTTCGGGGTCGCTTTCCAGCAGCTGCTTGATCAGATAGATGCGTCCACGCGGTCCATCGCGCTCATCGCCCAGCAGCTGATAGGTCGGGCAGGTGGCATTGCAGAAGCCGCAATGCACACAGCTGCGCAGAACCTTGTCGGCTCGCTGGATGTGCGGCCTGGCAAGTGCGGCGTCACTGAAGTGGGTCTGCATTCAGGTGCGTCTCCCGTCATGAAGTGAATCACATCTCGGCATATAGACGACCGGGATTGAGGATGCCGTGAGGATCCAGCTGCTGCTTGAGCTGGAGGTGATAGCGGGCATTGATGGCAGCCAGTGGCATCAGTGGACTGTCCTCGGCAGCGACGGCTCCCGGGGTGTAGCAGATGGCATGGCCACCCAGCCGGCTGGCCAGCGAACGAACCCTGTCAGCAGGGGCGTCGCTGTAAAGCCAGCGCTGGGCGCCCGCCCAGTCACACAGCAGGTCGGCGTCCTCAAGATGACCCAGCAGCTCGCTGACGGCGGCTTGCCATTCGACGTGATCCAGTGCCAGCGGCAAGGACAGTCGCCACAGGGCCTGATGTGGCGCACGCGCGGTGAAGAAGGGCAGGCGGTGCTCACGCAACTCGGTCCAGTGCGCCGATGCCTGATCAGGCATCAACACTTCGCCGCCCAATTGCTCGCGCCCGGCCTGGACCGAACGCTCGCCCCCTTCCAGGCGCAGGGTGAGGCGACCGTCATGCCAGCTGGTCGCCGTGACCGGCAGCGGCGTGCGCCCCCAGGCATCCAGGCGAGTCAGCGCCTCGGCGAGACTGAGCTCCAGGCACAGCGATTCGCTCGCCACCGGGCGCGGCATCACCTTGAGCGAGACTTCGCTGATCACGCCCAGCGTGCCCTGGGCACCGCACATCAGGCGCGACAGGTCGTAGCCCGCCACGTTCTTCATCACTTCGCCGCCGAAGCGCAGCGCCTTGCCGTCGGCACTGATGATGCGCGTGCCCAGCACCAGGTCGCGCAGGCTGCCGCTCCAGGGGCGGCGTGGACCGCTGAGTCCAGAGGCGAGAGTGCCGCCGACGGTCGCTTCGGGGCCGAAGTGGGGCGGCTCGCAGCTCAGATGCTGGCCTTGTTCGGCGAGCACGGCCTCCAGCGTCGCCAGTGGTGTGCCGGCACGTACCGAGACCATCAGCTCCACGGGGTCATAGTGGGTGATGCCGTGGTGCGTGCGCATGTCCAGGACACCTTCGGCCTCGACATTACGCCCGAGAAAGGCCTTGCTGCCACTGCCGGCGATGCGCAGCGGGCGTCTCGCCTCATGGGCGGCGCGGACCTGCTCGCAAAGTGCCTCACTGGCATCGTGTTCCTGCCTGTGCTGGCTGGCGGCAGGTGTGGCGCACTCGGCATGGCTTGGCACCTGATCCTGGAGCGAATCATCTGGCTCTGGCATGGCATATCTCTATGAAGTGGCTATGAAGTGGCGATGAAGTGGCGAAAATCAGGTGGCAGAAGGTCTGGTGGCGGCGAATTCAAGAGCTGTCTAGAAACGCGGAAGCTCCGGATGTGGCAGCTGGTTGTGATGCACATGCATGGCACCGAATTCGGCACAGCGCGCCAGCGTCGGGATGTTCTTGCCGGGATTGAGCAGCCCGGTGGGGTCGAAGGCAGCCTTCACGGCATGGAAGACGCTGATCTCCTCGTGATTGAACTGCGCGCACATCTGGTTGATCTTCTCGCGGCCCACGCCATGTTCGCCGGTGATGCTGCCGCCGGCGGCCACGCACAGTTCCAGAATCCTGCCGCCGACCTCCTCGGCCAGCTCAAGCTCCCCGGGCTTGTTGGCATCGAACAGGATCAGCGGGTGCATGTTGCCGTCACCGGCATGGAAGACATTGGCCACCGCGAGCCCCGATTGGCGCGAGAGTTCGGCGATACCGTTGAGCACGGCGGGCAGTTCGCGGCGCGGGATGGTGCCATCCATGCAGTAATAATCGGGCGACATGCGACCCACGGCAGGGAAGGCATTCTTGCGTCCGGCCCAGAAGCGCGCGCGCTCGGCCTCATCACGGGCGAGCCGGATCTCGGTGGCACCGGCGCGTTCCAGCACCTCGCGAACCCGTGCGCAATCATCAACGACATCGGCCTCGGCACCATCCAGCTCGCAGAGCAGGATGGCCGCGGCCTCCACCGGATAGCCCGCGTGGATGAAGTCCTCGGCGGCGCGGATGGCGAGGTTGTCCATCATCTCGAGCCCGCCGGGGATGATGCCGCAGGCGATGATGTCGCCCACCGCACGGCCGGCCTTGTCGATATCGGCGAAGCTTGCCATCAGCACCTTGGCCGTCTCGGGGCGGGGCAGCAGACGCACCGTGACTTCCGTGACCACGCCCAGCATGCCTTCGGAGCCTGTCATCAGCGCCAGCAGGTCCAGTCCGGGGGAGTCAAGGCTGTCGGCGCCGATCGTCATCGCCTCGCCCTCGATGGTCAGCACCTCGAGCTTGAGCAGGTTGTGCACGGTGAGGCCGTACTTGAGACAGTGCACACCGCCGGCATTCTCGGCCACGTTGCCGCCGATGGAGCAGGCGATCTGCGAGGAGGGGTCCGGCGCGTAGTAGAGCCCGTATGGGGCGGCAGCTTCTGAAATGGCCAGGTTGCGCACCCCGGGTTGCAGGCGCGCGGTACGCGCATCGGGGTCGATCTCGAGAATGCGCGCCATGCGCGACATCACCAGCAGCACGCCTTGTTCCAGCGGCAAGGCGCCGCCGGAAAGGCCAGTGCCAGCACCGCGCGTGACCACCGGAACCCCCAGCGAGTGGCATTCGCGCAGCAGGGCGGCGACCTGTTCGACACGCTCGGGCAGCGCGACCAGCATCGGCATGACGCGATAGGCCGCCAGTCCATCACATTCGAAGGGATGCAGATCCTCTTCGCGATGCAGCAGGGTGAGGTCGGGCAGCAGCGTGGTGAGGTGCGCCAGTACCCGGGACTTGTCGTGCTGGGGGAGAGGGCCATCCAGCGTCGGGTCATACAGGATATTCATGCCATGCCTCCAGGAGAGTCCGGTACTCGCGATGCCGTGTCAGGTGTCCATTGCGCCGGTGATGCATGCGGCGTGTCGGGTGTGCAGGTCACGATGCGTGGGTGTGTCTCCAATCTGGCAGTGAGGGCTGCGCCTTGTCCATGCGAAGCCACAGTGGTCTGACCAGACATTCGTCTAGTTCATGTCATCGGGTATCGCTGCCGACAGGAGAGCTCGCTAGGGTAGAGAGCGTGGTCTGACCAGTGAGAAAGGCGGCAGTCTCCTTGCCGCATGTGGGCAGGCGAGCGGCAGACGAGAGACGAGCACCCCGGGAGAGGCCAGCCGGACTGGCTCGGCCGGTTCATCAGGGGAGGGGCAGGGATGCAGGTGTCAGAGAGAATGGCGTGCGGTGAGCAGCGTGCGCCGGAGCATGCGGCGGCGCGCCTCGAGCAGTTGATACTGGATGGTGTGCTCAAGCCGGGGCAGATGATTCCTTCGGAACGCAGGCTCTGTGAGCGACTGGGTATCTCACGCGCCTCGCTGCGCGAAGGGCTGAGGCTGTTGCGTGGCAAGGGCATCATCGAGACTCGCCACGGCAAGGGCTCCAGCGTCGCTCAGCTGTTGCCGAGCGGCGATATCAGTCCGTTGATGCACCTGTTTCGGGACCAGCCGCGCACCTTGTATGACCTGCTCGAGGTGCGCGCGCTGCTGGAGGGGCAGTCGGCGCGACTGGCCGCCCAGCGGGGCACGCCGGCGGATAGAGTACTGATCCGGCGTCATTACGAGGCAATGGCGGCCTGCGTGCGCGAGTATCCGCCGGACTTCCCGTCCTCAGCCCAGGGCGATGAGGTGCTGCCGGATGCCCAGCAGCTGGCGCGTCACGACCACGCCTTTCACCACGCCATCTGTGAGGCGTCCCACAATCCGGTGCTGGTGCATACGCTCAAGGGCATCAATGACCTGCTGCTCAGCTCGGTGTTCGCCTCGCTGCGCAATCTCTATCATCGGCCGATTCCCCGCGGCCAGATCAATGCTCAGCACACGGCCATCTATCGTGCGGTGATGGACCAGCAGCCGGACGCTGCCGAAAGAGCGGCGCTGGACCACCTGCACGGCATTCGCGACAGTCTGCGTGAGCTGGAAGCGGAAGATGAGCGGCTCATCCGCTCTGCCATGCGTCTGGAAGGCTTCGAGTAGCGCGCAGGGTTTGAGAGCTGGCCTTGAGAGCTGATCTTGAGAGCTGGCCTTGAGAACAGGCTTCGAGGTCAGGCGTGTGGCCAGGCTGGCAAGCGGGGCGGACTCAAGGCAAAGTGGTCAGCTCATCATCCAGGACAACGTGCTGCCTTCATGTGGAAACTCTCTTCCGCGAGTGATTGGCTCGACCGCCTCAATCAATCCCGCCACGCCATGCTGTGGCTGTTCATCGCCTCGATGCTGGAAACCCTTTTGATCCCGATTCCCATCGAGGTCATCCTGATCCCGTGGATGCTGCGCCATCCCGAGCGCCGCTGGCGAGTGGCCGCGGTGGCATTGGCCGGCAACCTCACCGCGGCGCTGCTGGGGTTCTATCTCGGGGCCTATGCACTGGCGGCGTGGGGCGATGGGTTGATCAGCTTCTTCGGCGGCCAGCAGGCCTTCGAAGCCTTCCAGCAGCGCTTCAGCGAGCAGGGCTTCCTCGCCATCATGCTGATCGGCATCGTGCCGATTCCCTTTCAGAGCGCCATGCTGGTCGCCGGTGCCAGCGGGTATCCGGTCGGGCTGTTCCTGCTGGCGGCACTGGTCGGGCGCGGAGTGCGCTATTTCGGACTGGCGGCCCTGGTGGCACTGGTCGAGGATCAGGCGATGGCCCTCTGGCAACGCTATTCACGCCCGCTGGGCGTGATCGGGCTGACCCTGACGGGCGTGTGGTTATGGCAGGCGTTCATCGCTTGATCTGCCGGCAGTCGCCAGCAACGCCTTGCCACGCTGATAGTCGGCCTGCCAGATCTCATCGGGCACCATGCTGCCGCCGGTGGCCCATATGACATGGGTGGTGTTGGCCTGTACTTCGCCGTCATCCAGCCCGACAGCCGCTCGCCAGGCGTGCCACTCGGGAGCGTCATTGCGCAGCACGCGGATGATGCCGGGCACCCCGGCCAGCGCCGATGGCTCAAGCTTGAGCCCTTCGCTGTCATGCGCCAGTGCCAGCCATTCGAGCATGCTGTCATCCGACAGGGTGTAGATGCCACTGAGCAGCGGTGCCATCACCTGTCCGACGAAGGCCGAGGCGCGCCCCACCGCCAGGCCATCGGCACAGGTGCGATTGTCCAGTCCGATATCCTCCACCGCGATGCCGTCATGCTTCCCGGTCAACATGCCCAGCAGCATGCAGGGGGAATTGACCGGCTCGGCGAAGAAGCAGTGCACGGCGTCACCGAAGACCTGCTTGAGGCCGTAGGCCACGCCGCCCGGGCCGCCGCCGACGCCACACGGCAGGTAGACGCACAGCGGATGGCGGGCATCCACGGCAATCCCCTGATCCTCGAGCTGCCGCGCGAGGCGGCCGGCTGCCGTGGCGTAGCCCATGAACAGATCCCGCGAGCTTTCATCATCGATGAAGTGGGCGTCTGGCTGCTGCGCCTCCCGGCGTCCAGCCTCGACCGCCTTGCTGTAATCGCCGCTGTGCTCCACGACCTCTGCGCCACGCGAGCGCAGCAGATCCTTCTTCCACTGCTTGGCATCCGCCGACATGTGGACGGTGACGCGAAAGCCGAGTCGGGCACTCATGATCCCGATGCTGAGTCCCAGGTTGCCGGTGGAGCCCACCAGTATCCGCTGGTTGGCCAGCAGTGCCTGAATCGCGGGGTGTTCGAAGGCGCGATAGTCGTCATCAAGACGCACAAGCCCTGCGTCAACGGCGAGACGCTCGGCATGCTTGAGCACCTCGTGGATGCCACCACGTGCCTTGATGGACCCTGAGATCGGCAGTTGATGGTCACATTTGATCATCAGGCGGCCGGGGAGTGTCTGCCCGGAGGCATGGGAGGTATCAGGCGTGGCAAGGGACTCGCCCAGCGCCTGCTGCAAGCTGGGCGCTGCCACCAGCGGTGATTCGATGCGCCCTGACGCGGCGGCCGTCTCAGGAAAGGCCTCGGCAATCCAGGGCGCGAAACGTGCCAGGCGCGCCTCGGCAGCCTCGATATCCTGTTCGCCCACGCCACTTGCCTGCAATGCCGGCGAGGCCTGCGCTTGCGTGATGTCGAGTCGTCCGGGATTCAGCCAGCTGATTTCCCGGCGAGCCCTCAAGGTGGCAATTTCCGGATGATGCAGGGTGAGGGCACTCAGATCATGGGGCGTGGCAGACATGCGATGTCCTTGTGATGGGGGGCTCGATTGCGCAGCAATGTGGAACAGGCCTCAGGCTAGCGCGTCCTTGCCCGACATGTCTCGGATCAATCGGGCCTGCACATTCGGCCCTGCACATGATGCGAGCCGACTCATGCGTCTTCATCAGGCAACGCACGTAGCCCAGCTTTCACATCTGGTAAAGGTCTGTGACAAAAAAGGCCGATTTTTTTGGCCACCCTCGGGATAGAAATGCCAAAGCTGCAGTCATAGTTGGCAAGGACATGATGTTATCGCGATGTTATGTCTGGCTTTAACTGTTCTTATCCACCGCCATGCACTGCTTGGCGGTTTTTTTTGGTCACGAGGGCGTGGTCATCGAGTCAATGCTACGGCGTCATTGCCCGAGAGAACGTCATGGCTTGCGTTCGCAAGCACTTTTCCGTCCTGGGGTGACGCTCCAGAGATCATGACCCGGACATGAATGGGTTAGCTGGCAGGTAATCATGTGAGGCAAGGCCTCGCACATCGGATGGTCGGAGCGACATGAAAAAGCCCGCGCAGACAGGATGTCTGCGCGGGCTTTTTCATGGGCGCTGCATGCTTCTGCATGCTCCTTCATGCGGCGCCATGTCTGGCCAGCGTCGTCAGGCAATCACGTGCCGGATGTCAGTTCAGCAACCCGCCTGCATGGTGAGCAGGGCACTCAGGACATCACGACGTGTCACCACACCGATCAGGCGTCCCTGTTCCACCACGGGATAGACCTTGGGCTGATGACCATTCATGCGCTGTGCAAGGTCGGTGATGCTGTCATTGGGGCCGACACTCAGGACCTCGTGACGCATGAGGTCACCGACCTGTGCGTGTTGGCCGCAGTGATAGGCGCTGTCGAGCAGCTTGCCGAGGATGTCCTGCTCCGAGATGAAACCGACCAGACGATCCAGGTCATCGACCACAGGCGCACCCGGCAGACGGTGATGGGTCAGGCCGTGGGCGAATTCCAGAATGCTGGTGCGTGCCTTCACCCGATAACAGTCGCGGGACATGATGTCGCGAAGGGTCGAAGGGACCTTCAGTTGTGTGGCTTTCATGGGCAGGTCTCCTGCTTCGCCGCTGACGACGCCCGGGCAGGGGGTCGTTCGATGGATGTCGGCTACCCGCCAGGCGGTAGCCGACGGCATGTCGACGTCTCGTTCAGAGCATAGAGCATCCAATCGTGAGCTGCCCGACGCCGCTTGTCGCCTTGTCTCGGGGAGTCCGATCGCCAGTGGCCATCAGACTCCCCGAGCGTCGTGCGGCGAGATCAGTCGCCCGGGCCGCACTCCATGCAGCGTTCGACCACGGCCGGCCCCAGCTGCAGGTTGGCATTGAGATCCCGCAGCGCGGTGCGCAGACCTTCCTCGATCACCGGGTGATAGAAGGGCATTTCCAGCATCTGCTCGATGGTCATGCGCTGCTGATGGGACCAGGCCAGCAGGTGGGCGAGGTGCTCGGCACGGGGACCGAAGATCTCGGCACCCAGCAGCAGGCCAGTGCCTTGCTCGCCATAGACGCGCAGCATGCCCTTATTCATGCGCATCACGCGGGAGCGGCCCTGGCCGGTGAAGTCGACTTCGCCGACCGCGTAGCAGTCGCAGGCACCGTAGCGCTGTTCGATCTCGGCGGTGGAGAGGCCGATGGTCGCCATCTGCGGATCGCTGAAGACGACGGCGATGGTGCTCTTGCGGTGACCGGCACGCACCTCGGGGAAGCGACCGGCGTTGTCACCGGCGATACGGCCCTCGTCGGAGGCCTCGTGCAGCAGCGGCAGGTCGTTGTTGGCGTCGCCGGCGATGAAGACATGGCTCGGGGTGTCATCGCTCAGGCGAGTCTGCAGGGTGTGGCGATTGAAGATCGGCACGCCGCGCTCGTCCAGCTTCAGCCCGAGGGCGTCGATATTGAGACGATCGACATTCGGGCGACGACCGGTCGCCGCGAGCAGATAGTCGAAACGCTCGGTCAGGCGAGCTTCGCTGCCACGCTCGATGAAGGTGATCTCGACGCCGGCACCGTTCTCGTCCTCGACACGTTCGATCTTCTCGACCTTGGCGTCCGGGTCCAGATAGAACTCCTCGTTGAAGACGCGATCGGCATTGGCACGCAGCTTCTCGTCACGCAGCGGGCCGATGGCACCGCCGACACCGAACATGCGGATGCGCACGCCGAGACGCGTGAGCGCCTGACCCAGCTCCAGCCCGATGACGCCCGGGCCGAAGACGGCGACGGATTCCGGCAGGTCGTCCCACTCGAAGACGTTGTCGTTGATGATCAGGCGATCACCGGCATTCTCGAAGAAGCCCGGGTAGCTGGGGCGCGAGCCGGTGGCGATCACGACACGCTCGAAGGTCACGCGGGTCTCGTTGTCGCCGATGATCAGGCTGTTGGCGGTCTCGAAACGTGCATTGCCGCGCAGCTTGTCCTGCGGCGGGATGCCTTCCACGGACTCGACCACGAAACCGACGAAGCGGTCGCGCTCCCGCTTGACGCGGTCCATCACGGCGCGGCCATCCACCTTGACCTCGCCTTCGATATTGATGCCGAACGGTGCGGTATCACGGGCGTGATGCGCGGCTTCCGCCGCACTGATCAAGAGCTTGGAGGGCATGCAGCCGACACGGGCACAGGTGGTGCCGTAGGGGCCGCCCTCGATCATGACCACGGAATCGGTGTGGGCCTTGGCGGCGCGATAGGCGCCGAGTCCTGCACTGCCTGCGCCGATGATGGCGACTTCAACCTGGCGTTCGTTCACGTAGTACTCCTCAAGGTGCGCCAGCGGCGCACCTGACTGAATGGGGTCTCAGGCGCGGGGTGACCCGCGCATGATGAAACGAGATGGCGATGGGGTTACGTCAGCGTGAAGCGCTCAGGCGCTGGTCAGGCTGCCGAAGTAGCGGGCGACTTCATCGCTGCCGCCGACGTGCTCACCGTCGATCCAGACCTGAGGCACGGTGGCCTGGCCGGTCATGGCGCGCAGGGTGCGAGAGGTCACGCCACGGGTGCCGACTTCGATGACTTCGTAGCTGATGCGGGCTTCATCAAGCATCTGCTTGGCACGTGCGCAGTACGGGCAGCCCGGCTTGCTGAACAGGGTGGCGAAGCTGGGACGGCCGGCTTCCGGGTCCAGATAATCCAGCATGGTGTCGGCGTCGGAGACTTCAAAGGGGTCGCCCGGTTTCTGCGGCTCGATGAACTGCTTCTCGACCACGCCGTTGCGCACCAGCATGGAGTAGCGCCAGCTGCGCTTGCCGAAGCCGATATCGCTCTTGTCCACCAGCATGCCCATGCCCTGTGCGAAGTCACCGTTGCCATCGGCGATCAGGCTCAGGTTCTCGGCTTCCTGATGCTCGCCCCAGGATTCCATGACGAAGGCGTCGTTGACCGACAGGCAGACGATCTCGTCGATCCCGACCGCATAGAAACGATCGGCCAGTTCGTTGTAACGCGGCAGGTGGGTGGAAGAGCAGGTCGGGGTGAAGGCACCCGGCAGGGCGAAGACCACCACGTTGCGGCCCGAGAAGATCTCCTCGCTGGTGCGCTCGACCAGACGGCCGTCGCGGCGAATCTTGAAGCTGACGTTGGGGACTTGCTGGCCTTCGTGTGACTCGAGTTGCATGAAATTGGCTCCGATCTCGACAAGAGAATGTTGAATGGGTTGGCAGGCGATGAAGACTTCGAAAAGGAAAGCAGGACCTCGAAGAATCAGTGCCTTGCGAAACTGGAGCCAGTCTATGCAGATGCCGGGGGCGGGTGAATTTGATTGCATCAAGCGATGCGATAGCTTTTCTTGATGACGTGAGCCTGGACGACTGAACGTTTGCGGAGTTTTTTGTTCGAAAGCGGTGTGCAGGCTTGATATTGCTCGGTGTCAGCCGCAGATAGTGGGTAAGTCACAGCATCGTCAGGTTTCGCGCCTGACAAGCGAGGCAGCAGATGAACGCAAGAGAGTACATGGCAAAGCACGGCCTGGATGGCGACAAGGACAAGGAGGAGGACAAGCCTCAGAGTCTGGAAGAACACGCCTGGGCACGTGCACGTGAGTCGGGCAGTCACCGCCCCCGCAGTGGCACGCCACATGACTGGGAGGACTGGGAGCGTTATCACGAGCAACTGGCAGCGGAGTCCGAGTCGCTTGCACAGAAGGTCAATCGTGACTCCCGGGTCAAGTCGCAGGACTCGACAGATGAGGACGAACCGCCACGGAAGCCATGAGTGCGTCATTCGTGTGTCACGCTGCAGGTAGACGTTGGACGAGAGGATCAGGTCACCCAATTCCACCCGCAAGGAGCAAACTATGGATATCATTCGCATCATTCTGGCCATCATCCTTCCGCCGCTGGGCGTACTGATGCAGGTGGGGGTCGCCAACAAGCATTTCTGGATCAACATCATCCTGACCTGTTTCGGCTTCCTGCCGGGGATCATCCACGCCGTGTGGGTCATCACCAAGTTCTGACCCGGTCCGGGCGACCCGGTCCGGGCCCCGTGTGGCGGGTTCGCATCCCGTGAGGCATTGCGAACTTGACCGGCTGATTCGACCGGCTGACATGATCGGTGCCGCCACCTGGCCTGGAAAGTTGAAAGACCTGAAGCCCCGTCTGACATTCGTGCAGGCGGGGCTTTCTAGTGGGCGCTCGCCGGGCACGGCCCTTGCCCCGTGAGTCCCGCGAGAGAGGTTCGCGGCGGGAAGCAACGTGCCTATAGTCCAATGTTCAGACTTTCGCATAGCCTGCTTTCAACGCTATTCAGCGGGAGTGCCGCTTGTCGCCTTTGGTCTGCCGCCGTAGGGTCAAATGGCAGTGAGAGCAGTGATCACGGGGCGGGTGAAGCCCGGTCGATCGCGGGCTTCGCGATAACAACAACATGATGGATACCACGCATGGTCATGACTGCAGAGCCCGACGCGCCGCAGGAGACCAGCTCCTGCTTCGCGATCTTCAATGATGTGCAAAAGAGCTATGACGGCGAAACGCTGGTGGTCAAGGGCTTCAATCTTGAAGTTCGGCGCGGCGAGTTCGTCACCCTGCTGGGGCCGTCCGGTTCCGGCAAGACCACCTGCCTGATGATGATGGCGGGCTTCGAAACGCCGACTCATGGCGACATCCTTCTCGACGGTACCCCCATCAACGACTTGCCACCGCACAAGCGCGGCATCGGCATGGTCTTCCAGAATTACGCCCTGTTTCCGCACATGAGCGTGGCCGAGAACCTGGCATTTCCGCTGGAAGTGCGCGGCATGAGCAAGGAAGAGATTTCCACCAAGGTGGCCAATGCACTGGACATGGTGCGGCTCGGCGAATTCGGGGATCGCCGCCCGGGGCAACTCTCCGGCGGACAGCAACAGCGGGTCGCCCTGGCGCGCGCGCTGGTCTTCGAGCCGGAACTGGTGCTGATGGATGAGCCGCTGGGGGCGCTTGACAAGAATCTGCGTGAAGAGATGCAGTTCGAGATCAAGCGCATCCACCAGCGTCTCGGCGTCACCATGCTCTACGTGACCCATG
This sequence comes from Cobetia sp. 3AK, assembly GCF_029846335.1. Taxonomy (NCBI): domain Bacteria; kingdom Pseudomonadati; phylum Pseudomonadota; class Gammaproteobacteria; order Oceanospirillales; family Halomonadaceae; genus Cobetia; species Cobetia sp. 3AK. The sequence goes on along the minus strand of NZ_JARWKR010000011.1, from coordinate 66,073 downwards.
ATCAGACGGAAGCGCTGACCATGTCGGACCGCATCGCGGTCTTCAATGATGGCATCGTCCAGCAGCTGGCGACCCCCGAGGCGCTATATGAAGCGCCGGAGAATGCCTTCGTCGCCTATTTCATCGGCGAGAACAACCGCCTCAACGGGCAGGTCACACAGCTGGAAGCACAAGACGCGCATTGCACCGTGACCCTCGACAGTGGCGAGCAGGTGCGGGCACTCAAGGTCGCCGTCAATGAGATTGGCGAGCGTACCCAGCTGTCGCTCCGCCCGGAGCGGGTGCGCCTGCTGTCCAGCGAAGAGGCAGGTGTTTCATCCCCCCCCGACAATGTCTTTACCGCCGAGGTGCTTGAGGTGATCTATCTTGGAGATCATCTGCGCACGCGAGTGGCGGTATGTGGCAGTGACGAATTCATCATCAAGACACCCAATGCCGAAGGCTATCCACCCTTGCGGCCCGGACAGACATTGCAGGTCGGGTGGGATGCCTGCGATTGCCGAGCACTGGATGCCTGACGACAGCACAGGAGACGAACGCAGGCCTTACCCGAGAGAGCAACAGCACGATTCGCGACAAGAGTGCAGTACAACAACAAGAATTCAGGGAGATTCACCCATGTCAGTGATCAATCGATTCATCTCTTCACGTCGCATCGCCCAGGTGTCGCGTTCCTGCGCAGGGGCCAGCATGCCACTGCGTGCCGCTCTGGTCGTGGCGGTCGCCACGGCAAGCCTTGGCGCCACCGCGGCTCAGGCCGAGACACTCAATATCGTGTCGTGGGGCGGGGCGTACAGTGAAAGCCAGCTCAAGGCCTATCACGAGCCATGGGAAGAGAAGAGCGGCGATACCGTCGTCAATATCGACAAGTCGTCCAATGCGCTCTCGGGGCTGCGTGCCCAGGTACAGGCAGGCAACGTCACCTGGGATCTGGTCGACATGTTGCCCAGCGACGCGCTGATCGCCTGCTCCGAAGGGCTGATCGAGCCGCTGGACCCGGACACCCTGTTCGCGGCAGCGCCGGATGGAACACCGGCCAGTGAGGATTTCATCGAAGGCTCGCTCAGTGAGTGCTTCGTGCCGCAGATCGTCTATTCCAACATCGTGGCCTTCAATACCGAGATGTTCCCCGAGGACAAGCAGCCGGATTCCATCGATGATGTCTTCAATCTCGAGGAGTTCCCCGGCAAGCGTGCGTTGCAGAAGAAGCCGATCAACAACATGGAATGGGCACTGGTCGCTGATGGTGTGGCACCGGAAGAGGTCTACGACATGCTGGAGACCGATGAAGGCATCGAGCGTGCCTTCGCCAAGCTCGATACCATCAAGGACAGCGTCATCTGGTGGGAGGAGGGTGCCCAGCCGCCGCAGCTGCTGGCGGACAAGGAAGTGGCCTTCGCCTCTGCCTACAACGGCCGTATCTTCAATGCCGAGGTCAACGAGAAGCAGCCCTTCGCCATCGTCTGGGATGCTCAGGTGTTCGAGCTGGACGGCTGGGTCGTCCCGACCGGCAAGCTCGACAAGGTCAAGGATTACCTGATGTTTGCCACCGACACCCAGCGTCTGGCGGACCAGGCCAAGTACATCTCCTACGGCCCGGCACGTACCTCGTCTGCGGCGCTGGTCTCGACCCACGCCGATACGGGCATCGACATGAAGCCGCACATGCCGACCTACGGCCCCAACTTCGAGACCGCCATTCCCAAGGATGACGAGTTCTGGGCCGACAACCTCGATGAGCTGAGCCAGCGCTTCAACGCCTGGCTGGCACGCTGATTCCGCACTGACCCGATGGCCCCGGTGGCGCACGACCGCGCGCCGGGGCCTTTTTGATCATGCCTGATCGCCCGGCAGTTCGTGCTCGTCCCCGCCTTCACGTGCGGGAATCGGCTGACGGCTCAGGCATCCTCGGATAGCCGATCAAGGAGTGCAGGATGAGCGATTCCTCCGCCCCGGCCACGTCCGGAAGCGCAGAACATGACCCCAATGGAGCACCCGGCGCGGCACTGACCACCGCCGACGGCGTGCCCCTGAAACAGAGTCTCAATCGTGCCATCCGCCGCAGCCGTCTCAAGGCGTTGCTGCTGGTGGCACCGCTGTTGATCTTCATCGGGCTGGCCTTCGTCATGCCCATCTTCGACATGCTGTCGCGCAGTGTCGACAACCCGGAAGTCTCCACCTATCTGCCGCGCACCAGTGAGGCGCTGGTTGACTGGGACGGCGAGGGATTGCCGGATGAGGCTACCTACGCCGCGCTGGCAGATGACCTTGCCGCGGGCCTCAAGGCGCGCAATCTCGGGCGTGTCGCTTCACGTCTCAACTATGAAATGTCGGGCATGCGCTCACTGTTCATGAAGAGTGCACGCAAGGCCGCTCGCATGGAGGCCCCTTACAAGGCGGCATTGATCGAGGCCGATGAGGACTGGCAGGACCCGGACATCTGGCGCTTGATCAAGCGCGAGTCCACGCCTTACACGGCTTCCTACTATCTGGCCGCGGTGGATCGTCAGTTCTCTCCCACTGGCGAGATCGTCGAGAAGCCGGAATATCTGCAGATCCATGTCTCGCTGTTCATCCGGACCTTCTGGATGAGCGCCGCGATCACCGGGCTATGTCTGTTGCTGGCCTATCCGGTGGCCTGGCTGCTGGCGACCCTGCCTGCCGGGCGCGGCAATCTGCTGATGATTCTGGTGTTGCTGCCGTTCTGGACTTCGCTTCTGGTACGCACCACGACATGGATCGCGATCCTGCAGCAGCAGGGGGTGCTCAACGACATGCTGGTAGGCGTCGGGATACTCGCCGAGGAGGCGCGCATCCAGATGATCTACAACAAGACCGGCACTATCATCGCGATGACCCACATCCTGCTGCCCTTCATGATCCTGCCGCTGTACTCGGTCATGAAGACCATTCCGCCCAGCTACATGCACGCGGCGCGCTCGCTGGGTGCCGGGCCGATCACCGCCTTCCGACGCGTCTACTTCCCGCAGACCCTGCCGGGTATCGGAGCAGGCTCGATTCTGGTCTTCATTCTCTCCATCGGCTACTACATCACGCCGGCACTGGTGGGCGGGCAGTCGGGCCGCTTCATCACCAACTTCATCGCCTATCACATGCAGACCTCGCTCAACTGGGGACTGGCAGCGGCCATTGGCTCGATCCTGCTGGTCGTGGTGATCCTCTTCTATCTCGTCTACAACCGCCTGATCGGTGTCGACAAGGTCAAACTGGGGTGACAGATGGCCATACCTTCCTATGCAACACGTGGTGAGCGGATCTGGCATTGGGTGTTCTGCGCACTCTGTGCGCTGATCTTCCTGTTCCTGATCGGCCCGATCCTGGTGATCATTCCGCTCTCGTTCAATGCCGAACCCTACTTCACCTTCTCGGAGAAGATGCTGTCGCTGGACCCGGAGGGTTACTCGCTGCGCTGGTATCAGGAGTTCTTCACGTCGGATGAGTGGATGCGCTCGATCAAGAACAGCATCTTCGTCGCGGTGTGTGCCACGGTGCTGGCCACGGTGCTGGGCACGCTTGCCGCGCTTGGGCTTTCGAGTCGCTTCATGCCGTTTCGCAACACGATCATGGCGATCCTGATCTCGCCGATGATCGTGCCATTGATCATCAGTGCCGCGGCGATGTTCTTCTTCTTCTCGAAGCTGGGGCTGACGCAGACCTATCTGGGCGTGATTCTGGCGCACACCGCGCTTGGCATTCCCTTCGTGGTGATCACGGTGACGGCGACGCTGTCCGGATTCGATCACTCTCTGACGCGTGCGGCGCACTCGCTGGGGGCCAGCCCGAGTCGCACCTTCTTCCGCATCATCCTGCCGCTGGTGACGCCGGGCGTGGTGTCCGGTGCGCTGTTCGCCTTCATCACCTCGTTCGATGAAGTCGTGGTGGTGCTGTTCATCGCCGGGCCGGCGCAGACCACCATCCCGATCCAGATGTGGTCCGGTATCCGCGAGGAGATCAGTCCGACGATTCTGGCGGTGGCCACGCTGCTGGTGCTGGTCTCGATCCTGCTGTTGACGACACTGGAGCTGATTCGCCGTCGCAATGAGCGCCTACGCGGCCTGACGCCGAGCTGATCTTTTTCCTCGACCCTCTGCCCTTGAGTGCTGAGCGCTTGATGGCTGTGAGAAATAGGGGTCGCAAGAAACGCCCGTGCCCCCGCAGAGTCTGTCTGCGGGGGCACGGGCGTTTCAGGGCCGGGGCTTAAGGAGAAGCCTGCTGCGTCAGGCCGCGCCGAGTCGCTTGTAGAGCGTGGTGCGACTGATGCCCAGCTCCCGAGCGAGACGCGAGACGTTGCCGCCCAGCGCGTCCAGCGCGCTCTGCAGCTCCTCGGCACTGGAGAGGTCATGCAGCGGGGGCAGGGGAGGCTTCTCGGGCGGCAGCATGGCGCAATGTTGTGCATGCGATGCGCTGCTGAATTCGCCCGACAGCATCACGTGGCACGCTTCAAGAGACGGCCCATCGCACAGCGCCAGTGCCAGACGCAACACATTGTCCAGCTCACGCACGTTGCCCGGCCAATCATGCTGCATGAGACGGTTCAGGAAATCAGGGGTGATGCGTGGCAGCTCGCGTTGCTGCTCCCGGCACAGCCGTGTCAGCAGGGCATGGCTCAATCCAGCCATGTCCTGGCGATCGCGCAGTGGCGGCAGGGCGATGCTGGCGCCACACAGTCGGTAGTAGAGGTCCGCCCGGAAGTGACCTGCCTTGACCAGCTCGCTGAGAGGCTGATGGGTGGCGGCCACCAGTTCGAAGTCGACTCGCTGCGGCTTGCCGCCGCCCAGCGGGGTGACTTCACGCTCCTGCAGCACGCGCAGCAGACGCGCCTGGACATGCAGTGGCATATCGCCGATTTCATCCAGAAACAGGCGTCCGCCATTGGCCTCGATCAGTCGGCCCTCGCGCCCCGCAGGGTCGGCACCGGTGAAGGCGCCGCGCCGATACCCGAACAGCTCAGCCTCGACCAGCTCATCGGGCAATGCCGCGCAATTGATGGCGACCAGTGGCTGATGGGCGCGATGACTGGCCTGATGCAGCGCCTTGACCACCTCTTCCTTGCCGACACCTGTCTCGCCCTGCAGCAGCAGTGGCAGGCGAGCGTTCACCAGCCGTGCCAGCAGCTCGCAGACTCGGGCCCAGCCGGCATCGCCATGATGCAGGCGCGCAAGGCTCGGATGGCAGGCAGCGGCCTGAGTGGCCAGCGGGCCAGTTCGCTCATCGGTGGGGTGAGTGGCTGGAGCGCGTGCCTGAATGCGTGGCCTGGGCAGGACACCGCACAAGGCGTAGCCCGTGAAATGCGGGTGTTGCGTGAGCGTCAGGCACTCCGCGTCGTCAAGCTGGGCCAGCGGTGCCCAGTCCAGCTGCCAGCGAGCCAGGGGCTGGCCCAGCAACAGATGGAGGTCATCGCGCGTGGCGCAGCTGTCGTTGTCCGCCGGGTGTTCCGCGCAATCTGGCGATGGCGGGAGCTCAAGGTGCGCTGCCAGCAGCTGCAGCCCTCTGCGACTGGCGGCCGCGACCTGGCCCTGCGGCGTGACAGCCAGCAGGGCGGCGCTGGGCGAGTCCAGCTGAGAACGGTTGAGATGCAGGCGCAACAGATGATGATCATGTCCGAGCGCCTCGCCCAGACGGCGTTGCTCGATGTCATCCGCCAGGACGCCGAGCATGCCGAGACTGTACTGGCGGACGCGATAGGGGTCGCAGATCAGCCCCAGGCAGCCCTCGCAGGCACCGGGGGTCAGCCCGCGGCGACTGTTCCAGCTCGCGGGCGCCAGCAGGGCGGCACTGGCACTGGCCAGCCCCTTGAGGCACTCGGCGTCATGCGCGTCAAGCGCGATGCGTGCCAGGCGATTGGCACGTGGCGCATTCAGCGTCTCGGCGATGGCGTTATGCCCCAGCGATTCCTCGCGCCAGCGCGCGCCGGGGCGCAGCAGGGTGGCGTCATTGCCCAGGAGCTGTTGATGGCCGTAGCTTGCCAGCACCACGCCGTCGCGGTCGGTCAGTACCAGACACGCCTGCCAGTGATCGAGCAGGTTAAGGGTATGACCGGCCACCGCTGACGCCACCGTCGCCATCAGGCTGGCGGCCTGACGCTGACGCCAGACGAGCTCTTCCGGCGGACACACCAGTGAGGAATGCTGAAGTGCCACGGGAGCAGCGGCGGGATGGGGCGTGGAGTGAGCTGGGGTGGCGGCGGTGTGGTTATCGACATGGTTGTCGACGTGGCTGGCGGAATGATGGCGTGCTGTCATGAGACATCCCTTGTGCGGCGGGCCTTTCAGGCCTCTGTTGTTATTGATGCTGTTATCGGTCTGGGGGAGTGTTCACGGCAATGTTCACTTGTGCGTGGCGAGTGTTCAGTTCCGAGGACTCCAGTGTTCAGACACTGTTCATCAGAGTAGCGGCAGACGGGGTGGTTGACGGGCTAGACCATGGTCTGCCCCTGCCTTGGTCGCATCTGGCAAGTGGCTGAATGATCAGCGAAAGAGGGCGATCTGGCGGTATCCGAGGGCGTGTGGAGGGCGTCTGTGACGACGGGATTGCGCGCGGCTGGCACAGGGTTCGCTAGATGAGAGTCACCAGGTGGGTATGAACACTCGGCAGTGGTTGGCCGTGTCCCTGCCCCGATGACTTTCACCAGACGAGACAGCGCCATGTCCTTGAGCCTTGAGGCGGTCACCCGCCGGGTTGGCCGCGAGACCCATATCGACAGGGTGGACCTGACCTTCGAGCCCGGCTCCTTCAATGTGCTGCTGGGACGCACCTTGTCCGGCAAGACCTCACTGATGCGCCTGATGGCAGGCCTCGATGTGCCCAGTGATGGGCGAATCGTGATGAACGGCGAGGACGTGACCGGCCGCCCGGTGCGCGAGCGCAATATCTCGATGGTCTATCAGCAGTTCATCAACTACCCGAGTCTGAGCGTCTACGACAACATCGCCTCGCCGCTGAAGCTGGCGCGCATGGCGCCGGAGGAAATCCGTCGCCGCGTGCACGAGATCGCCGAGATGCTGCATATCGAGCAGTTCCTCGCGCGTCAGCCGGCGGAGCTCTCCGGCGGTCAGCAGCAGCGTACGGCCATGGCGCGGGCGCTGGTCAAGGATGCTGACCTGGTGCTGTTCGATGAGCCGCTGGTCAATCTTGATTACAAGCTGCGCGAAGAGCTGCGCCACGAGATGCGCAGCCTGTTCGCGACCCGCAACACCATCGCCGTCTACGCCACCACCGAACCCGGTGAGGCGCTGGCGCTCGGTGGCACCACCACCCTGATGCATGAAGGGCGGGTGTTGCAGTCCGGGCCTACCGAGGCCGTCTACCATCATCCGGTGAGTGTCGAGGCGGCGAAGCTCTACTCCGAGCCGCAGATCAATCTGTTCGAGGCCGAGGTGCGTGGGCGTGAACTGGCGTTCTCCGGTGCCGCCAGTGCCGGCGAGCAGGGCAGCCGGTTCGTGCTGCCCACACCACTGGTGGGGCTCGAGAGCGGGGCCTATCGCTTCGGTATCCGTCCCAGTCATCTGGGGTTGGCGCCGCTGGCCGACGATGATCTCGAGTTCGCCGTCACGGTGGATATCGCCGAGATCTCCGGCTCCGAAACCTTCCTGCATGTCAGCAATGACGATCACTCCCTGGTGCTGCACCTGTCCGGTATCCACGACTTCGCCGTGGATGATGCCATCCGGGTCTATGCCCCCGCGCACAAGTTGTTCGTCTTCGCGGATGACAAGGGCCGCGCTGGCGGTGAAGTGGCAGGCCCGGGCGGCGACGGGGCACTGATCCGCTCGCCCGAGCGACCCACCACGACTGGCGGAGGGCTGGCCTGATGGCGGAAATACACCTCAATGATCTGGCGCACAGCTACCTGGCGGCGCCTACGGCTGACAGTGACTACGCCATCCGGCGCATGAACCATGTCTGGCAGCAGGGCGGTGCCTATGCGCTGCTCGGCCCGTCGGGCTGTGGCAAGAGCACGCTGCTCAACATCATCTCCGGGCTGCTGGCCCCCTCCGAGGGCGAGGTGCGCTTCGATGATCGCGTGGTCAATCGGCTGCCGCCGGAAGAGCGCAACATCGCTCAGGTGTTCCAGTTCCCGGTGGTCTACGACACCATGACCGTCTTCGACAATCTGGCCTTCCCGCTGCGCAATCAGCGCCAGCCGGAGCACAAGGTGCAGTCTCGGGTACGTGAGATCGCCCAGGTGCTGGAGCTGGAAGACCTGCTGACGCGGCGTGCCAGCAACCTGACGGCCGACGAGAAGCAGAAGGTCTCGATGGGCCGCGGGCTGGTGCGTGATGACGTGGCCGCCATCCTGTTCGATGAACCGCTGACCGTCATCGACCCCCACCTCAAGTGGAAGCTGCGGCGCAAGCTCAAGCAGATCCATGAGCAGTTCAACATCACCATGGTCTACGTCACCCATGATCAGCTGGAGGCCTCGACCTTCGCCGACAAGATCGCGGTGATGTATGAAGGCCGCATCGTGCAGTTCGGTACCCCGCGCGAGCTGTTCGAGGACCCCGCTCACACCTTCGTGGGCTACTTCATCGGCTCGCCGGGCATGAATCTGGCCAGCATCACGCTGGAATCAGAGGGCGTGCGGCTCGGGACGGGGGAGGACGCGCCCTTGCTGCACCTTCCACGGGCGCTGCTGGCGACGCTTGAGGAGCGCAAGGGCGAGCTGAAGCTGGGCATCCGCCCCGAATTCGTCGAGCTCGAGGCCAGCGACAGCTCACCCGCTGCGGCGGTTTCCGACACCCGCGAGCATTGGCTCAGTGGTCAGGTCTCGCTGGTGCAGGATCTTGGCACCTACAAGGTAGTGGATCTCGACATCGGCGGTGGCTGCATCTTCAAGGCACGTATCGAGGAAGATGCGCCTATCCCTGTCGGGGGTGTGCGGCTGCGGCTACCGGCCCGCTGGCAGCGCTTCTATCTCGATGAGCATCTGCTGGACCTGTCACAGGCCGGCGCGCCCGACAGCGGCGAGGCGGACAGCTTTGCTAGAGGGGAAAGTGGAGAGCAGCCGGGAGGAAACGCCTGATGCAACGCACACACAACAATCGCGCCTGGTGGCTGGTGCTGCCGGTGGTCATCGTGGTGGCGTTCTCGGCCATCATCCCGATGATGACGGTGGTCAACTACTCGGTGCAGGACATCTTCGATCCCTCCACACGCTTCTTCGTGGGGACCGAATGGTATCGCGAGATCCTGCGCGACGAGCGCCTGCACGACTCGCTGGTTCGCCAGTTCGTCTATTCCTTCGCGGTTCTCGCCATCGAGATTCCGCTGGGGATCGCCGTGGCGCTCTCGATGCCGCGCAAGGGCTTCATGGTCTCGTTGTGCATGATCCTGCTGGCCCTGCCGCTGCTGATTCCCTGGAACGTGGTCGGCACCATCTGGCAGATCATCGGGCGTGAGGACATAGGACTCTATGGCTGGGCGCTGGGGCAACTGAGCATCGATTACAACTACGCCTCCAACCCGGCCGACGCCTGGGTGACGGTGCTGGTGATGGATGTCTGGCACTGGACGTCGCTGGTGGCACTGCTGTGCTACTCGGGGCTGCGCGCCATTCCCGATGTCTACTATCAGGCCGCGCGCATCGACCGTGCCTCACCCTGGGCCGTGTTCCGCTACATCCAGCTGCCCAAGCTCAAGAGCGTGCTGCTGATCGGCATCATGCTGCGCTTCATGGACAGCTTCATGATCTACACCGAGCCCTTCGTCCTCACCGGTGGCGGGCCGGGTACCACCACGACCTTCCTGTCCCAGACCTTGACCCAGATGGCGATCGGCCAGTTCGATCTCGGACGCGCCGCTGCCTTCTCGCTGATCTACTTCCTCATCATCCTGCTGGTCTCGTGGCTGTTCTATACCGCCATGACCCATCAGGACAGTGACGACGCCTGAGGAGACGAGTGATGAAAACACGCAAGCGTCTGGTAATGACGATCTACCTGCTGTTCCTGCTGGTGCCGATCTACTGGCTGCTGATCATGTCGTTCAAGTCGAATCAGGAGATTCTCGGCGGCCTGACCCTGTGGCCCGAGAACTTCACCTTCGACAACTACCGGGTGATCTTCACCGACCCCAGCTGGTACATGGGCTATGTGAACTCGATGAGCTATGTGGTGCTCAACATGGCCATCTCGCTGACGGTGGCACTGCCGGCGGCCTATGCCTTCTCGCGCTATCGCTTCCTGGGTGACAAGCATCTGTTCTTCTGGCTCTTGACCAATCGCATGGCACCGCCGGCGGTCTTCCTGCTGCCGTTCTTCCAGCTCTACTCCTCGGTGGGACTGTTCGATACTCCGCTGGCGGTGGCACTCGCGCACTGTCTGTTCAACGTGCCGCTGGCAGTGTGGATTCTGGAAGGCTTCATGTCCGGCGTGCCCAAGGAGATCGATGAGACGGCCTATATCGATGGCTACAGTTTTCCGCGCTTCTTCCTGACGCTGTTCATTCCGATGATTCGCCCGGGCATCGGGGTGACCGCCTTCTTCTGCTTCATGTTCTCGTGGGTGGAGCTGTTGCTGGCACGAACCCTGACCTCGACGGAGGCGAAGCCGATCGCGGCGGTAATGACGCGAACGGTCTCGGCCTCGGGCATCGACTGGGGCGTGCTGGCCGCCGCCGGCGCCCTGACGCTGATTCCCGGCATCCTGGTGATCTACTTCGTGCGCAATCACGTCGCCAAGGGCTTCGCCCTGGGTCGGGTGTGAGCGGCGGCCAGACGAGCGCCGCTGTCATTGCCGCCAGCGAGTCGCTGCTGACGGCCTACAAGAGGACATGATGATGGAATGGATGGCCTGGACACTGCCCACGTCACTCTTCTTTGCCGGTATCGGCACCCTGCTGCTGGGCATGACCGCCTGGCAGTTCGTGACCCCGACGCTGAGTCGTCAGGGCTTTCTGCCCATCGCGACCACGCGTGGCGACAGACTGTTCATCGGCCTGCTCTCCAGCGGCTGGCTGCATCTGCTGTGGCTGGGCTTCACTGATCAGGTGCTGTGGATGATCAGCATTGTCTGTGTCGTCTGGATGCTGGTGTTGATGAAGTGGGGATGAGGTGAGGGTGAAGTGAGGGGGGATGAGAAGAAACGAGAGGTGAAGAAACGAGAAGTGAAGTGAGATGTCGGGAATGGGTGTGAGCGTTGACGACGGGCAGCGTCGCCCGTTGGCAACAGGGAACCCGAGGTGCTGACAGGAGTCCCAAGCGGTTCTGACTGGCCAAGCCAGTGTCATCTGTCATCGCTCTGGAACCCTGCTGCATGTCGTCTACCGAATCCTCGCGTCATTCGTCCACCACTGCCTCTGTTTCTTCCGGCAGGAAAAGCCGTCGTGTCATTCGTGCCGGGCTGACAGGACTGGGTCTTGTCTGTGTCGTCGCCATCGGCTGGTGGGTCACGACTCCCGTGTCGGTAGAGGATCAGCAGGGCGGGGCTGGCGGGAAGCATCCTGCAGCGGGGCAAGCGCAGGACGAGACTCAATCCCCCCTGTGGCAGGCGTATCAGCGGGTGTGGCAGGCCAATCAGGCGCTGCCGGCAGACAAGCGTGAGCCACTGCCCTTGCCGGACTTCTCGCAAGCTGGCTATCACCAGGGAGAGGCTCTCCCGGCGGCGTTGGCGACGGGAGCCAATGCACAAGAGGCGCTGAAGCGGGAATCAGAGTCTCGCAGCGTCAGGCGCTTCGATGTCACGGGTTATGGCGCTGATGGCACGGACGACGTGAGTGACCGAGATGCGGTACTGCGCGCCCATGCCGCGATGCGTCGTTGGCAGCAGCAGGGGGAGCATGATGCGGACAGCCCTCAGCGGCACGGGGTGCTCTATTTCCCTGCCGGTGACTATGTATTGTTCGGCCCCGCGGAGCGCGACTGGTTCTATGCACGGATGATCGCGCTCAAGGCGGCAGTCCCGGATGAGGCGCGCCAGCAGACGCTGCGCGAGGCATTGCTCAAGATGCAGGGGCTGAGCCTGGCCGGCAGTCATTGGACACTGGCGGGAGACGGAAGCGACAGGACCCGTCTCAAGCAGACCCGACCGATGCTGCCGTTGCACGCCAGCTGGTACTGGAGCACGCCCTGGTTGCTGCATCTTGGCAATCTGGAGGAAGGCAGGACGCTGGCCGAGGGCGGGAGTCAGGAAGCCTGGCAGCCGATCGCCGCGACGGCTCGCGTGCAGCCTGCCGATACGCAGGACACGGTGACACTGGCGGGCGTGGCACAGGCGGGCGTGGCACAGGCGTCATCGCTCAAGGCGGGGGGTGAGGTATTGCTGGAGAGCATCGACAAGCGCCCGCAAGCGGTAGCACGTGCTCTGGCACCCTATCAGATGGAAAAGGAGGCCAGAACCGGCAAGTCGCGCTGGCTGATCGAGCGGGATGGGGTGGTCAAGCGCGCTCGCTACCGTGTGCTGGCACGAGAAGGCAATCGGCTGACGCTGTCGTTGCCCGTGGTGCACGAGCGCTTCCCCGGTGAGCAGTGGCGTATCGCGCGCATCCACCCGGCGCATGAGGTCGGGGTCGAAGGCATCACGCTCAAGGGCAACTGGCGAGGGCATTTCAAGCATCACCGCAGCGCCGAGGACGACAGCGGCTTCGGCCTGCTGGATCTCGATGGCATCACCGATGGCTGGGTGCGTGATGTCCGGCTCGACAGTTTCAATCAGGGAGTGAAGGTGCGCCACAGCTCCCAGGTGACGCTCGAGGACGTGAGGATGACCGGCAAGCCGGGGCATATCGCGATGACGATCAGTGACAGCAATCAGGTGCTGGCAAGGCAGGTGGTCGACCAAAGTCATGCCTGGCATGCGCCCGGCGTGGCCCGCTACGCGACCCATAACGTCTACCTTGAACTGGAGCATGGCGGTGACAGTGGGATCGAACTGCATGGTCAGCAGCCGCGGGACAATCTCTTCGACCGCAAGCGAGGCGGCCATGTACGTGACCGCTGGGGCGCCAGTGTCGGCCATCAGCCCAATCATCTGCGCGGGCTGGTGCTGTGGAATCCGGTCAATACCGGCAAGCCGCACGATGCCTGGCCCTTCATGCGCGCCGACTCACACTTCGGCAAGGTGATCATGCCGACGGTAGTGGGCGCCACCGGCCGCGCGCTGGGCATCGCCAGTCGCCATGATTACGAGCGGGTGATGAACGCCAAGGGCGTGACGGACTACCCGCAGCTTGAGGCGCTGGACAAGCTGCAGGCGCGAGTGGAATCCCCCGGCGAGGCCGTTGAGCCAGCTTCGCTCTATCGTGCTCAACGTGCGCTGCTTCGCGAGACGCACCCGTGACCCGGAAAGCTTGAATCCGTCGGGTATCTGGCAGACGGACTGACAGTCAGATGCCCGGCCAGCCGAGCAGCAACGCAGCAAAGGCAAGACAGCGTACCCGGAACGACAGGAGGACAAGCAGTACCGGCAGGAGACACGCGCGGCATATCGCGCCGCGCGACACGTGATTGACGGAAGTGGTTGTTGGACGACGCGACACAACAATAACGCCAATGAAGGGACATCCCATGAGTCAGCACATCATTCGACCCGCACGCCTGCGTTACGCCATCGCCTTCGCCACGGCGGCGGGGCTCGCGGGTCTTTCCAGTCAGGCCATGGCCGATCAGTATCAGGATGCGGCAAGGAAGTGGATCGACCAGGAATTCTCACCCTCCACGCTGAGCAAGGACGAGCAGATGTCCGAGCTCGAGTGGTTCATCAAGGCCGCCGAGCCGCTGCGCGGCATGGAAATCAAGGTGGCCTCGGAAACCCTGACCACCCATGAATACGAGTCCAAGGTGCTGGCCAAGGCCTTCAGCGAGATCACCGGCATCAAGCTGACCCACGACTTGATTCAGGAAGGCGACGTCATCGAGAAACTGCAGACCCAGATGCAGTCCGGGCGCAACATCTACGATGGCTACGTCAATGACTCCGACCTGATCGGCACGCACTTCCGCTATGGCAAGGTCGTGCCGATCAGCGACATGATGGAAGGCGACGGCAAGGCCTTCACCTCGCCGACCCTGGATCTGGATGACTTCATCGGGCTGGATTTCACCACCGGCCCGGATGACAAGCTCTATCAGCTGCCGGACCAGCAGTTCGCCAACCTGTACTGGTTCCGCGCCGACTGGTTCGAGCGTGAAGACTTGAAGAAGCAGTTCAAGGACAAGTACGGCTACGAGCTGGGCGTACCGGTCAACTGGTCAGCCTATGAAGACATCGCCGACTTCTTCACCAATGACGTCAAGGAAATCGACGGCAAGCGGGTCTATGGCCACATGGATTACGGCAAGAAGGACCCGTCACTCGGCTGGCGCTTCACTGATGCCTGGTTCTCCATGGCGGGTGCCGGCGACAAGGGCTTGCCCAACGGCCTGCCGGTGGATGAGTGGGGCATTCGTGTCGAGGAATGTCAGCCGGTGGGCTCCTCGGTGACGCGTGGCGGCGCGGCCAATGGCCCGGCGGCCGTCTATGCTACCACCAAGTATGTCGACTGGTTGGGCAAGTACGCACCGCCGGAAGCTCAGGGCATGACCTTCTCCGAGTCCGGCCCGGTGCCGTCCCAGGGCAACATCGCCCAGCAGATCTTCTGGTACACCGCCTTCACGGCTGACATGACGCGGGATGGCCTGCCGGTGGTCAACGACGACGGCACGCCCAAGTGGCGCATGGCGCCGTCACCGCATGGCCCGTACTGGGAAGAGGGCATGAAGCTTGGCTATCAGGACGTGGGTGCCTGGACCTTCTTCGACTCCACGCCGGAGAAGAATCGTCACGCCGCCTGGCTGTATGCGCAGTTCGTGACCGCCAAGACCGTCTCGCTCAAGAAGACCCTGGAAGGCCTGACGCCGATCCGCGAGTCGGATATCCAGTCCCAGGCGATGACCGATGCCGCGCCGAAGCTGGGCGGTCTGGTCGAGTTCTATCGCAGCCCGGCACGGGTGCAGTGGTCGCCGACCGGCACCAACGTGCCGGATTATCCGAAACTGGCCCAGCTGTGGTGGCAGTACATCT
The DNA here is from genome assembly GCF_029846335.1 of Cobetia sp. 3AK. NCBI lineage: Bacteria > Pseudomonadati > Pseudomonadota > Gammaproteobacteria > Oceanospirillales > Halomonadaceae > Cobetia > Cobetia sp. 3AK. The sequence continues at coordinate 51,053 of NZ_JARWKR010000011.1, read as the reverse complement.
CCCAGGCCGCCAGTGGTGAAGCCACGCCGCAGGAAGCGCTTGATGGCCTGGCCAAGGCGCAGGACCGCATTCTCGAGCGTCTCGAGCGCGCCAAGGTGATGGACAACTGTGGGCCGAAGCTCAACGAGGAACGTGATGCGGAGTACTGGTTCGCCCAGCCGGGTGCGCCGAAGGCCAAGCTGGACAACGAGAAGCCCAAGGGCGAGACCATCGCCTATGACGAGCTGCTCAAGAGCTGGAAGGAGTGATCTCGGCTGGCGCGTCATTGCGCCACTGAGCAGGCTCCTGAATGACCGCTGCAATGACAACGCCCCTGCCGGTTACCCGGCAGGGGCGTTTTTTTGCCAGAGCGATCAGCGACAGCGTTTCATCACTGCCTCATTGCTGGCTCTCAATCGAGACTCTCAATCACGGTAGAGGTCGATGCTCGGGCAGGAGCAGATCAACTGGCGATCGCCATGCACGTTGTCGACCCGGTTGACGGCCGGCCACTGCTTGGCCGCCTTGACGTGCTCGCTGGGGAAGGCACCGATCTCGCGGGAATACCCACGGTTCCATTCGGCGTCCATCAGGTCCGCCTGGGTGTGCGGCGCGTGCACCAGCGGGTTGTCTTGCAGGGTCCATTCGCCTTGCTCGACACGGGCGATCTCGGCGCGAATCGCGATCATCGCCTCACAGAAACGGTCGATCTCGTAGAGCGACTCGGACTCGGTGGGCTCGACCATCAGCGTGCCCGCCACCGGGAACGACATGGTTGGGGCGTGGAAGCCGTAGTCGATCAGGCGCTTGGCGATGTCTTCCTCGCTGATGCCGGAAGCGGCCTTCAGCGGGCGGATATCGATGATGCACTCATGCGCCACGGTGCCGTTCTTGCCGCGATAGAGCACCGGATAGTGCCCATCGAGACGCGTGGCGATGTAGTTGGCGTTGAGGATCGCAAGCTCGGTGGCCTCACGCAGCCCCTGCGCACCCATCATCTTGATGTAGGCCCAGGAGATCGGCAGGATCGCCGCGGAACCGAAGGCGGCGGCGGAGACGGCGGTGCATTCCGGCTTCACGCCTTCCAGCGGGGTGACCACGTGGTTGGAGACGAAGGGTGCCAGGTGTGACTTGACGCCGATGGGCCCCATGCCCGGACCGCCGCCACCGTGGGGAATGCAGAAGGTCTTGTGCAGGTTGAGGTGCGAGACATCGCCGCCGAAGTCACCCGGACGGCAGATGCCGACCTGGGCGTTCATGTTGGCGCCGTCGATGTAAACCTGACCGCCGTGATCGTGAACGACCTGACAGGCCTCGCGCACGGTTTCCTCGAACACGCCGTGGGTGGACGGGTAGGTGATCATGATCGCGGACAGCTTGTCGCTGTGCTGCTCGGCCTTGGCGCGCAGGTCATTGATGTCGATGTTGCCGCTGGCATCACACTCGACCACCACCACCTTCATGGCGGCCATCGCGGCGGAGGCCGGATTGGTGCCGTGGGCGGAGCTGGGGATCAGGCAGATGTCGCGCGCGCCCTCGCCGATGGAGGCCTGGTAGCGACGGATCGCGACCAGTCCCGCATATTCCCCCTGAGCGCCGGAGTTCGGCTGCATGGAGATGGCGTCGTAGCCGGTGATCTCGACCAGGAAGGCCGACAGCTCGTCGATCATCTGCTTGTAGCCGACCACCTGATCCGAGGGCGCAAACGGGTGGACGTTGGCGAATTCGGGCCAGGTGACCGGAATCATCTCGGTGGTGGCGTTGAGTTTCATGGTGCAGCTGCCCAGCGGAATCATCGCGTGGGTCAGCGACAGGTCCTTGTTCTCCAGGCGCTTCAGGTAGCGCAGCATCTCGGTTTCCGAGTGATAGCGGCTGAAGGTCGGGTGAGTCAGGAAGTCGCTGTCACGCTGACAGGCCGCCGGGATCGCGCTTGCGCCCTTGGCCAGCAGGTCCTGGTCCAGCGCGGCGACGGACAGGCCGTGCTCCTCGCCGAGCAGCACGTCGAACAGCACGCCGACATCGGCGGCGGTGGTGGTCTCGTCGAGGTTGATGGTGATGCGGCCATCGCCGTGGTGGCGCAGGTTGATCTCGTGGGTCAGCTCGCGACCATGGATCTTGCCGGCATTCACGCCGGTGACGGTGATGGCATCGAACCAGCTGTCGTGGGCCAGTGCCATGCCGCAACGGCTGACGCCCTCGGCGAGAATGCTGGTCAGGCGATGCACCCGGGTGGCGATGCGCTTGAGGCCCTCGGCACCGTGATAGACGGCGTAGAAGCCGGCGATGTTGGCCAGCAGCGCCTGGGCGGTGCAGATGTTGGAGGTCGCCTTCTCGCGGCGGATGTGCTGCTCGCGGGTCTGCATCGCCATGCGCAGTGCCGGGTTGCCGCGCGAGTCCTTGGAGACCCCGATGATGCGGCCCGGAATCGAGCGCTTGAGCTTGTCGGTGGTGGCGAAGAAGGCGGCGTGCGGGCCGCCGAAGCCCATCGGCACGCCGAAGCGCTGGGAGGTACCGACGACGATGTCGGCGCCGAGGCTGCCCGGCGACTTGAGCAGCACCAGGCTCAGCAGGTCGGCGGCCACCACGGTCATCGCGCCATTGGCGCGCGCGGCGTCCAGCAGCGGTGCGAGATCGCGTACCTGACCGGTATTGCCCGGATACTGGAACAGGGCGCCGAAGATGTCGTGCTCGCCGACGTTCTCGGCGGCATCGATGATCAGCTCGAAGCCGAAGTAGTCGGCGCGGGTGCGCATGACGTCCAGGGTCTGCGGCAGCACGTCATCGGCGATGAAGAAGCGCTTGCTCTTGCTCTTCTTGTTGCCGCGCTGACACAGCGCCATGGCCTCGGCAGCGGCGGTGGCCTCATCCAGCAGGCTGGCGTTGGCCAGCTCCATACCGGTCAGGTCCATTACCGCCTGCTGGAAGTTGAGCAGCCCTTCGAGACGACCCTGGGCGATTTCCGGCTGATACGGCGTATACGCGGTATACCAGCCCGGATTTTCCAGCACGTTGCGCTGGATGACCGCCGGCAGGTGGGTGTTGTGGTAACCCTGGCCGATATAGGTCTTGAATACCTTGTTCTGACGCGCCAGGCGCTTGAGATAGTCCAGTGCCTCGGATTCCGTGCGCGGCCCTTCGAGGTCCAGCTCGCGTCCCAGACGAATGGCCGCCGGCACGGTGCGGTCAATCAGCGTCTCGATGCTGTCTTCACCCAGTGTCGCCAGCATGCGCGTGACATTGGCGGCAGTCGGGCCATTGTGACGGGAAATGAAATCATCGTGCCCGGCCAGCTGGGCCAGGGTAAGCGTCTCGTGAGCCATGCAAGGAATCCTGTGCTGCAACGGGAACTGCAAGTGACAGTCCGCGGGAGGAACATCGCCTTGCCGGCGCAGGAGGGCGGGCAGGGCGTCGGGAATCGTGAAGCCTCGGCTGGGGGCGCCGAGCCAGCGTACTACCGGGTGAGACGGGCAAGCGGCCTCCAGCCATGTGACAGCGCTGTCTCGGACAGCGGCTGGAGGCCAACCGTGATCAGGCTTCGCTTTCCACCAGCTGGGTGTAGGCGTCCGCGTCGAGCAGCTTTTCCAGCTCGGCGCTGTCAGCGACCTTCATCTTCAGAATCCAGGCATCGTCATAGGGGCTTTCGTTGACGGATTCCGGCGCGTCTTCGAGGCTCTCGTTGACGGCGATGACTTCGCCGGCCAGCGGCGCGTACAGATCAGAGGCCGCCTTGACGGACTCGATGACACCGAACTCTTCTTCCAGCGCCAGTTCGCGACCGATTTCCGGCAATTCGACGAAGACGACGTCGCCCAGCGCTTCCTGAGCGTGGTCGGTGATGCCGATGGTCACGGTACCGTCACCGTTGTCCTGAACCCACTCGTGACTCTCGGTGTACTTAAGCGTGGCAGGAATGTTGCTCATGAGTGTTTTCCTATGTGAAAAGATTTTCTGATTCAGGGAATCGTTGCGCCATTATGCACGAAGGTCTCGACACGTGGCAGTAGCTGAGCGCGGCGTGCCTCTACGACTTTTGGCGAGTGGCAAGCGAGTTGCCCTCTTAATCGTGGTCCGTCGTGCTCCGGGCGTCCAGTGTCTCGCCTTGCCACGCCCGGTCTATCTGCGCCATGGCGCGAAGGTATCAGCGCACAAGGCCCATGAGTGCAGGGTACAGACCGTTTTTTCACCGCTGGAAGTCAGTTCTCCAGGTCCTCATCCTCTGACGGGAGGTGGGTTTCCAGCGAGAATCTGATGCCACTTTCCTGCGCTTGCGAGCCCTGTTGAGTCGAGGTAGAGTGTCGCCTGTTTCGTATTGGAAACTTGTTTCCCATGTTGTGTCCAGATTCGCGTGCTGTCAATGGTGTCGCAGGCAGCGACACCCATATTCGCTGAGGGAAGCTCCTTCACGCTCTGATCATCAGGCGTGTCCTGATGGCAGGTATCCCCGAGCGCCGCCGGAGCGTGCCTGTCGTCACGGGACTGCCCGCGAGAGGTGTGGGGGAAGACCCGGGAGAGGCTCAGGTTGCCGGCACAAGGGAAAGAGATATCCACTGAGTGACGCCCATCAACGGGCTGAATCCCTCAGGCGATTGACACATTTTCATGATTTTTGCGTGACGTTTTGCTCACATTCCAGCGTAAAGCCCTGTTGGGGTAGTGAAGACTGGAAGCTTCCGCTAATGTGAGCTGTCCGTTTGGCGTGCTGGCCGGTTGACCGGCTGGCCAGACGGGATTTCCGATGTGTCTCTCCTCGCATCGAGTCATAACAACAATTCAGCGGAGGAAATCTGCGTGGAAATGATCAGTTCTCTCTTTACCGCCATCAATGGCGTGGTGTGGGGCCCGGTGATGTTGATCCTGCTGCTCGGGGTCGGCTTCTATCTTCAGGCGGGCCTCAAGGGCATGCCGATCCGCAAGTTGGGTACCGGCTTCAAGCTGCTGTGGAGCGGGCGCGCGCCCGGCAAGGATGGCGATGGTGAAATGTCGCCGTTCAATGCCCTCATGACATCACTCTCCGCTACCATCGGTACCGGCAACATCGCGGGTGTGGCGACGGCGATCGCGCTGGGTGGACCGGGGGCGATCTTCTGGATGTGGATCACGGCGCTGGTCGGCATGGCGACCAAGTACGCCGAGGCCGTCTGTGCGGTGCGTTATCGCGAAGTGGATGACAACGGCAACCACGTCGGTGGTCCGATGTACTACATCCGCAACGGACTGGGGGCCAAGTGGGGTTGGCTGGGGGGCGCCTTTGCCTTCTTCGGCTGCTTCGCGGCCTTTGGCATCGGCAATACCGTGCAGTCCAACTCCGTGGCGGATGCCCTGGAAACCTCGTTTGCCATTCCGCACTGGGCCTCCGGTGTCGTGATGATGGTGCTGGCAGGTGCGGTCATTCTGGGTGGCATCAAGCGCATCTCCAGCGTGGCGGGCAAGCTGGTGCCGTTCATGGCGATTGCCTACTTCCTGTCGGGCATCGTCATTCTGGTGATCAATGCTGACCAGATCGGTCACGCCTTCGGCCTCATCTTCACCTACGCCTTCAATCCAGTCGCGGCGACTGGCGGCTTTGCCGGTGCGGCGGTGATGGCGGCCATCCGTTTCGGTGTGGCGCGCGGTATCTTCTCCAATGAAGCCGGCCTGGGCAGTGCGCCCATCGCCCACGCTGCCGCGCAGACCAAGAACCCGGTACGTCAGGGGCTGGTCGCCATGCTGGGCACCTTCATCGATACCATCGTCATCTGCACCATCACCGCGCTGGCCATCATCACCTCCGGCCTGTGGTCTTCCGGTGAGACGGGGGCGGCGCTGACCTCCATGTCCTTTGATCAGGCCTTGCCGGGTGTCGGCAACCATCTGGTCGCGATCGCGCTGGCCGTGTTTGCCTTCACCACCATCCTTGGCTGGTCCTTCTATGGCGAGAAGTGCTTCCAGTACCTGTTCGGTACGCGCGCCATCATGCTGTATCGCATCGTGTTCGTGATCGCGATTCCGGTGGGCGCGATGGCCAAGCTGGATCTCATCTGGCTGATGGCGGATACCTTCAATGCCTTGATGGCGATTCCGAACCTGATTGGTCTGGCGCTGCTGTCGCCGGTGGTCTTCAAGCTGACCCGCGACTACTTTGACGGCAAGGAAGTGCTGGCGGGCGAAGACCGCTGATCGCATCAGGAGCCCCCCGTCGCTGGCAGGCGCGGCGGGGTGAGCCCCCTCAGATTGTCCTATCTCGATCACTAGCCTCCGGCAGCACAGGGCCAGATTCACCTGGCTGTCGGAGAGATGTTGCATGCCACTCTGGAGAATGATGATGTCCGATTCCGCCGCTGTCACCGGTCTCAAGCAGACCGCGCTTCATGACCTGCACGTCGAGCAGGGAGCGAAGATGGTCGAGTTTGCAGGCTATTCCATGCCCGTCCAGTATCCGCTGGGCGTCAAGAAGGAGCACGAGCATACGCGTGCCAAGGCGGGGCTGTTCGATGTCTCGCACATGGGGCAGCTGATCCTGCGCGGAGAGAACGTGCAGGCGGCGCTGGAGACGCTGGTACCGACGGACATCGTCGATCTTCCGGTGGGCATGCAGCGTTACGGACTCTTTACCAGTGATACCGGCGGTATTCTCGATGACCTGATGATCGTCAATGGTGGCGATCACCTCTATGTGGTGGTGAATGCTGCCTGCAAGGATCAGGACGTCGCGCATCTGCGTGTGGGGCTGCCGATGGAGATCGAGCTTGAGGTGCTGGAGGATCGGGCGCTGCTCGCCCTGCAGGGGCCGCTGGCTCACGCGGTCATGCAGCGTCTGTCGCCCGAGGCCTGCGAGCTGACCTTCATGCATCATGCCCATGTCACCATCGATGGCATCGAGTGTTGGGTCAGTCGCAGCGGGTATACCGGTGAAGATGGTTTCGAGATCTCCGTCCCCGATGCTGAGGCGGAGCGCTTCGCGCGTCTGCTGCTGGCGGCGGAAGAGGTGGAGTTCATCGGTCTCGGGGCGCGGGATTCACTGCGTCTCGAGGCTGGACTGTGCCTGTATGGTCATGATCTGGACACCACGACGTCGCCGGTGGAAGCCAGCCTGATCTGGGCGCTGGGCAAGGTGCGTCGTCAGGGCGGTGCACGTGAAGGCGGCTTCCCGGGGGCGGACGTCATCCTGACCCAGATCGCCAACAAGGATCACACCCGCAAGCGAGTCGGTCTGGTGGCTGAAGGGCGTGCTCCGATTCGCGAAGGTGCCGAGCTCTTCGACGGCGAGGGCAACCGCATCGGTGTCGTGACTTCGGGCAGCTTCGGCCCGAGCTACGGCAAGCCGGTCGCCATGGGCTATGTGGCGATCGCGCACAGCGTGCTGGACACTCAGGTCTTCGCGGATGTACGCGGCAAGCGACTGCCGATGACCGTGACGAAGATGCCCTTCGTCGAGCAGCGCTATTACCGCGGCTGATGATGGGCTGAAGACAGGCAAGGCTGGACGGGAAAGGGGCTGCTTCGGCGGTCCCTTTTTCGTTGCCTGTGACAGGCGTCAGGCGTCAGACGTCAGGCAGCAGGCTCGGCTCTGGTCCGGGAGAACTGGATCGTGTCGTGCGCTGCAGGCAAGTGGCGCTGAGGCATGACGGAACTGGCTGGCAGGGGAGGGGGAGTCACGGATTTCGAGGCAATCTCCAGACGCAGAAAAGCCCGCCGAAGCGGGCTTTTCCGTGAAAAGAGAGGTTAGTCTCTTTCAGCTAACTCATGATCAGTCGATGATCTTGATGTTAGCGGCCTGGAGGCCTTTCTTGCCCTGGGTGACGTCGAAGGAAACCTTCTGACCGTCTTGCAGAGACTTGAAGCCTTCAGCCTGGATTTCGGAGAAGTGTGCGAACAGGTCGTCACCGTTGTCGTCCGGAGAAATGAAGCCGAAACCTTTGGTGTCGTTGAACCACTTGACTGTACCAGTTGCCATGATCGTAATTCCTTACTGATGATATTGCCGGGAGTTACCCGATATACGTGGGTAAAACAAGGAGGATATGCACCAGGTACCGAAGTGTTTCGATCACGACTGACGATATACGACTTGCTAACCAACGAGATCAATACTGCGCTGCCGCGCCTCCAAGGTCAAATGAAATATCAAAAACTTCGCCTTTGGTCGGGTGTCTCGTGAGCAGATTCTTCTCGAATGGACAGCATTGCGCCAGTCAGTTTTCCAGATTTCGCAAGGATTGACAGTGACTTGCTTTTATCCCGTTATCTTGGTTTCTGGTCGGTATGGAACCTCGCCGTATATCGCCCCGCTTGAGAGGTTGCCAAGGTGAGTCATCGTCGTGGGGATGGGGCGTGCGTGCGGGCTTTCAAGGCAGTGGGCAGCTCCTCGCGAATGATCCGCCAGGTCGTCATGCTTGGTGAGGGAAAGAGATAAAAAAACCGGCAGCGATGGCAGCGCTGCCGGTGGATGGTCTTGCAACCATCAAGACTCTCGGAGAGCGGCGATGATGCGCCCATCATCGCCGGAGAGATGGAGTGTCAAGCGATGCATCTGGGTCGTCTCAGGCGTCCAGCTGCATCTCGGGGACGTTGTCGGGCACGATGAGCTTGCCTGCGGTCAGGCGCTGTATCTCCTCGACACTGACGCCTGGCGCGCGTTCCAGCAGGTGGAATGCACCGTCCTTGATCTCGAGGAAGGCCAGGTCGGTCAGGACACGGCGAATGCAGCCGGCACCGGTCAATGGCAGCTCACACTGGCTGAGCAGCTTGGACTCACCATGCTTGGAGGCGTGGGTCATGGTGCAGATGATGTTCTCGGCACCCGCCACCAGATCCATGGCGCCGCCCATGCCTTTCACCAGCTTGCCGGGGATCATCCAGCTGGCGATGTTGCCGTTCACGTCCACCTCGAAGGCGCCGAGTACCGTCAGATCGACGTGCCCGCCGCGAATCATCGCGAAGGATTCGGCGGAATCGAAGATGGCGGCGCCATCGATGGCGGTCACGGTTTCCTTGCCGGCATTGATCATGTCGGCGTCGACCTCGTCGTCATAGGGATAGCGTCCCATGCCAAGCAGGCCGTTCTCGGACTGCAGCATCACGTCGATGCCATCCGGGATGTAGTTGGCGACCAGGGTCGGAATGCCGATGCCCAGATTGACGTAGGAGCCGTCCTGGATTTCCTGTGCCACTCGCTGGGCCATCTGTTCGCGTGTCAAAGCCATGATGTATTCCTTGTCTGAAGCGCCATCGAGGTGACGCCTTGCCGTGTCGGGGAGTGTCGTCGCGAGAAAACGGATGCAGGCGGAGCCTTGGCTCAACGCGAGCGAACGGTCCGTTTCTCGATGCGCTTCTCGAAGCTGCCCTTGATGACGCGGTCGACATAGATGCCCGGAGTGTGGATCTCGGCCGGGTCCAGCTCGCCGGGTTCCACCAGCTCTTCGACTTCGACCACGGTGATCTTGCCTGCGGTTGCGGCCAGCGGGTTGAAGTTGCGTGCCGTGTGACGGTAGACGACATTGCCGTAGCGGTCGGCCTTCCACGCCTTGACGATGGCGAAGTCACCCTTGATGGCTTCCTCGAGAATATAAGGGCGACCGTCGAATTCGCGGACTTCCTTGCCTTCTCCGATGGGCGTCCCGTAGCCGGTCGCGGTGAAGAAGGCGGGGATGCCGGCCCCGGCGGCGCGCATCTTCTCGGCCAGCGTGCCCTGGGGGGTCAGGATGACCTCGAGCTCTCCGTCCAGCAGCTGGCGCTCGAACAGGGCGTTCTCGCCGACGTAGGAGGCGATCATGGTCTTGATCTGGCGATCTTCCAGCAAGATGCCCAACCCGAAGCCGTCCACGCCGCAGTTGTTGGAGACGACGGTCAGGTCCTTCACGCCACGATGCTTGATCTCCTGGATCAGGTTCTCGGGAATACCGCAGAGTCCGAATCCGCCGGCGATCACCGTCATGCCGTCTTCCAGGCCCGCCATGGCATCGGCGTAGCGGGTCACTACCTTGTTGAATCCTGCCATGAAGTTCTCCTTGAGCATCTTGTGTAGTCGTTTAGACGGTGATGAGTCGTTGCTCATCTTCCGTGGCCGGCGCCTGGGGCAGGCGTCTGGCAAAGGCTTGAGTGCATCATTGCCGACAATCTGGTGGCTGTATATATTTGATAAGTTTGTTTTTTCTATCCATTGATAAGTTTTCATGAAGAGTCTTGGGGCAGTACGATATCGCCTTGCCCGCTGGTTTCCTGCACAGATCCGCCTGTGGTGCGGGTCAGCGGCGGATATGCACGACAAGACTGGACGACTCGCGGTGCAAGGCTGCGCAAGCGGCTCTGGTCACCTTGGACCAATGGTGTAGAGGCCGACGGGTCTCCCGGCGACGGGTTGAGCCTGTTTCCCCGAATGTCATCTCAAGGCGCGTCCCCCAGGGACCCCACAGGAAGGATGCCGCATGACCTTGAAACAGTTGAAAGCCTTTGTCGCAGTGGCCAGAACCCTGTCCTTCGTGGAAGCGGGCACGTTGGTGCATCTTTCCCAGCCGGCATTGTCGCTGGCCGTCAAGAATCTGGAGGAGTCGTTGGGTGGGCGTCTGTTCCAGCGTTCCACTCGACAGGTCAGCCTGACGCCGGAAGGACGGGCCTTCTTCCCGCTGGCTCGCAGGATACTGTCGGATTGGGAGCATGCTGAGGACGAGATGCGCCAGCGATTCAGTCTCGGACGCGGGCGTGTGGCACTGGCTGCCATGCCGACTTTCGCCGGGAATCTGCTGCCAGGAGTACTGGCGGATTTTCGACGGCAGTACCCGGAGATCACCATCGAGGTCAATGACGTGATCGCCGAGGAAGTCGTGGAGCGTGTCACCGATGGGCGCGTGGAACTGGGGATCTGTTTTGATCCCGGGGTACGCGAGGACCTTGTCTTCGAATCACTCTTCGAGGATCGCTACATCGCGATCATTCCCGAGGGGCACGCCCTGTTGCAGGGCGCTCCCGAGACCATCCATTGGGATCAGCTGCTGGAAGAGGATTTCATCACCCTGCAACGTCCCTCGGGCGTGCGACACATGCTGGAGCGGCGCCTGGCAGAGGCGGGACTCAAGCTCACCGTCGCCTTCGAGACCCATCAGCTGGTGACCTGCGGACGTATGGTGGCAGAGGGACTTGGCGTCAGCGCGGTACCGGCGATGAGCGCCGATCAGATGTCAGCGCTGGGATGTCGGTGCCTGGGGCTGGAAGGGCCGGTCATCGAGCAACGTGTCGGCGTGATTCGCCGCGGCCGTCATGAGCTGTCGGTCGCGGTCCAGGCGATGCTGGACACTCTGCGGGCCCGCTATCCCGTCTCGCCGCCGCCCGTGCCTGATGAGGATCTAGCGTGACGCCGTCAATAGCTGTCGGTAGGTCAGGCTGATGCGCACGCCCTCGAGCTTGCGTGGCGGCAGGGCGTGATGCAGTCGGTCCTGACAGCCGCGCCCCATCACCAGCAATGAGCCATGGGGCAGCCACAGGTTGAAGGCGGGGTCCTGTGCGTAGGGGCTGCGGGGATGTCCCTTGAAGCGCAGGGGCCGCTCTCGTCCCAGTGACAGGGCCAGCACGATGGGGCGGTCGCCAAGCTCCGGTTCATTGTCACTATGCCAGCCCATGCGGTCATTGCCATCGGCGTAGCGATTGGCCAGCAGGCTGTTGAAGTGCTGGTCGATATGGCGTTCCTGCCCCGGCTGCGCGCTCAGCTCGCGGTTGATGGCGTGACGGGCAAGCTCCCCCAGATGCCAGGCCATCGGACGCCATGGCGCTGGCTCGAACAGGCTGCCGGAATAGCGATAGCGAGCCCCGGCGTCCCCCATCCATACCTGACGGCGAGGGATGGGATGCGTCTTGCCATGCACGCTCAAGCTCGGCCGCTGCCAGTCGAGCGTGGTATCCAGCGTGACCAGTGCCTGGTCGGCCTGCAGGGGAGTCAGAGCGGTTGGCTTGAGATAGAGCGGGTGCAGCGGATGGCGATACCAGCCATGGGCCAGTGTCTGCCAGTCGTCCGGCAGGCCGGCCGGTCGCTGTCCGCTTGGCGGGGTGCGGGAAGGGGCGTGTTGAGGATGCGTGGCGAACAGGTCGCCGGCCTCGGAGGATATCGTCATGAGGCGAGCTTGCCAGAGCGAATTGACTGTCGGCAAGTCGAAGGTGGCCTGCCGCCGACAGAGCGTGCACTGGGCTCAGAGTCCTGTCAGGGACTCAAGACTCAGAATGGCCACTTCAGCCAGCCCGAGTCCCAGCAGCGCCCCCGCCAGTACGTCACTGACGTAATGCAGTCCCAGGATCACGCGGGAAAGCGCGATCAACATGGCAAGCGGCGTGACGAGAATGGCCAGTTCCGGCAGCTGCTGAGCCGTCAGGCTGGCAAACAGCACCGCATGCAGTGTATGGCCACTTGGAAAGCTGTAGCGATCCAGCGGTGGCATGGTGCATTGGATGGTCGTGAAGGTGATGAAGGGGCGTTCCCGGCACAGCCGGGTCTTGAGGGCGCGATACAAAAGGGCGCCGGCCCCCGCCGCCAGTCCGAATTCCAGCATCAACCAGCCACCTTGCACGTGATGGAAGGGCAGGCTGAGTGTCAGCAGCAACCAGACGGGCCAGTCACCGAGGCGCGAGACCACGCGAAAGAGGGTCAGGATCGGCCGATACAGCGCCAGACGTGCTACCTGGCGACACAGCCGCCACTCCAGCAGGTCGAGTCGCTCAAAGACGGGAAGGCTGCGATCGTGCATCGGGCTTCTCCTCGGCGAGGCGTAGACAGGCAAGAAAATGCTCGGCGACCTGGCTCCAGGCCATGGGCTCGACGCGTACACGGGCCGCTCTTCCGAGACGTGCGATACGCGCTGGTCGCTGGCAGACTTCCACTGCCTGTTCGATGAATCTGTCCGGCTGGGTGCAGGGGGCCAGCAACCCCTGGTGGTCATCGCGGATCACTTCCGCAGCGGCCGCGTAGTCGAAGGCCACCACGGCCAATCCACTGGCCATGGCTTCCAGTACCACGTTGCCGAAGGTCTCCGACAGCGAGGGGAACAGGAACAGGTCGGCACTGGCGTAATGGGCAGCCAGCGCCTCGCCGGTCTGGAAGCCGGCGAAGATCGCCTCCGGCAGGCGTTGCTCAAGGCGTTCGCGCAGCGGGCCATCGCCCACCAGTACCAGCGCGATATCCGGCTGCACGGCCTGCATGGCCTCGTAGCTGCGAATCAACAGCTCGATGTTCTTTTCCGCCGCCAGGCGGCCGACATGCAGCGCGACGGGCTGCTGAGGGCCGACGCCCCACTGGCGACGCAGCGCTTCACTGCGATGAACGGGCGAGAAGCGCTGACAATCCAGCCCGCGTCCCACGACCCGGACATGCTTGAAACCCTGTTGCGCGAGAGTGGCGGCCTGGGTGCGTGTCGGGACCAGTGTCAGGTTGGCGGCATTGTGGAAGTGCTTCAGCCCCTGACGTACCAGGGGGCGTAATGCCCTGAGATGATAGTGGGTGCTGTACTGGTCGAAATTGGTATGAAAGCCTGCCACCACGGGCACGCCGAGGCGACGCGCGACCATCAGGGCACTGACCCCCAGCGGTCCTTCGGTGGCGATGTAGATGACGGAGGGCGGATGCTGGCGCCACAGCGCCGTCAGCCGTCTCAGGGCAGGGGCGCCGATCTGGACGGTGTCATAGCCCGGAAGACGGAAGCCGCGTACCTGTAGCTCCTGCGCGACTCGTGGTTCATGACTGCCGTCGCGGGGTGCGGGCCGCACGAGCTGCAGCTCGCAGCCCCGCGTGATGAGTTGATCGCACAGATGGCTCAGCGTGTGAGCCACGCCATTGATTTCCGGGTGCCAGGTTTCACTGACAAAGGCGATACGCTCCATGACGGCTCCTGATGACCTTTGAACGAAGTATTGGCCATGGGAGTGACGCCTGCATAACAGCGAGGTGACGAAGTGATGACACCCCACGCAGGTGTCGTTGCAGCCGCGGTCACTCCAGCGGGCAATCTCCCGCGGGCAATCTCCAGCAGGCAATGCTGCCAGGAGGCAGCGGATTCAAGGCGGTCACAGGTTACAGCTCAAAGATCAATCACGCTGGCCGAAACTGACGCGGGGGCGACAGGCGCGGCATGAAGGACGCCGTGGGCGAGGCATGCCCGACGCTCGTTTGGCAAGGCGAGCCCCTGAAGGGCTCGCCAGTGAGGCCGGCAGCCCCAGTTTCAGCGTTTCTCGAGCAGCTCGCGTGGATTGATCGGCTTGCCGCCATGGCGCACGTCGAAGAGCAGTTCAGGCTGACCGTCATTGCGACGTGCCACGCGACACAGCGGGGTGCCCGACGTGACCTGCTGACCGACCTTGACCAGTATCTCTCCACACTGCGCCAATACGCTCTGCAGATTGCCTGAATGGTGGAGGATGACCACATTGCCCAATTGCCGCATGTTGTCGGCAAAGCGGACTTCACCGCTGGCCGGCGCGCTGGCGACCCCATTGCTGGCCGTGCGAATCCGCATCGGGGCCAGTTGGCCATTGCGGTTGGTGCCGAATTCGCTGATGACTTCGCCGGCGGCAGGCCAGCGCCACGATTGACGCGGCTTCTTCAGCGGACCCGGATCCGGGCGTGCCACGAGACTGCCGCCGCTGGCACGCGCATTGGAAGCGCTTCGGCTGGGGCCACCATTGAGGGGAACCGAGATCAGGGTGCCGACTTTCAGGTCATTGGGGGGAAGCCCCGGGTTGGCGGTCTGGATGCGCTGAGGATTGGCTCCGAAGTAACGGCCTATCTTCGAGTAGGTGTCCCCGGGGCGCAGCTGATAGCGATAGGGGCCACCGGAGGGGGCACGCTCACGCGCGGTGGGCACCAGGATGCGCTGCCCGACCTTGAGGTCACGGATCTTGACGCCGGGGTTGAAGCGGGTGAGGCGCAACAGGGGAATGTCAGCGTCGCGTGCGATCTGCCCCAGGGTGTCGCCCTTCTGGATCGTGATCCATTGGCCTGCCGGTGAGCCGGAGTAGCTGCCGGTGGCGCAGCCTGTCAGCCACAGTGCCAGGCTCAGCCACGCCAGTAGCCGCAGCGGCGCGCGAGATGTCCTGTGGAGAAATGTCGAGATGTCGCCCACGGCCAGGCGCACAGCGCCCAGCGGCTCGTGAGGCATGTCAGAGTTGTTCAATGTCGTGTCCTGCACGTGACAGTCGGGCATCCTTGTCCTTCCAGACCTGATTGAGCCATTGCTGAAACCGTTCGCGGTAGGCAGCGTCCGCATGATAATCCCCGTTCAGCATCCAGGGTTCCACCGGGCGTTGCACGATATCCAGATGGATATCTCCCCCCTTGCCACACAGAAACTCCCAGAAGCTCGCGCTGGCGTGACGATAGTCCAGCGTGGCGTCGAGTATGCCTGACAGGCGGTCGCCGAGAATGCTGATCACCTGAGCGCTGCCGCCGGCGCGCGGCCTGAGCAGATGAGTGTACGGGCTTTGCTGTTGATCATGCTTGCCTGACGTGAAGCGCGTGCCTTCCACGAAGTTGAAGATCGACATGGGCGACTGGCCCGCTCGCTCACAGATGCGGCGTGTCGCGGCACGGTCGCGTTCCGCCAGGCGCGGGTCATTGGCCAGTCGTTCACGGCTGTAGCGGCGCATGAAGGGGAATTCCAGCGCCCACCAGGCCAGGCCGATGACGGGGACCCAGATCAACTCGCGCTTGAGAAAGAACTTGGGCATGGGCGTGCGATGATGCAATGCATACTGCAGCACGAAGATATCCGTCCAGCTGCGGTGGTTGGAGATCACCAGCCACCAGCGTCGCCTGGCGGAGCCATCCTTCAGGGCGTCCGGCACGTTGACCTGCCAATGGGGGCGTATCCAGGCGCGAATCCACAGATTGTTGGTGCCGATCCACCCCATGGCGAGACGGTTCAGCCCTTCGAGAAGATGAAGCTGCAGACGACGGGACGGGCTGAGCAGCTTGAGCAATGCCAGCAGGTACAGCGGTACCGACCAGAACAGGGTATTGATGATCAGAAACAACAGGCTGATGACGCCTCTGATACTCGACATGAACGACTCCTTCAGCAGATCGCGCCATCCTAATTCACCCGTGACAGGAAACCCACCCCGCTTGCGTGGAGGACAGCAACTCGACGTTGCGCAAACCGTACGCATCTGATGTCGAATGGTGGCGGTTCGTGAGCTGTGGTGTCATTCGCGCGCCGACTTTCCTGTCGGCCGGTGCAAGGGAAGGCCTGACATGGCACTCGGCCATCGTCGTGAGCATGCACCGCCACTCGACGTCCTCTCACGAGATGGACGCCCTTTCAGGGAGCAGAGCGACATGTGGTTGCAGGGAGTGTTGGTGGGGCTGGCGATCGGGGCCTTCGTGTTGATCGCCATCGAGGACGTGATTCATCTCAACAAGGCCAAGACGACCTTGTTGCTGGGGACGTTCAGCTGGTTGCTGCTGTTCATCTTCGGCCCCGGTGCGTTGGGAGTCGATGACGTCGGTGAGTCGCTCAACGAGAATCTGCTGGAAATCGCCACCTTGTGGCTGTTTCTGATGGCGGCGATGACCTTCGTGGCGTTTCTCAATGCCAAGGGACTGATCGCCAATCTCATCTATCGATTGCTGCCGGGCCGCATCGGTGAGCGAGGCCTGCTGTATCTGACCGGCACCTTCGCCTTTGCCTTCTCCTCTCTGGCCGACAACATCACCGCTACGCTGGTGTCGTTGACGCTGGTGCTGTCTCTGGGATTGCCGCCGAAGAAGACGCTGCGTTTCGCGGTGCTGGCGGTGTTTGCCGTCAATTCCGGCGGGGTGGCGTTGATCACCGGTGATGTGACCACACTGATGATCTTCCTCGCCGACAAGGTGCGTATCAGTGAGCTGATGCTGCTGGCCATCCCGGCCTTCGTCAGCGTGATGCTGCTGGCGACGCTGCTGCTGCCCGGGCTTGGGGGAGAAGTCCATCTGTCGCGTGAACGCCGTCCCACCCGGCGTCTGGACCGCTTCGTGGCCTGGCTGTTTCTCGCCACCATCCTCTCCACGCTGGGCCTGAACGTGCTGTTCGGTATCCCGCCCTTGCTGACCTTCCTGTTCGGGATGTCGATCATGTTCCTGCTCGGGCATGTGGCCGAGCGACGCAGTGACAGCGAAGAGCGCAGAATTCTTGATTACATCAGGATAATTGAATTCGACACTCTGCTATTCTTCCTCGGTATCCTGCTGATGGTGGGAGCGCTCAAGGAAGCCCGCCTGCTGGAAGGGCTGGCACAGCTCTATGACGTGATGCCTGCCATGCAGGCCAATTATCTGATCGGCCTGTTGTCGGCATTGGTCGACAACGTGCCGTTGACGGCTGCGGTGCTCAAGGCGGATGTCGGCATGAACGATGCCGAGTGGTTGGCGCTGACCTACGCCGCTGGCGTGGGCGGATCACTGCTGATCATCGGGTCGGCCGCTGGAGTGATTGCGCTTTCCAAGGTGCGCGAGGTGACCTTCATGAGCTACCTGCGCTTCTTCCCGGCGCTGCTGCTGGCGTACAGCGCCGGATACGTCGGCGCCTACTGGCTGGGGGGCCAGGTCACCGACACGCCGATGGACCTGGGAGTGGCGCTCACGTCACTGGGCTCATTGCTGCGCTAGGCGAGGTGGTTTCGGAGGCTTTTTTTCGTGACAGTCAGGCGCTCAGCGGTGAAGTGGTGAATTTTTGATCAATCTGACATTGGTCGCCAGATCGCGAAGCCGATGAGTGGATGTACAGAGATTCTTCACAGCTTTTTCCACAGCTTCTGTTGATAACCTGCTTGCGACCAACGTATTACGGCTCTGAGCCACCAGCAGACCTCATGGGGCACCCGAGCATGGCGCACGACAGCCAGTGGCTCGCGAGGGGAGCCCATGGCGGTGAGTCATGACATGGCTTGCCAATGAAAACGCCCCTGGCGCCAGAGGCGTCAGGGGCGTTGCGGCACTACTGCTTGCGAATCTGGCTCGTGAATCTTGTCCGTCAGGCACTCAGCTGGCAGAGCGTGTGCTCTGGCAGCAGTTGCTCGGCGGCGCGCTGATGCTGGCCACTGTCGGCCGTCGCCAGCAGGGCCAGCCCTCCCAGCACCACCATGTGCTCATCACCTTCGGCGAATACCATGCGTTGTGCGTGCGCGGGATAGTAGTGGTATTGCAGCTTGGGGTTGATGGGGAGTACGGCATGGTGGCGCCCGCTCTGCGGCGACATGCCGTGCATCAGCATGCCTTCGCAGACAGCTTCAAGCGTTTCTCCCAGCTCGTCGGCGTTGAAGCCCACGTGATGCAGGCGCGGGCCCATCACCGATAGCCATGCCGCCAGCGGGTTGGCTTCCAGCAGACGCTCGAAGGTGGGCCAGTCCGGCATGTCCCATGGGCGGCACGGCGCCAGCAGGTTCTGTCCCTTGCAGTCGTCACGGTGACTCTGGCTGATGAGCGTCTTCAGCAGGTCTCGGTGAAGGGGAGGCAGGCTATTGGCCTGAAGTTCGGCCAGCATGACAGCCGAGCCGCCATCCGGCGGCAGCAGCAGATCCACCAGTAGGCCACGGTCGGCCATGGCGTACTGCTTCACGCGTCGATAGCCCTGATGATAGAGGCTGGGACGCAGTTTCTCGCTGCGAAATGGCCCCTGATCCAGTGTCACGAACATCAGATATTCGGGCCTGATGCCATCCGGCCAGATGTCCAGCGCTCCGATATCCGGATGGCGGTGAACGAAGTCCAGCCATAGTTGTTGTAGAAATTCCTCGCGTTGCATGAAGCCTCCTTGACGGGATATCGGCACCCTGTGCTGGAGCGATTATAGGTACCTGCCAGATAAGGCCATTCAACGACATTGTCCTTTTTTTCTGACCGACTGTTCGGAGTGTGAAAATGCCAGTGCTGGTGGCGTATTGCGTGGTTCTCATGGTGTGGTCAACCACACCGCTGGCGATTTCATGGAGTGCTTCCGGGTGGCTGCCGGCCTGGTCTGCCATGGGGAGAATGTTAATTGCCGCATGTATCGGTTACCCATTGTTACGCATTCTCGGGCTGAAAATGGATTTCGGTCGCGTGGCAATTCGCAGCTACGTGGCGGCTGCACTGGGGATATGGGGTGGGATGTACTTCGCCTATATTGCTGCCGGTTGGTTACCAAGCGGTATCATGTCGTTACTTTTCGGCTTAGCTCCTCTGCTATCAGGACTTTACGCGCGCTGGTGGTTGAAAAGTGCGCCTCTTGACAAGCTGCAATGGTTAGGTTTCGCATTGGCATTGAGCGGACTGGCCATCGCCGTCTCGGACTCGCTGGCGCTACCGCCGGGCAGCTGGAAGGGGGTGGTGACCATGTTGCTGGCGGTCAACTGCTTTGCCGCTTCCGGCGTATTGGTCCAGCGAGAGCGAGCAGGGCTTCATCCGCTGGTGCAGACCGAGGGCGCGCTGCTCGTCTCGCTTCCGCTCTATCTTCTCGCGGCCCTGCTGGTCGATGGTGTGCCGCAGGCATGGCCGACACCGCGCCCGCTGGGGGCGATCGTCTACCTGGGTATCTTCGGCTCGTTGATCGGGTATCTGTGCTATTACTTCGTGCTGGCACGCCTGTCCGCCAGTACCGTGGCATTGGCCACCCTGATCACGCCGATATTCGCCATGAGTCTCGGCGCTGCCCTGAATGGCGAGATAGTCTCCAGCCGCGTGCTGGCGGGGGCGCTCTTCATCGTCGTGGGCCTGTGTGCCTATCTCTTCGGGCCGCAGTGGCGCGCTCGCCTGCGCGGGGGAGCCGTGACTCGCAGCTGAATGGCACGCCAGTGGATGCCAGAACCGAAAACGCCGCCCCGAGAGGGCGGCGTTTTCGGTTCTGGAGCGACAGCAGTTGGCGAGAGTGGACATCAGCCCTTGGTCTGGAACAGGCGCTTGAGCTCTTCCATGGCGCTCTTGGCGCTGGTGACCAGCGCCTCGGGGTCATGGCGGTTCTCGAAATCGCTCTTGAGCATGGTGTCATCCATCTCGCGGAAGGCGCGGACCACTTCGGCGGCACGTGCGCTTGGATAGCCCATGGCAACCAGCAGTTCGTTGCCCATTTCCAGGCTGCTGGCGTAGGTCTCGCGGATCACGTGTTCCACGCCCAGCTCCATCAGCTCCCAGGCATGGTGGCGATTGCGGGCCCGCACGAACAGCTTGAGATGCGGGAACTGCTGTCGAACGGTACGCACGATCTGGGTGGTCATCCTGGCGTCATCGACCGCCACCAGCATGATCTGTGCGTGCTCGGCGCCAGCCGCTCGCAGCAGCTCCGATCGGCTGGCGTCGGCGTAGAAGATGCGCGAGCCGAACTGACGCACGAACTCGACCTGGGTGATGTTGGGGTCGAGGGCGGTGAAGTTGATGCCCTGGGTCTTGAGAATGCGCGCGCTCATCTGACCGAAACGTCCGAAACCGGCAATCAGTACCGGCGGGGCTTCCTGACCGAAGTCTTCATCGTAGGGGCGCTTGGCTTCGCGCGCGGCACCGAACTTGCGCGCATAGCGATACAGGAAGGGCGTGGCGGCCATGGACAGCGTCACGGCGCTGATGACCAGACTGGTAAGCGTCTGATCGAAGATGCCGGCGGCCATGCCGGCGGTCAGCAACACGAAGTCGAATTCTCCGCCCTGAGCCAGTACGGCGGCCAGTGGCAGTGCCTCGGCAAGCTTCAGGCGTGCGACGCGGCCCACCAGCGTGATGACCAGCACCTTGCCGACCATCAGCGCCAGTGTCAGGCCCAGCACCGTCAGCGGGCGTTCCATGACCAGCGAGACGTCCACCGACATCCCGACCGCCATGAAGAACAGCCCCAGCAGCAGGCCCTTGAAGGGGTCGATGTTGGCTTCGAGCTCGTGGCGATAGACGGTATCCGCCAGCAGCACCCCGGCGAGGAAGGCCCCCAGTGCCATGGAAAGCCCGACCCATTCCATCAGCAGAGCGGTACTGATCACCACGAACAGTGCCGCGGCAGTGAAGATCTCGTGGATCTCGCTGCGTGCCACCATCTTCAACAGGCGCGGAACGACGAAGCGGCCAACGATGATGACCGCCGCCACCATGCCGATGCCCTTGGCGACACCGGCCCAGCCGGAGCCGGTGGAAGCGTCGAAGTTGTCGGCGAACAGCGGCAGCAGCGCCAGCAGCGGAATCACGGCCAGGTCCTGGAACAGCAGGATGGCGAAGGTTGACTGGCCATGGGGTGTCGCCAGTTGTTGATTCTCGCTGAGTACCTGAAGCGCAAAGGCGGTAGAGGACAGCGCCAGAATCAGGCCCAGCAAGGCGGCGGCCGGCAGTTCAAGGCCCAGCCATAACCCGACGGGCGTCAGCAGCGCTCCGCATAGCAGCATCTGTGCGCTGCCAAGCCCGGCAAGCTTGAGGCGCATGTCCCACAGGCGCTTGGGTTCGAGTTCCAGTCCGATCATGAACAGCAGCATGACCACGCCGAATTCCGCGAAGTGCAGCACCTCGGTCGGTTCCGAGATGAAGCCGATCAATGACGGCCCCAGCAGCACCCCGATCGCCAGATACCCCAGGATGGACCCCAGCCCCAGGCGCTGAAAGAGCGGCACGGCAACCACGGCGCAGCCCAGCAGCACGGCGCCTTCCATCAACATGTTCATGTTTGCTTCCTTGTCCAGCTACGTGCGGAGAAAGGCGAATTGTCGCCGCAGCTTGCAAGCGCCGCAAGCGCTCCGCTGCGCACTTTCCCGTTGCCGTGAGTGGCTGCCCTGAGGGAGGCACGAGTCAAGGCACTGGCGAGAGGTGGGAAGCTGGCCCTTGATTGACGGCGCGCGTGGCAGGGGCATCAGCAGCGCAACTGGCATGCCGGCTGCAAAAAAAAGCCCCCGCCATGGGCGAGGGCTTTTCAGGATCAGACAGAAGTCGAGGCGATGATCAGGCCTGCGGCATCAGTGCCTCGTCCTGAACGTACTGGTTGAACTCGGTGAAGCCACCGATGTGGGTCTGATCGACGAAGATCTGCGGCACGGTTTCCACCGGCTTGCCGATGGTCTTTTCCATGTCGGCCTTGGTGATGCCCTCGGCGTGGATGTCGATGTAACGGAAATCGAAATCATCGCGCTTGGCGGTAAGTTCTTCCGCGAGTTCCTTGGCGCGGACGCAGAACGGGCAACCCGGACGACCGAAGATGACTGCCAGCATGAGATTCTCCTTGGAGGGTACGTGATACTCGTCAAGCCCACCGTGACGTGATGTTCGTGGGCTTCCGGCAGAACCGGTGAGTCAATGGATGGATGCCATTGTGCTTGAGCCTCACCGGGTTTGCCAATTGAGCGGCACTAATTGGGTGATTGCGACACTCAATCATTGCCGGCGTGTATCACCCCATCAACAGCAGGTTGGCCCCGAAACCGCCGACCATGAGCAGCGCGAACAGGATCAGTGCCAGCAGGAAGGGCTTCATGCCCAGTGAGCGCAGGCGATCCATGCGTGTCTCGACCCCGAGTCCCGCCATCGCCATGGTCAGGGCGACGCTCCCCAGCACGGACAGGTTGGCGTGCAGGGCGGCAGGAATCTCGCCGGTGCTGTTGATCCCGGCCATGGCGATGAAACCGAGGGCGAACCAAGGAATGGTCATGCTGCCGCCGGCATCGCGGTCATCCCCCTCGCTGCGGCTGCGCATGGCCCACAGCTTGGGCAGCAGGAGCAGGAAGGGGACCAGCATCATCACGCGCATCAGCTTGACGATCAGGGCATTGGCCAGGGCGTCCGGACCTACCGCCTCACCTGCCGCCACGACCTGCGCGACCTCGTGAATGGTCGAGCCGATGTAGATGCCGAACAGCCCCTCATGCATGCCGGTCAGCGGGTAGAGCAAGGGGTAGGCCAGCATGGCCAGCGAGCCGAACAGTACCACCGTGGCCACGGCCATGGCGGTGGCTGCCGGGCGTGCCTTGATCATGGATTCCGTCGCCAGCACGGCCGCGGCGCCGCAGATGGCAGAGCCGGCACTGGTCAGCAAGGCGGTATCGCGATCCAGACCGAGCCAGCGCGTGCCCAGGAAATAGCCGCAGCTCAACACGGCGGCGATGACGATGACATCCAGCACGACCACGCTCCACCCCAGGCCGAGAATCTGCTGCAAGGTGATCGACAGTCCGAACAGGATGATGCCGAGTCGCAGCAGCTTCTTGGTCGCGACATGCAGCCCTGGTGCCAGTGCCCGGGCATGGCAGCTGGTGACGGGCAGGTTGCCGACCACGATGCCGCACAGCAGCGCGAAGACCAGCGGACTGACGCCGGTCGCGGCGAGGGTCGGAATGGCGTGCAGCCCCAGCCCCGCCAGTGTCAGCCCGCCGCACAGCGCGAGTCCCGGCACCATTCGGCGCAGCCGTTCCGTGACAGGGGGGGCAGTCAGCGTCTGTGCGTCCATTGGCTTTCTCCTTGGTGGGCGTGTCGGGTCAGGTCTTGTCGTGTGAAGGTCTTGAGTGCTTGTGAGAGCGTTGCATGCTTAGTGCTTCTGGTTTGATGAATAGTTTATGCAGGAATATTATTGGGCAGTTAGTCGATTATTCCTTTACCACTTACCGGAAAAACCGATATGCAGATCCATATCACCCTGCGCCAATTACAGGTCTTCGTCGCCGTGACTCGCCAGGGCTCGGTCAGTGGTGCCGCCCGAGAGATAGGGCTTTCGCAATCGGCGGCGAGCCAGGCGCTCTCAGAGCTGGAACGCCATCTTGACGTCGCGCTGTTCGAGCGACTCGGGCGCCGGTTGGCCCTCAATGCTAATGGCCGTCGTCTGCTGGCGCGTGCCGAACAGCTGCTGGAACAGACCCATGCACTGGAGCTGGAGGCCCGTGAGCCCGGGCTGGAGGAGGGGTTCCTGCGAGGCGAGCTGGAAATCGCCGCCAGCGCGACCATCGGGACCTGGCTGTTGCCCGGCCTGGCAGGGGCCTTCATGCGTGAAAATCCCGGGACCGAGCTCAACCTGCGCCTGCGCAATACCCATCAGGTGGTGGAGGCGGTGCTCAACTACGATGCCGAGCTGGGGCTGATCGAAGGGGATTGTCACGCGCCACGCCTGATGAGCCAGACCTGGCGCGAGGATGAACTGGTGGTGGTGGCGCCGCCGTCCCACCCGCTGGCGATACGTGCAACGGCACTCGATGACGAGGATCTGGCCAATGCCGACTGGATTCTGCGCGAGGGAGGGTCGGGCACGCGGGCGGTCTTCGAACGTGCACTGCACGGGCGAATCGAGCGCCTCAAGGTGCGCATGGAGCTGGGTCAGCATGAGGCCATCAAGCAGGCTGTGTTTGCCGGTCTCGGGCTGGGCTGCCTTTCACGCCTGTCTGTGGATGCGGAGCTGTCCCGCGGGGAGCTGGTCGTGCTGGAGACGCCCCAGCTCAACCTCAAGCGGCATTTTTCCATGCTCTGGCATCCGGAGCGCTATCGAAGCCCCCTGTGGCAGGCGGTCAAGGTCTATCTGGAAGCCAGTCCGCGGTGAGCCGCGCGGCGGCTTGATAGTCTGCTAACATGAGCGTTTTCTGACACTCGGCCACGAGGTTGCCGCTTCGCACTGGCGCGTGCCATCGCGGGCGATGCGTGAGGGTCGGGAGCGTCTGAGGGTCTGTCTAGCGTCCATGGAGATGATGATGAGCACTGCGACAAGCACGACGGTCGAGCTTTTCTACAACGAGAGTGATGCCCGTGAAGCCGCACAGGGCAATGAGGCGGGTGAGCAGGATGCGACGCCGCTGGTGATTCTGCATGGTCTGTTCGGGAGCGCGGACAACTGGCGCTCGCATATCAAGTTCTGGTCGCAGTCGCGTCGCGTCATCGCGGTGGATCTGCGCAATCATGGTCGCAGCCCGCATGTGGCGGGCATGAGCTACCCGGAGCAGGCCGCTGACGTGATCGCTCTGCTCGATCAGCTCGATATCCCCACCTGTGATCTCATGGGGCACTCCATGGGGGGCAAGGTGGCCATGCAGGTCGCACTGCAGGCACCTGAACGACTGCGCAGTCTCGTGGTGGCGGATATCGCGCCCATCGCCTACGGACACGGGCACGATGAGATATTCGCGGCCTTCGAGGCCGTGCGTGAGGCGCGTCCTGCCTCGCGCAAGGACGCTGACAACGTGATGGCACGCCATGTGGAAACGCCGGCTATCCGTCAGTTCCTCGCCACCAACCTGGTGCGCGATGAGGACGGCAGCATGGGCTGGCGAGTCGGGCTCGATCACATCGCGGCGGGTTACCCCCAGATCGTCGAGGCGCCTCAGGCACACGGCGAGGTGGAACTGCCGGCCCTGCTGCTGTGGGGCGAACGTTCCAATTACGTGCAAGCCGAAGGGCTCCAGGCAATGCGCGAGCGCTTCCCGCGCCTGGAAGATGCCTCGCTGGATGCCGGCCACTGGCTGCATGCCGAGCGAGCGAGCGAGTTCCAGCAAGCCGTCGAGACGTTTCTTGAACGCGTCGCACGCGCTTGAGCGGCTCACGTCATACGCCTGCGCCGTTGGCGGCGCCTCGCGTGCCTGACGAAGACGGCACGATACCGGTGACGCGTCACGAGCGTCTGGTGATCGCGCTGGTCACGCTGCTGCAGTTCGCCGTCATCATGGGCTTCACCATGGTGATGGCATTGGGGCCGGATTTCGCGCAGTCGCTGGACATTCCGCTGGACCACCTGGGCTACATCGTCGGCAGCTATCCGCTGGCGGCGGCGGTGGGTACCTTGCTGTGGACGCGGCATGCGGATCGTTTCGATCGTCGCTGGGCCGTGCTGGGCTTTCTGTTCGGTGCCGCGCTGTGTCATCTGATCGCGAGCTTCGCCACCGGATTCGAGACGCTGCTGGCCGCGCGCATGCTGGGCGGGCTGTTCGGTGGGCCGGCGGCGGCCACGGCACTGGCCATCGTGATCGATGTCGTGCCGGGAATCCGGCGTGGACGCGCCATGGGGATGGTGATGGGGGCCTTCTCGGTGGCCTCGGTGCTGGGGCTGCCCTTCGCGCTGTGGTTGTCCGAAGGCTTTGGCTGGCAGGCGCCATTCCGGGCCGTCGCGCTGCTGGCGTTGCTGGTCTGCGGGTTGCTGGCCTGGGTGCTGCCGCCGATCCGGGGGCATCTGGACAATCCTCGCAGTCGCGCCGGTACCTCCATCGCCACCATTCTCGCGCAGCCGAATCACCGGCTCGGGCTGGCGCTGATCGCCACCGCGATGTTCAGCAACTTCCTGGTGATTCCCAATCTCTCCAGCTATCTGCTGTTCAATCTCGATCTGCCTCGCGAGGATCTCGGCGGGCTCTACATGATCGGAGGCGGACTGTCGCTGGTGGGCATGCAGCTGACCGGGCGGCTGTGTGATCGCTTCGGCAGTGTCTGGCCCGGCACCATCACCTGTCTGCTGACGGCGTTGGTGGGCTGGGCCTTCCTGCTTCATTCGCCGGGGCCGTCGCTGGTGTGGGTGGGGTTCGGTGCCTACATGCTGTTCTCCTCGGCGCGGCGGGTGGCACAGAACACGCTCAACAGCTTCATTCCTGCCGAGCACGAGCGGGCCGCCTTCACCAGCACCCAGAGTGCCGTTCAGCATCTGAGTTCTGCCGCGGGCAGTTATCTCGGGGCGGCGCTGCTGGTCAGCTCGCCGGGTGGTGCCCTTGAGGGCATGCCACTGCTCGTGGCGGTGCTGGTGGTCGCGCTGGTGATCCAGCCTGTGCTGATGGCGTGGTTGGCGCGGCGTCTGGCCAGGCGGGCGTCTGCCGGCAGTCCGGTGGATGGCAGGCGCTGACAGGAAGGTCTCGGGAGGCAAGGGGCGGGGGCATCCTCGCGTCATCTGGCAGAAAGCAAACGACGCCCTGTCGGGAAACCGGCAGGGCGTCGTCGTGTCTGTCATCGTCCGTCTATTCAGGGCGCGTTGACGTCGATGGCCAGGTGGTCGAGTGACTGGCGCTGCTTGATCATGCCGCGCTCGTACAGGAAGTTCTCGAAGTCACGGTAGCGGCCGGCATCCAGTGCGGCCGGACGCAGGGCGAAGCGCGGCAAGGTGGCATACCAGGCTTTCTTGTTGAGCGCGGTATCGAGTGCCGGGTCGGACTCGCGGAACAGCTTCCAGCCCTTGTCAGGGTGGTTGATCATCCAGGCGGTGGCTTCACCGACGGCGGACAGGAAGGCGGCGTACTGCTCGTGCTTGTGAGAATAGCTGTCGCTGTTGGCGACGAAGATCAGTTCGTCATACGTCGGCACGCCTTCTTCCTCGATGTAGAAGGCGCGGCCCTTGACGCCTTCCTGTGCCATCTGGGCGAGTTCGAAGTTGCGGAATGCCCCGGTGACGGCGTCGACCTTGCGGGTCAGCAGTGACGGCGTCAGCGAGAAGTTGACGTTGGTCAGGGTGATGTCATCCAGTGTCAGGCCGCTGTTCTGGAGCATGGTGGACAGCAGGACTTCCTCCACGCCACCGACGGAATAGCCGACACGCTTGCCCTTGAGGTCGGCCATCGACTGGATGTCACTGTCAGCCCGTACCACCACCACGTTGAGCGGGGTGGCCACCAGCGTGCCGATGCGCACCAGCGGCAGCCCTTGATCCACCTGCAGGTGCAGCTGGGGCTGATAGCTGATGGCGATGTCGACACGCTCCGCCGCGGCAAGCTTGGGGGGGACGCTGGGGTCTGCCGGAGCGATCAGCTCGACGTCCAGACCATGTTGCTTGAACAGGCCCAGTTCCTGAGCCAGCACCAGCGGCCCGTGGCCGGGATTGGTGTACCAGTCGAGCATGACCTTGAGGTGCGTGAGGGGCTTGGCATCGGTGGCGGCCGCTTGCGGGTCCTGCACATCGCCAGCGGCGGGGCGGGTCTGTTGCTCGGTCTCGGCAGTCTGCTTGGCAGAAGCGTATGGCTCGAGGGTGGCACCGTCCTGCCCGGTCTTGGTGACCGCTGCCGCTGCACTATCGCTGGCGGTCGGGGCCTGGGGCTCGGCGCTGGCGCCAGTCTCGGCTGACAGGGCGAAGGTGCTCAGGCTGAGGGTTGTCAGCAGCGTCGCGAAGAGGCAGGACAGCTTGCCGGAACGGCGGATCGCCGATGGCGAGAATGGCATGGCGGTATTCCTTGTGGTGTCGAGAATGTGAGGCCGTCAGGGCATCGCCTGACAGCCGGAAGCGCTCAGTTCAAACGGGTCAGGCGATCCCGATGCCAGGGCATCAGGCGACGCAGCAGGGCATCCAGCGTGAAATACAGCAGCAGCGAAAAGGCGACCAGCACCAGCAGAGCGGCGAACATCAGGTCGATTTCCATCCGGGCATTGGCATTGAGCATCAGATAGCCGAGGCCCTGACTTGCGCCGGCCCACTCACCGATGACGGCCCCGATGGGAGCGGCTGTCGCTGCCATGCGCACGCCGGAAGCCAATGCCGGCAGCGCGGCGGGCAGTTGGACATGCAGCAGCAGTCGCCACGGGCTGGCGCCCAGGGTGTGGGCGAGATCCAGCCAGCCCTGAGGGGTCTGTCGCAGGCCGTCGTAGCCGGTGGAGGCCACGGGGAAATAGATGATCAGCGTGGCCATCACGACCTTGGAGAGCATGTCATAGCCCAGCCACAGCACCAGCAGTGGAGCGATCGCGAACAGCGGGATCACCTGGCTGATCAGCAGCAATGGCAGCAGGGTGCGCCGCAGACGGGGGATGAACGCCAGTGCCAGCGCGGTGCTCAGTCCGAGAAGGACCCCCAGTACCAGCCCGCCAAGAATCTCGGCGAAGGTGATGCCGGCGTGGTGTGCCAGCATCGGAGCCTGACGGACCAGCACCTCCGCGACTGCCAGTGGCGCTGGCAGGATGTAGGGCGGCACGGCCGTGGTGATGATCACCAGTTGCCAGAGTCCCAGCAGGACGGCGGCGCTGATGGCGAGATGACGCAGGGCATGCAGGCGTTTCATGGCGTCTCCTCGCCGTCGCGCAGGCGTGTGATCAATTCGGACTGGGCCTGCTGCAGGGCGGGCAGGTCCAGCGGCACCGGGCGAGGCGGCGAGAGCCCCGGCAAGCGGTCGAGCACTGCCCCCTGCTGGCTGTCGCGGCCCGGACGCAGCACCAGCAGTTGGTCGGCCAGGCGCAACGCCTCGAGCGGGTCATGCGTGACCATCAGCACGGTGCGTCCGTCCAGCAGCCGGCTGGCGAGATCATGCAGTTCGAGTCGCGTGATGGCGTCCACTGCGGAGAAGGGCTCATCCATCATCACCACCGGAGCCTGCTGGTAGAGCGTTCGCGCCAATGCGACGCGTTGGCGTTGGCCGCCGGAGAGGGCGTCTGGCCAGGCCTGCTCGCGCCCCTCCAGACCCACCGCTGCCAGCAGTTCGCGGGCCCGCTCGGTATCGCGAGGGCGACGATGGAGGTCATCTCCCAGACACAGGTTGTCCAGCACCCGGCGCCAGGGCAGCAGCAGGTCCTGCTGCGCCATCCAGGCGACGCGACCCGCCAGTGGCTTGCCATCATCGGTGGTGAGTTCCAGCGTGTGATGGTCGGGCATCTCGAGGCCGGCCAGCAGGCGCAGCAGTGAGCTCTTGCCGCAGCCCGAGCGGCCCAGCAGGGCCGTCCAGCTTCCGGCATCCAGACGCGCCGACAGATCACGAAACAGCGTATGGCTGGCGTAATCGATGCGGGCGTTGTTGAGGGAGAGTCCCAGCGACACAGTGTCATCCGTGGTCAGGCGGCATGCCGAGGGGAGGAAGCACGCAGGGCGCCTGACGCTTGGGCAGGTGACCGGAATTCCCTCCGCCGGTATCAACCGGATCAGGTTCCAGGGGTTGCCATGCGACGTGACGCATCGGCTCTCAGCCCACTTTCGGGCACCCCCATCCAGGCCGACAGTGTACCGTCACCTGCCCGCCGGTTGCATCCCTGCCATCGTCGGGGTGGCTGTCGTGTGGCTATGCTGCATGGCCCGGTGTTGGGTATGCTATCGAGGTATCGCAGCCTCAAGGAGATCAACATGCCTGATACCCCGGATCTCTCGACCTGCTCCAGCGGTTATCCCGTGCCACCGCAGCGACCCGTGATGCCAGACGCGACATCCGTGCCCAGTGGCTGGCCGGAGGATGCGCTGACTCGCCGTCTTTCCACCTATCTGGGGCATGCGCTGGAGCCGCTGGCACTTGCCTGGCCGGATAGTGCCAATTGGTTGTGGCGGCAGCGTGGCGGCACCCCCGGCCTGATCAAGCTGGCGCGGACCGGCCCGGATCACGACCCCTTCTGGCGAGCGATGCGCGGTGTCTTCGGCGCCGATCGCTGGGCGCAACCTGAGGCCCTGACACGGCTGGCGGGCGCGTTGCCGGCGCGTTTGCCCATCCCTCCGCTGCCGCTGACCTATCTGGGACGTCTCGATGGCGCGCCCGTCTGGCATCTGCCGTGGTCCAGCGGTCAGCCCAGTGATCTCAGTGACACCTTCTGTGAGTTGTTGGGAGATCAGGTCGGGCGGCTGCATCAGGACACCGTGTCCGGCTTTGGTCAGCCCCTTGCCCAGCCCATGCCGTTGCTGCATTGGAATGCCCGCGTGACGCGTTTTCTCGCGCGCCATCCCCTGTCCCATGAGCTGGGGGACCTGCCATCACGTACCTTCTCGCATCCCGCTCGCGCCGTCTGGAGTCTGCCGGACCTGCGCGCGGACCAATATCTGTGCGCCGCCACCGGCTGGGTATGGAGCGACTGGGAGGCACTGGTGTGGGCTCCGATCGAGTTCGACTGGGCACTGATCGAGTTGTTGCTGGAGACGCCGAGTCAGCGTGAGGCCTTCCTCGCCGGTTATTCGCGTCATGGGCGCATGGTCGATATCGACGGTCAGCGTGAGCTGTGCCGAGCCCTGTTGTGGGCGATGGAAGCCTTCGGTCCGACCCGCTACGCCGAGCTGGCGGCAGCCCCGGCCTGGGTGTCGCCGAGAAGCCTGACATGTTGATCGCAAGTCCATGAATATTTGAGAAATTTCTCTGCAGCCTCGTCGCTGACATGGAATACTGTCTCTGGGCCGTCGCAGACGTGATTCGAGACTTGGTGCCGGGAATGGCGGGGGAGCACACGTGGTAGAGAATCTGAACTATTACTTCTTGCTGGCGGGCATGCTCATCGCCTTGAGCGTGCTGGCAAGTCGGGTCTCGGCTCGTCTCGGCATGCCCCTGCTGTTGCTGTTCCTGGGACTCGGCATGCTGGCGGGGGAGGATGGCGTGCTCGGCATCCAGTTCGATGATGCCTCTACCGCGTACCTGATCGGCAATCTGGCGTTGGCACTCATTCTGCTCGATGGCGGTCTGCGCACCCGTCTCTCGACCTTCCGCGCGGGTCTCAAGCCGGCATTGGTGCTGGCGACCGTCGGGGTCTTCATGACCAGCGGGCTGGTGGGGCTGCTGGCCATGTGGCTGTTTGACCTCACCCTGATCGAAGGCCTGCTGGTCGGGGCCATCGTCGGCTCTACCGACGCCGCGGCGGTCTTCTCGCTGCTGGGCGGGCAGGGGGTGCACCTCAACGAGCGGGTCGGGGCGACGCTGGAGATCGAGTCCGGTACCAACGACCCGATGGCCATCTTCCTCACCATCACTCTGGCCGAGATACTGACCGGACAGCTGACGGGGGTCGCCGCCGGACTCATGAGCTTCGCGCTGCAGTTCGGGGTCGGCGCGGGCATGGGGATCGCCGGTGGCTGGTTGATCGCCCGTCTGATGCGCTATCTGGATCTGGCGCCCGGCCTCTATTCCCTGCTGGCGCTGGCGCTGGGCCTGAGCCTGTTCGCGACGACCAATGAGCTCGGTGGCAGTGGCTTCCTGGCCATCTATCTGTGTGGCCTGATGATCGGCAATCATCCGGGGCGCCACCTCGAACACATCCTGCCGGTGCATGACGGACTGGCCCACCTGTCCCAGATCGTGCTGTTCCTGATGCTGGGTCTGCTGGTCTCACCCTCCACGATGCTGCAGTTCGCGCTGCCAGCCGCCATTCTGAGCGTGGCGCTGATCCTGTTCGTGCGCCCCCTGGCCGTGATCCTGTGTCTCAAGCCTTTCTTCCGCTTCCGCTGGCGAGAGCTGTGGTTCATCAGCTGGGTCGGGTTGAGGGGGGCGGTGCCGATCGTGCTGGCGATCTTCCCGGTGATCACCGGGGTCGAGAATGCCGGCGTCTACTTCAATGTCGCCTTCTTCGTGGTGATCATCTCGCTGCTGGTGCAGGGCTCGTCGCTGGCTCCCATGGCGCGCAAGCTCAGGGTGGTGGTGCCGCCGGGCGCACAGCCCAGCCGCCGCAATCTGCTGGGCATCATGCCCGTCAACGATTACGAGATGCTGGTCTACCGGGTCGACAACACGGCGCTGGAAGGCGTGGCATTGCGCATGCTGCGCTTCCCCTCCGGGGCCAAGGTCGGGGCACTGTTCCGCAACAAGGTGCTGATCCATCCCAAGGGCAGCACCTGTCTGCATCAGAAGGACGTGCTGTGCGTCGTCGGGCGCTCCTGTGATGTGCCAAGCCTCAATCGCATGTTCAATGGCGAGAGTCTGCAGCATGAACAGCGCGCCTTCTTCGGCACCTTCACCCTGGAAGGGGATGCCAACATGCAGGATATCGCCGATGTCTACGGACTGACGCTCTCTCAGGGCGAGCAGCACCTGACCATCGCCGAGTTCATCACCCGCAGAGTCGGCGGGGTGCCGGTGGTCGGGGATGATGTCGACTGGCATGGCATTCACTGGGTGGTGAATGAGGTCGAGGGCAATCGCATCACCAAGGTGGGGCTGCGCCTGCATTGACGCGGATCTTTCCGTCGTGACCCGGTTCTGCCTGTCGTGACGCCAGGCTGGCTCGGCGCTTGGTGGCGGGTTTATGCATTGCGTGTAATGTGCTGATCACCTTTCGACTGAGGGATGACGTACCCTTGGCTCGTCAGGCCTTTACCCGCCTGGTCTGGCTGGCCACGAATGGTGGTCAGCAGCCAAGGAGATAGTCTCATGGGCAGTCCACATCCACACCTTGCGCGCTGGCTGTTGCGATTCGAGGATTTCCCACCAGGCCTCACCGAGGACGAGAAGACCTTCCACGCCACCTTCAATGTGGTGTATGTGCTCGCGATAGCGAGTCACCTGCTGTATGCCGGTCTGATGCTCTGGCTGGGAGAGATGGGCATTCTGGCGCTGGATCTGGGCATGCTGGTGGTGGACCTTGTCTGTCTACAGCTGCATCGCGCGCGCCGAGAGGTACTGGCCGCCAACCTGCTGGCATTGGGTACCTGTGCCCAGATAAGTCTGTCCCTGGGCTATTTCGGTCCAGCCCCCGGTTTCGATTATTTCTATTTCGGTGCGCTGCTGTGCATCTACTGCATTCGCATGCCCTTCACGCGACGTCTGCTGCTGTGTCTCATCTGCCTGAGCATGCCGCTGCTGGCCTATGTCGTGCTGATGTTCCAGGGGGTGGCCAATCCGCTGCCGCCCGGGTGGGCATTCGCGTTCCGACTGATCAATCTCTGCGTTCTGACCGTGTTCTTCACCCTCGTGCTGGTACAGATGGGGTGGTCGGCGGATCGCTTGCGCCAGCGTTTCGAGTCACGCGAGCGGTTCGATGAGTTGACCGGGGCGCTGAGTCGCGCGGAACTGATCGACAAGGGGCGTGAGATGTTGATGGGAACACAGCCCATCAGCGTGATGATGGTGGATGTCGACCACCTGGGGCTGATCAACGAGACCTGGGGACGCGCGGCGGGCGACCAGGTGCTCAAGGAGCTGGTGAAGCGCATGCGCAGTATCCTGCGCGGAGAGGATCTGATCGGTCGCTATGGCGGGGAGGAGTTCGTGCTGCTGAGTCCGCGGCTGCATGGTGAGCGCGCCGACCAGGTGGCGGAGCGTCTGTGCAAGGGGGCCTCGGCATTGCCCTTCGTCATC
Organism: Cobetia sp. 3AK; assembly: GCF_029846335.1. Taxonomy (NCBI): domain Bacteria; kingdom Pseudomonadati; phylum Pseudomonadota; class Gammaproteobacteria; order Oceanospirillales; family Halomonadaceae; genus Cobetia; species Cobetia sp. 3AK. Next base: position 17,252 of record NZ_JARWKR010000011.1, on the reverse strand, counting down.
AATGACGGCATCAACAGTCTCGATGTCAGTCTCTCGATCGGCGTCGCCCAACGCCAGTCCGGGGACAAGGATCTGGAAAGCCTGATCGCCAAGGCGGACGTCAACCTGTTTCGCGCCAAGCGCGAAGGCTGCAATCGTTTCGTCAGCGACAACCAGCTGGGGCCGGTATCGCGCAGCAGCGAATCTCACGGCAGCAGGTCGTGAGGCGGTGATCAGCAGTGAGAGCGACAGTGGAGGAGGTTCCACTGTCGCGGTGTCGCGTACGGTGCGCGAATGGCTCAGCGCTTGCCGGCAGGTCGGCGGCGAGCGCGGGCCGGCTTGCGTGGCAGCGGGTCCATCGTCGAGGCGGGCACGGCGAGTCCGGGCTCGAACCCTTCGATCACCACACGCTCGATGAAGTTGCCCAGATGCTGCTCGATGGCGCACAGGTTGCGGAAATCATCACGCGATACCAGTGAGATGGCTTCACCGCTTGCCCCGGCGCGTCCGGTGCGTCCGATACGGTGCACATAGTTCTCTGCCTCATCCGGCAGGTCATAGTTGACCACCCGCTGCAGGTCATCGATGTCGATGCCGCGCGCCGCGACGCCCGTCGCCACCAGAAATGGCACCTTGCCTGCCTTGAAGTCTGCCAGCAGCTGCTCGCGGACCGCCTGGCTGCGTCCGCTGTGGAAGGATTCGGCGCCAATGCCGCGCTTCTCCAGCTGGCTGACCAGCTTGGCCGCACCGCGCTTGGTCTCGATAAAGATCAGCGCCTGCTGCCACTCGCCACTCTGGATCAGGTGGCTGAGCAGCGCGGATTTGAATTCCTTGTCGACCGTGATCAGGCGCTGGGTGATCTCGGGAGCGCTGGTGTTTTCCGGCGCGATGGAAATCTCCACGGCGTCCGTCACCGCCGTTCTGGCCAGCATGCGTACCTGGGTCGACAGGGTGGCGGAGAACAGCAGATTCTGACGTTGGCTGGGCAGTTTCTCGACGATCTTGTTGATGTCGGCGATGAAGCCCATGTCGAGCATGCGGTCAGCTTCATCGATGACGAGGGTGCGTGTCTCGTCGAGATGGATCGCGCGTCGGGTCAACATGTCGAGAAGACGCCCTGGCGTCGCGACCAGAATGTCCACGCCTTCGATCAGACGCTGTTGCTGCGGGGCGATGTCCACGCCGCCATACATCGCCATGGAGCTGAGCGTGAGATGTGCGGCATATTGGCGGATGTTGTCTTCCACCTGGATGGCCAGCTCACGCGTCGGCGTCAGGATGACGGCATGCACTCGCTTGGCGCGAACCTCGGGGGCGTCTATCAGTTGTTGCAGCAGGGGCAGCACGAAGCTTGCCGTCTTGCCGGTGCCGGTCTGCGCGGCGGCAATCAGGTTGTCGCCGGCCAGCACGACGGGAATCGCCTGCGCCTGAATCGGGGTCGGGGTCTGATAACCCTGCTCGGTAACAGCCTTGACGATGGGGTCGCTCAATCCAAGGGCGGAAAATGGCATGGTGTCTCGATTTTTCAAGGGGAGGAGGGATTGTACGACCACGGGGTGTCGCAAGGCGTTGAGTGATCCATTGTACCTCCCCGGGAGGATGCCATGAGGAATGGCCACTGCAGGCAGGTGTGCAATGAAAAAGCCCCGTCTACCTGAAGTAGACGGGGCTTTCGGAATTCAAGGTGGTGGAGGGACAGGGATTCGAACCCTGGGTAGGCTATTAACCTACGCCGGTTTTCAAGACCGGTGCATTCAACCGCTCTGCCATCCCTCCGACTCACGGAGCGAAATACTACCGAAACTGATGAGAATAGCAAGAGGTGAGCGAAGAAAAATCTTCGGAAAAGCCATCGCGGACAATCACTTGCGGTGATCATCAAACGCCTCTTGAGCGCTGCCGGCTGCCAGGCGACAGGGTGAGCACGAAAAAGCCCCGCCTACCTGAAGTAGACGGGGCTTTTGGAATCAAGGTGGTGGAGGGACAGGGATTCGAACCCTGGGTAGGCTATTAACCTACGCCGGTTTTCAAGACCGGTGCATTCAACCGCTCTGCCATCCCTCCGACTCACGGGATGAAATACTACGGATTTCTCTGGCCGCGTCAAGGACTTGGGGTAAATTTCCTTTCCGTTCAGATGCTTGAAAGGTAGCGAGTGCCACACTGTGCGGGGAGAGCGAGGATGAGGTTGCCTTTTGCGCGCTGGATAGTTGCATGAAACGGGCTTTTCATCGTCCTGTCTCTTGATTAGGGAAACCCCGACGGGCATGCTGGGGTCAATTCGATGCATCCATCGTAGCAACCTGAGGATAGACACCATGGCTAACAGCTCCTGGCAGGTCTCGCAGGATACCGCGAGCCGCTCACTCAGTACCCACCGGGTACTGCGCAACACTTACATGATGCTGGCGATGACGCTGCTGTTCTCTGCGCTCACCGCTGGCGTGGCGATGAGCATGGGCGTGGGCCGCATGAACATCTTCGTGCTGCTGATCGGTGCCTACGGTCTGATGTTCCTGGTCCACAAGACCGCGAATTCCACCGCCGGCATCTTCGCCACCTTCGCCTTCACCGGCTTCATGGGCTTCACGCTCGGCCCGGTGCTCAATGCCTACCTGAGCATGCCCAACGGCGCTCAGCTGGTGATGACGGCACTCGGCATGACAGGCATCACCTTTGCTGGTCTGTCCGCGGTCGCACTGGTGACGCGCAAGGACTTCTCGTTCCTTGGCAACTTCCTGTTCGCGGGTGCCATCGTGCTGATTCTGGCGATGCTGGCGGCGATGATCTTCAACATCAGTGGTCTGGCGCTGGCAGTATCGGCCGGCTTCGTGCTGTTCGCCTCCGCGGCGATCCTGTTCGAGACCAGCCAGATCATCCATGGCGGGCAGACCAACTATCTGCTGGCGACGGTCAGCCTGTACGTCTCCATCTACAACATGTTCGTCAGCCTGCTGGCGCTGCTGGGCTTTGCATCCGACGATTGATCGTCAGACGCTACCCCGCAAGCCTTGCATCAACGACCCCGCCTCGGCGGGGTCGTTGCGTTGTGGGGCATGGACACGGCGCGGCGGCAGGGAACGGCGGTACGTCGCGGCGGTGGTGGTGGCGATGCGGGGCTCTGACAGATGCCACCACTCGCGCTAGAATGTCGCCCTCAATGCGCAGCCGACTCGAGGTTCACATGCGTTACGCTCTGGCCGTCTACGGCGGTCCCTACAGTCAGCAGGCCAGTCATTCGGCCCTGCGCTTCGCCGAGGCGTTGCTGGCCCGCGGGCATCGTCTGAGCACGGTGTTCTTCTATCACGACGGCGTCTACAACGCGGCGACGATGATGGCACCTCCTCAGGATGAGCCACATCTGCGGGACCGCTGGATCGCGCTGGCGGAGCAGGGCGAGACCCGTCTGCAGGTGTGCGTGGCAGCAGGGCTCAGGCGTGGCATGCTCGATGAGCGTGAAGCCGCGCGACACGGCAAGCAGGGGGCGACCCTCGAGGCGCCCTTCGAGTTGACCGGACTCGGGCAGCTGGTGGAAGCCACGCTCGAGAATGACCACCTGATCACCTTCGCCTGAGGAGAGCACCATGAGTGATGCGATGTCACAGCCAGCGACGCACGCTGCCGACCATGGGCAGGTGAGCGATGACCTCGCGCCGGGCGATCTGTTGATCCTGTTGCGTCACGCGCCGCATGGCAGCAGCTGGCTGCGCGAGGGGCTGGAGGCGGCGATGGTCGCGGCGGCGTTCGGGCGCGAGGTCGGGTTGCTGTTCAGTGGGGATGGCGTATTGGCCCTGCTGGAAGGCCAGCAACCGGGCGCGCTGGGGCAGAAGGGCAGTGACAATCTCCTGGCAGCGCTGGACATGTACGATGTCCAGCGCTGTTATGTGGATGCCGCCGCCCTGCGCGCACGGGGCCTGAGCGTCGAGGATATCGCCTTGTTGCCGGTGACCCTGATGGAGCACGACGATATCGTGGTGCTGACCGGCGCCTTCTCGCGGGTCTTGAGCTTCTGAGGCCTGCCTGACGCCCGGGCGTGCGGCTGGTATGCTCCGCCATCATCACCCTCGCGCTCGCGCTTCGGGCGCAAGATCGCACTGGCGGGCGTGCGGCTCACGCCTTTCGCAGGCGCGTCTCTGTCCCGCGCACTCTTGCCTCCCTTGACTGGATAATTGCATGAATCTTCATCTTCTCAATCGCTCGCCATTTTCCAGTCGCATTCTGGATGATGCGCTCAATGCCATGGGGCCCGAGGACCAGCTGCTGCTGATCGAGGATGGTGTCAACGGCGCATTGGCTGGCGCGGAGCACTATTTCGTCGGCCTGGAAGGGCGTCTGTTCGCCTTGCGTGAGGATCTCGAGTCACGTGGCCTGTCGGGCCGTTGTAGCGCGAGCGTGATCGTGGTGGACGTGGATGGCTTCGTCGCGCTGACCGAGGCCGCGGACAAGACGATCTCCTGGTTCTGAGCGGCGCGATGTGTCACGTCAGCCGGACAGACATGTCGCATGTCATTTCTTGAGTGGAACGAAACATCAGGATGAGCAATGGCCAGCAGTGAAACGGTACGTACGCTTTCTCTCGACGGACGTGAGATCGGTCTGGATGCCGAGGGGTATCTGGTGGATCTCGAGGACTGGAGCCCTGCGCTGGCCGAGCGGCTGGCGGCGGAAGAAGGCCGTGAGTTGACTCCCGAACACTGGGAGGTCATCGAGGTATTGCGGGATTTCTATCAGCGTTTCTCGCTTTCCCCGGCCATGCGGCCGCTGACCAAGGCGATGACCCAGCGCTTCGGGCCGGAAAAGGGGCGCTCGCTGCATCTGATGCGCCTGTTTCCTGACAGTCCTCCCAAGGTGGGCGCGCGCCTGGCAGGACTGCCCAAGCCGACCAACTGCCTGTGAGGCAGTGCCTTGACGCGCCGACAATCGCGCCGGGCACATGCACACAACCCTCAAGTCCGCGCCGAGCAGGGCGGCGCGATGGCGACGCAGAGCGCGGTCTGCGTTACTATTCCCTGCAGCAATGCATCGCGGCCAGGTGGCGGCGGTGCATCAGGTCCCGCGACACGATCGCAAGGGCATTTGAATTCAGGCGGACAAGAGTCGACTTGCATGGGAAGAGCATTCCAGAACCGTAAAGAGTCAATGGCGCGTACTTCACTCAACAAGGCGCGCGTATATTCACGCTACGGACGCGAGATCTACGTCTCGGCCAAGAGCGGTGGTGTCGACCCCAACGGTAACCTGAGCCTGCGTCGTCTGATCGAGAAGGCCAAGAAGGATCAGGTGCCGACTCACGTCATCGACAAGGCCATCGACAAGGCCAAGGGCGCCGGCGGTGAAGATTTCGCGCTGGCCCGCTATGAAGGTTTCGGTCCGGGCAATGTCATGGTCATCGTCGATTGCCTGACCGACAACAACAACCGTACCTTCGGTGAAGTGCGTACCTGCTTCAACAAGGGCAAGGGCAAGCTGGGCGCCCAGGGGTCGGTCTCGCACATGTTCGATCACCGCGCCATCCTGTCCTTCAAGGGTGCGGAAGACGACGAGGAGAAGGTGCTCGAGGCACTGATGGAAGCTGACGTCGATGTCAGCGACATCGAGCTGGATGACGGCATCATCACCGTGTTGACGCCGACCACCGAGCACTTCAAGGCCAAGGGCGCACTGACCGATCTCTTCGGGGAAGACCTTGATTTCGAAGTCGACGAGATCAGCTTCATCCCGCAGATCCACACCGAGGTCAGCGGTGACGACGCCGAGCTGCTCAACAAGATGCTCGAGATGCTGGACGATTGCGAAGACGTGCAGCAGGTCCATCACAATGGCGAGTTCGTCTGATCGAGCTGTGCATCAAGGCAGGTCCCGTGGCATGAGCCATTGAGACGATAGCCCGCAAGGCCCCGCCGGTTTCCCCGGCGGGGCCTTTTCATGTCTGCTCTTTCAAGAAGGCGGTACGTTCAAGGAAGCGGTACGTTCAAGAAAGCGAGGCGAGATCGTCGCAAGAGCAGCACGAGGAAAGCGTGAGGGCAGTGCAGACCAAGCCACCATCACGGCGACTGGCTCAGCAGTGCGCGTGATGCTGGGCATGCGGGTCCGTCTCGCGTGGGTCGGCCATGCCTCCCTTGATGCCACGCTTCACCAGCCAGACATTGACGGGCCAGGCGGCGAGCAGGCCAAGGCTCAGCGAGATGACCATCGAATTCCAGAACAGGGCGTCATGCATGCCTGATCTGCCTCCCAGCCACAGGTCGACCGAGATGGCCACCAGCTCCATGACGAAGATCGAGGCGGTCTCGCTTCTGAACGCATCCTGGATGACCTTGCGCTTGTCATCGCTGCCGGCCTGAAGCATCGGGCCGACGGTCAGCAGGAAGCCGAACAGGTAGGCGAAGAAGAAGGTGATGATCGCCGTCGCGAAGTTGCCCAGTGCCAGCAGACCCACCGCCAGCACAACCCCCACGAACTCCCCGAGTCCACAGCCCGAATAGCAGTGCGCGACGCTTCTCAGTCCCTTGCGTGCATCACGGTTGTCCGCGATCTGGCGGCGCCCGGCAAAGCGATAGACGAGAAGGCCCACTATTCCGGAGTACAGCGTGGTCAGCCCCCAGACCCACTTCATCATCGGCGCCAGATGGGCATTGCTGGTCGTCAGGTCACGCAGGACCCAGACCAGTGACGGCAGCATGAGCAGTAACCAGCCGAGAAACAGGCTCCAGTCGGAAAGTAGATCACGTAGCGCGGATTGCATGGGACCTCCTGTCGTATCGGGCATTCTGATGGGATGGCGCGATGGCCCGGCACCGGTGTTCCTGCAGTGATGACATGGCGCTGATCTCAGCAAGGCGATCTCAGCAAGGCGATCTCAGCAAGGCGACCTCAGCGAGGCGATCTCAGCGGGGCAATGTCCGGGCACTCAGTGATACCTGATGGACAAGGCGCGCGAGATCAAGGGAGCACAAGCGCAACGTAGCGGCGCGATGACATGTCATGTGGTGCTCTCATGGCTTGTTAACCTTGGTGCAAACCTCCATGGTGAAAGATGTTGGACGTTGCGCTGGCAATGTCGCCACCTTTATCCGGAGTCACGATGTCGAGACACGCTACTACCCTTCTTTCACGTTCTCTTTCACGCTCTCTTTCACGCGTCACCCGTCAATTTGCCGGGGCTGCCGGGCTCGGGCTGATCGCCTCGCTGGCATTGCCAACGGCGGCTCAGGCCGAGGAGGACAAGGTCTTCGGCTGGGTGGAGAAGGCGACCATCGAGCCCTGGGGCGTGCTGGTCAAGGCCAAGCTGGACAGCGGCGCGCTGACGTCCTCGATGCACGCCGAGAATATCGAGACGTTCACGCGTGACGACGAGGAATGGGTGCGCTTTGACGTGGAGGTCGAGGATGAGGCCAGCGGCGACATGGTCGAGAATTCCTTCGAGCGCCCGCTCTATCGTGACCTGACCGTCTCCGGTGCCGGCGGACGTGATACGCGCCCGGTGGTCCTGATGACCCTGTGCATGGGGGGCGAACGTTACGAGGAGCAGTTCAGTCTGCGGGATCGTGATGGCATGAATTACCCGGTACTGCTGGGGCGTCGCACCATCCAGAGCCTGGGCGTGCTCGACGTGCGCAAGACCTTCCAGACCACGCCGGACTGTGGCGAGGATGCGCCGCTGCATCGCTATGAAGACAAGCAGTATTCCGAGCGGATCGGCGCGGCTTCCTGAGCCGTGTCCCTGCGCCAGCTCTGATCAGCAGCCCTGATGGCCAGACGCTGACATTCATCCCCCGGAGAGCCAGAGCATGTCGGATTCCGCCCGGCCGCCGTCTCGAGCGGCCCTCAAGGTCTACTACGATGCACGCTGTCCCGTATGTCGGCGTGAGCGTGCACGCTATGAGCGACTGTCGCGCCACGATGCTGGCGTCGAGTGGTGGGATGCGACGGAGCATGCCGAGCGTCTCGCCGCGCGGGGCATTCCCCTGCAGCGCGCGCTGCTGTCATTGCATGTCGAGACGGCCGATGAGCGGATCTGCGATGGCATGCCGGCGTACCGTCTGCTGCTGGCCCGTCTCCCCGGCCTTGCCTGGCTGGGGTGGTTGATCACTCGTCCGCTGGTCGAGCCGACCTTGACCCGTCTCTATGATGCCTGGGTCAGGCGTCGGCTATGCCGGGATGGCAGGCTCTGACGGGCGGCAGGCTTGGCGAGAGAGGGAAGACACGCCTGTGGTCCATCACGCTTTTTTGATATGCAAATGCTAATAGTTTTCGTTAGTATGTGAGGCACCGTCCGTCTCCTCATGTCTGCGAGCCTACCGATGATCGACGCGCTTTCCCCGCTCTTTGCCGGTCCGATGGTTGCCTATCGGGACCTGATCACTTCCAGCGCTCAGGCGCAGGCAGGTGGCGAGTCATCGCTGGACCGTGTCGTGCCGGCACGTGATGTGCTCAGCCCCGGCTGGCTTTCGGCCTGCATCGCCGCACATGGCATGCAGTACGAGGGGCAGCAGGGCGCGGAGGCACCGGATGAGCGGGCACTGCTTTCCCAGTGGTCCAAGTACCTGTTGTCCTCGATGGTATCGCTGCCACTGGCGGCCAATCTGCTGCTCGACCATCAACTGCCGCTGGAGCTGCGCCATCTCTCGCTGCGCCTTGGCGAGCATGGTGTGGTCACCCAGCTGATACTCGATGACGCGGCAGGTCAGGGCGTCAGCCTCACGGCAGATATCGCGGCGGCAGAGGAGGAGGCGCGGCTGCAGGTGCGCTTCCAGGGCTATCTGGCGCATCTCGAGGCCGTCATTGAGCGCCTCGTGCCGCATACCCCGCTGGGTCCCAAGGTCTTCTGGAGCAACGCGGCACATTACTTCGTGTACATCGTCGGCATGCTGGAGGAGCAGGGGTGGGTCGCGCAGGCCGCGCCGGCACGCCAGCTGATGGCGACCAGGGTGCTGGCGGACGGGCGGCGCAATCCGCTGTATCAGCCGGTCAGCGAGGTGATGGACCGCCATGGCGAACGGCATGTGCCCCGCAAGGTATGCTGCGTGCGTTACCGTATCGAATGCCTTGGCTATTGCAGCAATTGCCCGCTGGCCATCGAGCGTCCCACGGCACGTCGTGCCCAGGCGCGCCGAGTCGACCAGCGTGCCAACGCGCGTGGGGCACTGATCGGCAGTGACCTTGGTTGAGCGGTGACCCTGGTTGAGCCGTGACCTTGATTGAGCAGTGACCCTGGTTGAGCAAAGCCCCTGGCTGAGCCGCGTCTCGTCTGGCGGGCCCTCGCTTATCGCACTTGTGGCTCTCGCAGCTCTCGCGGCTCCCGCCGGATGGTGGTGAATTCTCACCGTGAACGTCCTCCCATGGGCGTTTTCCAAGCACAGGACGTCTGCGGTGGGCAAAGTTGCCCGAGGGTAGCCGCCTGTCACTGCGCCCTCTGGTAAGATGGCGGGCCCCGTCATTGCCTGGTATGTCGTCATGTCCTCCTCTTCGCGCCGCCCACGCGGTGCTTCCCCGTCCAAGTCCGATGCCTCTTCCCGACACGATTCGCCCGCCAGGCGGCAGCCGGCCTCCCGAGGGAAGCCCGCCACCTCCAGCGCGGCGCCCGTCAAGGTGATGCCGGCCCGCAAGGGAGAGCTGCACCCGCGCAATCCCCATCGGGGGCGTTATGACATGTCGGCGCTGACTCGGGTCAGCCCGGAACTGGCGGCCTTTCTCATCACGACACCGGGCGGCAACGCCTCGATCGATTTCTCGGACCCGCTGGCCGTCAAGGCCCTCAATCGCGCCTTGCTCCGTCATCACTACGGGGTGAGCGACTGGGACATTCCCGCGGGCTATCTGTGTCCGCCGATTCCCGGCCGGGCCGACTATCTGCACTATCTGGCGGACCTGCTGGTCGAGGCCAACGGGCGGGGGCAGTTGCCCCCGGGGGAGCGAGTCAGGGCGCTGGATGTCGGTGTCGGTGCGAATGTCATCTATCCGTTGCTGGCCAATCGCAGCTTCGGCTGGCAGATGGTCGGCAGTGACATCAGCGCCACGGCGCTGGAATCGGCCCACCGCAACGTGATGGCCAATGCGGTGCTGCGTGGTCAGATCGAGCTGCGTCTGCAACGGGATCGGCGCGCCCTCTTCGCCGGGCTCTGGGGGCAGGCGGAACGCTTCGATCTGGTGCTGTGCAATCCACCATTCCATGCCAGCGAAGCTGATATGGCGCGTGAGGCGCAGCGCAAATGGCGGGGGCTGGACAAGTCGCGACAGCAGCGCGGCAATGCCTCGCGCAAGGGCAGGACTCGCCAGGAGCGGGCTGGTGACGACAGGTCCAGGGTCGACAGGTCTCGCCGACACAGCGCCCAGTCGGCACCCGCGCTGAATTTCGCAGGTCAGGCGGCCGAACTCTGGTGCCCGGGAGGAGAGGAAGCCTTCGTGACGCGCATGGTCAGCGAGAGTCGTGATGTGGCGTCGCGCTGTCTGTGGTTCAGCTCGCTGGTGGCGCATGCCAGCAGTCTGCCGGGGATCAAGCAGGCATTGGCGGCAAGCGGTGCCAGCGAGGTGCGGGTGATCGAGATGTCCCAGGGACAGAAGATCAGTCGCTGTGTGGTCTGGTCATTCTTGACGCCCGCCGAGCGCCGGCAGTGGGGGCGGGACCACTGGCAGAATCACGACTGACCTTGACGCCGGCTCTCGCCGAGGCCTTTGCAGCACCGTCTCCGGCAGCATCATGGACCCTTGAGGAAGCCCTCGTCGCCCCGCGCGACGGGGGCTTTCTGCATTGGCGGGTGTCATCTGAGCCTCACTTAATGCTGTCTTAATGGTTCGCGCGCAGTCTCTGCTGCAACGCGCGGCCTGCCTGCCCAGATTAACAGGGGCACCGGCAACTGGCCGTCATGTCCTCCGCCCCATCCTCGCCAGGAGCCGTGCCATGCCGTCCTCAATCGCAATGCCCACCCCCAGCTCACCGCATGTGTCAGCGCAGGAGGATTCCTCGAGCGAGGGAATTTCGGTGCTGATACCCGGGCGTGATGAGCGAGACAACCTGCCGAAGCTGATCGCCGAGGTGCATGCGGCACTCGCCGGTCGGCGTTACGAGATCATCGTGGTCGATGATGGCTCCAGCGATGACAGCTGGCGCTGGCTCACGCAGGCAGCCCTGGAAGATTCGCGGCTGCGTCCCTATCACCATGACACCAGTTTCGGGCAGAGCACCTCTTTGTGGCAGGCCGCACGCCTGGCGCGTGGCGAATGGCTGGCGACTCTGGATGGTGATGGCCAGAACGACCCGGCAGACCTGCCGGACATGCTGTCACTGGCCAGTCTCGAGGGACTGGACATGGTGGCGGGGCATCGCACCGAACGCCGCGATGACGCCGTCAAGCGCGTGTCCTCCCGACTGGCCAATGCCATCCGCCAGGCGCTGCTGCATGACGATACGCCGGATACCGGCTGCGGCATCAAGGTCATACGTCGTGACGTCTTCCTGCGTCTGCCGTATTTCGATCACATGCACCGTTTCCTGCCTGCGCTGGTGCGGGCCCAGGGCGGCAAGGTGCAGTCCTTGCCGGTACGCCATCGTGAGCGTGTCGCCGGGGTTTCCAAGTACGGCTTCTTCGATCGATTGTGGGTCGGCATCAGCGACATCATCGGCGTGATGTGGCTGGTGCGTCGCTCGCGCCTGCCCTCGCCGCTGCAGAATCTCTCCGGCAATGCCGTCAGTGAGACGCTGTCGCCGCTGGAGGACGCGCTCCATCCCGCATGCAGAAGCCGTGATGTATCGGAAGTCGGCGAACATGCCGCCAGAGACATGTCGGGGATCGATACCGGCAGGGCGACTGGGGCGGTCGATCTCTCTGGCATCGCCACACCTCACGCCGGCGTGGCGCGGGGAGCACACTGATGGATGTCAATCCGTGGTGGGTGGCCCTCGGCTTCGGTGGTCAGGCGCTGTTCTCGGCGCGCTTCATCATCCAGTGGCTGGCCAGCGAGAAGGCGCGTCGTTCCATCGTGCCGCGCGCCTTCTGGTGGTTCTCGCTGGCAGGCGGCATGACCTTGCTGGCGTATGCCATCCATCGCCAGGACCCGGTGTTCATCGCCGGCCAGGGGGCCGGACTCCTCATCTATCTGCGCAACCTGAGCCTGATCAAGCGGGACCGCGCGTCACGCCAGCAGGCGGCCAGTGACGATGCACCGAGCGTCGAGAAGCCCACCGCTTCCTCAAAGGCCCGCGAGCCGGAGGGCTCACCCCTCGCGGCCGGCGACAGTCGGCTGCGGGCCGAACACGCTCGACTCGCGGAGGAGAATGCCCGACTCACCCATGAGGTGGCGCGACTCGAGGCACGAAGTGCTCGGCACAAGGCATCGTGCGCATGACGACGATGCTTCAAGCCCGTCTCTATCAACGCCTCGCCCGTCACCCCTGGTGGAGCCTTGCGCTGCTGTATCTGCTGGTGTCGGCCATCGGGCTCGGCATGCGCATGCCCTGGCCGGCGGATGAGCCACGCTTCGCGCTCAACGGTCTCGAGATGTGGGTCACCGGCCACTGGTGGCTGCCGCATCGCGGGGGAGAGCTGTATCCCGACAAGCCGCCGATCTTCATGTGGCTCAGTGGCCTGGCCACCGGCGTGAGTGGCGACATTCGCATCGGCTTCGCCTTGCCGTCGCTGGTCGCCGGGGTGGTGACGCTGGCGCTGAGCGTGGATCTGATCCGTCGCCTGCACGGGAAGCGCGTCGCCTTCATCGCCGGCCTGTGGCTGATCGCCACGCTGCAGTTCGTGCTGCAGGCACGTACCGCGCAGATCGACATGCTGGTCACCGCCTTCATCATGCTCGGCTGCTGGGGGCTGCTGCGCCATGCACTGCTCGATGATGGTGTGCGCTACTTCCATCTTGGCTGTTTCGCGATGGGACTGGGCATCATCACCAAGGGAGTCGGCTTCCTGCCGCTCCTGATGTTGCCGTTCTGGCTGCTGGCCATGCGCCGAGCGTCGCGCTGGCGCAGTGGTGGCCAGCGTGCCGGTCAGCTGTCCTGGCGTGAGCTGTTGATCGGGCTCTGCTGGTTGCTGGCAGCACCACTGGTCTGGGTCGGGCCGATGCTGGTGATGTCGCTGCTCTCTGCCGACCCGGAGCTGGCAGCCTATCGCGACAACCTCCTGCTCAAGCAGACCGCCGAGCGCTACGCCGACAGCTGGCACCACCTCAAGCCCTGGCACTACTTCCTGACCCAGGTGATTCCCTGGGCGTGGATGCCGCTGCTGTTGACGCTGCCCTGGTGGCCGAAGGCACTCGCCACCCGCTTGTGGCGTCGTGATCTACGCGTCTGGCTGCCGTTGAGCGGTGCGGTCTTGATCGTGGTGTTCTTCTCGCTGTCCCCCGGCAAGCGGGGCGTCTACCTCCTGCCGGCGCTGCCGCTGCTGGTGGTCGGCCTGGCGCCCTTGTTGCCCGGCCTGTCCAGAAAGCGGCATGTCGCCTGGCTGGCCTTCGCGCTGTGCGCGGGACTTGCCGGCATCTTTCTGGGCGCGGCACTGCTGGGGGCCGCTGGACTTCCGGCATTGACGAGGCTTGCCGAGCAGGAAGGCCTGGTGCCCTGGGGATGGTGGGGGCTTCTGGGAGGGGCTGGCGTGGCGCTGTGCGCGGGGTGGAAACCGCGCGGTGGCCTGCTCGCGCTGGGCAGCTGGCTGGTGGTCTTCTGGGTCCTGTGGGGGACCTGGGGCGCGCGACTGATGGACCCGGTGCGCAATCCGGCGGCACTGATGGCTCAGGTCGCCGAGCAAAGTGATCACCAGGCGCTGGCGATCCCTGACTTCCGGGAGCAGTACCTCCTGCAGGCGCGCCAGCCGCTATGGCACTTCGGCTACAAGACGTCGGAGGCGGACCAGTTCTCGCGGCTGTATGCCTGGCTGCAAGCGGCGCCGCAGCATCGCTGGGCCCTGATGACTCCCAGGATGCTCAAGCGGCATGCCTGCCTGGAGGCAACGCAGGCCATCACGCTGAGTGAACCGGATGAACATTGGGCCCTGCTACCCGGAGGAGCGGCGCTGGCGTGTCGCGGCGATGCCGATGCCGCGCCGATGTATCTGGCGCCGACCTCGGTCTCCGAGGAGGCGGCGCGGTTGATCGGTCTCCCCGGGCGCCATGACGTGATGACGGAGGCCCGCCCATGAAACGTCAGACACCCCGCTCACGTGTGATCAAGCGCAGCGAGACGGAGCCCGCCACCCGGGCTGGCCGCTGGCGCAAGGCGATGGCGCTGGCCGAAAGCGCCGTCAGCTCAGGGGCCAACCTGTGTGCCAGCGAGCGGCTGTGCTGGGCACTGTGGCTGACTTTGCTGATGGCAGGAGCGCTGGCGCGACCCTATCTGCCCATCGATGAAACCCGCTATGTCTCGGTGGCGTGGGAGATGTGGCATTCCGGTCACTGGTTCGTCTCGAGCATGAATGGCGCTCCCTACGCGGACAAGCCGGTGCTGTTGTTCTGGTTGATCCACGCTGGCTGGGCGGTCTTCGGGGTCAATGAAGTCTGGCCGAAAGTGCTGATGCCGCTGGTCAGTCTGCTGGGGATCTGGCAGCTGGGACGTGTCGCTCGCACCCTGTGGCCGGTGGCCGCGGGGGAGGGCGATGAATGGCAGGTGCGTGAGCAGTGGGTCTCTCTGACCCGCTGGACGCTCGCCGGTTGCCTGATGTGGATGCTCTACAGCCAGGCCTTGATGTTCGATGTACTGCTGACCACCTGTCTGCTGGGGGCGCTGCGGCCCTGGTGTTCGCCGCTGGGGGCTCAGCCCTTGCCTTGGAAGGCGGTGGCGGAGAGTGGGCTGTGGCTGGGACTTGCCCTGCTGGCCAAGGGGCCGGTGGCGCTATTGTGGTTTGCTGTGGTGGTCGGCTCGCGCCCCTGGTGGACTCAGGCGAAGGCCCACCAGGTCTGGGCCGGCGAGTGGCGCGGCTGGGGAATGAGTCTGCTGCTGGGGCTCGTGGTGCTGTGCGTGTGGTTGCTGCCCGCCGTCATCACCGGGCCGGCCAGCTACGTGGAGGACCTGCTGTGGGGGCAGACGGCGCATCGGGTAGTCTCCGCGCAGGATCATGCGCGGCCACTGTGGTGGTATCTGCCATGGCTTGTGGTGTTGATCTTCCCGTTCAGCCTGCGCCCGCGTCTGCTGCTGGAAGGCTTTCTGGCCTCGATTGCCCAGCGGCCGACGGCCGAGCAGCCATTGCTGAGGCTGGGACGCGTCTGGGCGCTGAGTGGCCTGCTGATCTTCTCGCTCATCTCCGGCAAGCAGGTGCATTACCTGATGCCGCTGCTGGTGCCGCTGAGCCTGTTGCTGGCCTGGGCGGCGCTTCGTCAGCCACCGGCTCATGGGGCGCTGCGGTTGCTGGCGATGACAAGCGGTGGATTGGGCGTTGCCAGTCTGGCACTGGCGGTCATCGTGATGCCGTCACTGGCGCCGACAGGCCTTGCACGATGGTCGGCGGACTCTGCACTGGTGGCCTCAAACAGTGCCAGCCTGTCGAGTTTCCTGGCTGGCGCGGGCTTGCTGGCATTGATGTCAGGCCTGTGGCCGTCCAGCGCGACGTCTGGGGCAATCAGTGCGCGTCAGGTGTCGGGTGTGCAGACCCGCCACGACGGCGTCCTGAATGCGCAGCGCCGTCTGGTGCTGGGCAGCGTATTGCTGGTGACCTGTCTGTTGAGCCTGACATTGCGCCCGCTGTGGCCGCATCTGGATCAGACCGCCATCGCGCAATGGATCAATGGCCGACAGCAGGCTGGCCAGCAGGTGGCTGTCGTCGGCTGGGACTATCAAGCGACCTGGCAATTCACCGGCCGTCTGACCCGGCCACTGGAGACGCTCACGCGGGATGCGGGGTCGCTTAGCGCCTGGCAGGCGGCGCATCCGGATGGCTGGCTGGTGATCGAGGCGGAGAAGTGTCTGCGTCTGCCAGGCACGCAAGGCCCGCTGGCCGGCATGCGCGACTGGTGTCAGGCGGCAGCGGATGGCAAGGCGGATACCTCACGGATCTTCCATCAGGGACGCCATCGAGTGATGACGATTCCCGCAGCGGCGTTGGGCGGCTTGCCGTCCGCGTCATCAAAGCGGGACATGTCCGCGCAGGAGAGACAATGAGCATGAAGATTCTGGTCACGGGAGCCGCAGGCTTCATCGGCGCCGCGCTGTGCGAGCGCCTTTTGCAGGAAGGCATGCAGGTCGTCGGACTCGACAACCTCAATCCCTATTATCCGCTGGCGCTGAAGAGGCATCGTCTGGCGCGCCTCGAGATGCTGGCCAGCCAGTGTGCGGGAGAGTGCGGCGATGGCCGCCGGCCGGGCAGTTTCCGCTTCGTGCCGCTGGATCTGGTCGAGCGCGAGGCGTTGCTCGCCTTGATGAAGGACGAGGGCTTCGAGGTGGTCGTCAACCTGGCCGCCCAGGCCGGGGTGCGGCATTCCATCAGCCAGCCCTTCGATTACGTCGACAGCAATCTGGTCGGCTTCGTCAACCTTCTCGAGGCGTGCCGTGCCGCGCGTCCGAGTCATCTGCTCTACGCCTCCAGCAGCTCCGTCTACGGGGATGACGCCGCTCAGCCTCTGCAGGAAGCCCAGGTAGGGGAGCGGCCGCTGTCGCTGTATGCCGCCACCAAGCGAGCCAATGAGCTGATGGCCTACAGTTACTCGCACCTCTATGGCATGCCGGTGACGGGGCTGCGTTTCTTCACCGTCTATGGCGCGCGCGGCCGACCGGACATGGCGCCGCTGCGATTCGCGCGCAAGCTGCTGGCCGGTGAGGTGATCGATGTCTACAACCGGGGGCAGATGGCACGTGACTTCACCCATGTCAGTGACATCGTGGAGGGCATCTTGCGTCTCATACCGCTGCCACCCGCTCAGGTGTCCAGCGCGGCACCGTCACGGGTGCTCAATCTCGGCCGTGGCGAGCCCATCGCGCTGGGAGACTTCATCAACGGACTGGAAGCGGCGCTGTGCATCACGGCCCGCAGACGTCTGCTGCCGATGCAGCCGGGCGATGTCGAGCGCACCTGGGCTGACACCTCGGCACTCCAGGCGCTGACCGGATTTCGGCCCACGGTCAGTCTTGCCACGGGGCTTGAGGAGCTGGCCGAGTGGGCGCGGCACTATCCGTCGCTGCTGAGCGAGACGCAGGATGAGCGAGAGCACGAGGCGTCGGAAGCCGCGAGGGGACTGACGGCGCAGCACTTGAGCACCTTGCGCGGCATGACGAGCATCAGACCGCCGGCATCGGCGGGGCTGGCCTTCAGTGCAGAAGCGCCCTTCAAGGCTTGACGGGTTTCCAACGC
>NZ_JARWKR010000010.1:0-161969 GCF_029846335.1 Cobetia sp. 3AK | reverse complement strand
GGCGATGAACTGCAGCACGCCGTGCGCGACGGCCTCGCGGGCGTCGGTGGTGAAGCTCAGACGGCCGGCTTCCACGTTGCGCAGCAACATGCTCTCGAGTCCCGGCTCATAGATGGGAATCTCGCCCTGCTTGAGGCGCTCGATCTTGGCGGCGTCCACGTCCATGCACACCACATCATGTCCCACATCGGCCAGGCAGGTACCGGTGACCAGGCCTACATAACCGCTTCCGAAAATCGTGATCTTCATTGAATGTCATCCTTGTTGGCCTGACGGCCATCTCGAGTGTGAACGCAATGCGCCAAAGCGATGCATGAGCGATACCGGTCGGGGCGGATCTCCCACTGCAGGGAGACCGTGAACCACTGACAGATCGCCCCTCGGCCCGAATCCGGCGTGACGTTACCCAACCCACTGACGGGCAACGTCAGTGGGGAGAGAGAAAAGCGCAGAGACTGCCATCCATCGGCGTCTGCCCATGCCGATTCGGGCGTACGTATGTGTCGCGCGGGCGACTAGCGGAAGAAATTGCCGACGAAGGTCGCCAGATAGCCGCGCTTGAAGGCGATCGGGGCCTTGCGAACCAGGAAGGCCAGTGCCAGCGGCGAGAAGCGACTGCCAGTGACCCGAGCGAACATCCGCCCCTTGGTGCGCGCCTTGGCGGGCGAGCTGTAGAAGTCGCTGCCGGAGGTGACCCCCGCATGGGCGACGATGCCCAGATTGGCGCGCATCAGGCGCGCGCCCTGACGGCGGGCATCGCTCATCACGATGAATTCCTCGCCGGAGGGCTGGTCGGTGCCCAGCCCGAACTGCTCATCGAAGCGGGCATGGAACTGGCAGAGATCCAGCGCCATGTCCACCGAGCGCACGCGAGCCAGTGACATCAGGGTGTGGGCCTTGAAGGCGACCGGCGGTGCCGGACGATCCGGGTCCCGTTCGTGCAAGGGGAAGGCCTTGACGTGCGGGAAGCTGATCGCCGCCGCCTCGGTACAGGTGAAGGCTTCCATCACCAGCGACACGGCCTGGGGATGCAGCTGGACATCGTCGTCCAGGATGTAGGCGTAGCGTGTCGGGCAGGCCGCCAGCGCGATGTTGCGGCTCTTGGAGAGACCACGCCCCGCGACCGCCAGATACTCGAAACGGCTGTCGAAATGGGCCAGCACGTACTCGCGGAAGATATCGCGCTGCGCCTCGTCCTGATGGGCTTCCGACAGCTGATGCACGATCAGGAAGCGGGCACCGGGCAGCTCGTCATAACGCGGCACGCTGTAGATCCCGGCATCCAGGGTCGAGATCAGGAAGGTCAGTTCCGGCACCTGACGACGGGCGCTGTCTTCCACCTGACGCTGATGCTTCAGCACACGAGCACGGGATTCCTGCATGGGGCGGCCTGCATGACGAGCGGGATCGACGGAGATAGCTTCATCAACGATGTTTTGCATAACCGTTCACCGCGTAATGGACAAAGTTGCGACTGGCGCTGATCACATCCATCCCCAGCACCTCACGATACAGACGCCACTGGTAGGCGGCGGCCTTGAACTTGTTGGAGGACACGCTGCTCTCGCGACGCGTGTAACGCGCCAGCGGCTCGGGCATGCCCTGCGCCGGGCCCAGCTGACCGATGATGATCAGCCACAGCGCCAGGTCCTGACGCTTGCGGATGGTCGGCATGTAGAAACGCCCGAAGCGCCCCGCGTCATAGATGGCGGTCAGGCAGCCGATGGAGTTGGAGCGCAGCATGTCGTCACGCGTCAGACGCGCCGGCGGTGCGAAGTGGGAGACATGGTTGCCCTGCTCATCCACCATCTCGTAGCCGGTGTAGGACAGTCCGGCGCCGGTCTCCTGCATGAAGGCGATCTGGCGTTCGATCTTCTCCGGCAGCCAGGCATCATCGGCGTCCAGGAAGGCGATGTAGCGGCCCTGGGCCTCGGCGATGGCACGGTTGCGGGCACGCCCCGGCCCGCCGTTGGTGTCGGTCTCGAGGATGCGGATCTCGACGTCGCCGGTCTCCAGCGCCGCGAAATCCTCGCGCAGTCGCGCGGCGGCACCATCGGGTGAGGCATCGTCGCTGATCAGGATCTCGCGCACCGGCTCGCTCTGGGCCAGCACGGAATCGACGGCGGCATGCAGGCGGCGGTCATAGCCGTAGTTGGGCATGATGACGGACACATCAGCCATGGGCCTTCTCCTTGGAATGAGGCGAGTGGGATCCACTGACGCTGACGTCGTTCACGAATGCGCGCTGGCGCGAATCGGCCGGCACCAGGTGCGTGATCAGGCGTTGATAGTCCGGCAGCACCGCATCACGGCTGTAGTGGGCAAAGCTCTCGCGTGCGGCCTTCGAGAGATGCAGCAGGCGATGGTCGTCAAATTCGAGACGCGCCAGTTCATGCGCCAGCTCCTGCACGATCTCCACCTCACCGGCACTGTCCGCTTCGGCACTCAGCACGCCATCGACATCGTGGCGAATCAATGCTAGCGGGCCTGAGCGCACCGGGCGTGACAGGCACGGCAGGCCCTCACGCTTGGCTTCCAGCACGTTCATCGGCAGGCATTCACGCTCGGACGTCAGCAACAGCAGACGGGCTCGGCGCAACTCACGCGAGACGTCCTGCAGCGCGCCGGTGAACAGCACCCGGGTGTCATCCGGCACGCTGTCATCGTTGGCGCCCTGGAAGACCTTCAGCCCCAGCTCGTGGCACAGCGCCAGCAAGGACTCACGTTCCGGACCATCCCCGACCAGCACCAGACGCCCGCGGCGGTAGCCCGAATGGGCAAAGGCACGGATCGCCAGATCGACACGCTTGATCGGCGCCAGACGCCCCACCATCACCACGTCGGCCTGACGCTCGCACTCGGCGCGCGTCTCGCGCTCCGCGAGATCATCCAGATAGTTGGGAATCACCGTCGGTTGCAGACCACGCCGCCGCCAGCATTCCGCATCCACCTCGTTGAGCACCTGCAGGACATCGAGATGACGATAGAGCAGGTGCTTGATGACGCGCTTGGCGCGACGATCGTGATGGTAGGCGCTGTGCTCCTGGGCGATGACGCGGGTCAGCGGGCGCGAATTGCCCGCCTCGTCACGGCCTCCGGTGCCACGTGCCGCCAGCTGGGCGGCCAGATGGAAGGCGAAGTAGCCGCTGACCATCACCTCGATGCGCGCCTCCAGCATCAGACGACGCAGATGCGTCACCCAGTGGCGGAAGTTCTTGCGCGTACCGGTGGCGGGCAGGCCCAGGGTGCGGTATTCGACACCCTCGAGACGGCCCCAGTAGGGCTCGCCTTCACGCACCGATACCAGCGTGACCTGATGGCTGTCGCGCAGATCACGCGCCAGGCCGTGCATCACCTTCTCGACGCCACCGCAGGCGCTGATGTCCTGGATCAACAGAGCGACATGGGCCATGTCAGACTCCTCGCACGACAGGCTCGCTGTCGTGGGTGGCGTGCTCAGCGGCCGGGGCGTCCGTGGCCACGGGGTCCGTCGCGGCAGGTGCCTTGGCAGCCGTCGGCGCCGGATAGGCGTCGTCATTGAGCTTGAGCTCACGCTGGCCCCAGACACCGGCGCGTCCCGGTGCGCGGCGCAGGAAGTCCCGCGTGATGTCGGCGGTGATCGCCAGCTTGTCGGCGATGACGCGCTCGGCAAGTGCCGGGAAGGCCTTGTCGGCGACCAGCGCCTCGATGTCGGCCACGATGCGTGCCGGGTCGAAGTTCTCGATGTCCTGAACGCTGTCGCCGAGCCCGAAGTCACGCATGATGCCCGGCGCCTTGGGGCCACAGTAGGACAGCGCGTAGACCGGCGTGCCGGACATCAGCGCGAAGATGACCGAGTGGAAACGCGTGCCCACCAGGAATTCGGCGTCGCGGTAGAGATCCACCAGCGCATCCGGGCTCGGGTCGCCCTGCACCAGCTCGATGCGCGTGGCGAGCTCCTCGCCCCCGTCAGCGGCGGCCAGTGCCTTCTGCAGGTGATCGAACACCAGCTGGGAGATGCGCTGGTCATTCTCGATATCGGTCGGGCCCAGCACGTGCGGCACGATCATCAGGCGCTCGATGCCAAGGCGCTCACGGGATTCCAGCAGTGAACGCGACAGCACCTCGACACGTTCGGCGAAGGCCTGCTGATCCAGCCCCCACCAGTCACGCAGGGTGATCACGGCATAGGGAGAGGCCACGCCGCCCGGTGCCTTGACCTCGGCATGTTCATCGCTCGCCCGCGGGGCCATGGCGAAGGCCATGTCGGTGCCCAGCAACGCATGCGGCAGCTTCGGGTCGGCCTTCTGGGTCATGGCGTGGGTGATCTCCTCACGCGAGACCACCAGGCAGTCGCTCAGGGTGCGCAGGAAGAAGCGCTCCTGGGCCGGGGTCTTGAACGGGCCGAAGGAGTGGCCCAGCAACAGCACGCGCTTGCCGGCCTTGCGCGCCAGCATCACCGGCGCCAGATAGCCGATCAGCGCCAGCCAGGAAGACAGGGTCTTCTTGAAGCTGCCGTTGTGGAAGATATGACCGCCCTTCACCACCACCAGGTCGGCACCGTCGATGACATCGTTGCCGCTCTTGCCCTGCTTGCCGAACGCCATCTTGGCCCCCAGCCCCAGCAGCGAGGTGACGAAGCGCAGCTTGTCACGCATCGGCGGCATCAAGGGCTGACCGACGGTGACGCGCTCGCGGTAGCGGCGACGAATGTGGCGGAACGGCCCGCGCTCGGTGGCGAACACCTGGTCATCGATGGGCAGGATATCGATGCGATGGCCTTCGGCCTTCGCCACGCCTTCACCGGAGACGTCGCTGCGGCCGTGTTCGGCATCGATCAGCTGGTCGAGGAAGTCGATGGTGCCCATCAGGATGGCGGAGTCGCCCTTGTTGTCGTCATGCCATCCGTGCGTCATGCATATCTTGGCCATGCTGTTCGTCCTTCTGTCCGTAATGTCGCTGTTCGGTGTGCACGATGCCCGGGCATCGCCACGTGAAATGTCGTGTACTCGTCGGCCCCTAGGCCGAACGTCAAGGGCTGGCCGTCGCGGCCGCCTCTTGCTGGCGAGCCGGCTGGAAGAGGATCGCCATCGCCAGCATCACCAGCTCCGCGGTGACCGGCACGCACAGGAAGAGGTGGTAGAGGTCGATGCCCAGAAGGCTGCCGCTCTCGCCGGACGCGTTGCCGAGCGAGTGATTGAGCGCCGCGATCGAAAGGCCCCCACCGACCACCAGAATGGCCCCGGTGCTCTGGCACAGCAGGCGCTTGCCATTCAGGCGCAGTGCCGCCAGGCGCGTGAAGGCGCAGGTCACGAAGGCGTGCACCAGGTAGACCAGCGCGAAGGCGCGCAGTGTCATGGTCAGGCGCGGGTAGGCGCCGCTCAGGAAGTGCTCGGCCAGCCACGGCGCCACCAGTGCCAGACCGCCCGCCACCGGCAGCGCGAAGCCGCTGGCGATGATCAGGTATTCCTTGAGGCGGCCATCACCCTGGGTCAGCTTGGGCAGGTAGTAGCGATACAGGCTGGTGGGGAAGACATAGAGCGCGAACACGATGGAAGTCACCACCGAGACACTGGCCACCTGGGCGGGCGCGAAGGCGAGCCCGGCCAGGATCACCCAGGCCTGCAGGTAGGCGAATGACATCAGGTTGTTGTAGAGAAAGCCGCGTCCACGCGCGAAGTCCGCCTTGCTCGGCAGGCGACTTGAGCTTGCGCCATCGCGGCTGGCAGCCGCCGCCCGGGCATCCGCCGCCGCGTCATGTGACAGCCACATGCCCAGCAGCATCACGATGACCAGCGCGAGGGCACCGACCATCACGAAGGTGGCCACCGGTGCCAGGCCGAACATGCCGGACGGCGTGGTCAGCTCGGCGCTGAATTCGGCGCCGGTCAGCAGCGCAACGCCCTGATGATAGAGCGCCGGACCTGCCGCGCAGGCGACCGCGATCGCCACCGCCAGCGAGATCAGCACCGTCATCAGATTGACGCGCCCCAGGCGCTCCTGACGCTGCAGGCGCGAATTGACCATCTGCAGGCCGACCTGCTCCGCCCCGGCACGCAGGGCACAGAAGGCGAAGATGAAGGCAGACAGCCCCAGCAGCGGCGCGATGCCCACGGCGAAGGCGATGGCCAGCAAGGCGTAGAGGCCGATGCCGACGCCCATCCAGCGGCGCAGCGCCGCGCCACTGGCACCATCTTCGGTGACCAGCAGCACCTCGTTGCCGCCCATGCGCGCCAGCACGCCCAGCAACACCGCATAGTTGAGGGCCAGGGCATATTCCCCGAAGGCCTCGGGCGCCACGGCTCGCGCCAGCAGCAGGCCCGCCGCGGACGACAGGCCACGCGCCATCAGGTTGAACAGCGAGAAGATCAGCGCTTCGCTCATGACTGACCTCCATTGCCGACCACCAGTGCTTCATCGCTCAAGAAATAGAATTGGTAGTTGTTCAAGAAATCATGATCCTGATTGCCGGCCGCCACCTTCAGCGACATGAAGAACAACGCCATCATCAGCGCACCGCTGATCAGACTGGGCAGCAGCTTGTCGCGGAAGTGCTCGATGACGTCACAGATGACGAAGATGGCAAACGGCAGGAAGTAGTAGCTGGCGCGGGCCACGTGCTCACCATAGGTGATGAACAGGGTGTAGAGCGCCACGCCGATGAACATCAGATTGAAGGCCCAGGGGTCCAGTGACAGGCGGAAATGCTTCCAGAGTCCCAGCGTCCCCAGGCAGATCAGCAGATAGATGACATAGAGCTTCTGCCCGCCCCCGGAAAAATCCTCGAAGTAGTGGGCATAGAGCCCCAGCGCACTGAGCGCGCTCTTGGCCAGCGGTCCTGCCACGAAACACAGCGGCAGCAGCCCCAGATAGACCCAGAAGGGATAGGCACGTCGCAGCAGCGGGTAGAGCACCAGCAACGGCAGATACAGCGCCAGGGTGTAGTGGAAGCTGGTGCCGACGAGCATCAGCACCAGCGCCGGCAGCCGCATGCCACGCTCCAGACAGGCCATCGCCACCATGAACAGGGCGATCGCCACGTGCTGCTTGACGAAGCCGAAGGCCGAGAGATAGATCAGCGGCAGGCAGACGAAGAACAGCAGGCACCAGGCCAGGTTGCGGCGGCTCATCACCAGTGCGGTGACGAAGCACGACACGTAGAGGAAGGCGGTGATGAAGAAGAACAGCTGCGGTTCCCCCCAGGCCCGTGCCATGCGCGCCAGTGCCGCCGGCGCGGGTTCGAGGAAGCTCAGGTCGACCTGCCAGGTGGCCATCTGGCGATACGAGAAGTAGTCGTATCCTGCGTCGTAACGCAATGCCATGAACGCCAGACACAGCCCGCCACCCAGCCAGGCACCCACCATGCGGGTGCGCTCGCTGGCCGCCAGTGGCAGAACTGCCACCAGCAGGGCCATGAAGCCGACGTAATAGCCACTGACGGTCAGCATGCTCAGCGTGCCCCGAAACCGGTCAGCATGGTCTTGATGGTACGACCGACGATCAACAGATCCAGCCACACGGAGAAGCGCTTGATGTAATAGAAGTCGTGCTCGAGCTTCTCGCGCGTCTCGTCAGCGTCGGAGGCGTAACCCTGGGTCACCTGCGCCCAGCCGGTGATGCCCGGACGTACCACGTGACGGTAGTTGTAGAACGGGATCTGTTCGGCGAATTCATTCACGAACTTGACCTGCTCCGGACGCGGACCGATGAGGCTCATCTCGCCCTTGAGCACGTTGATGAACTGCGGCAGCTCATCGATGCGGGTCTTGCGGATCACGCGGCCGATACGGGTCACGCGCATGTCGTTGGCCTGGGCGAACTGGGCACCGGACTTCTCGCTGTCATGGCACATGCTGCGGAACTTGAACATGCGATACGGACGACCGCCCTGACCGACACGCTCCTGCACGAAGAACACGCCACCCGGCGAATCCAGACGGATCAGCACGGCAGTCACCAGGCAGATCGGCAGCACGAACGGGGCCACCGCCAGCACGGCCAGCACGTCGAACAGACGCTTGAACAGCTCATATTCACTGTTGGGTGCCAGCTGACCGAAGCTGTTCTCGCGCACCTGGTTGAGCTCCACGCGACCGGTGAGCGACTCGCGCACTTCACTGGCGTCGTAGACCGGAATGCGGTTGAGCACGCAGTTGGCCAGGAAACGCTGCCACTCGGCCGGCATCTCGGCTTCCAGATCCGCGACCACGCCGTTGTAGCGCTCCTGGCCCAGGTCCGGTGCGCGCATCAGGTTCCAGCGCGCCCCACGAGTGGTGAACAGGTTGCGATAGTCACCGAACGGCACCACGGCCAGCTTGCGGATGCGGGTGCGCTGCTCGGCCCAGAAGCCGATGGAGCAGATCAGCATCGCCGCGAGCCAGGAGCTGCCCAGCACGATACGGCTGAAGCGCAGATCCAGCGCGATCAGCACGCTCATCGCCAGCAGATAGCTGATGGTGATGGCCGGCAGCACGTAGGCGAACGCCTTGGCACCGGGGTAGCGCGACATGTGACGAATCGCCTGCAGCGCGAGCAGGAAGCCACCGCTGGCTGCGATGACGCTGTGCATGCGCATCTCGCTGACCCAGGGGCGCAGGCCATTGATCAGCAACAGCGGGACACCCACCGCCAGAATCAGACCCACCAGCGCCTGACACAGCGAGTTGAACATCAGACGTTCGTACATGCGCGAATGTCGCTGACGCCCCTCGAGTCCGGTCGTCGCTGGATTTGTCGTCGTGTTCATGTGCCTGTCTCCCCCTTGGTTTGCGTTCGAGTGGTGTTTCCGTTCATCACACCCGGTGCCGTCTCTCGCCGCCCTTGCGGCCTGCACCGGTCTATCGCAAATCGTGCTGTCTTCTCATCACGCCGCATGCGCCCTTCGGGCCGGCATGCCGCGCCGTGTCGGTGACGTGGTGTCGAGTGACACCGGGCCTTGCGATACGTCGTCTTCCGCCTGGGTGTCTGTTGACGAGCTGTCATCAGACATAGGGGCGTCGCCGTGGATGGCAAGTCAGCACTCACGTATTTGCGCCGCCCTGATACTGGTAGTCGTGATAGCTGTAGCCGTAGCTGTAGGCCGTGGTCGCCTTGCGCTCGACGGCGTTGAGGATGGCGCCATCCACGCTCACGCCACTGGAAGCGAAGCGCTCCAATGCGGCTTCGATTTCCTTGGGCGAGTTGTGCATGAAGCGCGTCACCATCACGCTGACGCCGCACAGCTTGCCGACGATGGCTGCATCGGTGACCGCCAGGATCGGCGGCGTATCCACGATGACCATGTCGAAGTTCTCGCTGGCCCACTCGAGCAGCTCGGAGAAGCGCGCCTGCAGCAGCAACTCGGAGGGATTGCTCGGTGAGGTGCCGCGTGCCACGTAGCAGAGGGTGTCCGGCGTCTCCCCGCCTTCACCGACCACCGCCAGGCTCTCGTCGGCGATGCTGCGGATGATGGCGCTGCGCTCCACCTTGCCGAGCAGGTAGTCGCTCAGCCCCGGTGCCACGGCGCCCACCTGTTGGCCCGCCATGCTCTGATGCACGTGACCACGGCGCATGTCGGCATCGATCACCAGCACGCGGTTGCCTGCCTGGGCACAGACGGCGGCCAGGTTGGCGGACACGAAGCTCTTGCCGATGCCCGGGCTGGGGCCACAGATCATCAGGCGGTTGTCGGGAGCTTCCATCATCGCGAAGTGCAGGCTGGTACGCAGACCCCGCAGACCCTCGATGGAGAGATCCGCCGGATTGCGCACGGCCAGCAGGCCAGGCGCGGCATTGCTGGCCGCCGCCGTGGCGCCCTTGCCGAGTTTGAAGGAGGAGAAGCGCTTGATGCCTCGCGCCAGGCGACGATTGAGGCGCGCCTGCTCCTCGGAGAGCGGCAGGGTCGCATGCACGTTGAGGCCGAGATCGGAAAGCTCCGACGGTGTCTCGATGCCACGATGCAGCAGCGAGCGCAGCAGCACGAAGACCACACCCAGCATGGCGCCCAGCAGGGTCGCGATCACCACGATCATCGCCTTGCGCGGGCTGACCGGGTGCGGCTGCGCCACGGCCTCATCCAGGATGCGGATGTTGCCGATGGTGCTGGCCTGGGCGATGTTCATTTCCTGGGTCTTGTTGAGCAGCTGCACATAGATCTGCTGATTGACCTCGACTTCACGCTCCAGACGCAGGATCTCCTGCTGGGTGTCCGGAAGATCCCCCACCTGCTTCTCGAGCTCACTGCGCGTGCGTTCAAGATCCGCGCGCTTCTTGCGCAGTGCCACGTAGCTTGGGTGACTCGGGTTGAACTTGCCGGAGAGCTCCGCTTCCTCGAGCTGGGTCTGGTTGAGCTGGTTGTCGATGTTCACCAGCTGCTCGAGCACCGACTTGGTCTCGAGATCCAGATTCACGCTGTCGCTCTTGCCGCGATAGGCATTGAGACGCTCTTCGGCCTCGGTCAGCTTCTTGCGGACGGTCGGCACCTGTTCCTTGAGGAATTCGAGCGACTTCTCCGCTTCCGCCGATTGACGGTCGATGTTCTGCTGCTGATAGGTCTCGGTGATGCGCTCAAGCACCTGCTGGGTGCGCAGCGGGTCTTCCCCCACCAGTGCCAGCCCCAGCACGCCGGTCTCCTTGCCCATCTCGGCCACCGCGAAGCGCGCGCGCAGCGCATTGGTGGCTTCCAGAGTGGACTGGTGCATCAGGGTGAACTCGGCCCCCTCGCCCGCGGTGAGCGAGGTCACCTCGAGACTCACCTCGCCCAGCGGCCCCTCGAAACGCTCACGCTTGCCCACCGAGCCTGTGCCGAGCACCTTGCCGTCGTAGCGCAGTTCATAGCGGCCCTGCTCACCCGAGCCGAGCGTCACCAGCGTCAGCGGGACGTTGTCCCAGGCCTTGGGCACGGCCAGGCTGGCCACTTCCAGTGACTCGCCGGCCCACACCATGCTGGAACCGGACAGCCAGCTCGGGCGCTCCACCTCGTGGCTGCGCAGGAAGGTCCCGATCACCGGGTACTGGTAAGGCTTGACCACCAGATCCAGCTGCTCCTTCTTGACGGTCTCGCCCAGCACCAGGCGCGAGGTGATGATCTGGATCTCGGATTCCGACGGCGGCGCCTCCCCCCGCAGCATGCTGGAGACATCCCTCAGCGGATTCATGTTGCTGCCACCATCCTCGACCTGCACCAGCGCATCGGCCTTGTAGATCGGCGTCGCCAGCAGCGCATAAAGCACCGCCAGCACGGTGAAGGTGCCGGTGATCAGCGCCAGCGTCAGGCGGCTGTCATACAGCTGACCCAGCATGCGGCCCAGATCGAGACTGGTGCGCGCCGGTACCGCTGCGGGTTCGGTGGCCCCCGTCTGACGGGAGGAATGGGCATTGCGAATCGACATCGTTGAGTCACTCTCCTGGTGTCCTGCCCGTACATCGCGACGGGCAGGGACGCCTTGACGACCCCTCGCCTTACTGGCCGAGGGTATCGAGGTTGTCCTGGATTTCGGTGCTGTAGTAGATGGAGCTCACGGTGGGCAGCAACTGGCTAATCACGCGGTTCCAGCGCGACACCGGCGCGGCCGTGACATAGACGACATCCTGCGGCTTGAGCGCGAAGTCGGCGCCCAGAATCAGGGCCGTGGTGTTGCGAGCATCCAGCTGATAGACGGTGGCCAGCTTCTCGGGGTCTTCACGGTCCCGCCGTACCACGAAGATGCCGGAGGCATCCGCGGAGTCTTCCTTGATGCCGCCCGCCTGGGCGATGGCATCGGTCAGCGAGATGGGGCTTCTGCCCAGCGGCAGGCTGACCGACTTGTCGACCTCACCCATCACGAACACCTTGCGGGTCCCGACATCCGGCACATACAGGACATCACCGTCCTTGAGCAGCCGATCACGTGCCTCGCCGGTCGCCGCATTGCGCTGTGCCAGCAGCTCGTAGAGGGAGATGACGGTCTCCTCGCCATTGCGCTTGAGCACCACGTTGTGCCAGTCCGCGTCTCCGGTCATGCCGCCGGCGGCGGCGATGGCATCGAGCAGACTCAACGGCACATCATTGATGGGCTGCACGCCAGGCTGCTCCACCTCACCGCTGATCCGCACCTTCTGACTGCGGAAGGCCGCCACCTTGACGTCGATCTGCGGCTCGTTGAGATAGGGCTGGAGGCGCTCGCCCAGCACCCGACGGATCTCGTCCAGGGTCTTGCCGCTGACCTGGACACGGCCGATGTAGGGATAGAAGAGCGTGCCGTCGGCATGCACCACGTTGCCGGCTTCCTGGGCGCTGCGCTCGGAGCCCGTGGGCAACGACAGCTCCGGGTGGTCATAGACGACGATATTGAGAATGTCGCCCGGCCCCACGTGGTACTGATAATCCGGCGCCAGTTGCGCACGGGTGCTGCTGTTGAGCTCCTGGGTCAGCGCCTGCTCCAGCTCGCGCTGGGTGCCGTCACCCCGAGCCGCCTGGCGTGCCTGGGCATCCGCCCGCGCCTGGGCCTTGATCAAGCCGAAGGTGATGGGCTCCACATCGACGATGTCATCCACCGGCGCGGCCGAGGTGTCATAGTCGATGTCGCCACCGGGCGCGAAGACGCAGCCCGCCAGTCCGGTGAGGGCGCCGAGGCTCAAGCTGGCGCCCAGAAGTCGTGCGATCAGTGCATTTTTCATCTGAAGTCCGTTGAGTCGACAGACCCGAGCAGCGATTGATGCGAGGCTGCCCCGATCATTCCCGCCGCACGCTGACGCCGGGACCAATTCGATAACGTCTTCGGTTCGCCTTGCGTAACGCGATGGCCCCATGTGCAACGACAGTTGCAACGACGGTGACCTCGGGCCGAGGGTGATCCCTCGTGCTGGTGTCATGTCTTGGTTTGCTTGAGTACTTGCGTCTGCTGGCGTCCCGCCCCTTGCATGACGGCTTGCGCCTGTCTGGCAATGGCGCGAACACTCCCTTGGGCAATCACGCGAATGCTGGCCCATGAAGACGATGAATGTGATTGAGTCCCCTTCGATTTACACGAAGTCTTCCTCATAAAATCACGTCTCTGCTGCACATCGATGACACCTTTTACAGGCACATATTCACGCCATCGACAGTGCCCACCACACCCACCTGACGGCGCAGGTTCCACAACGTGATGGCAACGTTTATCGCACTGTCCGCTGCGTCGTCTTCATGGGCATCAAGAGTGGAGTGACCAGACTCCATCTGTTGCGCATTTTACCTGATCCACGCCGCTCGCCAATCGAGCGCTGTTACAAAAATCCAATAAAAACATTGCTTTGTATCATCATCAGCACGACGTGTGTCGCTAACCGCCACATGGCGACGTAGCCGATTACAGACAGTGCAACGCTGGGTTCGTCTGCAAATCGACACATCCTTCACAAGAATTTCAGCAGCCATGCGGATCAAGTCCAGCGCCCGCGGTGTCTGAAAGATCGACAGGCATGTCTGCTTTTATCCACACCACAATTACTCTTTTTTACATAAATATTTCGCTTTCCATCAACGCCACATCGACGCGACCTCTCTCGCTAGACAGCCGACATTTTCTGGTTAACATGGGCCTCGCTTTCACGGGGGGATAGAGAGAGGCGTCCGTCTGAAATGTGCATGCACATTTCTCATGACGACGGCGATGTCATCACCTCGAAAGCGAGCAATACGGTGGCCAGGGAATGCGGCCATGGCAGGAACACCTCAGGACGAGGCTGCGCCAGGGAAGATGCTACGGACGGTATCAGGGACGGCGCCCTGCAGATCATGGAACAGGCGTGAGCTTGCTCACGCACACCACGACGCAACTCTCAGCAGCAGTGTTGCCGATGGTCAGAGACAGCACGGCATCCGGCATGCACGACGCTGGCCTTGGCCACCCATCACCGAGCCCAGTCATCGCAGCGCCCTGACTGGCAGATGACCGGCAATGCTCATCAAGGAGACTTCATATGCGCAAGTCACATATCGGCGCCATTCTCGGCCTGTCCGGTGCCCTGCTGTTGGCAGGCAACGCCATGGCGGAAGAGGAGGCACCTGCCGCTGGGCAGGCTGCGACGGGGACGACCGGTACGACCGGTACCACTGGCACGACCGGTACCACTGGCACCACCGGTACCACTGGCACGACCGGTACCACTGGCACGACCGGCACGACTGGTACTACCGGCACGACCGGTACGACCGGCACGACTGGCACCACCGGCACGACCGGTAGCGTTCCCACCGGCAGCGCCGCTGGCAGCGGCACGGCCAGCCAGAGCGCGTCCGGCAGCGTGACCCCGAGCACCAACGGCGGCAGCATCGCGGCCGGCGCGGCCACGGGCACCGTCGGTGGCGGGACGACCGGCACCACCGGTACCACCGGCACGACGGGTACCACCGGCTCTACCGGGACACGTTGATGACGTCGCGCTCCGCATCGCGTCGTTCAGGCGCGAATCATCGCCAATCGCCAGCCAGGCACCTTCCAGGCATCCGGCGCTCGCTGACGCTGCTGGGCATCACTGCCTGTGCCGTGTCAGTGAGCGGCTGTGCCCAGATAGTGGCCAGCTCGGTGGGCGATGCCTTCGGCAAGGATGACTTCGAGGCGGCGCGCGCCAGTGAACTGCCCTACGCCTCCCTCAAGTTCCTGCATGGCAACAACACGGCACTTGTCGTGCTGGCCACGCTCGAGGATGAGGGACGCATCGCGCGTTTCGAGAGCCAGGACCGCGGCATCATCGAACTGCGCGACGGCGTACTGTCCGCGACATCCGGCTTCACGCGAGACATCGCGGACAGGCATGAGCAAAGCACTACCGGGCGCGCCTTGGCGCGTCCGGCCTGGCTGATGGCTGACGACAGCCGCTATCGCGTCAGTGTCAGCGCCCTGAGCCCCTATCCTCGCCGGCTGGAGCGGGCAGATGCCGCTTCCTCCGGCAGTCAGCATCAAGATGACGTGCCGGTGATGCAGGTGCATGAAGCCGATGCACATCTGCGCTGTGAGGCCGCCGCGCCACACGCGCTGCCACTGGCCGAGCTGTCGCTGCAACACTGCACCGAGACCCTGGCATGGGACGATGGCCACACCACCACCAACGAGATATGGCGCGATGCCACTCGGGTGTGGGCCGCCGACATGACGGCCTGGCCGGACGGGCCACGCTTCGGCTGGGAGATCGCCAAGGCATGGTAATGCGCTTTTCACGACGTGATTCTGCTCGCCCCGCACACGACTCGGCCCGCGTCGAGGGACCGCTGCGCGCCCTCGCCCGCACATTGCCCACGGGGGTGTGCCTGGCCGCCCTGCTGATCCCGACCCTCGCCCGAGCGAACGAGACGCCGCTGCCCTTCAGCGCCGCCAGCACGCCACTGGCCAGTCAGGTACTGGAACAGCAATGGTCCTCCCATCAGACCCGCATGGCGCTGGACTGGCGCTACAGCTTCGTCAGCACGCCGTTGATTCGCCGGCAGATGGCCGCGACCGCCAACCGCCTGAGCGCCGAGATTGAACTGATCGCGGCTCGCTACGCGGTGGGCGCGCCCGAGGGCAGCTCTCGGGCCGCCTATGTCGAGGGGTTGCACGCCTGGCAGCGCTACCTCGATCAGGGCCGTCAACAGGGTGAGCCACGCAGCGTGCTGGCACGCCTGCCCGGCCAGCTGAATCCGCTCACTGACATGCGCGATGGCCCGCGGGCGATACGCATCGCCCCCGGCATGGTGATCGGCGCCTGTCAGGCCCCCCGCGACGTGGTGATTCTGGACGCCAGTGGCGTGCACCAGCGCCAGTGGAGCCCCGGCCTGACACTGGACGCCTTGATCGATGAGCGCCGCGCCGCCGACTCGCTGGGCCAGGCGGCACGGGCCAGCCTCGTCACCCCCCAGGGGCAGGTGCTCACGCGGCCCATCGCCAGCTGGAATCGCCTCACGCGTGGCGCAGCCGACCTGCCGGTCGCGCCGGGAGCCAGCCTGGTGATCCATACCCCCGGTATCGATACCGCGCAGCAATGGGTCAACGAGGCGCTGCCGCAATGGCTGGCCAGCCGCCTGCCCGGTGAGAACTGTCACAGCTGGCAGCTGGACGCCGCCTCGCTGCCGTCAGCGGACGACGAGCCGACAGCTCCCGGGACGTCAGGCAGTGACCCGCAAGCGCCGGCCCGCTAGCGGTCGTTCCCGGCACTGCCGGCATCGCCTCGATGTTTCTATCCTCCATACCCTCATTCACGCTCACGCGCCTGTCGCGCGGGAGCATGCGAGACGCCCATGTCGAGTCCCTTTCGCCCAGCCCATCCCTCCACGCGCCCCCGAGACGAGCAGCGCCCTGCTCCGGCACGCACCGGCTGGCTGGCGCTTGGCATGGCGGGAGGCCTGCTCGGCGCCCAGATCGCCCACGCCGCTACCGGGGAATCCCAGAGTGATTTCGGCGGCGTGGGGCTGATGCAGACTCCCACGGCACGCTTCGCCCCACAGGGCGAGCTGAGCTTCACCTACAGCCGTACCCAGCCCTACAAGCGCTTCAGCGTCAACGCCGCCCCCTTCGAGTGGATGGAGCTGGGCTTTCGCTATGTCTCGGTGGAAACGGTCAGCTACGGTGAGGCCGCCCCGGACCGCGACTACCTGGATAAATCCTTCGACACCAAGTTCCGGCTCTGGGAAGAGGACCGTTATCGCCCGGCACTTGCGGTGGGTCTGCGAGATCTCGGTGGTACGGGGCTGTTCAGCTCTGAATATCTGGTGGCCAGCAAGCGCTATGGTGATCTTGATGTCAGTCTGGGGCTCGGCTGGGGCTATCTGGGCACGCGGGGCGACTTCAGCAACCCTCTGGCGCTGGTGAGAAGCAGCCTCGAGACGCGCAGCGATACCACCAGCGACAACGGGGGCGACTTCCAGCTGGGCAGCATGTTCAGTGGCAGCCCGGCCGTCTTCGGTGGCCTCGAATATCAGACGCCCTGGGACCCGCTGACCCTGATGCTGGAATACGAGGGCAACGACTACTCCGACGAGCCCCTGACGGTGGAGATAGACCAGGATTCACCGTTCAATCTGGGCGCGACGTTCAAGGTCAATGACAACCTGTCGCTGCATGGCGGCTGGGAGCGCGGCAACACCGCCATGCTGGGCCTGTCGCTGTCCACCAATCTGGCGGGGCTGGCTCAGGCCAAGGATGACGGCACCCCGGAAGATGTCGCCCCCAGTCACCATTCGCGCTACCGCCATGACCAGACCCCGGAAGCCTTCCGGGTGCGCTCGCTGGATGCCGTCAATCGTGGGGACAGCGAGACAGTCCCGTCGGATCGCCCTCCACGTCCCGCCGGTGCCACGCCGGCCTCAGCGCCCTCGCTGGACGGTGGCGAGGCTGCGCCGCTATCAACGCCCTCGCCGACCGGCGACGAGGCTGCGCCGCTCTCAACGCCCTCGCCGACCGGCGACGAGGCTGCGCCGCTCTCAACGACCTCGCTGGACGGCGACGAGGCTGCGCCTCAAGGCCGCCTGCTGACGCTGCCGACCTCCCCGAGTGCCACCACGGGCGAGCCCGCCGCAAGCCCGCCAGCGCCGATACGGCTGGAGGACGTCGACTGGCAGGCACTGGCCGCGACCCTGCGTGCCCAGACGGGGCTTGAAGTCTCCCGCCTGCGGGTAGAGGGCGAGACCTTGGTCATAGAGGCGGAGGCCACGCGCTTTCGCAAGGACCTGCAGGCCGAAGGCCGCGCCAATCGCGTACTGCACAACCGCCTGCCCGCCGAGATCACCCACTTCCGCTACCGCCTGAGCAGCAACGGCCTGGCGCTGCGCGAGGATGAGCATCCGCGAGAGGCCTTCGTCGCGGCCGCCAACGACAGACGTTTCGGTGCCGAGTACGAGCATTCCATCACCGCTCGCGCCGCCTCTCCCGCGCCTGACGACGACGCCAGCGCGGAGGCCGCCACGGTGCTGGACAGGGAACCCGCCGGCTTCAACTGGGGATTCTCGCCCAACCTGAAACAGAACTTCGGCGGACCGGACGGCTATCTCTACCAGCTCAACCTGCAGCTGGATGCCCTGTGGCGCACCGATCGCAATGGCTGGTTCTCCGGCGTGGCCACCTATCAGCTGGCCGACAACTACGAGAACTACGAGTACATCGCCGACTCCGACCTGCCACGCGTGCGCACCTACGTCGGGGATTACGTCAAGGAGACCGATCTGGGCATCACCAATCTGCAGTACACCCGCACTCATCAGTTCGGACGTGACTGGTATGCCCAGGCCTACGGCGGCATTCTCGAGATGATGTATGCCGGTGTCGGTGCCGAGGTGCTCTATCGCCCGATGAACAGCTCGCTGGCACTGGGGCTGGATATCAACCGCGTCCGCCAGCGGGAATTCGATCAGCAATTCGGCCTGCGCGACTATTCCGTCACCACCGGCCATGCCACCGCCTACTGGCAGTCCGGCTGGCACGATGTGCTGGTCAAGGGCTCGGTGGGGCGCTATCTGGCCGGCGATATCGGCGCGACGCTGGATCTATCCCGCCGCTTCTCCAACGGGGTCAGCGTCGGGGCCTGGGCGACCATGACCGATGCCGGCGATGACTATGGCGAGGGCAGCTTCGACAAGGGGCTCTACGTCAGCATTCCGCTGGACGCCTTCTTCACCACCTCCAGCAAGGGCAGTACCGGCTTTGCCTGGGCACCGCTGACCCGTGATGGTGGTGCGCGCCTCAATCGTCGCTACCAGCTCTATTACATGACCGATGACCGGGACCCCGAGGGCTACTGGGAAGGGATCGACAAGGTCTACAAGTAATCCGTGCGTGAGTATGTTTCACTGCCGGCTGAAGCGTGCCGATGATGGCACCTGACTCACTGTGGCTGACCCTGACCCGATGAATATTCCGATTACCGACGTATCGCCGTTCGCTACCGGCGATACGACACCTGTGAATCCCGAGATCACCTGCAGCAACTGCCAGGCCTGCTGCTGCAGGCTTGAGGTCATCCTGCTCACCGATACCGGCGTGCCGGACTATCTGATCGACGAGGATGAGTGGGGGGGCGAAGTCATGCGCCGCCTCGATGATGGCTGGTGTGCCGCCGTCGATCGCGAGACGCTGATGTGCACCATCTATGATCGCCGCCCCCAGCTATGCCGTGACTATGAGATGGGCAGCCCGGAATGCGAAGACGAGCGCAAGGAAAACGGTCTGGATCAGTGATCCGCCCTCCTGTCGCTTGTCGCTTGGCTTTCGTCGCCTGTCGCTTGCCGCTTGAGTCAGTCGCTTGAGTCAATCACTTGAGTCAGTCGCCTGAGCCGCCCTGGTTTCTGGCGTCTGGTGGCTGGCCGCCCCGATGGCGAGAGCGGCCTGAACGCCGCGCTAGCCGGCGCTGACCTTCTCACCTGCCTGCTTCGCCGGCACATCGCCGCGTTGCTCAGGCGTGCACAGGGCGCGCATGTTGCCGTGCACTTCCACCTCGCGATGCCAGCTGAGCGCCTGCTCCAGGCAATGCGGCGTATGGCCGCCCCGCCGGCAGGCCTCCTCGAAGTAGGCCCGCAGCGCGGGACGATAGCGCGGGTCGGCGCAGTTCTCGATCACCAGTACCGCGCGTTCTCGCGGGGCCAGACCCCGCAGATCCGCCAGGCCGTGTTCGGTCACCAGAATGTCCACGTCATGCTCGGTGTGGTCCACGTGACTGACGAAGGGCACCACGCTCGAGATATCCCCGCCCTTGGCCAGTGACTTGGTGATGAACACCGAGAGCTGGGCATTGCGCGCGAAGTCCCCGGAGCCGCCGATACCGTTCATCATCCGCGTGCCGCACACGTGGGTGGAGTTGACGTTGCCGTAGATGTCGAATTCCAGCGCGGTATTCACGGCGATCACGCCGAGACGCCGCACGATGCCCGGATGATTGGACAGCTCCTGCGGACGCAGGATCAGACGGTCACGGTAACGCTCGAGGTCCTTCCACAGGGTGCGCCCGCGCTCCTCGGTGACGGTGATGGAGGAGCCGGAGGCGAAGTCGAGCTTGCCGGCATCCAGCAGATCGAAGGTGGAGTCCTGCAATACCTCCGAGTACATGGTGAGGTGCTCGAAGGGCCCCTCCTTCAGTCCGCTCATCACCGCGTTGGCCATGCTGCCGATCCCGGCCTGCAGCGGCAGCAACGCAGGCGTCAGACGCCCCAGCGTGACCTCCTGCTTGAGCAGTTCGACCAGATGGTCCGCCATCCGCCGGGTATCCTCATCCGGCGGGGTACAGGTCGAGGGGCTGTCCTTGCCACGCGTCAGCACGATGGCGGCGATCCTGGCAGGGTCGATGGGGATGTACGGCGTGCCGATACGCGAATCCGGCGCCACCACCGGGATCGGCTGACGGCTGGGGCGCATCTGCGGAATGTAGATATCGTGCAGTCCCTCGAGTGCCGCCGGGGACTCGAGATTGAGCTCGATGATCACCTTGTCGGCCAGAATCGCATAGCTGGCCGAATTGCCCACCGAGGTGGTCGGCACGATGCCGCCGTCGGCGGTGATGGCACTGGCCTCGACCACCGCGACGTCCATGTCACTCAGCTGATGGTTGCGCAGCAGCTCCACCGTCTCCGAGAGATGCTGATCCATGAACATCACTTCGCCGGCGTTGATGGCACGGCGCAGCACCGGATCGACCTGGAACGGCATGCGCCGCGCCAGCATGTGGGCGTCCGCCATCTGACCGTCCAGGTCATTGCCCAGCGAGGCCCCGGTCATCAAGGTGATGGAGAACGGCTCGCGGCGCGCCTTCTCCACCAGCGCCAACGGCAGGGCCTTGGCCTCCCCCGCCCGCGTGAAGCCGCTCATGCCCACCGTCATGCCATCGCGAATCAGCTCGGCGGCCTGGCTCGAGCTCATGTGGCGTGACTCCCATCCCTGCCAGCGACAGCGCCGGGCGAGCTCGCCACGCAGCGCCTCGTCAAGCTCCGTCACCTCCATGCGCGACAGCAGCGAGAACGACTGGCGAAAGGACTGGGCATCGGCCACGTCGCTCGCGGCAGGCGGTGCATCAACGAATCGGGACTTGGAAGAAGACACGGTACGGGTTCCTCGATGACAACGAACAAGGGGTAGGCAGCAAGTCGCGCAAACACCTCACGACACTGGTCAGGCTGTCATCCAGCATCCCACGCGCCGTGGCGGCGTCGCATCAGGCCTTGGTCGCAAGCCGGGGTCGTGCACTGAAACAGGACGGTGCGCTCCAAGCGACGCCCTGACGCGGGCCTGTCCCTGCCCCGGAAACACGAAGACCCGCTTCGAGGAGCGGGTCTTCGTGTTTCCGGGGCAGGATTGAGGGGAGCCCTGTCACGCCATGGCAGGCGTTACACCATGCCGTCGAGGTCCATGTTGTCGAAGCTTTCCGGGGCATCGGCGTAGCCGTAGAGCGTGTTGCGGCGCTGCAGGCGGAATTCGCCCAGCAACTGCTCATAGCGGCGCGGCACCTCGGCATTGTCACGCGTGACGATGTACAGGTTCTCGTAGACGGCCTCGGTGAGCGGCATCTCGCGCACCTGGCGCTGCCACGGGGACGTCTCCAGCACCGTGCGCGAGACGACGGTGAAGCCCAGGCCACGTGCCACGGCATCCAGCACCATGCCGATGTCGTTGGTGAAACCCTGCTGCGGGAAGTGGCTCATCGAGCGGAATTCACCGGCGAAGTTCTCGCGCAGCAAGGCGCTGGCGTTGTTGACGCCGTCGGCGTAATTCATGAAGCCCAGCGCCATCAGCTCATTGAGACTGTTGCCGGCGAAGTCGGCGGGCACCACCAGGCACAGCGGCTCCTGATGCCACAGCTCGAAGTTGAGATCCGGATGCTTGACCGGCTCGGTGACGATGCCAAGATCGAAGCGCCCCGCCAGCACGTCCTGCACGATCTCGGAATTGAAGGCGAAGCTGTAGCTGACCGTCAGCCCCGGATGCTGCTGCTGATAGCCGAGCGTGAACGGATAGAACATCAGCCCGACGCTTGAGGGGCTGGCCACACGGCATTCCCCGCTGTCAGGCGAGTCATCATCCAGCGAGTGCATGAACTGGGTGTGCTCGGCAAACAGCTTGACGGAGTAGTCGTAACAGCGACGCCCCGCTGCGGTGAGCGAGAACTTGCGTCCCTGACGGTTGAGCAGCGAGCGCCCCAGGTACTGCTCCAGCTTGCGGATATGCTGGCTGACGCCGGGCTGGGTCATTTCCAGCTTGCGCGCGGTATGGGTAAAGCTGCCGGTCTCCACCAGGGTGATGAAGGTACGAAAATACTGGGCGTTGAACATGGAGGCACTGACCACTCACGAACGGGGGACGCGACTCGGCGCGTCGTGTTGCCGATAGCTGCCTGAATGTCTGCACAGGGCCACCGACCCGCAAAGCCCATGATTCTACCAGAGCCAGCCGCCATGCGCAGCGCTGCGCCGTGGCGCCCTCGCGTGTTAGCATCATCCTCATTGCCAGGTGCCGCTCTGGCTGCGTCTTTCGTGGGCGATGCCCGAATGACGCGGCAGGGCTCGGCGCCTTTCCTCTGCCCCGACCAGTCTTCGCGACTGGCCCGAATCACGAGATGCTCCAGATGCTTGATCCACTGGCCGCGCGCGGCGAAGCCATCCACAAGGCACTGCTCGCCATGGAAAGCGAATGCGCCGAAGTCGACCTCTTCCCGCTGGGATACATGATTCCCCAGGTGGAACTGGTTCTCGAGAACGCCGATTACGATGCCGCCGATGTGGTCGCGGAAGATTTTGACGCCACCTTCGAAGAGTGGATGCAGCACGCCTTTGCCCAGGACGGCATGAGCGTGGACGACCGCGAGCGCATCGCCGAACTCTGGGCAGAAGCCCGGAACCGCGCCCAGTCAGCCGTGGGCGCCTGACACAAGGAAGACGGTCATGAACTCTGTCACCAGTGAAGCTACCACCTACTCCCGCGATGCCAGCTCGACGCTGGTCTCCACCATCATCTCACCGGAAGGCAGCCTGGAAGTTCTCTCCCAGGATGAGGTCAATCGCCTGCGCGACACCTCCTCCAATGGCCTGCATGACATCCTGCGCCGCTGCGCGCTGGCGGTGCTCAACTGCGGCAGCCAGACCGATGACAGCGTCTCGGTGCTCAATGCCTACAAGGACTTCGAGATCGAGGTGCTGCAGCAGGATCGTGGCATCCGTCTGAAGCTCGACAATGCGCCGGGTGATGCCTTCGTGGATGGCAAGATGATCCGCGGCATTCGTGAGCACCTCTCGAGCGTGCTGCGCGACATCGTCTACGTAGCCAACGAGATCCAGAACACGCCCCGCTTCGATCTCTCCACCACCGAAGGCACCACCAACGCGGTGTTCCATATCCTGCGCAACGCCGGTGCCCTGAAGTCCTCGCGTGAACCGAGCCTCGTCACCTGCTGGGGTGGCCACTCGATCAATCGCGAGGAATACGAGTACACCAAGGACGTGGGCTATCACCTCGGCCTGCGCGAACTCGACATCTGCACCGGCTGTGGTCCCGGCGCGATGAAGGGCCCGATGAAGGGGGCCAACGTCGCGCATGCCAAGCAGCGTCGCAAGCAGGGCCGTTATCTGGGCATCTCGGAGCCGGGCATCATCGCCGCCGAGTCACCCAACCCGATCGTCAATGAACTGATCATCATGCCGGACATCGAGAAGCGCCTTGAGGCCTTCGTGCGGACCGCGCATGGCATCATCGTCTTCCCGGGCGGCGTGGGTACCGCGGAAGAGATTCTCTACCTGCTGGGTATCCTGCTGCATCCGGAAAACGAAGGCCTGCCGTTCCCGGTCATCTTCACCGGCCCGGCCTCCAGCGCCGACTACTTCCAGCAGATCGACGAGTTCATCACCTATACGCTGGGTGAGGAAGCGCGCTCGCGCTATACCATCATCATCGACAATCCAGTCGAGGTGGCGCGCACCATGCGAGGCGGCATCGATGACGTCGCGGAGTTCCGTCGTCAGCATCACGACGCCTTCTA
The DNA here is from genome assembly GCF_029846335.1 of Cobetia sp. 3AK. Lineage (NCBI taxonomy): Bacteria > Pseudomonadati > Pseudomonadota > Gammaproteobacteria > Oceanospirillales > Halomonadaceae > Cobetia > Cobetia sp. 3AK. The sequence goes on along the minus strand of NZ_JARWKR010000010.1, from coordinate 138,068 downwards.
CTACAACTGGCGTCTGCATATCGCCCCGCACTTCCAGCAGCCCTTCGCGCCGACCCACGCCAACATGTCGAGCCTGGCGCTGCATCGCAACCAGCCGGTGCATGAGCTGGCCGCCAACCTGCGTCGTGCCTTCTCGGGCATCGTCGCCGGCAACGTCAAGAAGGAAGGCATCGAGGAGATCGAGCGCGATGGGCCCTTCCGCCTGACCGCCGAAGCCGAGCTGATGGAGCGTCTCGACGCCCTGCTCACCTCCTTCGTGGCCCAGGGCCGCATGAAGCTGCCGGGCAGCGACTACGAGCCCTGCTACACGCTGTGCAAGTGAGGCCGTGACGCCCGGGACATCAGCCCCGGGCCTGATACGACGACGCCCCCGACCATCACTGGCCGGGGGCGTCGTCGTTTGCGGCAGACAGGGCTCAGTCGCTCTTGCGGCCCCGATGCATCCACAGACTGATGACATGCGCCACCAGCCCCAGTGTCAGGCCATCAACCAGCACTTCCAGCGCCCCTTCCCTGGGACGATCAAGCATCGGCGCGGCGAAGTTGAAGGCTGCCATCGCCGCCAGGCCCACCACCAGCCACACGAACACGCGACGCATCAGCCTCGGCACTTCGCCTTGGGCGACATCGGAGAGCTGGCGATAGATGTAGACCCCCAGCGCCGCGACGGCCACGGCAAAGCCACTGATCAGCATCAGGCGCGTGGTGTCACCGCTGAGCAGAAAACGCGGAATGTTGGCGACCATCACGATGGCGAGGCCCGCCAGCACGGAGACACGTTGCGGTGTCAGGTTGCGGGCGCGCGGATGATCAGGATTGAGTTTCGGCATGTGCAGCAGTCTCGAGGAAAGGTCGGGCAACGTGGAAATCGAACACGACGAAGAAGTCGGACGCCGGGCACGCCCGGCGTGACGGGATCAGGCGGTCGCCGGCAGCGTCGGAATCCAGCTCTCGACCCACGGCAGGGCCGCGTCATCCGCCATGAAGGTCTCCATGGCATCGATCTCGAGGCGCTCGCCGTGGCGCGTGGCGCCCAGATCCGCCAGACGCTCGTCCAGCTGACGCCCGGCACCGCAGTAGGTCTCGCCGTAGGAGCTGTCGCCGAGAGCGATGAGACCATAACGCAGCCAGTCCAGCGCCGGTGACTGGGCCGAGAGCGCATTGAGGAAGCCGCTCAGGTTGCCCGGCACATCGCCACTGCCGGTGGTGGAGGTGACGAACAGCGCCAGATCCGGGCGTGTCTCCGTCAAGTCTTCCAGTGTCGGCTGGTCAAGCACTTCCACCGTATAGCCTGCCTGCTCGAACAGCGGTTGCACCTGCTCGGCCACATCCAGTGAGCCGCCATACATCGTGCCGACAAAAATCTTCAGAAGCGCCATGCATCCTTCCTTATTCGTACGATCACCCGCCACGGGCGGGAACGTGAGTGCGGTGCGAAGAGTCGTGCAGCGGCTCTCCGACATTTGGTCGCGATGGTAGCACAGCCTGCCCGCGGGACGCAGGCCGGCCGGGGCCCGCGCCATGCAGCACGCGTACTCCAAAGACAAGACAGCGCCACCGTGAAAACACGATGGCGCCGCTTTTTTCTTGCGCTGACGTTCCTGCGCTGACGTTCCTGCGCTTACGTTCCTGCACTGACGTTCCTGCGCTGATGCCCTTGCATCGGTGCTGCCGTTGCCGCCGTGTCGCTACCTCGTTCTCTGGAGCGGGGCTACGCGTCAGTGAAGCCTCCCGGGGTGCGAGCCTGGATCACGACCGCTGGCGATGCCCTTCCGTCAGAGACACGCTGGCTGACAGCACCTTTTGATCAGAAGCGATACGCCGCCGACAGACGCACGTCACGCCCCGGGCTGGTGATGGCGCCCGGCGTGATGCCACGTGGGCTGTTGGTTTCCAGATAGAAGGTGTTCTGGTCGGAGTATTCCTTGTCGAACAGGTTGTAGAGACCGGCCGTCAGAGTCAGGTCCGGCATGTCACCCGGCACCCAGCTGGCGTAGAGGTCATGCGTGGCGTAACCGGCACGCTCGCTCTGGTCATCCGGCAGGTCGGTGAGGCGCTCGTAGGCGGTCACGGTCCAGCCAAGAGTCAGCTGCGGGTCGGCGAAGGTGTAACGGTTGTCCAGGCTCCAGCGGTCTCCGGTCTGGTTGCCCAGCCCCATGTCATCCACCACGGTCTCGCCCTGGTTGTCTTCCAGGTCCATGGTCAGGTAGCCCAGCGTCATGTCCCAGCCGCCCAGTCCGTAGGTGGCTCGCGCCTCGACACCCTTGCTGGTGACGATACCTTCCATGTTGGTGATGGTGGTCACGTCACCCGCCGACCCTTCGGTGATGTAGTTGTCGAAGTGGGTATCGAAGTAGGTGACTTCCAGTCCGGCACGGTCACGCTGGGTGAGGATGCCCTCGCCTTTCCAGCGGGCACCGACCTCGGTGCTGCGCGAGGTCTCGGCCTCGAGACCCGGCTCGACCACCAGCGTCTCGCCCGGGCCGACGCCCCCGTCGATCAACAGGGCTTCGCGGCCCTTGTTGCCACGCACGGCCGTGGCGTAGCCGGTGAACAGCTCGACACCCCCGCCGACACGCCAGTTGAGGCTCGCGTTGGGGCTGACATCGGTGTCATCCAGCGTCTCGCCATTGGCGTATTCGGTCCGGTAGTCATCGACCCGGGCACCGAAGGACAGATCCACCGCGCCGAGCGTCATGCGGTGCTGGGCGTAGAGCGCGATGTTGCGCGCCGTCTCGTCAAAGCCAGCGGTGCTGGATTCATCCTCGACGTAATCACTGCCCAGGGTCAGACGGTTGTTCATCGCCTCGGGGCCGAAGCGGAAGGTGTTGTTGAGATCCCCTCCGACACTCTCGACCTTGGCATTCGAGCTGGCCCCGGTAGCGAGGGACGTGCGGTCCACTTCCGTACTGGAGTGGAAGACATTGGCGTGCACATCCACCAGCCGCGAGCCCGGTTCGAAATCGTAGTTGGCGGTATAGGTGTCACGGCTCAGCTCGGTATCGACCTTGGCGTTGTTGAACGGCTGACACTCCATGTTGGGACGCACGCAGTAGATGCCGGTGTCCTCATTGTGCTCCGCGCTGAGTCGCAGGCTGTGCGCGCCCTGATCCAGCAGGCTGAACTTGCCGAAATAGCTGCGCTGATGACCGCCGGTGCCCTCTTCCTCATCACCGCCGCCGGTGCGGTAATCATCGCTGTTGCGTGCGCTGGTGGTGAACAGCAGCCCCGCGTTGGGCGCCACCTCCCCATACACCGACAGCGTGCCCTTGACGGCATCTGCCGCGGATTCCGTGCTGCCCTTCACCATGCCACCGACGCTCTGACCCGGCTTGAGCAGGTCCTGGGCATCCTTGGTCACGAACTTGATGCTGCCACCCAGCGCGTTCGGCCCGTTGTCCGCCGCCCCCGGCCCGGCCTGGACCTCGGCGCGCTTGAGCAGCTCCGGCTCGATGTTGAAGTTGGAGCTGTGGTGGAACAGGTAGCCGTTCTGGCTGGCGCCATCGATGCTGATGTTGAGGTTGGTATCTTCCAGCCCGCGGACGTAGAGCTTCTCGGAGGAGGCCGTGGTGCCGCCAACGGTGACGGAAGGCGTATCGCGGAAGATGTCCTTGAGATCACGCGCCTGATGCAGGGCAAGCTCTTCGCTGTCCACCACCGCCGTGGCCTCGAGGCGATCCTCCTCGACCTGCAGTGTCTGCATCTGCAGCGGCTCGGCATTGACCGTCCCGGCACACAGCAAGGCAATGGCCGCGACCAGCGGACGAGGAGTGAAGACCGTCGCGCGTGAAGCGCTGACGGTGTGGCGCGAAGAGAGGCAGACTGTCATGAGCGGAGCGTTCCCAAGATTAATAATAATAATGATTCTTCTTTGCAGGCGAGATAATGCACTTTCTTGCACATTTCCGTCATCTACCGTTTCTGCAACGCCTCTTCTCGAAACCTGCAATCGGGTGCCCTCCTCACGGGCACGCCCACTCGCCTCGCACCCATCTACCCCCTCGCCGATTCCCGATTTCTCGTGGCAGAAGGCCCCCCCAGCCGCGCAAGGACCTGCCCTGCGCCTTGCCTCACGAAAAAGACACTTTTTCTCACCTGTCTGTCATCAGATACGGAACCATCTCCGGTCACTGACGTCTGAGCCGTCATGCCGCCAATGACGCCAGTCCCCCGCCGTTGCGCATTCTGCCGAGGTGTCACGTTTCACGGAGATCGGAATTGCGCAATGCGTGCGACTTTGGATGCAACAATGACGGGATGGTGATATTGTTAGCCTGCTCAGAGTCGCCGGCATCCAGCGCCTGAAATCCGTTCTCGCGTTTCTGGCGCGGCACTGTGCGCGAAGCCGGGTTTCGAGACCGGTTTCAAGACCGGGCTTCAAGACCAGGCTTCAAGACTGAGCCCCAAGACCGGGCTTCACGAGCCGGCCGCAAGAGTTGAAGGCAAGAATCAAGTGCAAGACCTGTCGACGTGCGCTGCGGTGCACGACTGACAGGAGCGGTTGTTGATCGATGAGCGCGTCTTTGCCCGGGGCATCCCCCCGCGGTACGAGGGGCACGGTCATCGACAGGCAATCCGTTGTGCAGCCCCTGCGCTGCGACGGGCCCGACATGGCCCGTACAAGGTGGGTGTTTCCCTGACGACACACCCCGACCCCCTGAACAACCGGACCTATTCGATGAGCGATATCGACGCCTATAACACCTTTCTGATGGTCGCGGATCTCGGCAGCCTGTCCCGCGCTGCCGAACGCCTGCGCCTGCCCAAATCCACCGTCAGCCGTCGCCTCGACGCCCTCGAGGGCCGCTTTGGCACTCGTCTGGTGGAACGCGGCCATCGCGGTATCCGCCTGTCGGAAGCGGGTGAGACTCTCTACCGCTATGCGCGATCGATGGCCAACCTCGATGATGAAGCGCACCGCGCCATCGAGGATCGTCAGTCGGACCTCACCGGCACCATTCGGATCCACGCCACCCCAGCGCTGGGTCGTCACTTCCTGGGCCATGCTCTCACCAGCTTCCTGTCAGAGCACGACGGAGTCGATATCAAGCTGAAGCTGTGGCACAACGGTCGCGAGATTCTCGAGAACCAGCCGCATCTGGTCATCGGCTTCCCGCACCTGGCCGGCAGCACTCACGTCTTCCGCCCGCTGACCCAGTGGCAGCAAGCCGCCTACGCGGCCTCGCATGTCGAGCATCCCGAAGAGCTGCCGTGGGGCGAGCTGGAACCGCTGGTCTCCGGCACCTCGCTCTCGCGTCACCCGGAAGACCCGCGCCCGAATCACATCCAGTCCGATGACCTCGAAGTCCTCACCGACTACGTCGCCGATGGCCTGATTCGCGCCGTGCTGCCCATCGACTGGGTCAACTCGCTCAGCGAGCGCAACGGCCAGTCCTTCAAGCGTCTGGAATGCGACGAGATCCCGCCGGTCGAGATCGGCATGCTGTTGCCGCGCGGCCCGATCCCGACCCGCGTGCGCATGCTCGCCGACTGGCTCGCCCGCGAGATCGGCAAGACAGAACCGGAGCGCGTCACCGCCAAGGCCGCCCGTCGCACCGTCAGCGAAGCCGCCACCACTGCCGGGTGATGGCAGCGGCGCCATGCTGTCGCCCTCCTCTCGCTTGAGATGAGCCAGCGCAGCACGCCGCAAAAGGCCAGCCCTCAGGGGCTGGCCTTTTGCGTTCTGGCTTGTCATGTTTAGCATGTACTGAATCAACGACAGGCAGGGCTTCTCATGTGGCAACGCGACACTCTCACCCTCTCCGCCCGCAAGCGCGGTTTTCACCTCATCAGTGACGAGGTGGAGCAGGCATTGGCCGAAATGCCGCCGGTCAGTGTTGGCCTGCTGCATGTGCAGCTGCTGCACACCTCCGCCTCGCTGACGCTCAACGAGAACGCCGACCCCGACGTGCGCCACGACATGGACGCCTTCCTGCGCCGCCTGGTGCCCGGCAACCTGCCCTACTTCCGCCACACCCTCGAAGGCGATGACGACATGCCCGCCCACGTGCTCGCCAGCCTGCTCGGCACCCAACTCACGCTACCTGTCGAAGCCCGCCGCGGCGTCAATCGCCTCGCGCTCGGCACCTGGCAGGGCATCTGGCTCGGCGAACACCGCGACCACGGCGGCAGCCGCAGGTTGTGTCTGACGCTCAGTGGATCTCATACACAATGTTAGAATTCTTAATTCAGGCCAAATCATGAAAATAACATACTATGACATTAAGCTTAGAAACACTATAATTTCAGCACTTACAACCCAAGAGAATCCTTAATTATGCCAATTAAAATATCCAGTAAAATGAAAAAAATGCTTCCTGAAGCTCAGCGTGACGGAATTGAAGATTTTCTATGGATAAAATCCGGTGGAGTTTGCTTCTTATGCGCAGATACTCTTAATAAATCATCAGATTCAATCGAAGCTGATCATGATGTACCAGAGAGCAATGGCGGTAAAACTGATAGAGATAACTTAAATCTTGTACATGTAAAATGCAATAGATTCAAAAGAAACAACCCATCGATCACAGTTAGGCCTTACCTTCGCTTTCATGCTTTCCTAGAGGCGAGCAGATTTGACGTACAGTATGAAAAGGCACAAGAATTCTTTAACATCAAACCTGTTGAAGTTGATTACGAAATAAAAAAAGACAACATCATTAGCTTCCACCTCCCTGGCACCATCAAAGAGATAAATATCTATAATGAAAAAGTAGGCAAAGAAAATATTGAGTTTATCTTCATAGAAGTACCTAGAGAGGTAATTTGGAATGATTCTGAATGTCAGCCTCGAAACATTAAATCCAAGCAAATCCTTAGCATATATAGCGACATATTAACCAACCCACTACATGAACCACCGGGTTGCAGACTTAAAGAAACATCTAACGGGTATAAAATATTGATGTTCGATGGGCAACATAAGACCGTTGCTTCTTGGTTAGCTGGGCGTGATAGGATTGCGATAAAAATATACTTAAATTTTTCTAAAAACCAAGCTATCAGATTAGTTAATTCGGTACAGTCTCGTATAAAAAAACTACCTTTATCGAGCTTCGAATTAGCCTCAAAATTTGAGGAAGAGTGGTCCAGTAGATATGAAAGCTATATATCAAATGTGGGTGAAGAGGATTCTTCAGAGCTAGGGTTCTTAGATTGGATAGAAAAGGATGAGAAAAAAAGGGCAAAATCAGCTCTTGAAGCAGCACTTATAAAGAGCGTTATTGAAAATCCGGACTTGGCAATAAAAGAGTACATCGAAAGTACAGGCGAAAGTAATAAAGACATCCCCTTGATAAAAGAAACATCATTCCAGAACAAGGTTGTAAAAAAGCTAATCAATCTTAAGCCAAGAGAAGAGAAGGGTGAAGATGGAAAAATCATACGGCAAAGAGAACTAAGCTATATTATCAACATTATAAATAGCTTTGCTAGGCTGACATACGATCCTAATGGTGGTGGAGAACTAAGCCCGCAACAGATAGAGCGGCGCAAGCGACTTACGTATCAAGCATCATTACAGTATTTTTCACAGACGATCAAAACTGCTGTAGCTCATTTGCTTGTCACTGACCGTGAAAATGCTTTTATACACCAAGAACCGGCACCTGAAATAATAAATAATGTTTCAGAAATGATTGAGAAATTCGTTGGTCACCCGATATGGCAATCCAAACTAGAAGGCACAAAAAAATTAAATGATGTTGACTCAGCTTTAACTAGAAACCAAGATGCCGCAAAAGTATTTGCAGCCGTAGGGCTAAACGTCGGATATCTAAGAGCTACTGATGAACTACCTTCTGACTGGTCAGACGACTAAACTACAATTCTAAAACTAGATTAATATGGCCTCGAGGTGTAATGAGGCCATATTAATTACACAACATACGTTTAAACTTTTTATCTAAATTAACAATCTCCTTTTTTATCACCTACCGTGCCGCCCATCGGGTCAATGGCTTTGCTGGAGGGGTATTTGAAGGAGGCGTAGCGTACGGCGAGTACCGAGAGGGCGAGGAAGAAGATGCCGCCGCAGAGGTAGAGCAGGCCGATATCGGGGGCCTTGTGGTGGGAGACATCACCGATGAGGTAGCGCGTCAGCGCGGTGATGGCGATGTAGAGCAGAAAGCGGATCGGCAGGTGGTTGGTCTTGAAGTAGATACCGACCATCGCGCCGAGTTCGAGATAGATGAACAGCAGCAGGATGTCATCGACGCTGGCCGAGCCCTTGGCGAACATCTCGAAGAAGGCCGATACCGAGGCGATGGCAATCGCGCCGCCGATGGCGAACAGGCCGAGGTAGTGAAAGCCTTCGACCAGGAAGTTGCCGATCGAGTTGGCTTGCTTGTGCATGCGCTCCCGATGCTTGTCTAACCTGTTCATGCCGCGTGTCCTCAGACAGAGATGATGGGAAAGAGACTGCAATATCGGTGCCGCGGTCGTGATGAAGGCAAGATTGGGCCACCGGGCCCACGCAGGCGCTGCCCTACCAGCCGAGGGTCTGCTTGACGAAGGGAATGGTGAGCTTGCGCTGGGCGGAGAGCGAGGCGTTGTCGAGCTCGATCATCGCGGCGAACAGTCCCGGCAGGCTGCGCGGCCCGCGATGCAGGATGTAGCGGGCGACTTCATCGGGTAGCGCGAGGCCGTGGTCCTTGGCGCGCAGCTTGAGCGCCTCGAGACGCTGGGCATCATCCAGGCCGGAGAGGTGGAAGGTGACGCCCCAGGAGAGGCGTGAGGCCAGGTCCGGCAGGGTGACGGGGAGCAGGCGCGGCGCACAGCTGGCGCTGACCAGCAGGTGGCGGCCACTGTCACGCAGGCGGTTGTAGAGGTGGAACAGCGCCTCTTCCCAGCGCTTGCGGCCGATCACGCTCTCGAGGTCATCGATGGCGACCAGATCCATCTCGTCCAGCCCTTCCAGCATGTGCGGCGGGAAGTGGCCAATCTCCTTGAGCGGCAGGTAGAAGGCACGCTTGCCCTGCTCTCCCGCCAGATGGCATGCCGCCTGCAACAGATGGCTACGCCCACTCTGCTCACCGCCCCATAGATAGACGAAGGGCTCCCCGCCGTCAGCAAGCTGCCCCTTGAGGGCCTCTGCCAGCGAGGTGGAGGTGAAGTGGTAGTTGTCGAAGGTCGCGGCGTCGCGTACCCCGACGCCGAGTGCCATCTGTCCCTGTGTCATTGCCATCCGTCATGCTGGTTGTTGTTGCCGTGATCTCTCTCGATCACTGGGTATCCTCTGCCGCCGAAGGCGCGGGTGGCTCACTGGCGGCCACGGGGCGAGAATCACGCTGTTGATCATATAAAGTACTGTTTTTATAGCGATCATGCAGATAACGCAAGAGCACCATGATCACGGCGGCCACCGGCAGCGCCAGCAGAATGCCCGTGAACCCGAACAGCTGCCCGCCGGCCATGACGGCAAAGATGACCGCCACGGGGTGCAGGCCAATCTTGTCGCCCAGCAGCAGGGGTTGCAACACCACGCCTTCCAGCAGCTGCCCCAGCGCGAAGACACCGCCCACCGCCAGCAGCGCCCACCACTCACCGAACTGGAAGAAGGCCACCGTCGCCGCGATCAACACCCCGACGATGACGCCCAGATACGGCACGATACTCGCAAGCCCCGCCACCAGCCCGATGAGCAGCGCGAACTTGAGGCCGATGATGGCAAGGCCGATGGCATAGACGATGCCCAGGCTCAGCATCACCAGCAGCTGCCCTCGCAGGAAGGCCCCCAGTACCTCGTCGCAGTCATGGGCCAGCCGCGTGGCGGTCGGCTCCATGTGGCGCGGCAGGAGCCCCTGCAGCTTCTCCTTCATGCGGTCCCAGTCAAGCAGCAGATAGAAGGTGACGACGGGAATCAGCGCCAGGTTACCCAGCCAGATGGCCATGGCGAGCCCGGATTTGGAGACGGTGCCCAGGAAAGCGGCGGCGAAGGTACCGGTTTCCTTCCAGTTGCCCAGCAGCAGCGAGCGCACCTGATCGAAATCGGCGCTGAAATCCATGCCGGTGAAGGCCTGCACTTCCGGCAGGATCGTCTCGCGTATCCAGTTGAAGACCATCGGCATGAAGCTGATCAACTGCGCCAGCTGACGCCCGAGCAGCGGCACCAGAATGAGCAGCGCGATCAGCAGCACCACCGAGAGCACGCTGAACACCAGGCTGACGGCCAGTCGGCGCGACAGGCCCTTCTCTTCCAGCCAGTCAGCCAGCGGGTCGCCCAGATAGGCGAGAATCATGCCGATGAAGAACGGCATCAGAATCGGCTCCAGCAGAACCAGCAACCCGAGCAGGGCCACGCCTGCGGCCAGCAACCACCATTTACGCTGCATCATCACTCCTTGAGACAAGCTGTGTGGCTCACAGGCGGCATGTCGCCGACGGTCCACGCATGCCCCCATTGTTGCCTGTCACTGACTCACCCACAAGCGCCCGGCGAACGGGACGACCCGCCTGACGAAAGATGGCCAAAGGGACTGGCGCGCCCTCAGGAAAGCGCTCGGGGCGTGTCTTTCACATCATGGCCATTTTTTGTGAAACGCCACGGTGTCAGCCGTGAAGCGCAATGCTACAATAGCCGCCTTTCTTTCCCCCGATCGATCGTGTCTCACCGCTCAGGCCGCACCGACAGGAACCTCACATGACGCAACGCCCCCAGGACTCCTCGCCCAGCAAGACTTCCTTGAGCTACAAGGATGCAGGTGTCGATATCGATGCAGGCAACGCCCTCGTGGAACGCATCAAGGGTGTCGCCAAGCGCACTCACCGCCCGGAAGTGATGGGTGGTCTGGGTGGCTTCGGCGCCCTGTGCGAACTGCCGCAAGGCTATCGCCAGCCCGTGCTGGTCACCGGTACCGATGGCGTGGGCACCAAGCTGCGCCTGGCCATGGACCTCAACCGTCACGACACCATCGGCATCGATCTGGTCGCCATGTGTGTCAATGATCTGGTGGTCGCCGGCGCCGAGCCGCTGCAGTTCCTCGACTACTATGCCACCGGCAAGCTGGACGTCGACATCGCCGCTGACGTCGTCACCGGGATCGGCGAAGGCTGCCTGCAGTCCGGCTGTGCACTGGTCGGCGGCGAGACGGCCGAGATGCCGGGCATGTACGAAGGCAGTGACTACGATCTGGCCGGCTTCTGCGTCGGTGTGGTCGAGAAGTCCGAGATCCTCGACGGCAAGAAGGTCGGCGAAGGCGACGTGATTCTGGGTCTGGCCTCCTCCGGCCCGCACTCCAACGGCTACTCGCTGATCCGCAAGATTCTCGAAGTCGCCGATGCCTCGCTGCTGGAGCAGCAGATCGACGGCCAGCCGCTGGCTGACGCCCTGATGGCGCCGACGCGCATCTACGTCAAGCCGCTGCTGTCGCTGCTCAAGGAAAGCGGTGTGGCCGTGCACGCCATGTCCCACATCACCGGTGGTGGTCTGCTCGAGAACATTCCGCGCGTGCTGCCGGAAGACTGCACCGCCGAGATCGACGTCGCCAGCTGGAAGCGTCCGGCCGTGTTCGACTGGCTGCAGCAGCAGGGCAATGTCGAGGAGCACGAGATGCACCGCGTGCTCAACTGTGGCGTCGGCATGGTCGTCGTCGTGGCCGCGGCGGATGCCGATGCCGCGCGCGCTCACCTGGAAGCCCAGGGCGAGACGGTCTTCACCCTCGGTGCTATCCGTGCACGCAAGGGCGAAGAAGAACAGGTCCAGCTGGAGAATCTGTCCGCATGATCGAACCGACTACCAACGCCTCCAACGGTGACACTCTCGGCGGCTTCGGCAACGGTTTCGAGGCGGATGACACGCCGGTACGCCCACGCGTCGTGGTACTGATCTCCGGCAGCGGCAGCAACCTGCAGGCGCTGCTGGAGGCTCAGGAGCACGATGAGCTGGGCGGCGACGTGGTCGCGGTGATTTCCAACAAGGCCGATGCCTACGGCTTGGTGCGCGCACGCGAAGCGGGCGTGGATGCCGTGGTGCTGCCGCATGACGAGTACGAGAATCGCGAGCACTACGATGGCGCCCTGATCAAGGTGATCGAACGCCACGAGCCGGATCTCATCGTGCTGGCCGGCTTCATGCGCATCCTGTCGCCGATCTTGGTGCAGCGCTTCTTCGGTCGACTGATCAACATCCATCCGTCACTGCTGCCGGCCTGGCCGGGCCTTGATACCCATCGCAAGGTTCTGGAAGCTGGCGAGAAGGAACACGGCGCCAGCGTGCACTTCGTCACCGAGGAGCTCGACGGTGGTCCGGTGGCGATCCAGGCCGTCGCCAACGTGCTGGAAGGTGATGATGAAGCCAGCCTCAAGGAACGCGTGCACACGCGTGAGCATCTGATCTACCCGATCGCGGTGCGCTGGTTCCTCGAAGGCCGCCTGAAGCTCGACGGCGAAGTGGCCAAGCTGGATGGCCATGACCTGCCGGTGGGCGGTCTGCGCCTCTCCCACGCCGATGTGGAAGAAGAGCTCAGCGATGAGCTGCCGGAAGGTGAAGAAGACTGATCAGTGACGCTGCCTTGCTGGCAAGGCCGACTGAACTGACAGCGAACTGAAAACAGAAGACCCCGCGACATGCCAATGTCACGGGGTCTTCTTGTCTCTCACGCTTCCCTTCTCTCTCGGCGGCTTGCGCTTCTAGAAGGTATAACTCACGCCCACCTCGCCGCGCGCCGTCACCTCATCCCATGTCTCGATGCCGGCGCCCAGATGCAACATGGCATTGCGGCCCAGTTGCATGCGCCAGCCGCCATCGACACGCAGGTAGTTGTCACTGCCGCGATCGAGATCCTCGGCGCTGTAGGCATTGGTCGGCAGGCTCGCCAGACGCACCTCGGCGCTCTCGGCGTCATCATCGAGACGCTTGCCGTAGGCCAGCTCCCCGTAGAGGCCGAAGCCATCCGCGACGGCGCGATCGACCATGAAGCCCAGCTCGACACGCCGATCGCGCAGCGTCTGATCCGAGACGCTCAGGGCATTGGCGGCGGAGCCGGATTCGGTGTAGCCATCGAGGTCGGACTCGGTGTGGCGATAGGCCACGAAGGGCGCGTTGTACCACAGCGAATCGGCGGCGGTGAGGCGATAATCGAGACGCGCCTCGGCGCTGAAGCCATCGCCATCCGTCTCACCGGACAGGGTGCGCGATGACTGGCCCAGCGCGACATGGCGGTCGAGATCGTACTCGAAGTCACCGTAGCTGGCCACTGCCTGCATGCCAACTCTGCCCAGCTGCTGACGGGCGAACAGACTGAATACCTGACCTTCCAATTCAAGCTCACTGCCGTCGTCGACATCGAAGTCCGCATGGCGCTGACTGACCGCCACCCCGCCCCAGGCGCGGCCGAGCGCGTTGTCCAGCGGCAGCATCACGCCGACACCCGCGCCGCGCTGTTCGCTGTCAACGCCTTGCTGGCCGGTGGAGGTCTCCCCATCGCCGGTGCCGCCAGTGGCCGAGCCGATGGCGAACACACGCACGCCCGTCTCCCCTCCCGCGTGCGGATGCTGCGCCCCGGGGCGCAATTCATCGGCGAGACTACGCTGACTGGCATTGAGCGCCCCCGTGCCCAGCTGCGGCGCCAACCCCAGTACCGAGGGCGCGGCGAGCATCGCATAGGCGTAGTCGGCGAGAATCTCCTGACCGGCGGTGGTCGGGTGCACCCCGTCATTGAACAGCAGGGAGTCCGGGTCTTCTGCAGCTCCGCCCAGCCCATAAGGCGTGACGTTGCAGCTGTCCGAGAAGCACACCTGGGTCAGCGGCACGTCGCTGGCAAAGCCGAACTCGGCCGGCGATGCCAGTACCTCCTCGAGAATGCCGACGGTGTCGAGCCGGATGATGTTGACCTGACCATCCAGCGCCGCCAATCGCTCGCCCAGCGCGTCATTGAAGACGCCCACCAGCGCGGAGGTCCCCGCCGCCTGCGCGGCACCCGCCGACTGACCTGCCGGCGTGCTGCCGACATCCGGCAGGTTGGAGACCATGATGGTAGTCGCCCCCGCCGCCGCCAGTGCCTCCACCGCCGCGGCCAGATTGCCGGCAGAGGCGACCGCCGTGGCCGGTGAGGTGATCACGCCCTGCAGGAAGTCATTGCCACCGCCGTTGACGTAATAGAGCGCGTCCGGGTCGGCACTGCCGCCGGTGCTGACCAGATAGCCATCCTCGACCCTGAGCACCGTACCACCACCCGGGCTGCCCGCGGGGATGACCACCTCGGAGCCATCCTCGTCGGTCACCGAGGCCAGAATCTGCGCCGTGGTATAGCCGCCCACGGCGTAGTTGGTGCCGTCACTGAAGCCGGCCAGCGGATAGATCACCGAGGTGGAAGGCTCAGCGGCAAGCCCAAGCTCCGTGGCCAGCAACTGGGTCGAGACGCTGCCATAGGGCGAGTTCTCGTAATCCGGCCCGCTGCGGTTGGTGAATCGTAGGCTGTTGAGGCCGCCCAGGGTGGTATCGGGGAACTGCCCGGAATCGCTCAGGCTGTCGCCGAAGAGATAGATGTCGGAATAGGCCTGCGCGGGAGTCGCCAGCAGCGTGGTGCTGATGGCGAGCGCGAGACTGCTCAGAGTGAAACGTCGGACCAGACCGCTGGCGCTGGTCGGAGGGAATACAGCGCGATGTGAACGCGATGGCATGGCGTGCCCCTTGCTTGTGGGAGGTATCCGTCCTGCAGCCACTCTGGGGTGGCCTGCAGACAAGCATAGGCAATAAAACAAGTGATTGAATCGATTGTTTTGTTCAACTTCCGACTAATGCTTCGGCTCGCAAGCAGCAAGCAGCGAGCACATCCGCGACGGATCTCGCCTGCGTTCGCGCAAAGAAAAAGCGCCTCCCGGGGGAGGCGCTTTCGGCAATCACAGGCGCGGCTGGCAGCGGAAGCAGTACCGCTACCGGTGCCTCAGGTACGCGGCAGTGTCACGCCACGCTGGCCCTGGTACTTGCCACCGCGATCCTTGTAGCTGGTCTCGCAGACTTCGTCGGACTCGAGGAACAGCATCTGCGCCACGCCTTCGTTGGCGTAGATGCGCGCCGGCAGGTTGGTGGTGTTGGAGAACTCGAGGGTGACGTGCCCTTCCCACTCCGGCTCCAGCGGCGTCACGTTGACGATGATGCCGCAGCGCGCATAGGTGGACTTGCCCAGGCAGATGGTCAGCACGTTACGCGGAATGCGGAAGTACTCGATGGTACGGGCCAGCGCGAAGGAGTTGGGCGGAATCACGCAGGAATCGCCTTTCACGTCCACGAAGCTCTTCTCGTCGAAGTGCTTGGGGTCCACCGTCGCCGAATGGATGTTGGTGAAGACCTTGAACTCATCCGAGCAGCGCACGTCGTAGCCGTAGCTGGAGGTGCCGTAGGAAATCACACGGCGCTCATCGTGAAAGCGCACCTGATCGGGCTCAAAGGGTTCGATCATGTCGTGGCTTTCGGCCATGCGACGGATCCACTTGTCGGATTTGATGCTCATCGAGCGTACCTGACTGACTGATGGGGGAGAGACGCGTGAGCGCCATGAAACGCGGGCCAGCATGATACCGGCCCGCTGCGCCGCTGGAAACCTCGCGACGAGGCGACGGCGGCGTGTCGGCTCAGGCTCAGCTGAAGCTGATGCTCGGGCCTTCGTCCGCCTCGGCAGTGTCCAGGGTCTCGATGACCTGACGCGCGATGGAGAAGAAGCACTTGGCCACCTCGCCTTGCGGCTCCGCGATCACGCTGGGACGACCACCATCGGCATTCTCGCGGATGCTCAGGGTCAGCGGCAGCTGGCCCAGCAGACGAGTCTGGTATTCCTCGGCGATGCGCTCACCGCCACCGGCACCGAAGACCGCTTCACTGTGGCCACACTGGCTGCAGGTATGCGTGCTCATGTTCTCGACCACGCCCAGCACCGGCACCTTGACCTTGCGGAACATCTCGATGCCCTTCTGGGCATCCAGCAGCGCGATATCCTGCGGCGTGGTGACGATGACAGCCCCGGAGACCGGCACCTTCTGTGACAGGGTCAGCTGGATGTCACCGGTGCCCGGCGGCATGTCGATCAACAGCACGTCCAGCTCTCCCCAGGCAGTCTGGTTGAGCAGCTGCTGGAAGGCACCCGCGACCATCGGGCCACGCCAGACCATCGGGTCCTTCACGTCGACCAGATAGGCCATCGACATGGTCTTGATGCCGTGGGCCTCGATGGGGCTGAAGACCTGCTCACCGGCCATCTCCGGACGCTGACCGGTCGGCACGCCGAACATCTGCGCCTGACTCGGCCCGTAGATGTCGGCGTCCAGCAGGCCGACCTTGAGACCTTCCTGAGCCAGCGCCAGTGCCAGATTGGCCGTCACGGTGGACTTGCCGACGCCACCCTTGCCGGAGGCGACGGCCACGATGTGCTTGATACCTTCCATATCTTGAAACTCCTGTGACGGCCTGCGCCGTGCGGTCAACGCAGCAGGCGCAGACGTCTGAACTGTCAGCGAAAAAAGCCGTGGAACACGATGGGCACAGTATGCCTGCCACCGCGATACGGGCCAAGCCGATGGGACATGCCTCGAGGAGTCATGACCCGATGAACCATGATCAGAAACGCACGTCGACCGGCAGGAAACGCCACTCGCCCGGTGCCATGCGGCCCAGCAGGATCGCGCCCAGGCGCAGGCGGCGCACCTCGATGACCTTGAGGCCCTGCTCCTCAACCGCGCCACGGATACCGCCCACCGGCACGCGCTTCATGGCGATGCGCAGACGGGTATCACTCTGCCAGCTGATGCTGATCTTGGGCTTGCGGCCACGGATGTCGGCGCACAGCGCGAAGCCGATACGCTTGAGGCCTTCATCATCCAGCGTGCCTTCCACTTCGACGACGTATTCCTGCTCCAGCTGGTCCAGGTCATCACCGAGCTTGCGGATCACACCACGATTCTGTGACCACACCGCGAGACCGGACTCGTCCTCGGCCAGCTCCGCCAGCGGCTGCTGGGACAGGAAATGCACCTTGAGCCAGTCGGCACCACTGTTGTCCAGCGCACTGCGCGGCGCGCCGTCACGCAGGGTGAGCGGGTCCGGCAGCGGAGCGCCCGGCGGGCGATACCACACCAGAGTCATCGGCGCGATGGGCTCCATGCTGGCGCCCTCATCGACCGTGACCTCCTCATCCGTGACCTTGAAGAACGGCGCCTCGACGACTTCGCCCGCGACTCGCACCACCCCCTGGGCGATGAGATGCTCGGCTTCACGACGTGAAATGCCCTGCTGATGGGCCAGGAACTTGGATAGACGGACGGGTTCAGTCATGGAAACTCTCAAGGACAGCGACGCTAGCGACCGGAGGTAATGGCACGCACCAGCGCAGGATGACGAAGTGTGATGCACGATGGACAATCACGAAGACCGGCCATGATAACGACATGCCGGCGCGATGACACGGGAGAATGCCCGCCGCCGCCCGGCGTGATTCAATGGCGGCAGGGAACTCTTCCCGACTGTCGTCGTCTGAGCTGCGTCAGAGTTGCGTTGAAGCCGACAAGGGGCATCGAACGAATGACATCGGGCAAGATGGCGCGTCTGCGCGACTCGCCCTCATGCGACCATCACTGCTCGATCGCGCCCGAAGGGTCATCACGCCGGGGGATGCCTGTGTCACTGCCTAGATTGGCACACCACCCCAAGCCTACAGGACATGTCTACAGGTAAACTGCATGCGTCCATCGACATCCGCGCACCCCGTGCGTGCCCACGCTACACCCCCGGCACCGCGCCGCGGCATTGCCGGCATCGACCGCCACGCCACGCTGCGTGGACTGCGTCATCTGCTGCTTGTCGCGGGGCTGACGCTGGCGGCTGGCTGCTCGGCGCCACAGGCCTCGGACACCCCTGCCGCTGCCAATGCCGTCAGCGCCGCCGCCAAGGCCGAGCGCCTCGAGAGCCTGCTGGTGCGAGGCCAGGACGACATCCCCGATGAGCTGTTGCTGACCAAGGCCGGCGCCCGCGCCATCGACCCCAATGGCCAGCGACCGGTGGACGACCCGCTGACCTGTCTGGCGCGCGCCGCCTACTGGGAAGCCAAGGGCGAAGGCCGAAGCGGCATGCAGGGCATCGTCAACGTGGTGATCAATCGCGCCGCCGACCCGCGCTTCCCCGACAGCCTCTGTGGCGTGGTCAAGCAGGGCGGCGAGAGCGGCAGCTGCCAGTTCTCCTGGTGGTGTGACGGGCGTTCCGACAGGATTCGCGAGCCGGAAGCCTACGCCGAGGCACGCGACGTGGCTCGGCAGGCGCTCAACCATCAGCTGGAAGACGTCACCGACGGCGCGCTCTACTTCCACGCCCGCTACGCCACGCCCTACTGGGCCAAGCGCTTCGTGCGCACCGCGCGCATCGGTCAGCACCTGTTCTATCGCAACTGAGCGCGAGCCGCTGCTGCTGGATGACCGCTGTTGAGAGCCAACCGACACTGCGACCACAAGTCGGAAACACGACGCCCCCGTTGCCATTGGCAGCGGGGGCGTCTGCATGAGAGCGGCTGCGCTTACTTGTCCGGCTGGGCCGCTAGCTTGGTACGGATGAATTCGCTGTGACTGACGTGCAGCAGTCCGGCAAGCCGGCGGATGCGATGCTCCTCATGGGCATCCAGCTCGCCATCGGCGTACGCCAGCTCCCAGAGCATGCCGATCAGCTCGGTGCGCTCCTCAAGGCTCATGTGCTCGTTGAGCTGCTTGACGAAGCGGTAGTGATCCGTGGCCTGTTCGGCATCCTGTTCGGCCTGGGACAACAGGCTGGCAAGCTCATCCTTCTCCAGCGAGAAACGCTCGGCCAGCTGGCGTGCAAGCGCTTCTCGCTCGCGCACGTCGAGGTGGTCATCGGCGCGCACCACCTCGAACATCAGCACGGCCATCGCAAGTTCGGGGCCAGGTTCATCGTTGGGGCGCGCGTTGCTGCCGGGCATCATCACCTGACGGATGAGACGATTGATCTGACCGGCGACGGATAGTTGAGCTGCCATGCTGACCTCCAGAAACGGGAAAAGTGGCGTATAGCATCCTTCATGAGGGCGCCGGGAAGGGATGCAACCGCACAGTTGCGCATGGCGGCGTTGCTGGTGACGCGACGCGCCCTTCGCGCCGCCCGCACCTTCGCGATATAGTAGCGCTCATCCCGACGGGGCGATGCGTTCGCCCCTATCACGTGTCATTCCGGCGAGCCGCTGCCCTTCACGCAGCAGGCGCCCTTTACCGTCAAGACGAGGCCTCATGTCAGCGCGCAAGATTCTGGTCACCAGTGCCCTGCCCTATGCCAATGGGTCGATCCACCTGGGTCACCTGCTTGAGTACATCCAGACCGACATCTGGGTACGCTTCCAGAAAAGTCGTGGCCACGAATGCCATTACGTGTGCGCCGATGACGCCCACGGTACCGCCATCATGCTGCGTGCCGAGCAGGAAGGCGTCACCGCCGAGCAGCTGATCCAGCGCGTGAGTGACGAGCACCAGGCCGACTTCGCCAAGTTCGGTGTCGACTTTGACAACTACCACTCCACCCACTCGCCGGAGAACCGCGCCCACAGCGAGCGCATCTATCTGGCGCTGCGTGATGCCGGCCATATCGCCACCCGCGATATCGAGCAGATGTTCGACCCGGTCAAGGGCCTGTTCCTCGCCGACCGCTTCATCAAGGGCACCTGCCCGAAGTGCAAGACCGAAGACCAGTACGGCGACAACTGTGAAGCCTGCGGCGCGGCCTACACCCCGGCCGAGCTGATCAATCCGGTCTCGGCCATCTCCGGTGCTACCCCGGAAATGCGCACCTCCACGCACTACTTCTTCAAGCTGCCGAACTTCGCCGAGTTCCTGCAGCAGTGGACCAAGAGCGGCCGCGTGCAGAGCCAGATCTCCAACAAGCTGCAGGAATGGTTCGAGGCGGGTCTGGCCGAGTGGGACATCTCCCGCGATGCACCGTACTTCGGCTTCGAGATTCCGGACGCGCCGGGCAAGTACTTCTACGTGTGGCTGGACGCGCCGATCGGCTATCTGGCCAGCTTCCAGAACCTGTGCGAGAAGCAGGGCATCGACTTCGACAGCTACTGGAAGGCCGATTCCGACGCCGAGGTCTATCACTTCATCGGCAAGGACATCGTCTACTTCCACGCCCTGTTCTGGCCGGCGATGCTGGAAGGTGCCGGCATGCGCACCCCGACCGGCGTCAACTGCCACGGTTTCGTGACCGTGAACGGCGCCAAGATGTCCAAGTCGCGCGGCACCTTCATCAAGGCCGACACCTACGCGCAGTTCCTCAACCCGGAATACCTGCGCTACTACTTCGCCGCCAAGCTGACCTCCGGCGTCGATGATCTCGACCTCAACCTCGAGGACTTCACCGCCCGCGTGAATTCCGACCTGGTCGGCAAGGTGGTCAACATCGCCAGCCGCTGTGCCGGCTTCGTCAAGAAGCTGGGCGACGGCAAGCTGTCCGCCACCTGCGCCGAGCCGGAGCTGGTCGAGCGCTTCATCGCCGCTGGCGAAGGCATCGCGGCGGACTTCGAGGCCCGTGAATTCGCCCGCGCCATGCGCAAGGTGATGGAGCTGGCCGATGAAGCCAACACCTACATCGCCGACAAGGCGCCGTGGGCGATGGCCAAGGAAGACGGCCGCGAGCAGGAAGTGCTCGACGTCTGCTCCGTGGGCATCAACCTGTTCCGCCAGCTGATGGTCTATCTGGCGCCGGTGATTCCGGAGCTGGCCGACAAGGCGCGCGACTTCCTGAACCTCGAGAGCCTGGACTGGGCCAGCCGCGAAAGCGTGCTGAGCGATCATGCCATCAACAAGTTCAAGCCGCTGCTGACCCGTGTCGAGCCGGAGCGCATCGACAAGATGCTCGAAGCCTCGCGCGAAGTGCTGGTCGAGGAGCAGAAGATCAAGGACGGCACCGCCAAGGCGGAAGCTGCCGTCGCGCCGAGCCCGCTCGACGCCGATCCGATCGCCGAGGAGATCGACTTCGACACCTTCATGAAGACCGACCTGCGCGTGGCGAAGATCGTCAAGGCGGAGCACGTCGAGAAGGCGGCCAAGCTGCTCAAGCTGACATTGGATATCGGCGGCGAGACGCGCACCGTATTCTCCGGCATCAAGTCCGCCTACGCGCCGGAAGCCCTGGAAGGCCGCCTGACCGTAATGGTCGCCAACCTCGCACCGCGCAAGATGCGCTTCGGTGTCTCCGAAGGCATGGTGCTGGCCGCCGGTGACGACGAAGGCATCTACCTGCTGGAGCCGCACACCGGTGCCAAGCCGGGTCAGCGCGTCACTTGATCCGCTGATTCAGCCTCGCTGAAGCCTCTTCAGCACGACGCCCCGCCAGAGAGTCTCTGGCGGGGCGTCGTCGTTCAGGCATCTGGCTCAGGACTCGGCAGCATCACGATCACTCGTAACGGCGACCGGCATGCTCCAGCCAGCCATCCACATGGCGCCCACCGGGATCATGATGCGTCCAGTGGATCACGCCGCCCTTGTCGGTCCACTCGTATTCCCCGTAGAAGCCGATGCGATCCCCGACCTGAAGACTGTCGATACGCGGCGCGAGATCGATGTTATGCGCCACCAGAATGGTGGTCCCGCCTGCCACTCGAATCAGGAATTTCTGATGACGACTGCCCTTGAGATCATCCCGAAGCAGGCGTATCACCTCCCCCGTGCCGCGCACCTGCACATCACTCTGCTGCGCGCGGATGGCATCGCGCAGGCGCTGCTCATCCGCGGAGCCGGTGCCCTGTTCCTGCGTGGTCTGCGGTGAACGGAAGTCGCTCCACCACTGTGTGAGCGAAAGGTTGCCATTGCCCGTCAGCTGGGAAATTCCCGCCAGGATGACCACGATGACAATGACCCACAACGGCCGCCTGCCGCGCGAACCCGATCGACGCATATCCCACTCCTTGTGCAATCCCTTGAGGATGAAAAGACACTGGCAACGCCAGAATCATAAAAAGTAATAAAGGAATTCTTCTTTATTACTTCAAGAGCCAAGCAAAACACGAAACAATGGCCGTCTCACACTGGCAACACTGCGCCTTGATTGCCACGCTACAGGCTGTCGGCAGGCAGTATCTTGCGTATAATGCTGCCGCGCTCGACGCTCCTTCCTGACGTGCCGCATCCTGACTGCGCACGACAGCGACGCGCCATGATCTTCTGCTAGCGCAGCGTCATGCCTGTCGACCGTACACCAGAGCGCCTTCGAAACACCCTGACCGAGCGACGCCCCTGATGAGTGAATACCTTCTTATCCTGATCAGCACCATCCTGGTCAACAATTTCGTGCTGGTTCAGTTCCTCGGCCTGTGCCCGTTCATGGGGGTCTCCAACAAGCTGGAGTCGGCGATGGGCATGTCGCTGGCCACCACCTTCGTGCTCACTCTGTCCTCGATGTGCGCCTACCTGACCTACCACTTCATCCTCGCGCCGCTGGGGCTTGAGTACCTGCGCACCATCGCGTTCATCATGGTGATTGCCGTGGTGGTGCAGTTCACCGAGATGGTGGTCAAGAAGACCAGTCCGCTGCTCTACCAGGTGCTAGGCATCTTCCTGCCGCTGATCACCACCAACTGTGCGGTGCTCGGTGTGGCGCTGCTGACCCTGAACCGCAATTCAAGCTTCATGGAAGCCACGCTCTACGGTTTCGGTGCGGCCGTGGGCTTCTCGCTGGTGCTGGTGCTGTTCGCCGCCATGCGTGAGCGCCTGGCCTTCGCCGATGTGCCACGCCCCTTCCAGGGCCCGGCCATCGCGATGATCACCGCCAGCCTGATGTCGCTGGCCTTCCTCGGCTTCTCCGGACTGGTGCAGATCTGACATGCTCGATTTCCTCAACGACCATACGCTGATCTCCGCCATCATCGCGCTGGTGGCCATGGCGATAGTCTTCGGTGGCCTGCTCGGCTTCGCCTCGGTGGCCTTCAAGGTCGAGGGCGACCCCATCGTCGAGCAGATCGACCAGCTGCTGCCGCAGACCCAGTGCGGCCAGTGCGGCTATCCGGGCTGCAAGCCCTATGCCCAGGCCATCGCCGAGGGGGACGAGATCAACAAGTGCCCACCGGGTGGCGAGAGCACCATCGCCTCGCTGGCCGACCTGTTGGGTCGCGAGGCCACGCCGCTGGATGGCGATGCCGACAACACCCCCAAGGTGGCGGTGATTCGCGAAGACGAATGCATCGGCTGCACCAAGTGCATCCAGGCCTGCCCGGTGGACGCCATCCTGGGCGCCGCCAAGCACATGCACACCGTGATCGCCGACGAATGCACCGGCTGCGACCTGTGCGTCGAGCCCTGCCCAGTGGACTGCATCGACATGGTGCCGGTCGCCACCGACGTGCGCAGCTGGCATTGGCCACAGCCGGCCGGCCCGGCCCGAGACAATACCCGCTTCAGCGGCAGCCTGATCGTCACTGACGCTGCCCCGCAAGAGCGCGCTACCGCCACCTCTGCAAGGAATGTCGCCTGATGGTTCTGTCGTTGCTCAAGTCCATGGTGACGTCCCGTTCTGCCACGAGCACTGCTGCCCCGCGCGCGACAGGCAGTGACAGCGTTCCCCGCGTATTCGACTTCCACGGCGGCATCCACCCGCCGGAACACAAGGCACTCTCCAATCGCGCCCCGCTGGTGGCCGCCCCGCTGCCCCATGAGGTGGTACTGCCGCTCAGTCAGCATATCGGCGCGCCCGCCCAGCCGCTGGTGGAGATCGGCCAGCGCGTGAAGACCGGCGAGCTGATCGCTCGCGCCCAGGGCATGATCTCCGCGCCAGTGCATGCCAGCATCACCGGCGTGGTCACCGCCATCGAGCCGCGTCAGATCCCTCACGTCTCGGGCCTGGAAGATCTGTGCATCGTGATCGAGCGTGACGGCGAGATCGATGAATGGGCGCGCCTTGAGGCCTGGCGCGACTGGCGCCAGCAGGAAGCCCAGGACCTGATCCAGCGCCTGCAGGATGCCGGCGTGGTCGGCCAGGGCGGCGCGGGCTTCCCCTCGGCGGTGAAGGCGCGCGTGCGTGAGCGCCACGCCATCGACACCCTGATCCTCAACGCGGCGGAGTGTGAGCCTTACATCACCGCCGACGACCTGACCATGCGCACGCATCCGGAAGCGCTGATCGAAGGGCTCGAGATTCTCGCCAGCCTGATCGGCCCCGAGTACATCCTGATCGGTATCGAGGACAACAAGCCCGAGGCCGTCATCGCGCTGGAGCAGGCGATTCGCGCCCGGCGTGCCGACAAGCGCCTGCCGCCACTGGATTCACGTCTGGAAGTCGTGGTGGTGCCGACCAAGTACCCCTCCGGTGGTGAGAAGCAGCTGATCAAGCTGCTGACGGGCCGCGAAGTGCCCAGTCGCGGCCTACCTGCGGATGTCGGCGTGGTGGTGCACAATCCGGGCACCGTGCGCGCGGTGCAGCGTGCGGTGTGCTTCGGCGAGCCGATGATCTCGCGGGTCGTCACCCTGACCGGCGAGGCCCTGCAGCACCCGCACAACGTCGAGGCCCGCCTGGGCACCGCCATCGGTGACCTGCTGCGCCTGGCTGCTCCTTCTGCGAGCGGCATCGCCCGTCTGGTGATGGGTGGGCCGATGATGGGCTTCACCCTCGAGAGTGACGCCCTGCCGATCATCAAGACCACCAATTGTCTGCTGGCCTCCTCGCCTGAGGCGGTGCCGGCCCCTGCTGTCGAGCAACCCTGCATCCGCTGTGGCATGTGCGAGCAGGCATGTCCGGCGGAGCTGCTCCCGCAGCAGCTCTACTGGTTCTCCAAGTCTCGCGAGTTCGACAAGGCCGAGCTCTACAACCTCGCGGACTGCATCGAGTGCGGTGCCTGCTCCTATGTCTGCCCCAGCCAGATTCCGCTGGTGCAGTATTACCGCTTCGCCAAGGGCGAGATACGTACCGCCCAGCACGAGGCGCGCAAGTCAGAGCGCGCCCGTCACCGCTTCGAGTTCAAGCAGGCGCGCATGGCACGCGAGGAAGCCGAGAAGGAAGCCAAGCGCCAACAGCGTGCCCAGGCCGCCCAGAAGGCCGCCGCAGCGCGCGCCGATGCCAGTGCCACCGCAGACACGACGTCGACCTCGGCCTCCACAGCGACCACGGCTGCCCAACCGGCACCGGCCACCGATATCAAAGCCTTCAAGACGGCGCGCGCCGCAGCCAACATCGCCCTCAAGAAGGCCGAGAAGGCGCTCAAGGCGGCTCAGGACAGTGGCGAGAGCAGCGCCAGTGATCTTGCGGCGCTTGAGGCCAACGTGACCGCGGCCAAGGCCAAGCTTGCCAGCGCCGAGAGCGCCCTCAAGGCCGCCAGTGAGGCAAGCGAGTCCGCCGCTGCGGCCCCCGCCTCTGCTGCCACCGGCGCGTCCGCCCCCGCCGCCGCAGCCCCAGCTGCCGCAGCTTCGGCTGGCGACCTCAAGGCGCTCAAGACGGCGCGTGCCGCCGCCAACATCGCCGTCAAGAAGGCCGAGAAGGCCCTCAAGACGGCGCAAGACAGTGGCGAAGGCGACATCGCGGCGCTGGAGGCCAGCGTCACGGACGCCAGGGCCCGACTGGCCAAGGCCGAAGCCGACCTCAAGGCCGCCAGCGAGACCAGCGAGTCAGCTGCCCCTGCGCCGGCCAGCACTTCCACGACAGGCGCCGCTGCCCCGGCAGCCGATCTCAAGGCGCTCAAGACGGCGCGTGCCGCCGCCAACATCGCCGTCAAGAAGGCCGAGAAGGCCCTCAAGACGGCACAGGATAGCGGTGAGGGTGACATCGCGGCGCTGGAGGCCAGCGTGACAGATGCCAGGGCGCGACTTGCCAAGGCCGAAGCCGACCTCAAGGCGGCCAGCGAGTCAGCTGCCCCTGCGGCGGCAAGCACCTCCACGACAGGCGCCGCTGCCCCTGCAGCCGCAGCGCCGGCTGCCGATCTCAAGGCGTTCAAGACGGCGCGTGCAGCCGCCAATATCGCGGTCAAGAAGGCCGAGAAGGCGCTGGCTCGCGCCAGCGAAAGCGGTGAAGGCGATATCGAGGACCTGCAGACCCTGCTGGCCACCGCACAGGAAAACCTGCGCGCCGCCGAGGTTCGCCTGACCAGCGCGCAAGCTGACGGCAC
This sequence comes from Cobetia sp. 3AK, assembly GCF_029846335.1. Classification (NCBI taxonomy): domain Bacteria; kingdom Pseudomonadati; phylum Pseudomonadota; class Gammaproteobacteria; order Oceanospirillales; family Halomonadaceae; genus Cobetia; species Cobetia sp. 3AK. The sequence continues at coordinate 111,999 of NZ_JARWKR010000010.1, read as the reverse complement.
TGTCGCGCCGCCTGCCGCCAAGGGCGCGGGTGAATTGATTCCCGAGGCCCCCAAGGCTGCCGCAGGATCGGTGGGACGTGGCAGCATGGCCAGCAACGTGACGCTCTCCCAGGCCGAGATCGAGGCATCGCGCGCCGAGAACCTCGCCAAGCGTCACAAGCAGGTCACCATCGCGGTCAAGGCGGCCGAGGCGGCCCATCGCAAGGCAGAGGCGGCACTGAGCGAGGCGGATGACGAAAGCCGCCAGCGACTGGCCACCAAGGTCGACCGTACGCACCGCAATCTGGAACACGCCCGCGAGTCGCTGGCCGAGGTACAGGCACTGGTGGACGCGCAATGAGTGACGCGCGTTCCTTCACCGCCCCCTTGGCAGGCCGCTGCACCGCACGCCACACGTCATTGTCCATTTACCGCAAGGATCTGAACGCCTCATGAGCCTGATGCACGCAAGCTCTCCCCATGCCCATGGGCCCACCGCCACCTCGCGCGTGATGGCCTGGGTGCTGGCTGCCACGCTGCCGGGCATCGCCGTACTCTGCTGGCACTATGGCTGGGGCGTGCTGTTCAATCTCGTCTTCGCCTGCCTGACCGGCATCGCGCTCGAGGCGCTGTTGCTCAAGCTGCGCGGACGGCCGGTCAGCTTCTTCCTCAAGGACAACTCGGCGCTCGTCACCTGCGTGCTGCTGGCCGTCTCGCTGCCGCCGCTGGCCCCCTGGTGGCTGGTACTGACCGGCGTGGTCGCGGCCATCGTGGTCGCCAAGCAGCTCTACGGCGGCCTGGGCCAGAATCCGTTCAATCCGGCGATGGTCGCCTATGCGCTGCTGCTGATCTCCTTCCCGGTCGAGATGTCGCGCTGGTCGGCCCCCGATGGCTTCACGCTCGGCTTCGCCGACAGCCTCAGGCAGTTCTTCGGCATGATCGCCACGCCGGATGCCCTGACCGGCGCCACACCGCTGGACGCCTTCCGCAACAAGGGCGAGCTTTCCAGCAGCGAGTTCTGGGCCGACCCGAGCCTGCTGCCCGCCGCCAACCTGCTGGCCTGGCAGCAGACCGCCATCGCCTGGGGCCTCGGCGGCCTGGTGCTGCTGGCACGTCGCCTGATCACCTGGCATATCCCGGTGGCGATGCTGGGCAGCCTGAGCGTGATCTCGGGCATCTTCTTCTTGATGGAGGGCGATCAGCATGCAAGCCCGCTATTCCACCTGCTATGCGGCGCGGCGATCTTCGGTGCCTTCTTCATCGCCACCGACCCCGTCACGGCGGCGACCTCCAACAAGGGCAAGCTCTACTACGGCGCGGGTATCGGCGTGCTGATCTATCTGATTCGCACCTTCGGTGCCTATCCGGATGCCATCGCCTTTGCGGTGCTGCTGATGAACTTCAGCGTACCGTTCATCGATTACTACACGCAGCCCCGCAGCTATGGTCACAAGAAGGCCCGTCGCGGCATCAAGCTGGAGGACAAGGCATGAGCCTGACGCCGGATCAACCCGAACAGCAAGCCCAGGCCGCGCGAGGCCTGAAGCACAACATCGCGCGGGCCGCCTCGGGCCTGGCGGTGTTCGCCATCGTCACCGCCGGCGTAGTGGCCGTCACCCAGATGACCACCGCCGACACCATCGCGGACAACGAGCGTGCCGCCCAGAGCGCCGCGCTTGCCGAGATCATCCCGCCGTCACTGCACGACAATGACCTGCTCGACGATGCCTTCGTCCTGCCGCCCTCCCAGGTGCTGGGACTGGAAAGCGCCGACACCGGCTGGCGCGCCACTCGGGATGGCAAGACCGTCGCAGTGCTGCTGCCGGTGGTCACCGGCAAGGGCTACAGCGGCGATATCCGCCTGCTGGTCGGTATCCGGGCAGATGGCAGCGTGGCCGGCGTGCGCGCCGTCAAGCACGCCGAGACCCCGGGACTGGGCGACAAGATCGAAGCCCGCAAGTCCGGATGGATCCATGAGTTCGACGACCAGACGCTCAGCTCGGTGGAGTGGAAGGTGCAGAAGGATGGCGGAGACTTCGACCAGTTCACCGGCGCGACCATCACCCCGCGTGCAGTCGTGGGGGCCGTGCGTCAGGCTCTGATCTACTTCATGGCGCATCGCACGGCGCTGCTGGCCGGCGACAGCGAGACGCTGACCGCGACACGCCGCGCCGCCAAGGCACAGGACACCGCACACGCTCCCTCCGCTGACGGCACGCTTGCGCCATCAGCGACTTCTGAACACGGCGGAGATGAACCTCATGAGTGATATCTCACTTGGCAAGATCAGCCGCGACGGCCTGTGGGACAACAACCCGGCGCTGGTACAGCTGCTGGGCCTGTGTCCGCTGCTGGCCGTCACCGCCAGCGTCGTCAATGCCATCGGCCTGGGACTCGCCACCCTGCTGGTGTTGGTCGGCTCCAACGTGGCGGTGTCACTGATCCGCAATCTGGTGCCGTCGGCGGTACGCCTGCCGGCCTTCGTGATGATCATCGCCTCCTTCGTGACCTGCGCTGAGCTGTTGATGAAGGCGTATACCTATGAGCTCTACCAGATTCTGGGCATCTTCATTCCGCTGATCGTCACCAACTGCGCGATTCTCGGGCGTGCCGATGCCTTCGCCGCCAAGCACCCGGTGCTGCCGGCGGCCACCGATGGGCTGATGATGGGGCTGGGCTTCATGGCCGTGCTGGTACTGCTGGGCGGCATGCGCGAGCTGTTCGGTCAGGGCACGCTGTTTGCGGGCATGGAGCTGCTGCTCGGGCCGGTGGCCGCAGACTGGAAGCTGACGCTGTTCCCGGACTACTCCTTCCTGTTCCTGGTGCTGCCGCCCGGCGCCTTCTTCTGCATGGGACTGATCATCGCGGGCAAGAAGACCATCGATGAGCGCCTCGAGCAGCGCCGCAAGGCAGCAGCCGTGGATGCGCCCAAGGCCTCGCGTCGCGTGCGCGTCACCGGCACGATTTCCTGATACGTGGGCCTGAGCCCAGGCCTGCCTGCTTTATTCTGTCTGTTTCCCCTGTCTGCCTTTCCCTGTCTGGAGGCCAGCTGCGTTCCTCCAGACAGACACTGACCGAACCTCGCCGACCTGACACCGAGCTGCCATGAACGCCCAGAAACGTCTCGAGATCTTCACCCGCCTGCGCAACGAGAATCCAGAGCCACGCACGGAGCTTGAGTGGTCGACGCCCTTCGAGCTGTTGATCGCGGTCCTGCTCTCGGCGCAGGCCACGGATGTGAGCGTCAACAAGGCCACCGCCAGGCTGTATCCGGTCGCCAATACCCCGGAGAGCATTCTGGCGCTGGGCGTCGAGGGACTGAAGGAGTACATCAAGACGATCGGGCTTTTCAATACCAAGGCCGAGAACGTCATCAAGACCTGCCGCATGCTGATCGAGCAGCATGGAAGTGAGGTGCCGCAGACCCGCGAGGCACTGGAAGCGTTGCCCGGCGTGGGCCGCAAGACCGCCAACGTGGTGCTCAACACCGCCTTCGGTCAGCCGACCATGGCGGTGGACACGCACATCTTCCGCGTCTCCAATCGCACGCGAATCGCGCCGGGCAAGAACGTGCTGGAGGTCGAGCACAAGCTGATGCGCCATGTACCGAAGGAGTTTCTGGTCGACGCCCATCACTGGCTGATCCTGCATGGCCGCTACACCTGCGTGGCACGCAAACCACGCTGCGGCAGCTGCGTGATCGAGGACCTCTGCGAGTACAAGGACAAGGTAGACCTCTAACACATCAGGACACCAGGCGTCATCGGGGGGCTTGACCATGCGTGGCCGGCAGGCGTGAACGTTGACTGAGCGAGGACCCCGCCTCCCTGCCTATTCAACCGAGCGGCAACGTAGACTGGAGGCTATCTCCATCGCCCCGGGAACCCGCCATGGCCGCACCTTCCGATGCCGAGGGACGCCACCCTTCGCATTCAGAAGTCTCCACCGAGACCCTAGCGTCTGACGACGACAGCCTGCATGCACGACTGCAGGCCATGTCGTCACGTCTCGAGGCGCTGCAAGCCGAGAACCATCTGCTGCGCACGCTGGTCGACACCCATCCCGACATCCTGTTCATCAAGGATGCCAAGGGGCTGTTTCGCTTCGCCAATCGCACCCTGACCGACTTCTACGGCACCACGCTCGAAGACATCATCGGACGCGACGACAGTCATTACACCGGCAATACCGAGCAGAGCCGCTTCTTCCGCCGCAGCGTGGAGCAGGTGCTCAGCAAGTTCGAGCGTGAGCAGGTCTTCGAGGATGCCACCGACGGCACCACCGGCGAGATCAATCATTTCCGCTCCATCAAGCAGCCCTTCCATGACATTCATGGCAAGCCGCTGGTCGCCGTGCTGGCGCACAACATCACCGCGGAAGTCCGTGAGCATGAGCGCAAGAGCCGTCATATCGATCATATCTATGACACCTCGCTGGAAGGCTTCTGGGACTGGAACATCACCAACAGCTCCGTGACGCACAATCGGCGCTGGTCCGAGATCCTGAACGTCCCCCACGACGAGCTGCACAACAGCCTCGAGGAGTTCGCCAGCCTGCTGCATCCCGAGGACACGCCGGAAGTCATGGTCGCCATCCAGGACTGCCTGGAAGGCGGGACACCCTACTACCATCGCCATCGCATGCTGACACGGGACGGGAATGTCGTCTGGGTCATCGACAAGGGGGACGTGATCGAGCGTGATCACGACGGCACTCCCCTGCGCATGATCGGTTCCATCACCGACATCACGCGCATCGTCGAATCAGAAGCCCTGCTGCATCAGCACAGTCGCTTCGACCCTCTCACCAAGCTGGCCAATCGCGCCACGCTGATTGATGCGCTGCAGCAGGCGATCATCATCACGGACGCCAGAGACACTCACGGGGCGCTCATCTTCATCGACCTGGATCACTTCAAGAAGATCAATGACCTGCTGGGGCATACCACCGGCGACCATCTGTTGATCGAAGTGGCCCACCGTCTGACCGGCCAGGTACGGGAGACGGATCTTGTCGCGCGCTTTGGCGGGGACGAGTTCGTCATCCTGGTACAGCCCTTGAGCCATGACCCGCAGGCAGCCTGTCGTGAGCTGGATGAGCTGATGGAGCGTCTGCAGCAGGCGCTCAACCAGCCCTATACGCTCTCCGACCCGCAGTCGCAGCCACTGGATCATCACAGCTCGGCCAGTCTGGGCAGCATCATGTTCCATGATCGCGCCCTGAGTGCGGAGGAGCTCATTCGCCGCGCCGATATCGCGATGTATCGCGCCAAGGAAGCCGGACGCAACCAGACCGTGCGCTTTGACCCCAGCATGCGCGTGGAGCTTGAGCGGGCCGTGCAGCTGGAAAATGACCTGCGTCGCGCCATCGAGCACGAAGAGCTTTACATGGAGCTTCAGCCGCAATTCGACAGAGGGCTCAAGCTGGTCGGCGCTGAATGCCTGTTGCGCTGGCGACATCCTCGGTTCGGCAACATCTCCCCCTATGAATTCATCCCGCTGGCCGAGAAGAGCCAGCTGATCGACAGCCTCGGCGACTGGGTACTGGAACAGGCGTGCAGGCTGCTGGCGGGCTGGCAGAACGGCACCGGTTTCGCCGAGCTCTATCTATCTGTCAACGTCAGCGTCAAACAGCTGGAATCACCGCACTACGTCAGCAATGTCGCCAGAACGCTCGGCCAGCACACCCTCTCCCCTGAATACCTGCAACTGGAACTGACCGAGAATGTCTTCGCGACCGACATGCCAGCCACGGTGGCACGCATGCATGAATTGCGCTCGCTGGGACTGCGGCTGTCACTGGATGATTTCGGCACCGGCTTCTCCTCGCTGACCTACATCAAGCACCTGCCCTTCGATGAGCTCAAGGTGGATCGCAGCTTCGTCAATGATCTCGAGAACGACGAGATGAACCGCCGGATGGTGAACTTCATGGTGCAGCTGGGGCATGAACTGGGCATGTGCGTGGTGGCGGAAGGCGTTGAGACCTCCAGACAGCGAGAGCTGCTGCTGGAGATGGGCTGCGACGCCCTGCAGGGCTACCTGATGGACAAGCCCATGGGGATCGACGATTTCACCGCCAGGTACCTGGACACCTGATGCTGCAAGAGTGGGAGCGGGACTTGGAGTGAGAGTGCGAGTGAGAGTGCGAGTGAGAGTAAAAGTGCGAGTGAGAGTAAAAGTGAGCGGGTGAGTGAGGAGTGACGCTCGGGCCCACATGCCGCAGTGCAACAGCACGACAGCGTCCACGCTGCATTCATGGCACACTGTGGCCTCTTTTCTGTCCGGATACCGTGCGCAATGGAAGACTTCTTCAACTGGATCGGCACTCAGCTTGGCGCCGCCATCCGCTTCATCGTGGAGGGCCTGAGCGGCTTCTTCGCCAATTTCGACGACGCCCTCAAGGGCTTCTTCAGTGGTCTGGCCGGTGAGCTGGGCATGAGCACCTCCCTGTTCAGTCTGCTGGGCCTGGTGTTCGGGCTATATCTGCTGTTCAAGGGCGTCACGTCACTGCTCAGAGGTTCGATCATCGGCGGCATCCTGCTGGTGTTCCTCGGACTTACCTTCCTGGGCTGGATGATCGCCTGATCGCGCCATCTCGTCGGCCACAAAAAATCCCGCCAGTCCAAGACTGGCGGGATTTTTTCGTTCTCGACCGAGAGAAGGCGTCCGACGCAATCGCGTCCCCTCAGCCTTCCAGCAACAGCAGGATCGACAGCGCGAACAGCACCCACATGGTCGGGCGAATCTCCCGCGCCTTGCCAACCCCCAGCTTGATGATCACGAAGCTCAGGAAGCCGAACACGATCCCGTGGGTGATGGAGTAGGTCAGCGGGATCATCACCATGGCGATGAAGGCCGGAATCGCATCATCGAACTGGTGCCAGTGAATCTTGCGAATCGGCTCCATCATGAACACGCCGACCAGAATCAGCGCCGGCGCGGTGGCGATGGCAGGCACCAGCGACAGCAACGGCGCCAGGAACAGGAACGGCAGGAAGCACAGTGCCACGACCACGGCGACGAGACCGGTGCGCCCACCCTGGCTGATACCGGCCGCCGATTCGATATAGGCGTTGGCAGGGCTGGTGCCCAGCGGTGCGGAGACCAGCGCCGAGAAGGCATCGACCATCATCGAGCGACGGATGTTGCGCGGGTCACCATTCTCATCCTTCAGATTGCCCGCCTCAGCGACTGCCATGAAGGTGGACAGGGCATCGAAGAATACCGTGAACAGGATGACGAAGATGAAGGGCACGTAGGCGATCTTCAGTGAGCCCATGAAATCCAGTGCCAGCAGGCCGCTGAAATCAGGTGCCGCGAAGATGCCGGTGAAGTTGACCAGCGTCGGCTGCGCGATCTCGGGCGGGAAGTAGGCAGTCCCGTCCCCCCACAGACGGCCGATGGTGGCCGCCATCAGCGTGGTCGCCACGATGCCGATGATCAAGGCGCCATGGATACGTCTGGCGACCAGAACCGCCGTCAGCGCCAGCCCGATCATGAAGATCACCAGCGAGGGCGTCATGGGGGCGACGCTGACCACGGTGACGGGGTTGGATACGATCAGCTTGGCATTCACCAGCCCGATCAGGGTGATGAACAGGCCGATACCGCAGGCAATCGCATAGCGCAGCTGAGCGGGAATCGCATCGATGACCAGACGTCGCACGTTGAACAGCGCCAGGATGGCGAAGATGACACCCGCCCAGAAGACGCACCCCAGCGCGACCTCCCAGCGCATGCCGGTCCCCAGCACCATGGTGTAGGCGAACAGGGCATTGATGCCCATGCCCGGTGCCACCAGGATCGGATTGCGGGCGTACAGTCCCATCATCAGGCTGCCGAAGAAGCTGACCAGCACGGTGGCGGTCAGTGCGGCACTGAACGGCATGCCCGTAGCGGACAGAATGCCGGGATTGACCACGATGATGTACATCGAAGCCAGGAAGGTGGCAATGCCTGCCAGCACTTCCGTGCGCGTCGTGGTGCCTTCGGCGCGAAGTGAAAAGAGGCGCTCGAACAAGGTGAGACTCCCGTGGACTAGGTCGCGATTGGTTGGAGACAAGACGGATTTCACTGCAGGCGTTTCAGAGGCTGTGCGCTTTGCAGGACACTGCCGGATGTGGCGATTCGTCCCTGACAGGCAGGGACGGACAGACGCCGCAGCGCAAGGCACTGATGCGCCAGAGCATGGCACCAGCGCAAGGCACTGCGAATGACGCACCGTCTCCGTGCATGACGCTGTGCATGACGACCAGCGCTCGCCACCACTTGCGCGTCACATTCTTCGCCCGGCATGTGACGGGCAGCATTATAGACGCAAAGTCAGCACGAATTGAGCGTTTCTCGCCAGAACCGCTGCAGCGGCGCATGGCAGTGCCTGCCATCTCCCGCCTGGCGTCCGCCATCTGCCCCGCAAGCCGCGACTTGACGCCACTGGCCGCCAGCATGCCATGATGCTCACAAGGATCATCCCCATCGATGAAGCAAGGACCACGCCATGTCACCCTCCTCTTCCCAGTCAACGTCTTGCGACCCGACGGCCTCCGCCTCGTTCAGCTCCGAGCAGAACCTGCTGCCCTTGATCGTCGAGCCTGCGCAGCTGCTGCCGCTGCTTGACCACCCGGACATCGTGATCGTCGATGTTCCGCTCAAGGCCGAGAGTCATGCCAGTCATGTGCCCGGTGCACGCCTGCTCGACTTCAAGCGCCTGGTCGGCAGCAACGAGGACGAGATCCCCGGCGTGCCGAGCCCACAGGCGCTGTCCGACATCATGTCCGAGCTGGGCATTACGCGGGACAGCCATGTCGTCGCCTATGACGACGAAGGCGGTGGCTGGGCAGGTCGTCTGCTGTGGACCCTCGCGCTGCTGGGCCACACGCGCTTCAGTTATCTCAACGGCGGTCTGCATGCCTGGCAGGGTGAAGGACTTGCCCTGAGTGAGGCTGCCAGCGAATGGCAGGCCAGCGAATATCACGCCGCCTATGTCGATACCAGCGTGATGGCGACCCGCGAGGATATTCTCGAGCGCCTGTCCGCCGAGGCCCCCGAGGAGAAGGTCGTGGTGTGGGATGCCCGTTCACTGGAGGAGTATCGCGGAGAAAAAGGCCAGAATGCGCGCCTTGGCCATATCCCGGGCGCCGTGCACTTCGAGTGGACCGAGGCCATGGACCGCGAGCGCGACCTGCGCATTCGTGACTATGCCGAGCTGATCACCGAGCTGGGCGCGCGGGGCATCAGTCCCGAGCAGCATGTGGTGACGCACTGCCAGAGCCACCACCGCTCAGGCCTGACCTGGCTGGTGGGGCGTGCACTGGGGTTCGAGGACATTCGCGCCTATCCCGGTTCCTGGAAGGAATGGGGCAATCGCGAGGACACGCCGATAGAACGCTGAGCGGCCGGAGGGGGCTCGCTGCTGCCCCTGCCTGCCCCCGCGCTTGAGCGGCCAATGACGATGGGCTAAGGTGCTGCCAGCCTGCTGGCCGCCATCTCGTTGGTCAGCGCCCGCCCTTCGGGGCGGGCTTCTCTTTTCTGCAAGGATCAACATCGTGGATCGTGCCAAGCTGTTCTCTCTGAGCCAATACCCGTTACCCCAGCACCTGATCTCACGCCTCATCGGGCGCATCGCCGCCTGCGAGAACCCGTGGGTCAAGAACACCTTCATCGAACGTTTCATCAAGGCCTACGACGTCAACATGAACGAGGCGCTCGAGGAGAATCCGCGCGCCTACGCCTGCTTCAACGACTTCTTCACCCGCGCCCTCAAGCAAGAGGCCCGCCCCATCGAGGAAGGACTCGTCTCGCCTGCCGATGGTGTGCTGTCGCAGTTCGGGGCCATCAGCCACGGCACCCTGGTGCAGGCCAAGGGTCAGGCCTTCTCGCTGACCCAGCTGCTGGGTGGCAGCGAGGAGCGTGCCGCCCCCTTCCGCAACGGCCGCTTCGCTACCGTCTATCTGTCACCGAAGGACTATCACCGCGTCCACATGCCCCTGGCGGGCCGCCTGGTGGAGATGGCCTACGTGCCGGGACGCCTGTTCTCGGTCAATGAAGCCACCGCCACGCATGTGCCGGGCCTCTTCGCCCGCAATGAGCGCCTGGTCTGCATCTTCGAGACCGAACACGGCCCGATGGCCATGGTGCTGGTCGGCGCGATGATCGTCGCGGCGATCAAGACCGTGTGGAGCGGCCAGGTCACGCCACTGTCCGGCGATGTCGAGACGACCCGCTTCGATCAACTCATCGAGCTGGCACGGGGCGCCGAGATGGGTCGCTTCCAGCTCGGCTCCACCGTGGTGATGTGCTTCCCGGACAGCGTCGAGTTCGATGACACCCTGATGCCGGGCCAGAAGGTCAGCATGGGGCAGTCACTCGGCATGCGGCCAGCCTCCTGCGAGTCGCAGGTCGTTGACGAGTCGGCCCTCGGCAATGAGGAAACCTTCGCGCCAGACAGCGAATGACAGGCAGGAGCGCTGCCGAAGGCAATGGATGACACATAAAAAAGGGAAGCCGCCAGGCTTCCCTTTTCAACTGAGGCACCAGTATCAACCGGCCCCCTCTGGCATCCTTGCACGTCAGCATCTCGCCAACGTGCCTGGACATGCCTGTTCGTCCAACTGCGAGTCTTCCTCCCTGAATGGCGTAGTTCTCTTGAGGCTCTACTGCCGGAATCTCTCATGAGCGGCTCCGTGAAGCTCATGCGAGACCCCTGTCGACACCTTGTCACCATGCCCGATGAAAGGCGCCCGACAGCCACTCCTTCGGTCATGTGAATCGCCTCACCCCGTGCCGATCGATGGAGCAGGTACCCAGAGGGAATGTCTGCCCCGCTACGACGCCGGTATGACGACATCAGACTCCCTGTCTGATACCTGCAGTCTAGACGACTCAGATGTCCCTAGCGTGTCAAAGATAAACGCAATTGCTTGCGAGCAACGTGACACCTCAAGCACGTGCTGCCGGAAAGGCAACCACTGCGGCAATATCACGCTCACCCAGTGCCAGCATGATCAGACGATCCAGCCCCAGCGCCACACCACTGCCTGCCGGCATCCCGGCGTGCAAGGCGGCCACCAGGCGCTGGTCTGCCGCGACCTGCGGCAGGCCTGCCGCATGACGCTCGGCATTGTCAGCCGCGAAGCGCGATGCCTGCTCGGCGGCATCGGTCAGCTCATCGTAACCGTTGGCCAATTCGATCCCTGCGACATACGCCTCGAAACGCGAGGCCACCCAATCCCCTTCAGCATCCCGATGCTTGCGTGCCAGCGCCGCCTGGGCCGCAGGATAGTCCGTTACCAGCTCCACGGCGCCCTGTCCCAATGTCGGCTCGATCACCAGACTCATCAGCGCATCCAGGCAGGTCTCATGGGACCAGTCACTGGCATCGACAGCGCACTCACGCCCGCATGCCGCGCGCACTTCGTCCAGAGAGGCACTGAACGGGTCCAGTGACAGCACTCGCCGGAAGAGATCACGGTAGGCCGTGACGGCAGGACCAGCCCCTGAGGCGTCTGATGCATCAGAGGTGTCCAGCAGCGACGACTTGCCGGTCAGCTGCGCCCCGAGCGCCATCACGCGCTGGATCAGCTCACAGGTTTCTTCTCTCAGGCCCTCGAGACTCATGCCGGGGCGATACCATTCCAGCATGCAGAACTCGGGATTGTGGCGACGACTGACCTCACCATCGCGGAAGGCACGCGCGATCTGGAAGATCGGCCCGCTGCCGGCCGCCAGCAGACGCTTCATGTGGAATTCCGGCGAGGTCTGCAGCCACATCGGCACCCGTTCACGCTCACCGGGCAGTTGCAACGACGATGACAACGAGGCCAGCCCCACGTCGGTCGAGCCGGCCTGCCCCAGCACCGGCGTCTCCACCTCCAGCACCTCACGCTCGGCGAAGAAGGCCCGCACCTCATTGATCAGTCGTGCGCGCTGCACGAGGCGCTCTCGCGTCGCGGTGGGCGCCCAGTCTTGCGGCAAGGGAGTCTGGGGAGAATCAGAGGAAATATCGACGTCTGACATGGCGAGCTCGACGAGTGGATCAGCAAGGGACAGTGGCCAGCCTGCAGGATTGACCGGCACAAACGATGATGCCCCGCACGAGGCGAGGCATCAGAGGGGTCACGACGTGAGCAAAAAGGCTCAGGCGCGCGAGACGTACTCGGCGCTGCGCGTATCGACCTTGAGCACTTCGCCCTGGTTGATGAACAGCGGGACACGCACCACGGCACCGGAAGACAGCGTCGCCGGCTTGGAGCCACCGTTGGCGGTGTCACCCTTGAGGCCCGGATCCGTCTCGACGACTTCCAGCTCGATGAAGTTCGGCGGAGTCACCGCGATCGCGTTGTCATTCCACAGCGTGATGGTGTAGACGACCTGCTCTTTCAGCCACTTGATGTTGTCGCCCAGCGCCTTGCCATCGACGGCATACTGCTCGAAGGAGCCATCGGTACGCATGAAGTGCCACATTTCCCCGTCGGTGTAGAGGTATTCCATGTCGACTTCCATGACGTCGGCAGCTTCGATGCTCTCACCGGACTTGAACGTCCGCTCCCACACACGACCGGTCTTCAGGTTGCGCAGCTTGACGCGATTGAAGGCCTGCCCCTTGCCCGGCTTGACCAGCTCATTGTCAACGATGGCACAGGGGTCATTGTCCAGCATCACTTTCAGACCGGACTTGAATTCGTTGGTAGAATAATTGGCCATCTTGCTCGCTCTCGACTCGTTAACGGGTCTTGCCCGCCATGAATTCCAGATTGCCGCCTCACGGGCAGCAACCATGACTAAGAAGTGATGCGCATGATAACCCGAACCTCGCCATCCTTGCATACCATCACGCATGAGACGTGCGAAAGTCACGATGTGACGCCCCTCGCACTCCACTCGAGTCCGCGCGGTGACTGGCGTGCACAGCTGCGCGACGTCATTCGCTCTCCCGAGGCGCTGCTGGACCGCCTGGGACTGGATCACGAATGGCTTCCCGGCGCCAGCGACGGCCATGCCCTGTTCTCGATCCGCGTTCCCGAGGCCTATGCCAGCCGCATCCGCCCCCAAGACCCGAATGACCCGCTGCTGCGTCAGGTGCTGCCACTGGACAGCGAGACGGACGTGCTCGACGGCTATGTCACCGACCCGCTGGAAGAAGCGGAGCACACCCCGCTCCCGGGACTGATCCACAAGTACACCAACCGGGTGCTGCTGATGGCCAGCGGTGGCTGCGCGATCAATTGCCGCTATTGTTTCCGGCGCCATTTTCCCTATGAAGACCACCAGCCCAGCCGCGCGCAATGGCAGGACATTCTCGACTACCTGCGCGCCGATGAGCGCATCCACGAGGTCATCCTCTCGGGTGGCGACCCGCTCGTGTCTCCCGACAGGCGACTGGCCTGGCTGGTGGAATCATTGGGCGAGATACCGCATCTCAAGCGTCTGCGCATCCACACCCGCCTGCCGGTGGTGATACCGGATCGCGTCAATGCCGAGCTGCTGGACTGGCTGAAGGCGACGCGACTGCAGAAGGTGCTGGTCATCCACAGCAACCACGCCAACGAGCTGGACGCGGAGGTCGCCGCGGCCATGACACGCCTCAAGGCAGCCGGGGTCACCCTGCTCAACCAGAGCGTCATCCTACGCGGCGTCAATGACTCGGTGGAAACGCAGACGGCCCTCGCCGAGCGACTGTTCGAGTGCGGGGTGCTGCCCTACTACCTGCATGCCTTCGACCCCGTCCAGGGCGCCGCCCACTTCGCGGTCAGCGATGAAGACGCCTGCGCCCTGATGGAGGCACTGCTGGAGCATCTGCCCGGCTTCCTGATGCCACGTCTGGTGCGCGAGATCCCCGGGCGCCGCTCCAAGACGCCCCTGAGTGGTGCTCACTCCCCGGGCCACCTTGCAGACCACACCCAGACTGTCGGCCATGATGACCATCCGGACCCTACGAGAGCCACGCTGATTGCCCGCAGCTGAAATCCACCGATGAGATCAGCCGATGAGATCAGACCTTGAGGTCAGCACTGCGCCATGCGCGGTGCGCTTGCGAAAATCTGCTACCATCGCGGCCCCATTTCGCTAGAATCGCTGGCCATCATCACCATCGGCACACGCCCCAAGAGGCGTGGCCACGCTCAAGGAGCCCATCACATGCCTCATCTCGTCATTGATTATGCCGACAGTCTGGCCCCCAGCCTCGACATGGACGCGATCATGGATGACCTGCATGCCGCCGCCATGCAAAGCGGCCTGTTCAAGGAAAGCGACATCAAGGTGCGCGCGGAAAGCTGGCGTCACTGGCGCCTGGCGGGCAATCAGGCACCACTGGCGCACAAGCATGGCTTCGTCAACCTTCACTGCCATCAGCTGGAAGGCCGAAGCGATGACGACAAGTCGCGTCTGGCGGACATCCTGATGGAAGCCCTCAAGCCGCACTGCGAGGCCGCTCGCGAGGTCAGCGTGGAGATCGTCGAGATCACGCGCGCGACCTACCGCAAGCACAAGGCCTGACCCCTCAGGCAATAACGCAAGACGCCCCGCCGGCAGGCTGCCGCGGGGCGTCTTGCGTTATTGCACCTGCCCCGTATATCGCCGTATCCGGGGCTCATGCGCGGTGTTCAGGTCCCTGTCATGGCCTGGGGAACGTGCAGCAGATCGTTCAGACGATGGGCATGCTCGGCAGCCTCACGACCCACGGAGGTCAGATAGCCACCATCGGGCAGCGTGGTCAGGCCCTTGGCGTGCAGACGTTCTGCCGCAGCGACCATGTCAGGACTGGCATCGTGGCGAATCTTCAAGCCCTTGAGGGCGGCGTCATGCGGGAACAGACACAGCAGGTGCAGTTCATCGTCATAGGGTGACGGCATGGGCAAACTCCTGACGGCGTGGCGAATGGCGTTTTGGGAGGGCGACAACAGACAGACTCCGAGTCGTCGGCGCCTGTCACCAGTCTAGTCACCGTGCGCAAAACCACCCTGCTGCTTTGGGACTAGACCCCGTCCCATCCGCCCCGAGCATCGAAAACGCCCCCACCGCAACCGCGGTGAGGGCGTTTTCGATAAGGCAACGTCAGGCACTCACTGCAGACTCAGTGCTTGAGGTCCTGCTGGCGGTAGCCCATCAGATAGAGCACGGCATCAAGCCCCAGCGTCGAGATCGACTGACGCGCCTGTTCACGTACCAGCGGCTTGGCGCGGAAGGCGATGCCCAGCCCTGCTTCAGCAAGCATCTTGAGGTCGTTGGCACCATCCCCGACAGCGATGGTCTGCTCCATGCGCAGGCCGTGACGCTCGGCGATCTCGCGCAGCAGCAGTGCCTTGCGCTCGGCATCGACGATCGGTTCACGCACCTCACCGGTCACCTTGCCATCGACGATCACCAGCTCGTTGGCGTGGATCTCATCGAAGCCCAGCAGCTGCTGGAGGTGACGCGCAAAGTAGGTGAAGCCACCGGAGAGAATCGCGGTGCGATAGCCCAGCGCCTTGAGATTGGCCATCAGACGCTCGACCCCATCCATCAGCGGCAGGTTGGCGGCGATCTCCGCCAGCACCGACTCGTCCAGCCCCTTGAGCTTGCTCATTCGCTCACGGAAGCTTTCCTGGAAGTCCAGCTCACCGCGCATGGCACGCTCGGTGACTTGCGAGACTTCCTCGCCGACCCCATGACGACGCGCCAGCTCATCGATCACCTCGGTCTTGATCAGGGTCGAATCCATGTCGAAGCAGATCAGGCGGCGATGACGACGCCAGATATCGTCTTCCTGGATCGCGATATCGACACCATGCAGCGCGCCCAGCGCCAGCGCCTTCTCGCGCAGCGCATTGATGTCGGTCTCGTGCTCCGGCAGGCGCAGCCAGCACTCGACACAGGCGCCTTCGGCCGGTGACTCGCCATCCAGCGGTTCACGCCCCGACAGGCGATGCATGAGCTCGACGGTGATACCGAATTCCGCCGTCAGGCCGCCGACCTCGGCGAGAATGCCCGCCGGCAGCCGCGGCGCCAGCAGCGTCAGAATCCAGCGCGGGCGCTCCAGCTGATGGCTCCAGCGTGCATATTCCTCGGCGCCGACCTGCACGGCCTGCACATCCAGTCCCAGCTGTTCCCCGGCAGCACTCAGCGCCGCTTCCAGTTCGGACTGCGCCTCCAGTGCCACCAGCGCTTCCAGCGACACAAGCCCGAAGGTCACGCTCTGATTGATATCCAGCAGACGTGCGCCACTGCGGGCCAGCGCCTGACCGAGCCCTGCCAGCTGTCCCGGACGAGCCGCACCGGTGGCGCGGATCAAGATACGTTGTGTCATCGGAAAATCGTTCCTGAGCAATGAATCATCAAGAGGTTACCTCCAGGGCAGCTCGCCACTGGCATCATCAACTGTCTACGGCCAGACGATCGACCTTCTGGAAGCCCTTGGGCAACTTGCTGCCGCGTCGGCCACGCTCGCCACGATAGTAGTCAAGATCCGCCCCCTTGAGCAGCGTCTTGCGCTTGCCGGCGTGCACCACCAGCGTGGCCCCGGCAGGCACGACCACCAGCGAGCGCACGAATTCCTCACGATTGGCGGCGCGTTCGCCCGGAATCGACAGCATCTTGTTGCCCTTGCCCTTGGACATTTCCGGCAACTCGGCGAGCGGGAAGACCAGCAGACGCCCTTCGTTGGACACCACCGCCACTTCCGGCGGCGCGGCATCCCCCTGCGCCGTCTCAGGCACCTCGGGGATCGCCACCGGCGGCAGTACCGCACAGCCGCGCGGCAAGGTCAGCGCCGCCTTGCCGGACTTGTTCTTGCCGGTCAGCTGCTCGAGCGTGGTCACGAAGCCATAGCCACCATCGGAGGCCAGCAGATAGCGCGCCGAGGGTGCGTCGAGCAGCAGCCCGACCATCGAAGCCCCCGCCGCCGGATTCATGCGCCCGGTGATCGGCTCGCCCTGCCCGCGCGCACTGGGCAGATTGTGCGCGGCCAGGGTGTAGGCGCGCCCGGTGTCATCCAGCAGCACCAGCGGCTGATTGGTCTTGCCGCGCGCCGCCAGATGGAAGCGATCGCCGGCCTTGTAGGACAGGCCTTCGGGGTCGATATCATGTCCCTTGGCGGCACGGATCCAGCCCTTCTCGGACAGCGCGACGGTGATCGGGTCGGCACCCATCAGCTCGACTTCCGACAGCGCCTTGGCCTCGCCGCGTTCGACCAGCGGCGAGCGACGTGCATCGCCGAAGTCAGTGGCAGCCTGCTCAAGCTCACTGTCGATCAGGTCCGTCAGGGCCTCGTCATTGCCCAGCAGATGCTTGAGGTGCTTGCGCTCGCGCTTGAGCTCGTCCTGCTCGCCCCGCAGCTTCATCTCTTCGAGGCGTGCCAAGTGACGCAGACGCAGCTCGAGGATCGCCTCGGCCTGACGCTCGGAAAGCTGGAAGGTCTCGATCAGGCTGGCCTTGGGGTCTTCCTCCTCGCGGATGATGCGAATCACCTCGTCGAGATTCAGGTAAGCCGTCAGCAGCCCCTCGAGGATATGCAGACGATCCTCGACCTTGGCCAGACGATGCTCGAGACGGCGACGCACGGTGGCACGACGATAACGCAGCCACTCGGCCAGCATCTCGTGCAGCGCCATCACGCGCGGGCGACCCTTGAGGTCGATGACGTTCATGTTGACGCGCGCGTTCTTCTCGAGATCCGTGGTGGCGAACAGGTGCGCCATCAGGCCTTCGATATCGACCCGATTGGAGCGCGGCTGAATCAGCAGGCGCGTCGGGTTCTCGTGGTCGGACTCATCGCGCAGGTCCGCGACCATCGGCAGCTTCTTGGCCTGCATCTGGGCGGCGATCTGCTCGATCACCTTGGCGCCGGAGACCTGATACGGCAGCGCCGTGATCACGATATCGCCTTCTTCCAGCACATAGCGGGCGCGCATCTTCACGCTGCCACGACCGGTGCGATAGAGCTTGGCGAGGTCGGTGCGCGGCGTGATGATCTCCGCCTCGGTGGGGAAATCCGGTGCCGGCAGGAAGTCCATCAGCTGATCGCTGTCGGAGTCCGGGTTGCGCAGCAGGTGGCGTGTGGCGGCCACGACTTCATGCACGTTGTGCGGCGGAATGTCGGTCGCCATGCCCACCGCGATGCCGGTGGTGCCGTTGAGCAGCACATTGGGCAGACGCGCCGGCAGCACCTTGGGCTCGTTCATGGTGCCATCGAAGTTGGGCACCCAGTCGACGGTGCCCTGGGAGAGCTCGGACAGCAGCACCTCGGAATATTTCGACAGACGCGATTCGGTGTAACGCATGGCCGCGAAGGACTTGGGGTCATCCTGGCTACCCCAGTTGCCCTGCCCATCCACCAGCGGATAGCGATAGCTGAACGGCTGCGCCATCAGCACCATGGCCTCGTAACAGGCGCTGTCACCATGCGGGTGGAACTTGCCCAGCACATCGCCAACGGTACGCGCCGACTTCTTGTACTTGGCGTTGGCCGTCAGGGACAGCTCGCGCATGGCGTAGACGATGCGGCGCTGTACCGGCTTCATGCCATCACCGACATGCGGCAGGGCGCGGTCGAGAATCACGTACATCGAGTAGTCGAGGTACGCCTTTTCGGTGTAGTCACGCAGGGCCAGACGTTCGACGTCACCCTCCGCGACCTGGATATCCATGCTCATGGGCACTTGACCTTGATTACGAGCGTAAAACCGGGGAGCGCAAGACTCTGGCGCTCCCGAAAGAATGCTGTCGCGCAGCTTGTCTGGCTTTCGAAGTTCAACTGCTCTCGAAGCCCAGTTGGCTTTCGAAGTTCAAATGGCTGTGAAAGCTCAACCGATGATCAGACCTCGATGTCAGCCATGTTGCCGTAGTCCTCGAGCCAGCTCTTGCGATCACTGGCGCGCTTCTTGGCCAGCAGCATGTCGAGCATCTCGTGGGTGCCGTCATCCGCACTGCGCGTCAGCTGCACCAGGCGGCGAGTGTCCGGTGCCATGGTGGTCTCGCGCAGCTGCAGCGGGTTCATCTCACCCAGCCCCTTGAAGCGCTGCACGTTGGGCGTGCCACGCTTGCTCTCGAGCTGCTTGAGGATGTGCGCCTTCTCGCTCTCGTCCAGGGCGTAATGGACTTCCTTGCCCAGGTCGATGCGATACAGCGGCGGCATGGCGACGAAGACGCGCCCGGCATCCACCAGCGCCGGGAAGTGCCGCACGAACAGCGCGCACAGCAGCGTGGCGATGTGCAGGCCATCGGAGTCGGCATCCGCCAGGATGCAGACCTTGTGGTAGCGCAGCTTGGTGAGATCATCCGAGCCCGGGTCCAGCCCGATGGCGACCGCGATGTCGTGGACTTCCTGGGAGGAGTAGATGTCATGCGACTCGACTTCCCAGGTATTGAGGATCTTGCCGCGCAGCGGCAGGATCGCCTGGGTCTCGCGGTTGCGACCCTGCTTGGCGCTGCCGCCGGCCGAGTCCCCCTCGACCAGAAACAGCTCACTGTCGGCAGGGTCGGAGCTTGAACAATCCGAGAGCTTGCCCGGTAGCGCAGGCCCGGAGGTCACCTTCTTGCGCGCGACCTTCTTGGCGCTCTTCAGACGGCGCTGGGCCGCCGAGATCACCAGTTCCGCCAGCGCCTCGGCCTGGTCGACATGATGATTGAGCCACAGCGAGAAGGCGTCCTTGACCACGCCGGAGACGAAGGCCGCGACACTGCGCGAGGACAGGCGCTCCTTGGTCTGACCGGCGAACTGTGGATCGAGCATCTTCACCGACAGCACGAAGGCGGCGCGCTCCCACAGGTCATCCGCACTCAGCTTGACGCCACGCGGCAGCAGACTGCGGTAGTCACAGAATTCCTTGAGTGCCTCGAGCAGGCCGGAACGCAGGCCATTGACGTGGGTGCCGCCCAGCGGCGTGGGGATCAGATTGACGTAGGGCTCCTGCACCAGCTCGCCGCCTTCCGGCAGCCACTGGATGGCCCAGTCGACGCCATGCTCCTCATCCTCGAAATGACCGACGAACGGCGATTCCGGCAGTCGCTCGAAACCATCGGTGGCGCCGAGCAGATAGTCGCGCAGGCCATCCTCGTAATGCCAGGCCGTCTCGCTGCCATCCGTCTCGGTCAGCACGACCTTGAGCCCCGGGCACAATACCGCCTTGGCGCGCAGCAGGTGACGCAGGCGCGCCATCGCCAGACGCGGACTGTCGAAGTAGCTCTCGTCCGGCCAGAAACGCACCAGAGTGCCGGTATTGCGCTTGCCGACGGTACCGATCTGACTCAGCTCCTCGACCTTCTCGCCATTCTCGAAGGCAATGCGCTGACGCAGACCCTCACGGCAGACTTCCACCTCAAGGCGTGTCGACAGGGCGTTGACCACCGAGACCCCCACGCCGTGCAGGCCGCCCGAGAAGCGATAGCTGTCCTGGGAGAACTTGCCCCCCGCGTGCAGCTTGGTGAGGATCAGCTCGATCCCGGTCACACCATGCTCGGGGTGGATGTCAGTGGGCATGCCACGACCATCATCCGCCACCTCGATACCGCCGTCTTCCAGCAGCTTCACGCGTACTTCCTTCGCGTGACCCGCCAGCGCCTCATCGACGGAGTTGTCGATGACTTCCTGGACCAGGTGGTTGGGCCGAGTGGTATCGGTATACATGCCGGGCCGCTTGCGGACCGGTTCGAGGCCGGAGAGAACCTCGATGGAACTGGCGCTGTACTGACTCATCGCAGCCTTGTGTCCTTGGTGTTGACGTCCGGCAGACGCATCACGGATGGCGATGCCTCTGCCTGATTTTCTGAAGAGAGTCGCCGCTGGCCGAACGATCCGATGACGGATTCATCTTCCTGTCCGGCCCGCACGCCCAACCGTCCTCGACACGTTAGCAGGGTGCGACGTGGAAGGATGTCGCAAGCGACGGGGCCAGACGATGGCCGGCATGCGCCATGATGGCAGGCAGGTACTCCGCCAGTCTGGCAAATCCATGATCCCCTCCCGGCGTGAGGATCAGCCGGCAATCCTGATAGAGGCTTGCGGCATCGTTGACGTCCAATGTCTCGTCCGCCGTGGCAAGCAGCACGAGGGTGCGCTGCGGCGTGACGGGGATCGCTTCCAGTGCGGCCAGCGCCGGCCCGAATGCTTCGGTGACGGTGAAGGACTCGCCGGTATAGGGGTTGGCGTGGGTCGACCCCAGCCATGCCGTGACGAGCCTGACCGGGCGCACGGCTGGGTTGATCAATACCGTGCGCGGCCCCTGACGCCATACGCTCTGCTCGCAGCCCTGGGGTCCATCGAGTCGCGCAGCCTCACGCGCGGCAAGCCAGGTGCTCAGAAAGCCACCCATGGAGCTGCCGATCACCACGATGGCGTCGTCACAGGCAGGGTCAGCCGGGTCGAGATCCAACTGCGCGCAGAGCGCCTGGTAGGCCTCCTCCACCAACGCCTGCCCGGCAGCGGGCTGCGGTGGGATGTCAGGCGCGACGCAGGGCAGACCGAATTCGGCGGCCGCACGCTTCATCAACTGCGCCTTGGGCGAGCAACTGGCCGAGTTGAAACCATGCAGGTACAACACGCCCCTGACCGGAGGAACGACAACGCCTGCCTGCGCAGGGTAATGGGGACGGCTCATCAGCGCTCCCGACACGCGCGAACCGAACGGCTCACGCTCGGTTCGCGGCAAGGTGTCTAGTGTAAACGATTGATTCCCATATAGGATAGCGAGAATACTGTATAAATCAACAGAGGATGATCTCCTGCGTGATCCCCCGTCAGCGCGGGTCCTGCCCCTGGGCGGCCCACACGGACTCGATCAAGGCACGACTGGAAGCGTCCAGCTGCTCGAAGCCTTCTCCCGTGGTCATGGTCGCTTCCGTGGCGGTGGCGATCTGCTTGCCCAGCTCCACGCCCCACTGATCGAACGGATTGATGTCCCAGATGGTGGCCTGGACGAAGACCTTCTGCTCGTAGAGCGCGATCAGGGCCCCCAGGGTTTCCGGCGTCAGCGCTTCCAGCAGCAAGGTGGTCGAGGGCTGATTGCCACGATAACGCTTGTGATTCGGCTGGGCCTCGTCACCCGGTATCGCGTCATCGCCCAGCATCAGCACGCGCGACTGGGCAAAGCAGTTGGCCAGTGTCAGACGGTGCTGCGCCTTGAGGTGGGCACGGGTCTCGGCGTCCTCGACATGGTCATAGCGACGCATCGGCGCGATGAAGTCACATTCCACTGCCTGGGTACCCTGATGCAGCAGCTGATAGAAGGCATGCTGGGCGTTCGGGCCCAGCTGGCCCCACAGCACCGGGCAGGTGGAGTAATCGACCATCTCGCCATCGTTGGTGACCGACTTGCCGTTGGATTCCATTTCCAGCTGCTCGAGGTAGCTGGCGAAGTATTCCAGGCGGCCGTCGTAGGGCAGGATGGAGTGGGCGCGAATATCGAGGAAGTTGTTGTTCCAGATACCCGCCAGCGCCAGCAATACCGGCAGATTGTCTTCCAGCGGTGCGGTGCGGAAATGTTCATCCAGCTCATGCGCCCCCGCCAGCAGGCGACGGAAGTTGTCCATGCCGACATTGAGCGCGATGGGCAGTCCGATGGTGCCCCACAGCGAGTAGCGCCCGCCGACCCAGTCCCAGAACAGCAGCTGATGTTCCGGCGCGATGCCCCACTCGCTCATCTTCTCCGGCTTGGCGGATGCACCGATGAAGTGCTGGCGATTGATCAGTCCTTCCAGACGGCCTTGCGGGTCAAGGCGCGACTTCAGCCAGTCACGCGCGGTGCGCGCATTGGAGAGCGTGTCGATGGTGGAGAACGACTTGGACGACAGGATGAACAAGGTGGTTTCCGGACTGAAGGACTGCAGGTAGTCCGCCAGCTGTGAGCCATCCATGGTCGAGGCGAAGTGCACGCCGACCTCATGGACGCCCTTGGGACGGCAATCGCTCAGCGCGCTCGAGACCATCAGCGGCCCCAGGTCCGAGCCACCGACCCCCAGATTGACCACATCGGTGATCGGCTTGCCGGTGGCGCCACGCCACTGCCCGCTATGGAAGGTCTCGACCATCTCGGCGAGCCGCTCGAGGCTCTCGTGGATGGCAGGTACCACATCCTCGCCATCCACCTCGAGACTTGCTGAGCGTGGCAGACGCAGGGCCGCGTGCAGGGCCGGGCGATCTTCCGAGCGATTGACGTGCTCACCGGCCAGCAGACGCTTGATGCCCTGCTCGACACCGGTTTCCCGCGCCAGCTCCAGCAGCAGCTCCAGGGTCTCCTGCTTGAGACGCTGCTTGGAGAGATCCAGGCGCAGGCCCGCGGCAGAACGGGTGAAGGTCGTCACTCGATCGCGCCCTTGCGCCGCATCCTCGGCGAACAGGTCCTTCAGGTGCACATCGGCCATCTGCTCCTGATGATGACGCGCGAGGGCCTGCCAGGCCTGACTGTTACGGCGGGCAGAACGTGCAGACGATGGAGTGGACATGGCCACCTCTCTCCTTGAAGTGTCGCGACCGGCCCTGCGTGGCCCGGTCAGAAATCGGTTGATGGAGGCATCATCGGCAAGCCGCGGCGGGTGCGTCAGGCACCTCGAATGCGTAGAATGGCGGGCCCAGCAGGGCACTCAGCCCAGCCGCTCCCCGGCCAATGGCATGTCGCCCAGGCCCTCTGCCCGATGAAGCCTTGATCCATGAGTGATGCATCTTACCGTGACGCGATATTTACGACACCCCTTGACCGTGTTGCCAGCTTCTCCTTCGACGAACAGGTCGTCAGCTGCTTCCCGGACATGCTGCGCCGTTCGGTGCCGGGGTACGGTCAGATCATCGCCATGCTGGGGCTGATGGCCCGCGCTCACCTGCGCCCTGGCGCACGCGTCTATGATCTGGGCTGCTCGCTGGGGGCTGCCAGCATGGCACTGGCACGTGAGATGGCGGCCCAGGACATCGAGATCGAAGCCGTCGATCTGTCCCGGCCGATGGTCGAGCGCGCCAGCCGCGAGCTCGCCGACGCCTTCCCGGACCATCGCATCAACGTCAGTGAAGCCGATATCCGCACCCTGGAGTACCAGCCTGCCGGGATGATCGTGGTCAACTTCACCCTGCAGTTTCTGCCGCCGCAGGACCGCGACGCCGTGATCGACAAGCTGTTTGCGGCGCTGGAGCCCGGCGGCGTGTTGATCCTGTCCGAGAAGATCATCAGCGACGACCCGGTCGAGAACGCCTGGTTGATCGAGCGCTATCACGACTTCAAGCGCGCCAACGGCTACTCCGACCTCGAGATCTCGCAGAAACGCGAAGCGCTGGAGGACGTGATGAAGCCCGACAGTCTCGCCACTCACCATGCGCGCCTGGCACGCGCCGGCTTCGCGCGCAGCCACACCTGGCTGCAATACCTGAACTTTGCCTCGATGGTCGCTTTCAAAGCCGCCGAATGACCGCTACGCCTGCACGGACCCGACCCAGCGCATGAGCATTTCCCCCTACGATCGTGATCTTTACCGCGCCTTCACCGAGCTTGCCTGTGAGCCAGGCGCCGTCGGTGACGGCTTCGCCCGCTGGCTGGGCGCCCTGCCCGAGCAACTGGCCAAGGGTCTGGACCGCAAGCGCCATGCTGACCTCAAGGCCTGGCATGGGGCACTGGAGAAGCTGCCGACGCTACCTGACGAGCGCGAGGTGCAGCTGGATGCCGACCGTGTCGGTGCATGCTTTCCGACAGGCCTGAGCACGGGGCAGCAACGCCAGAGCGAGAATCTGCTGCGCGCCATGATGCCGTGGCGCAAGGGCCCCTATCAGCTCGACGAGATCCATATCGATACCGAATGGCGCTCCGACTGGAAGTGGCAGCGCCTCGCGCCGCATCTGTCGGATCTCACTCACCGTCGCGTGCTGGATGTCGGGGGCGGCAATGGTTACCACGGCTGGCGCATGGTCGGCGCTGGTGCCGCCTTCACGCTGGTGATCGACCCTTCCCCGCGCTTCTACTGCCAGTTCCATGCCGTGCGTCACTTCATCGGCGCGGATCACCCCCAGGGGCGCAACCTGCACTTCCTGCCGGTGGGCATCGAGGACGTCCCCGCGAAGATGGCCGCCTTCGACACCGTGTTCTCGATGGGGGTGCTCTATCATCGCCCCTCGCCGATGGATCACCTCTTCCAGCTGCGCGATGCCCTGCGCCCCGGCGGCGAACTGGTGCTGGAGACCTTGGTGGTGGAAGGTGACGTGACGACGGTACTGATGCCCGGCGAGCGCTACGCCGCCATGCCCAATGTCTACTTCCTGCCGTCCTCCCGGGCGCTGGCCCACTGGTGTGAGCGCGCCGGTTTCAAGGACGTGCGCATCGTCGATGAAGCGGTGACCACGCTGGATGAGCAACGCTCGACCGAGTGGATGACCTATCACTCGCTGAGCGACTTCCTCGACCCTGACGACCCACGCCTGACCCGTGAAGGCCATCCGGCACCACGGCGTGCGGTGCTGATCGCCACGCGCGCCTGATCTGCGCAGCACCTTCTCTCCCAGCGATGTCTGCGCCAGGGCAGACGACACCCGGCGGCGGCGCTCATCGAGCACCGCCGTTTTCGTCTCTCGCCTCACACGATGCCCAACCGCCGGGCCTGTCGATACAGATTGCCGCGATCGACCTTGAGCCTGCGCGCGGCCTCTGCCCAGTTGCGATCACTCGCCAGCCAGACCCGCGAGATGTGCTCGCGCTGAAACGCCTCGGTGGCGTCACGCAACCCCAGCGCTTCATCGATGTCCTGCAGGACATGACGCAGCGCCGGGTTCGCTCTCCCCGCCTGAATCGTGCCATGCCCCTCCTGTGCGGCGTGGAGGGCAATGCCACCGGCCTGCTCGTGCGCCACCTCGGCACTCGCCTCCAGCCCCAGCAACTCCGGCGTGATCACCACCAGCTGACGCCCATCGGCGCGCAGGCGCGTCGGATGAGCCCCCTGCGCCAGCCGCGCATGCAGGGCGGCACGACTCAGGCAGTGCTCCAGCTCACGCACGTTGCCGGGCCACGGGTAGTCACACAGCAGACGCTCCGCCGCCGGCGTCAGGCGCAGATTGCCAAGCCCGAGGCGCGTGCGGTTGTGCTCGAGAAAGGTTCCCGCCAGCGCCAGCAGATCCGCTCGTCCGCGCTCACGCAGCGGCGGTACCCTGAGCGGATAGACGCTCAGGCGGTGGTAGAGATCTTCGCGGAAATGCCCGGCGGCGACTTCGGCCTCGAGATCACGATTGGTCGCCGCGATGACGCGCACGTCCACCCTGACCACGCGATCGCTGCCCAGCGGCTGCAATTCACCTTCCTGCAGCACCCGCAGCAGCTTGGGCTGCAGCGCCAGTGGCAGCTCACCGATCTCGTCCAGCAGCAGGGTGCCGCCATCGGCCATCACGAAATGGCCACGGTGATCATGGGACGCGCCGGAGAAGGCCCCTCGCCGATGCCCGAACAGCGCACTCTCGACCAGTTCCGGTGCCAGCGCGGCACAGTTGATGCGCACCAGAGGCCGACTGGCGCGACGCGACGCATCGTGCAACCGCTGGACCACGCCCTCCTTGCCCACCCCGGTCTCGCCCGTCACCAGCACCGTCATGTCGGTATCGGCTACCGCTTCCAGCTGTGCCTCCAGTCTCGCCATCGCTGGCCCGCGCTGCGGACAGGTCCTCTGGGCCTGCGGTGTCATGCCCGGCGCAAGCGCTGCCATGCCGGTCAGCGGAGCGGCCCCACGCTCAAGCCGTGATGCCAGCGCCAGACAGCAGGTGGGCAGCGTCAGCAGGTCATGAAGCTCCTGATGCTCCTGATGCTCCTGCGCCAGGACGTCTGCCAGCTCGGCATCGCCGACCTGCCGTACCTCCAGCGCTTCCAGCGGGGCCAACACGCCGGGTGTCAGCGCATCGAAGGTCATCACGCCCAGCAACCTGTCCCCTTCGCGCAGCGCGATACCCGCACAGTCGTGCACCAGCAGATCCGGCCCATGCACTTCCCCCAGCAGGCCATCGAAGGGGTCCGGCAGGTCACTGTCCACCGCGAAGCGATAGACACCGGTGTGCTCGGCAATCGCCTTGAGCCGCGGATGCTCTGACAACGCAAAGCGCCGGCCGCGCACCTCGGCAGGTAGCCCATGCGTGGCCAGCGGCAGCAACTCGTCACGCTCCGGCAGATAGCGCATCAGCGTCGCGGCCTCTCCGGGCAGACGCTGCATGATCGCGGCCAGCAGACGGGTCCATGGCAAGGCACGCCGCTTGCCGCCCTCCTCTTCCGTCAACCAGGCAGCAAGCCAGGCGTTCAGGGCGGCAAGGGGCGTATCATTGCGTGGCAAGGGAGTCTCGGGCATGCGGGATTCCTGACGTCAGTCAACCGGAAATGGCGGGCGAGGTACTGGATGATGAGCACGCGGCTCACGCGACGGCGTGTCGCAAGACATCGTCATGGCGACAGATGATGTCATCCTGACACGCAAGATGTCATCTTGACACCTTCACGCGTCGTGTGTTTTTCACATCACCGCTCTCGGGGACGCATGGATACTGGCCTGACGAGTTGGCATGGCCCTTGCTCTCTTCATGGCGACATTCATCACGAGGTATCGCCATGCTGACCAACGCCCAGGAAGACCTGATCGCCGCCACCGCTCCCGTCGTCGCCGAGCACCTCAACGCCATTACCGCGCGCTTCTATCCGCTGATGTTCGAGCGCTATCCCGAAGTGAAGCCGCTGTTCAATCAGACGCACCAGGCCAGTGGTGGTCAAGCCCGTGCACTGGCCGGCGCCGTGCTCGCCTATGTCGGCGCACGCCACTCGCGTGAGGCGGTGGACCGCCTGCTCGCGCCCGTGGTCAGCAAGCACGTCTCGCTCAATATCCTGCCCGAGCACTACCCCATCGTCGGCGAGTGCCTGATGGCCGCCATCGGTGAGGTGCTGGGAGACGCCGTCACGCCGGAGATCGCCGACGCCTGGGGCGCCCTCTACGGAGAGCTGGCCGCCGTGCTGATCGCCGCCGAGCAGGGCCGCTATGACAGCTTCGCTGCCACCCGCGGCGGCTGGCAGGGGCTGCGCCGCTTTCGCATCGTGCGCACGGAGGACGAGAGCCGCGAGATTCGCTCGCTGTACCTGGCGCCAGTGGAAGGTCCGATGTTCTCCTTCCTGCCGGGCCAGTACATCGGCATGCGCCTGACGACGCCGCAGGGCGTGATCCACCGTCATTACAGCCTGTCACACGCGCCGGACGAGCACTTCTGCCGTATCTCGATCAAGCGTGAAGACCACGGCCAGTCCAGCCAGTATCTGCATGCGCTGAATGTGGGTGACGAGATCGATCTGCTGCCGCCGGCCGGCGAGCTGACCTTCGAGCATGCCGCGCCCCAGAGCCCCGAGGCCCCGGTACTGCTGCTGTCTGCCGGCGTCGGCCAGACACCGATGCTCTCGCTGCTGGAGGCAGCGCTCGCGGCGGGCCGTCAGGTGATCTATCTGCATGCGGCCCGCAATCCCGAGGTACATGCCTTCGATACCACGCTGCAATCACTGGTCGCGCAGTATCCCGAGCAGCTGCATTATCAGGTCTGCTACGAGAAGGCTGACACTCTGCCGACGCATGCGCACCTGGGCATCATCGAGCGCGACTGGCTGGCACGTCAGATTGCCGCAACAGGTGCCAGTGCCGAGTCCCTGCAGGCCTTCGTGATCGGTCCGCATGGCTTCATGCAGAGCATGATCCAGCATCTCAATCGCATCGGCGTACCGCTCACCCAGTGCCATCACGAGCACTTCGGCCCCTCCGCACCGCTCGCCATCGACGCCGCTGCCGCCTGATGCGCTGACGTGACCCGCGCCATGCAAAAAGCCCCCATCGCCTTGCGGCCATGGGGGCTTCTGCGTTCTCCGGCTTCATATCCAGCAGGCCGTGTTGTTATCGCGTGTCCAGCGTTGTTGTTATCGGGTCATGCGACGGAGTCGACCGTGCCGGCCCGACTCCGTTACCGCGACTCATATTGCCAAGGCTCAGTTGCCACGGCTCAGTTGCCAAGACTCTGTTGCAAAGACTCAGTTGCCACGGCCCAGCAGCTCGCGCACGTCGCGGGCTTCCCAGTGCGGGAAGTGCTTGCGTACCAGCGCGTTGAGATCGGCTTCAAACGCGGCCCAATCGGTCTGCTGCGTGGTTGCCTGCGTGCCGGAGCGGCCCACGCCACGAATCATGCCCGCGCCGACGGTCACGTTGCTCAGACGATCGATGACGATGAAGCTGCCGGTGCCCGGGCTTGAACGGTAGTCGTCCACCGGCACCGACTGGGTCAGCTCGAGCTGGACGCGGCCGATGGCGTTCAGTGCCAGGCTGTCGCCCTCGTGATGTTCCAGCGTGTTGACGTCGTAGAGGTAATCGATGGCACTGACCTGCCCGGTCAGATCACGGGTCGCCAGCTTGATATCGTACTGACGGCCCGGTTGCAGCGGCTTCTCGTGCATCCAGACGACATCCGCTTCCAGCGCATTGGAGAGCGGCAGTTCGGCGTCTGCCGCCACCAGCCAGTCACCGCGCGAGATGTCGATCTCGTCGTCAAGCGTCAGCGTGATGGCCTGGCCCGGATAGGCGATCTCGAGGTCGCCATCGAAGGTGACGATGCGCTCGATGGTCGAGATCTTGCCGGACGGCAGCACCTTGACGCTGTCACCCGGACGCACGACACCGGCCGCCAGCGTGCCGCAATAGCCACGGAAATCGAGGTTGGGACGATTGACGTACTGCACCGGGAAGCGCAGATCGCTGAGGTTCTGATCGCGAGTCAGTTCGACGGTTTCCAGCACCTCCAGCAGCGACGGTCCGGCCTGACCATCGACGGTGTACCAGTCGAGTGACGGGCTGCGATTGACGACGTTGTCGCCCTTGAGCGCAGACATCGGCACGAAGCGGATATCCGGTGCATTCAACTTGTCGGCGAATTCCTGATACTCGGCGACGATCTCGTTGAAGCGCGCCTCGGAGTAGTCGACCAGATCCATCTTGTTGACCGCGATCACCAGGTGCTGGATACCCAGCAGGTCGGCGATGAAGCTGTGACGACGGGTCTGGGTCTGCACGCCGTAGCGCGCATCGATCAGGATGATCGCCAGGCTCGCGGACGAGGCACCGGTGGCCATGTTGCGGGTGTACTGCTCATGTCCCGGGGTGTCGGCGATGATGAACTTGCGCTTGTCGGTCGAGAAGAAGCGATAGGCGACATCGATGGTGATGCCCTGCTCGCGCTCGGACTGCAGGCCATCGACCAGCAGGGCCAGATCGACTTCATCACCGGTGGTGCCGCTGGTCTTGGAGGCCTGGGTGATGGAGGCCAGCTGATCTTCATAGATCAGCTTGGAGTCGAACAGCAGACGACCGATCAGGGTCGACTTGCCGTCATCGACGCTACCGCAGGTGATGAAGCGCAGCAGGTCCTTGCGCTCGTGTTCTTGCAGGTAGGCTTCGATATCCGCGGAAATCTTGTCTGACGCGTGGGACACACTCTTCTCCTTGCCGCTGTCATGGGCCTGATGAGCTGGCGAGCCAGTATCACGAGCCAGTGTCTCGTGAGGCTGCGAGCCGATTCATCAGGCGAATTGTTCGTTCAGATCATCAAGCACGAGGCGGAATCAGCAGGATGGGGCCTCGTGAGGCAATGGGCCTAGCGAGAATTGGCGACTAGAAATACCCTTCGCGCTTCTTCTTCTCCATGGAGCCTGCCTGATCGTGATCGATGGCACGACCGGAGCGCTCGCTGGTACGGGTCAGCAGCATTTCCTGGATGATTTCCGGCAGGGTCGCGGCGGTGGATTCCACGGCGCCGGTCAGCGGATAGCAGCCCAGGGTGCGGAAGCGCACGGACTTCATCTCCGGCACTTCGCCTTCCTTGAGCGGCAGACGGTCGTCATCGACCATGATGTCGAGGCCATCACGCTTCACTACCGGACGCACGGCGGAGTAGTAGAGCGGCACGATCTTGATGGACTCGAGGTAGATGTACTGCCAGATGTCCAGCTCGGTCCAGTTGGAGAGCGGGAAGACGCGGATGGACTCGCCCTTGTTGATCTTGGAGTTGTAGATGTTCCACAGCTCCGGACGCTGATTCTTGGGGTCCCAGCGGTGGTACTGGTCACGGAAGGAGTAGACGCGTTCCTTGGCGCGTGAGGCTTCCTCGTCACGACGCGCACCGCCGAAGGCCGCATCGAAACCATGCTTGTCCAGCGCCTGCTTCAGCGACTGGGTCTTCATGATGTCGGTGTACTTGGCGCTGCCGTGCTCGAACGGGTTGATGTTCGCCTCGACGCCTTCCTGATTGATGTGCTCGATCAGTTCCATGCCGACTTCCGCGGCCATCTCATCGCGGAACTTGATCATCTCCTGGAATTTCCAGGTGGTGTTGACGTGCATCAGGGGGAACGGCGGCACGCCCGGCGCGAAGGCCTTGCGCGCCAGATGCAGCATCACGGCGGAGTCCTTGCCGATGGAGTAGAGCATGACAGGATTGGAGAACTCGGCCGCCACTTCACGAATGATGTGGATGGACTCGGCCTCGAGCTGGTTGAGGTGGGTCTGACGTTCGGGGGTAAGCATCGCGTGCGGCAACCTCGTGAGCGCTGGGAGTCGCCCTGGAAGGCGGCCCGTGACAATCAGTGGGCGTGCCCGCGGGTCGTGTCGATCGAGATGACTCTCACTCTCTCACCCCCCACGGAGCATGCTGGATACCGATACGGTACCCGCGCCGCCTTGATAACGTCAAAGAATCAGAAAATATCTTTTAAGATCAAAAATGAATACATGACCTCCGCTGCCCCGGGGCACGTCAGCCCCACGCCGATGGCGAAACGCCGCGAGCGGGAGCGCGAAGGCGCTCACAGGCTGACACGCTCCACCCAGGTCTCGAGGCGCTCTCCGTCGAGATCCACGACCCTGAAGCCTGGCCGTGCCGCTTCATCGACGGCGAAATCATGGCTGAGCGGCGCGAACTGGTCTGACGTGGAGGGCACGCCATAGACGGCGACACTGCCCTGCCCGCTCGGGCGCCGGGTGGCGAAAGCCTGATGGATATGGCCGCACAGGATGGCCCGCACCTGCGAGTGATGTCTCAGGGTGTCCCACAGGGCATCACGGTCGGCCAGGCCCAGCTGATCCATCCAGTCCGAGTCGATCGGCACTGGATGATGATGCATCGCCAGCAGCGTCGGCCTCGTATCCTCCTCGAGCGACAGCGACAGCGCCGCCAGCTGCTCGCGGCCAAGCTCGCCCCCTGCCTGTCCAGAGATGCGCGAGTCCAGACACAGCAGACGCCAGTCACCAAGATCAAGCTCTTGATGGAAAGGACGCAGCTCCTGCATGAAATCCGGGTGGTCATGATTGCCGGCGAACCAGAACCACGGACACCCCAGGGCATCGAACAGCTCCCCCGCCAGGCGGTAGGAGGCAGGGCTCTCATCCTGGCTGACATCCCCGGTCACCAGCAGGATATCAGGACGCAGGCTTGAGGCATGCGCCATCACGGCCTCCAGCTGACGCAAGGGGAAGCCCAGTCGTGAGCGCGCGTCAGGGTCGGCACGCAGATGACAGTCACTTATCTGGATCAGTCGCATGGGTCTCTCGAACAGCGGAAAAAAGAACAGAACCGCGATGGCCGGGCCATCGCGGTTCTTTCAGGCAGTCAAGCGGACAGCCGGTCAGGCATGGAATCCGCAACGCGAATTCTCTTTCTGGCCATGACGCTGGCGCTGCCCTCACTCCCCCATCCCGGCGGGCCTCACGACAGCCTCGTCACGAGAACCTCGTCATGGCAGCCTCGTCATGGCAACTCGGGCACATCGGCTTGCCCGAAAGCCTGAGCATGGCTCAACCACTCGCCGAGGAAACGATTGAGCTGAAGCTTTTCATCCGGCTGGTGCATGCGAGGGTTCGGATAGCGGTTGCGCCCCGAGAAATGCCGTTGACGTTGGAAGTCGGTGACTTCGGCCATGCGTACATCGTGATAGAGATGCACGCTCATCCGCGGGGAATCGATGATGTGATCCAGCACGCCAGTCTGGGCAACCGTGACCATGGTGGTATAGGGCGCGCACTCGACCACCTCGAGCAACAGAGTACCGAAGTGGCCCTGATTGCCCGCCAAGGGAAAGGCGAAGCTGTCACCTGCCTCGGCCTTGCCGAGGATGCGCGTGAGGCGCAGATAATTGGACCCGCACTCGGCATGGAGTGCTTTTAGGTCGGCCACATAGGCTTTCTTGACCTGCATGGGCAAACTCCTTGCGAATCTCAGAACATTGGCGTGCTGTCTAGCAGGGCACACCCTGTATCGTGCATGGCATGATGCGGGCAAAGCGCGACAGATCAAGCGCCGTGAGAGCGCCCGGCAGCGGGGTTTCGGCGCTCGGCACTGACGCAGGCATTGATCGACTGCCGGCCTGCCGGTGGCAGCAAGCCTCTAGAATAGCAGTTCTGGTGGGCAGGTTGAGGAACCCTGCGTGAGCCACGGGGGATTGCCAAGCAACGCCTTCGCTGTCTCAGGCGTGCATCACCCGCAGTGCAGCACGCTCCCGCAACAGCCACTGCATGGCCATGATCGCCATGGCATTGCCAAGCCTGCCCTGCTCCAGAAGCGACAGGGCCGCCTGGAAATCGAGCACATGCACGCGAATATCCTCGTTCTCTTCCGCCAGCCCATGCACCCCGCCCAGTCCGCTGCTGTCGCATAGCCCGATGAACAGGGTGACCTCTTCGGTGCAGGCGCCGGGGCTGGGGTAATAGCGGTAGAGCTCGATCAGCTCCTTCAACTCGCAACCGGCCTCCTCGACCGCCTCACGCCGCGCGACCTCCGCCGCACTTTCCTGCTTGTCCACCAGGCCGGCGATGGGCTCCAGACTCCAGGGGGTGCGCTCGTCCTCGAGCATGCCGGCCCGGATCTGCTCGACGAAGACCACACGATCCGTCACCGGGTCATAGGGCAGCACACCGACGGCATCATGGCGAACATGCACCTCGCGCTGGATCACATCACTCCAGCCACCGTTGAAACGCCGATGGCGAAGCTCGCGCTGCTCCAGGCGAAAGAAACCGTCCTGCAGCACCCTGGTCTCGACCCGTTCGACATCGCCATGCGCAAAGACCTGCTGCCCTGCCACGTGCTCTGGTGTATCGCTCATGCATCCTCCTTGGCTGAAGTCGCATTATCCCGACCTCGCCCTGCGCTGGCCAGCCCGCCCACTGGACGTGAAAGCGGCACTGTCCGAAGGAAGTGCCCCTCGTCCAGTGCCGCCGAACGGTCACCGTTGTCCTGAAGCCGCGTGCGCGACACTCACTCCAGTCGTGTGATCAGTGCCTTGATCTCGCGCTTCAGCTCCTGATCGGCCAGCTCACGATTGGGCCGAGCCGGGCCCTTGAGCGCGAGCCGTGCATGCTTGAGTGCCTCGGCCTTCCTGCCCTCGGAGGCCAGATAGTCGGCATAGTAGAAATTGGTATCCATGCCCTGAGGATTGACGGCCAGCCCCTGACGCAGCACCTCCCCCGCCTTGTCATCATCGCCAAAGCCGACCGGCCACCCCGGCGCCTTGTCATACAGCGCCCCGAGCGTCACGTAGGCAGAGGCATTGTCGCCCCGGGGGTCGAGCTTGATGGCCTGCTCAAGGGTGGCCTTGGCTTCCTTGGCCAGATCCAGCGCCCCCAGTCCCCCTCGCGCCTTGGCCCACGACGCCAGGATGATACCCTCCCAGGTCAGCACATGGGCGTTGTCCGGGTATTGGTCCGCCAGCGCGCGCACTTCCTTACCCAAGGCCTCCATGCCGGTTTCCTGAGCGTCCCCGGAGGATTGATAGTTGACCTGGGCCCAGCGTTTCATGAGTCCGAAGACGGCATCATCTCCTTCGGCGGCCTGGACGCCGGTCATGCCGGCCAGCGTGATGCCCAGCGCCATGCCTCCTGAGAGCATCAGCTGGTAGACGCGATGCGTGGCGCGACGAGTACGGCGTAGCGATGACGGGATTGGCATGGACAGCTCCCTGAAATTCATTATTGTTGGCGGGATGATACGGCAATGCCCCTTGAGACCTGCGCCCTGGCAGGCGTGCTGGCGAATTGCCGCAATGGCGATATCACGAGAACGTGAACGGCATGCCAAGACTGTAACGAACGTTTGAATCTGCCGCCAATCCCCCTTGGTCGCAGGCCTCAACGCAAGACAGCGCCCTTTGCGGGCGCTTGCCCTTCATTTTCGCAGGCTGTGGAGAAAGACATGCAAGGTCGTAACATGACGCGCTGGCGCGATCCCAAGACCGATCCGCGTCAGGAAAAGAAGAGCAACGTGATCACCCCGCAGGGCCACGCGAAGATGAAGGCGCTGGCCGACCACCTGAGGCGCGTCAGGCGACCGGAGCTGTCGCGCAAGACGGGCGAGGCCGCCGCCATGGGGGATCGCAGCGAGAATGCGGATTACACCTACAACAAGAAGGCACTGAATCAGACCATCGCCAAGATCGCCTATCTGGAAAAGCGTCTGGATGAACTGACCATCGTCGACCGCCTGCCCGCGGATCTGGAGCGCGTGTATTTCGCGGCCTTCGTGA
Organism: Cobetia sp. 3AK; assembly: GCF_029846335.1. NCBI lineage: Bacteria > Pseudomonadati > Pseudomonadota > Gammaproteobacteria > Oceanospirillales > Halomonadaceae > Cobetia > Cobetia sp. 3AK. The sequence continues at coordinate 76,514 of NZ_JARWKR010000010.1, read as the reverse complement.
TGCTGGAGGATGAACAGGGAGAGGAGATGGAGATACGCATCGTCGGCCCTGATGAGACCGACAACGCTCGCCGCTGGATCAGCGTCGATGCCCCCCTCGCCCGGGCACTGCTGGGCAAGGGGCTGGATGATGACGTGAGCGTGGCAGCGCCGGGCGGCGAGACCACCTACATCATCACGGCCATCCGCTATCAGTCGCCGGAGGCGTAAGCGGCGGGCTCGGCATCAGGTCGCAGGGAATCAGTCCACAGAGGATCAGCGCGCCTTGCGTGCACGATAGACCTTGAACTGGCGCGTTTCAGCCAGCACCTCGAATTCGCCGAAGGCCGCCTGCAACAGATCCGGATAGGGCAGGAAGGCATTGGCCACCAGCGTCAGGGTACCGCCCGGCACCAGGTGATCCGGCGCCTGGCTGATCAGACGCGCCGCCGGTCCGTAATCGATATCGCGCTCATGATGGAACGGCGGATTGGCCACGATGGCCTCGAACCGCTCGCCCTCGAACGCCGCGAAGACATCGCTCAGGCGTACGTCCGCCTCAAGCCCGTTGAGCGCCAGACTGCGCCGGGTCGCCTCCACCGCGAAGGCACTGACATCGCCTGCCATCACGCGCGCACCGTGACGCGCCAGCCAGCAGCTGATGATGCCGTCACCCGCCCCGATATCCAGCGCCCGCTTGTAGCCACGGGTCGGCAGGTTCTCCAGCAGCAGCGCGGTACCCGGGTCCAGCTTGGCATTGCCGTAGAGGCCCGGATGGCTGGTCAGGCGCAGCTCCAGCGCCTCGAATTCGCCCCAGCCTTCTGTCCATTCTCCAGCCACTGCCAGTGGCGATTCACTGCTGGCGGCCTGTTCGGCCGTCAACTCACGCGTGGCGGATGACCACAGCTGGCAACGACGCGCGGTATCGTCCTTGCGGGCCGTCATTCCCAGTGCCTTGAGGATGCGCTCAGCGCGCTTGATACCACCGTTGACCTCGCCCACCACCTTGATCGGCGTACCTGCCGGCAATACATGGCACAGCGCCACCAGCCACCACTCGCCCAGCGCATGCGCCTTGGGCCAGAACAGCAAGGCACCCGCCGCCTCGCCAATCGTGGTATCCGCGCGGGCTTCGGCAAAGGCCACCGCATGACTGACCCGGTGCCCGGCCTCCCGCGCGGCATTCACGATGCCGGTGTCATGCCCCCAGACACGCCGCTGGCGGTCCGATGACAGCCACCAGTCATCACGCGGTGCAGCGACCCACAGCCAATCACGGAAATCACTGTCCTGGCGTTCAAGCAACTGGCAGGCGGGGGTTTGAGCAGACATGAAGACTCCGAAAAGATAGGAAACGGCAGATGATGAACAGCAAGACGGCGCAGAAGCCTGCGCCGTGACACCTCAGGCAGGGCGCACCAGCTCATAGTGCAGATAGCGTCCGAGATGGACGAAGGGGGGCGTGCGCCAGTGCTGGCACTCGAGGGCCAGCAGTTTCTGCATGTCCCCCTCACTCAGCGGGTCGCGCGAGCGCAGATAATCATGGAAGACTCGCAGCCCTGTCAGCTCGCGCACCTCAAGCCCGGCCTCCTCGGCCCACTGGCGAATCTCGACATCACGCAGCGGCGAGATGGGCGTCAGACGCTTGCCCGTCCCCCATCCGGCCAACCGCCCGTCCAGCACCTTGTCGAAGTTGCCCTTGGTGACGTTGGAGAATGCCAGCGCGTCGCGATTGAAGACGCTCAATGACATCACGCCACCCGGTGCCAGCAGCTGTGCCAGCAGCAGAAACCCTTCACGCGGAGAGACCAGCCACTCAAGAACGGCATGGCAGACCACCACCGGCCATTGTCGGTGGGTGGCGGCGGCGAACCCCTGAAGATCACGTCCATCCCAGGTCAGGCGCTCTGTCAGGGTGGCCTGCGTCAGCGGGGCCGCATCCTCCTCTGGAGAGGACAGTCGCTGCATGGCGCGCTCACGCATCTCACCGGAAGGCTCGACCAGCGTCAGCTGATGGCCACGCGACAACCACCAGTGCGCCATCTGACCAAGTCCGGCCCCGACCTCGAGCACCTGGGTGGCCGGCAGATGGGCGAAACGCTCCTCCATCAACTGGCGAGTCAGCGCCAGACGCACCCTGCCACGCTCGGTGGTATAGAAGCCGCGCTCGAACTTTTCCGCCAGCCCGTCGAAATGACGATCCGCCGTGGCACGACGGACACGGGACTCCCCTCGGACAGGCGGGTTGGAAGCATCAGACATGGCAGACAGGATCTCGAACGTGAAGGAATCGGAGGTCACGACTGGACGACAGTCGGCAGTGCAGACGCCGAAAAGGCGCCGCGCGGGACAAGGCGGCAGGTAGGCTACTCCATCAAAGCCAGAATGCAAGCAGACTGCGGCGCAGAGCCCTGACATCCGGCCGGGAAGGTGGCATTCCCCCGCTCATTGAATCCACGTAACATGGCACCCTCCGCTCATCCCGCTCCCCTTGCCTCAGACCGAGCGCCGGATCCCCGGCAGTCTTCCGTCACTGGCACCGCTGGGAGTTGATGGCTCATCCCACATCTTTACGGACAGATGGCCACCATGAAACAACGCGTCCTGCTTGTGGTACGCAAGCTCAACATCGGCGGGATCCAGCGAAACACCGTCAATCTGGCCAATGTCCTGTGCCGCGAAGGTCACGAGGTGCATGTGCTCGTGCTCAAGGGTGAACTCGAACTCATCCCGGACCCGGGCGTACATGTCCACCAGATCGACTTCGACAAGGCATTCCGCAAGACCGGCATTGGCCTGGTGTATGACCTCTTCACCCGCGCAGTGCTCAACCCTCTGATCAAGGGCTCTGGATTCGTCTGGCGCGGCTATTACGGTGGCGCCTACCTGCGGCGATTCATCCGTACCCTGGAAACACGCCATGGCCCCGTCGACCGGGTGATCATGCGCGGCCAGGGCGCCTTCGAGACGGTCTGGTCACTCAAGGACCCGCGCCTGTGGCAGGTCACCGTGTCCTGGCCCGGTGACATCCGCCAGGGCTGGCGTCAGAAATTCCTGCTCAAGCGCCTGTACGCCGACAAGCAGATCATCTGCAATACCGACAATGTCCGCGAGCAACTCGAGCGACTGCTCTCGCAACACGCTGTCACGCCTCGACGCCTCGCCACCATCGGCAACGTCTGCGATCTCGATGCCATCGCGCAGATGGCGGATGAGCCCGTGGAGCTGCCATCACGTCCCTATGTCGTGCAGGTATGTCGCCTGTCGGACGTGAAGCGTCAGGATGTCCTGATCAAGGCCTATCTCGCCGCCGATATCGAGGAAGACCTGGTCATCGTCGGCGATGGGCCCAAGCGCGAGAGTGTGGAGAACCTGATTCGCGAGCTCGGGGTGGGCGACCGGGTCCATCTCATCGGCAGCCGGGTCAATCCCTACCCGTGGATGAAGCATGCCCGTCTGTTCATTCTCAGCTCGCGCAGTGAAGCCTTCGGAATCGTGCTGGTGGAAAGCATGTGCTGCGGCACGCCATGCGTCGCGCCGGATGTCCCCGGTGGGGTCCGCAATGTGCTGATCCATGATCAGGCGCGGCTGATCTCCGAGAACAGCATTGAAGGCCTGGCAGCCAAGATCCGCGAAGGGCTCGAGAACCCGCCGTCACTCGCCGAGGATCCGGAGTTGATCGAACGTTTCCGCGACACCCGTATCATGCAGGAATTTCTGGCCCTGCCAACGGATGCCGAGGCAGCACATCGCGACTGAACACAACGCGATGGAATGACGAGATGCCCTGCCCCGCCCGGCACGACTGCCATTCTCCGGGCAACAGGTCAGGGCATCATAAATGACGTGCCATGCATGAGGCGCCGTGCTGCTCAAGCCGGGGTCCGGCTCACCCTGAAAGCTGCTGGCGCATGGGCGCGTAGGACGTGACCCGGAAGCCAGAGGGCAGGCAAGCGAGAGACAGCAGAAAGACACCCTGTACAGAGAGTGACGAGAGATTCAGGAAAGAATGACGCGGGGATGAATGAAGGGCTGGCGCCCCCTGCAGGAGTCGAACCTGCGACCTGCCCCTTAGGAGGGGGCCGCTCTATCCAGCTGAGCTAAGGGGGCGTAGCGCTGCGCAGTATAAGCCATTGAAGTGGCAAGATAAACCCGTTCGGCCCGCGCGTGCCGCCCTCCTCACGCCAGGCAAGAGCATCATCGGCCTCATGCGCCGAGCACTCCGGCTTCGATCTCATCGAGCACGTCCTTCATGGGACGGGGGCGCCCCAACAGATAGCCCTGGACACGCTGACAGCCCAGCTGACGCAGCACCTCGAACTGCTCGGAGGTCTCCACTCCCTCTGCCACCACTTCCAGCGACAGGGCACGCGCCATCACCAGCATCGCACGCACGATCTCGTTGGCATGGCAGACTTCCTGTCCGGGAGTCTCGCCAGGTGCAGGCGCTGCCAGCCCGTCGTCATCGATGAGACGCAGATCCTTGATGAAGCTGCGGTCGATCTTCAGTTCACTGAGCGGCATGCGGCGCAGGCGTGCAAGATTGGAATAGCCGATCCCGAAATCGTCGATGGAGAACGTCAGCCCCAGCGCCGCCAGCTGGTCGACCTTCTCCAGCATGTCGGCCTCATCTTCCGCCGCCAGGCTCTCGGTGATCTCCATGCGCAACATGTCCGGCGCGAAGGCATGGCGCTTGAGCAGGGCTGCGACCTGCGGCACGAATTCCGCGCTGCGAAACTGTACCTGACTGACATTCACCGCGATCGGCAGCTGATGTCCGCGTATCGCCATGTCTTCCAACACCGCACAGGCTTGCCCCAGCACCCAATGACCCAGCTCGACGATCAGCCCTGATTCTTCCGCGATCGGGATGAAGGTCGCGGGCGAGACATTCCCCAGCAGCGGGTCATTCCAGCGCAGCAACGCCTCAAGACCACAGAGCCTGGGCAGCTGATGCTCAAGCGAGGCATCCGACTGCAGGGAGAATTGCGGTTGGAGATGGACTTCCAGATGCTGACGGGAAAGCGCACTGCGCAGGGATTGCTCCATCTGGGTGGCGGCGATGATGCGATTGCGCATGTCCGGTGAGAAGAAGCACATGCGTGCACGCCCGGCCCCCTTGCTCTCATAGAGCGCGATGTCCGCCTCGTGCAGCAGATGGCCCCAATCGTCTCCCTCGTCTTCTGCCGCCCCGGAAAGCGTCTGATACCCCTCGTCCGCCTCATCCGGACGCGGATACAGCGTGATGCCCAGTGAGCCGGACAACTGATGCGCACGCCCTTCCAGCTCAACCGGTACCCGCAGACGTGCCAGCAATCCCTCGCCGACGTGCATCGCTCGGGCCCTGGCGTCCTCCATGCCACCGAAGCGAGGCGCCAGCAGCACGATGAACTCATCCCCGCCCTGGCGCGCGAGCACATCGCCCGGCTCCAGCAACTGCTCCAGTCGGGCGGCGATCTGGATCAGGGCACGATCTCCCGCGTCATGCCCCAGTACATCGTTCAGACGCTTGAAATGATCCAGATCCAGGAACATCAACGCCCCGACGCGCGTTTCTTCCAGAGCGAGGTCCGCGAAGGCTCCGAGCTTGCGACGCAACAGCCGACGATTGGGCAGGCCCGTCAATGCATCATGCAGCGCCTGATAGGTGAGCTGCTCATCACGCCGATGGCGTTCTATCGCCAATCGAGCCACGTTGACGGCGACCTTCAGCAAGCCGAGATGGCTATCGTTGAAGACATCGCCGGACGTGGCATAGAAGGCGAAACTTCCCAGCGGATTGCCTGCATCATCGAGGATGGGCATGGAGAGACAGGCATCCAGTCCCAGCGCGTGGGGATGATGACGGAAGCCCTCCCAGGCGGGGTCCTCGCCGATGGCGGGGGTCAGCACCTGCTCACGCCGCCACATCGCCGTACCACAGGTGCCCACCCCCTCCCCGATACGCAGGCCGGAGGTGAACTGCATGAAGCTGGGAGGCAGGCTCGGCGCCTTCCCCCCGATGATTCGTGTACCTGCCTCATCCAGAAGCAGCAGCGAGGAACGCACGCGAGTCGCGACGGCCTCGATGGCCTGACACAGGTCCAGCAGGGTCTTGTCCAGCGGCTGGCCAGCCGTGACGGACTCAAGCAATCTGAGCTGGGAATGGCTGAGCTCCAGCGCCAGATGCGCCTGGGTCACATCGGTATGCACGCCGAGATAACCGGTCAGGGTGCCGTCGGCGGCCATGAGCGGTATGCAGCGCAGACGAAGGCGCAGCGGTCGTCCATTCGCATCGTGGTGGAGCAGCTCCTCGTCACTGGGCTCACCCAGCTCGCACTGCTGATGCATTCTGGCGATCACCGTCCTGTCGGAATCCTCACCCGTCAGAAATTCACTGAGCACCTGACCGGCCAGGTCTTCTGCCCGGTATCCCGTCAGCTCCTCGAAGGCCGGATTGACCCACTGCACACGCCCTTGAAGGTCGTATCCACACACTCCATTGGAAGTATGCTGCAACAGCTGATGCAAGCAATTGCTGCCTTCCAGGCCGTCAACCGAAGCAGCGGAGGTGGCCGCGGCGGAGGACGCTGATGGATTCATGGACATGTCGTTTCAATCTCCCTGCCGATGCTGCCTGAAGGTTCATGGCTTCTGGCACAGTCAGCATGTCGGTCGCACTCGATCTTTCCTTCCTGAAGTGCCGGGCGCCTTGGCACCGACTCTCCTCTCATCCTGCTGGTCAAGTGTCACTTGTCCTTGAGTATAAGTAACCCTCAATCTGCGTTGAATGAAGGCGAAATCTCACGAATCCTCTGCCTCGAGCGCGAGGCAGGCACTGCCATGTCGAGCCTTCGCGGCAGGATGGTCTTCTCTGGCGTGGTGGGATCCGAGAGCGCGCGAGACCCTCCCGCGCAATGCTCGAAGGACAGCACAACGTGATGACACAGCCGGACGGATACGACCGAACGAAAACAGACGAACGAAAACAGCCACGCCCCGACCAGAGGTCGAGGCGTGGCTGTGTCACTACCCGAGGGGAAGAGGCGAGCTGGCTACCCCTGAGCGAACCCTCAGTGGCGCGCCGTCTTCAGCGCATCCGCCAGTTCACGGGTCAAGGCATGTACCGCTTGGGTGCCCTGCTCCGGTGTCTCGGCATTGGCCTGCAGATCGATCAGGGCCGAGCCGACCACGACTCCGTCGGCGAAACGACCGATACGCGCCGCCTGCTCTGCGGTACGGATACCGAAACCGACCGCGACGGGAATCTCGGTGTGCTCCCGGATACGGCCCACTTCGGCCTCGACCTTCTCGGCCGTCGGTGCAGCGCCACCGGTCACGCCATTGCTGGAGACGTAGTAGAGGAAGCCTGAGGTATTGGCCAGCACGCCCGGCAGGCGCGCGCTGTCAGTCGTCGGTGTCGCGAGTCGGATGAAGCTGATACCGGCGGCATTGGCCGGCTCACACAGCTCATCGTCGTGCTCCGGCGGCAGGTCGACCACGATCAGGCCATCGACACCGGCCTGGCTTGCCTGCTCGAGGAAGGTGGCCACACCGCGACGATAGATCGGGTTGTAGTAACCCATCAGCACGATGGGCGTGTCCTGATCCTGCTTGCGGAATTCCGTGACCATCGCCAGGGTACGGTCCATCGTCTGGCCGGCCTTCAGGGCACGCTGGGTGGCATGCTGGATCGCCAGACCATCGGCCATCGGGTCGGTGAACGGCATGCCCAGCTCGATGACATCGGCACCGGCCTCGGCCATGCCGAGGAAGGTCGCGAGGCTGGCATCATAGCCGGGGTCACCCGCGGTGATGTAGGTCACCAGCGCTGCGCGATTCTCGCTGCGTACGGCAGCGAAACGGCGGTCAAGACGGCTGCTGGAAGTGGTGTCAGTAGCGGAAGTGCTCATCAATAGACTCCGAATTTGCTGACCTGCAGGCAGCGATTCACCTGCAGGCGAAGAAGACATGGGGCGGATGGACCCGGTCAGCGTCTGACCTCTCCATCGCCGGGCATTGCGCGACAGGCGCGGCGTTACTCGCCGTCAGGATTCAGGCCCAGCTCGTCCGCCAGATGATGGGTAACGGTGGCCATGTCCTTGTCACCGCGGCCGCTCAGATTGACCACCATCAGATGGTCCTTCGGCAGGCCCGGTGCACGCTTGATGACTTCCGCCAGCGCGTGGGAAGACTCCAGCGCCGGAATGATGCCTTCCAGGCGACACAGCATCTTGAAGGCGTCCAGTGCTTCCTGGTCGGTCGCGGCGACATACTCGGCACGCTTGATGTCGTGCAACCAGGCGTGTTCCGGGCCGATACCCGGATAGTCGAGCCCTGCGGAGATGGAGTGCGCATCACCGATCTGCCCCTCGTCATCCTGCAGCAGGAAGGTGCGGTTACCGTGCAGCACGCCCGGCAGGCCACCCTTGAGACTGGCGGCGTGGCGCGGCGTGTCCAGACCTTCACCGGCAGCCTCGACCCCGATGATCTCGACGCTTTGCTCGTCCAGGAACGGATGGAACAACCCCATGGCGTTGGACCCCCCGCCGATGCAGGCGACCAGCGAGTCCGGCAGACGGCCTTCCTTCTCCTGCAGCTGGACGCGGGTTTCCTGACCGATGATGGACTGGAAGTCACGCACCAGCTGCGGATACGGATGTGGGCCCGCGACAGTACCGATGATGTAGAAGGTATCGTCGACGTTGGTGACCCAGTCACGCAGCGCCTCGTTCATGGCATCCTTCAGGGTGCCATCGCCGGCGGTGACCGGGATCACCTTGGCGCCCAGCAACTGCATGCGCTGAACGTTGGGCTGCTGACGGTGAATGTCGGTGGAGCCCATGTAGATCACGCAGTCCAGACCGAAACGCGCCGCCACGGTGGCCGTCGCCACGCCGTGCATGCCGGCACCGGTCTCGGCGATGATGCGCTGCTTGCCCATGCGGCGTGCCAGCAGCACCTGGCCCAGCGCATTGTTGATCTTGTGAGCGCCGGTGTGCATCAGATCTTCCCGCTTGAGATAGACCTTGGCACCTCCGAGATGCTCAGTCAGACGCTCGGCGTAATACAGCGGGCTCTGACGCCCGACATAATCCGCGGAGAGACCGGCCAGTTCCTCGGCGAAGGCCGGATCCTGCTTGGCGGCTTCATACTCGCGCTGCAGGTGCAGAATCAGCGGCATCAGCGTCTCGGCGACGAATCGGCCGCCGAAGTCACCAAAGAAGCCCTTGGCATCCGGGCCTTGACGCAGGGTAGCAGTCGACTGGCTCATGCAAATCTCCTCGAAGTCATGTCAGTGGCGGGGCACGCTGGTGCGGCGTCTGCGTTCTTGGCCTGCGTGGTGCACCCGACAGTATGCTGACCATCCTAGCGCTCGGCACGCGGGATGAAAAACGATATATTCGCCAAGATGTGTGAGTTTATCTCACAGGACACTCAGCAGGAGACATCCGATGGCCCGCCTGACTCCGCCCGATTCATCCTCTCCCGCCTCTCTGGAGGCATTGCCCTCGCTGAATGCCTTGCGCGCCTTCGATGTGGCGGCTCGCTTCGAGAGCGCGTCGCGTGCCGCCGAGGCGCTGCACGTGACCCACGGCGCCGTCAGTCGTCAGATTCGCCAGCTTGAGGAAACGCTGGGGACACAGCTGTTCGACCGTGCTGGCCGCGGGCTGAAGCTGACGCCGGCGGGTCATGAGCTGGCGGCCGCCACACGCCATCACTTGAGCGGCCTGGCACGGGTCTGTGCGGACCTTTCCCGCAGTGATGCCCGCGCGCCCTTCGTGCTCAGCTGCCCGGGCTCCTTCCTCGCCCGCTGGTTCATTCCGCGGCTGGGTGCACTCAAGGCAGCCCTTCCGGAGCTTGAACTGCATCTGACTGCCAGTGACGACAACGAAGGCCTGCGCTCTGGCGTGGATGGCGTGCTGCGCTTTCAGACTCCCCCCTTCACCCAGGCTGAGCATCAGGAAACGCGAATTCTCGGCACGGAGCGCATCGGCCCGGTGCTGCGTCCGGACACTGACTGGCTGGGCGAGACCACCGCGACTCCCGCACCACAGACTCTTCTGACCTTGCCGCTGCTGCACACCCGCTCGCGCCCGCAGGCCTGGCCGGACTGGTGCTCACGCCAGGGCCTGTCCAGCGATCAACTGCACTACGCGCAAGGCTTCGAGCACCTCAACTATCTGTTGGAAGCGACGCTGGTGGGATTGGGCGTGGGCATCACGCCGGATTATCTGGTCGAGGAGGACCTGCGCAGCAGACGCCTTATCGCGCCGTGGGGCTTCGTCGAGACACGCGCCTGCCTGACGCTGACGCTGCCCGAGAGCGGTCGCACACGGGCACGACACCCTCATGCAAAAGCCCTCGCCGACTGGCTGGCACGGGAGCTGAATACTCCGCCTGTCACCTCTCGCAACCCATGACAGGCACCTGCGCCACGCCGTCCTGCGGGCAGGTGCAGGAAACAAGAAGACCGGCACCCTTTCAGGTGCCGGTCTCGGTTCAGCCGCTTGGCTCAGGCAGTCAGCCCAGAGCGCGGATCAGGCAAAGACGATGGTCTTGTTGCCGTGGATCAGCACGCGGTCTTCCAGGTGCCAGCGCAGGCCACGCGACAGTACCTTCTGCTCCACGTCACGCCCGATGCGCACCAGGTCTTCCGCGGTGTGGCAATGGGTGACTCGATGGATGTCCTGCTCGATGATCGGGCCGGCATCCAGCTCCTCGGTCACGTAGTGACAGGTAGCGCCGATCAGCTTCACGCCGCGGCCGAAGGCCTGATGGTACGGCTTGGCACCGATGAAGGACGGCAGGAAGCTGTGGTGGATGTTGATCAGGCGGCCGGCATAGCGCTCGCAGAGGCTCGGCGGGATGATCTGCATGTAACGCGCCAGCACGATGCTGTCGGCCTCGGCCTCTTCCACCAGTCGTTCGACCTCGGCAAATGCCGGCGCCTTGTCATTCTTGTCCACCGGCACATGGTGGAACGGAATGCCGTGCCATTCGACCAGTGAGCGCATGTCTTCGTGATTGGAGATGACACAGGGGATATCGCATTCCAGATCCCCCGACTGCCAGCGGTGCAACAGGTCCACCAGGCAATGGGAATCCTTGGACACCATCAGCACGACCCGCTTGCGAGCAGCCGTGTCATGCACCCGCCACTCCATCCCGAACTCTTCCCCGATCGGCGCGAAGCGCTTGCTGAGTTCAGCGGCGCTGAGGCCGATGGACTCGGGGTTGATCTCATAGCGCATGAAGAATCGACCCGCACCCAGATCGGAATGCTGATTGGCTTCGGTGATCCAACCGCCTTGCTCGGCGATGAAGGTAGAGACTCGGGCAACAATTCCCACCTGATCAGGGCAGGACACCACCAGGCGATAGGCGTGTGACATCGTATGTTCAACCATTGTGAAAGCGGGGAATGATATTCAGCCGGTAACGACTACCGACACGCTCGGGAGTCCGTGCATCGACGCCATGGCTCCCGGCAAAAGGTGCGCCATTGTAGCCGATCACACGCGACGAAGCAGCGCCCTTCAACGAGAGTGAATGAATTGTCAATTCGACCTCGGTTTCGCCCCTCGGGGTGGCCGGCGAGAAGTGCCGTCATTTGTGGCGCTTTGCGGGATTCCCGTATAGTTGAGTGACATTTTACTGATGGCATGACATCCATGTTGAAACCCCGCGTTCAAGTCCGTCAGAGACAACGTCCACCGCTGCATCTTCTGCCGCTGGGCGGCTGTGGCGAGATCGGCATGAATCTGACGCTATATGGTTACCAGGATCACTGGATCGCCGTGGATTGCGGCATGATGATTCGCCAGGATCTTCCTGAAGGCCCCTTGCAGGTACCCGACACCGAATCGCTGGCAAGCCTGGGCATCTGCCCGGAGATGCTGGTGATTACCCATGGTCACGAAGACCATATCGGTGCCGTTGCCTGGCTGTGGCCGAAATGGCGCTGTCCGATCATCGCCACACCACTGGCCGCGGGCCTGCTGCGGGCCAAGTTCGCGGAACGCGAACTCGAGACGTCCAGCCTGCAGATCATCGAGGTCGATGAAGGCTTCGAGTCCGGGCCCTTCGCCTTGCGCCTGCTGCCGTTGACCCACTCGATTCCCGAGAGCTGCTCGCTGCTGATCGTCACGCCGGAATATCGCGTGATGCACACCGGTGACTGGAAGCTGGACCCGGAGCCGCTGATCGGTGAGCCCACTGACCCGGAGCGCTATCAGGCGCTGGCGCCGGTCGATCTCGTGGTCGGCGACTCCACCAATGCCCCTCTGCCCGGCCACTCACGCAGTGAAGGCGAGGTGGCGCGTGCACTGGAGAAGACGCTGGCCGGCTGCCGTGGGCGGGTCGTGGTGACCTGCTTCGCGAGCAATCTGGCGCGCATCCTGGCACTGGGTCGTGCGGCGGCTCGCAATGGCCGTCGGGTCACGCTGCTGGGCCGCTCGATGGAACGCATGGTGCGGGTGGCGCGCGGACTGGGCTATCTGGAAGATTTCCCGCCGCTGGTGCCGGTAAAGGACCTGGGCTATCTGCCGCCGGAAGAGGTGATGGTGATCGCGACCGGCAGCCAGGGCGAGCCACGGGCGGCACTCTCACGCCTGGCCAACTCGCGCCACCCTGATTTCGAGCTGGCGGCGGGCGACACGGTCATCTTCTCCTCCAAGGCCATTCCCGGCAATGAACTGGCGATCGGCAAGCTGCACAATGCCCTGACTCGCCTGGGCGTCGGCATCATGGAAGAGAAGCAGTTCCCGGATCTGCATGCCTCAGGCCATCCCGCCCAAGAGGAGCTGCGCACCTTCTACGGCTGGCTGAAACCCACGCGGTTGCTGCCGGTGCACGGCGAATACCGTCACCAGCTGGCGCACACCCAGGTAGCACAGTCCCTGGGCATCGAGGCACCGCTGATTCCCGTCAATGGTGACGTGATTCGTCTCGATGCTCAGGGGCTGTCCGTGGAAAAGCGTCTGACGTTGCAGGAGCGGATCATCGAGCACGACAAGGTGCGGCCACTTGACTCGATGGACCGTCGTGCACGAGCGCGTCTCGGACGCCATGGCAGCGTATCGCTCGCCTTGCCCCTGACGCTGCAGGAAGCCGGTTGGGTGCGTATCGGCCGCCTGATGCTGGACGTCAGTGGTACGGCCAGACTGGATGAAGACAGCTTCGCCGAGTGGCTCGATGACACCCTGGCCGGACTCGAGACCACCGACATCGACACCGTGAAACAGCAATTGAACAGCAGAATCAATCGCTGGCTACGCAATCATCTGCGTCACGAGCCGGTGCTCTTTCTGCATGTGATGACCATGGGTGACAGCTGAAGACGCCATGACAGGCAAGCCTGTCAGGCTACTGCGATTCCCCCGGCCTTTCACCTGCCTTGAAGCATGAAAAAGCCCGATCGGAAAAATACCGATCGGGCTTTTTCATGCCTGAATGCACGCTGGAACATCCATCAGCAGAGACGTCCCACTCTACCGTCATGACCGCCAGTGTGATCCACCTCATCCACTGGGGCCCCGTGCCGGGCAACGCTTACTGTGCTGACTTGTTCTTCGGCGGACGACCGCGACGCTTCGGTTGGTCACTGACCAGATCATCGACGGAAAGACCCGCTTCGATCATCGCATCACGAATCTCGGCAAGCTTGCGCTCCTTGGCGATTTCTTCTTCGCGACGCTGTTCATCTTCCTCGGCTTTCTGCTCAATGACTTCATTGATGACTTCAGAAAGCTTGTGCAGTTGTTCCATGGACAACTGGCGTGCCGCTGCACGTGCGACATTCTTGTTGCGAGCGATCTTTTCCAGGGATTCTGCGGTCATCTTGCTACCTCCACCATGCGGGCGAAACTGGAATCCAATGAGGGACACGATAGTTGATTGGATGTTGCAGCAAAGTATAAGCCTTAATTGAAAGCTGACAAGCCTTGTCAAAAGCAAGGCAGTGTTGCCACAGCACCGCCCAACAAGAACCCTGCTCGAAGGCAGGGTTCTTGTGAAGGTTCATCGTGTTGTCGAGTGGATATCCAAAGCCAGCCAAGAGATTCAGATGGCGATTTCGTCAGCCACCGGTCATGTTCATGAAGCGGACGATCTGGACATCACCATCGGTCGTGAAGTGGTGACGCTCCGGCTTGAGATGCATCGCCTCGATGATGGCCGCCTTGAGAGGTTCGATATTGCCGGGGTCGCGGCGCATGATGGCACGCAGATCCAGCGAGTGCTCATTGCCCAGACATAGCAGCAGACGCCCTTCTACCGTCACTCGAACACGATTGCAGGTCGAGCAGAAGTTATGACTGTGCGGCGAGATGAAGCCTACGCGCGTTTCACTGTCTGCCATGCGGAAATACCGGGCCGGTCCCAGACTGTCTTCCAGCGTCGGTATGAGCGCGTGATGCTCCTCTATCCGTGCCTGCACTTCATCGCTGGAACAGAACGTCTCCTCACGCCCGTGATCGGACACCTGCCCAAGCGGCATTTCCTCGATGAAGCTGATATCCAGCCCTTCCTGGCGCGCGAAGTCGACCAGAGAAACGACCTCATGATCATTGCGCCCCTTGAGCACGACAGCATTGAGCTTGATGCGAAAGCCTTCTGCCCGCGCGGCCCGGATACCGGCGATCACCTTGTCGAGATCCCCCGTACGCGTCAGGGCCTTGAAGCGCTCAGAATCCAGAGAATCAAGACTGATGTTGAGGCGCTGCATGCCGGCGGCCTTGAGACGAGCGGCATGCTTGACCAGGCCCGCCCCATTGGTGGTCATGGAGAAATCCTTCAGCCCGTCAAGCGCGCCGATATCTTCCACCAGAGTACCGATATCGCGTCTGACCAATGGCTCACCACCGGTCAGGCGAATCTTTTCGACCCCAAGCTCCACGAAGGCGCGTGCCAGCAGGGCGATTTCCTCGAGACTCAATACCTCGTCCCGCGGTAGAAATGTCATCTCCTCGCTCATGCAATAGACACAGCGAAAGTCACAGCGATCCGTCACGGAGAGACGCACATAGCGAATGCGACGCCCGAAATCATCGACCAGGGTTTCCATCAACCATCTCCCAGGGTCTGAGGTGTCACAGGAGTCAGGGAATCCTGCTTGGCAGAGTGTGTCCGAGCGCCTTCTGCCGAAGAGTGCCAGCGCTCCAGAGCATCGCGATCACTGGAGCGCTCCTGCACCCAGTAATCGCCAGAGGCGGTATGCTCCTTTTTCCAGAAAGGCGCACGCGACTTGAGGTTGTCCATCAGAAAGTCACAACCGGCAAAGGCGGCCTGACGATGCGCGCTCGCCACCAGCACCAGCACGATATTGTCCATGGGCGCCAGGCGCCCGATGCGATGGATGATACGCGCCCCTGTCAGCGCGAAACGTTCCTGCGCTTCCACCAGCAACGCCTGCAAGCTGCGCTCCGTCATGCCGGGATAATGCTCCAGTGTCAGTGCCTGGACATCGGGGCGTTCATTGAAATCACGCACCAGCCCGGTAAAGGTCACCACCGCACCGATATCCCCCCGAGCATGGGTCAGGGCCGCCTGCTCGGCGCGAATATCGAAATCCGCTGACTGGATGCTGACCGAAAAGGCCCGATCGGCAGTCGCAAGGGGTGTCGTCATCTCAGCCTCCCGTGACGGGCGGGAAGAAAGCGACTTCATCACCGGCCTTCAGAGGATGATCATCACGCACCATGTCCTGGTTCACGGCGCACAGCACGCGCGAGTCATTGAGCGCTTCCAGCTGCGGATCACGCAGTGCCAGGGTGCGCTTGAGCCCACCAACCGTGGCATCGGCCAGGGTGGCAGGGTTGAGCGAGAGTGACTCAAGGTCGAGACGCTCACGCAGCTCGGCCAGAAACAGGATGCGCAGATTGCCGTTCACCGCCGTGACAGGCGACACGTCCTCGGATGCGACTGCCAGGGCGGCCGGCACTCCCGTCGGGGCTGGCGCCTCCTCCTGCATGGCCTCACGCTGCCAGTCACCGCTCTTGCCACCTGTCTTGGTTTCCAGCTGGATGTCGCCGATCACGATGCCCTTATCCACCGCCTTGCACATGTCATACAGGGTCAGTGCTGCCACGGAGGCAGCCGTCAGCGCTTCCATCTCGACACCTGTGCGGCCGTTGAGGCGACAGAACACCTGTATCTCGACACAGCTGTTCACTTCATCCAGCGTGAAATCGACCGTGACCTTGGAGAGCATCAAGGCATGGCAGAGCGGGATCAGCTCATGGGTGCGCTTGGCTGCCTGGATGCCGGCGATACGCGCCGTGGCCAGCACATCTCCCTTGGGCAGGCCGCCCTCCGCCAACAAGGCCAGCGTGGCAGGCAGCATGCTGACCCGCGCACTGGCACGGGCCTCGCGCCGGGTTTCCTGCTTGTCCGCGACATCGACCATATGGGCTTCGCCGCGGGCGTTGAGATGGGTAAGGCTCATTAGCTGTCTCGTATCCGTATCAGGTCCGCCGGGGGTGGCGGTTACCTCTGTAAGCATGGGCGGTCGTCACGACAGCCCGGTAGATCCTGTTTCTTGGTCTGTCGGCGGACCGAGGATGTCGGACGACCCGCCGAACTCCGCGTTCGATCGCTCGGCCTGGCAGGCCATCAGGACAGGCCACGCGTCCCCAGCCATTGCACCATGACCGGGTCGCCGGCCTGGAGGGAGGCGCAGCCTGCCGGGATCTCGATCAGACACTGCGCGGCCAGCATCGAAGTCAGAATCCCCGATCCCTGGCGGCCAGTAGTAGTCACGACCTGACGCCCCTGGTCATCGAGCGTCACCCGGCCGCGATGATAATCGACTCGTTCAGGCCGTGAGCGCAGCGTCTCGCCTGCCACCATCTGCAGACGCGGTGACTGCCAGCATGCCAGGGTCTCCGAGTGGTCTGCCGGTGCCGGGCTCAGCGGACCCAGCCCCCCCAGCATGCGCAACGCCGGCAGCACGAACTGCAGATAGGTCACCATGGTGGCGACCGGATTGCCGGGCAGACCGAAGAACGGCACCTGCCGGCCTTCCTCTGCCGCCAGTGCGCCAAAGGCCAGAGGGCGCCCGGGACGCATGGCAATCCGCCACAGCGCCAGCTGGCCACAGGCCTCCAGCGCGCTGCGCACATGATCTGCCTCGCCGACCGACACGCCGCCGGAAGTGATCACCAGATCCGCCCGCGCCGCGGCATCTCGCAGGGCAATGCTCAACGCCTCGCGCTGGTCACGCAGAATGCCGAGATCCAGCACCTCGACTCCCTCGGCATGCAAGGCAGCCGTGAGGCTGAAACGGTTGGCATCATAGATGCCGCCGGCCGGCAAGGGCTCTCCCGGCGCCGTCACTTCATCACCGGTCGAGAAGATCGCTACACGCAGCGGACGATGAACGGTGAGTTCGGCCAGTCCCAGCGATGCAAGTACCCCGATGGCCGCCGGCGACAGCCATTGCCCCGCCGAGATCACGTCACTACCACGGGCGATATCCTCGCCGGCCTGACGCACATTCTGCCCTGCGCGAACGCTGCTGGCGCCGTCAATCACGACCTGCTCGGCAGTCTCGGCGTCACCCGCCTGGCTATCGGCATCAAGCATTGAATCAGGCGAGGCGTCGGGCGTGAAATAGTCGAGCTGCTCCTGCATGACCACACTGTCAGCACCCGCCGGCATGGCCGCACCGGTCGTGATGCGCAATGCCTCCCCCGGAGCCAGGGCACGCCCCGTCCAGGGGTGCCCTGCCAGCGAGCTGCCGATGACTCGGAGCTGGCATCGATCCCCCTCATCCAGCGCGCCGGCAGCCAGCGACGCGTGGGCCAGCGCGATACCGTCCATCGCGGCATTTGTCTGGGCAGGCACGTCCAATGGCGATATCACCGGCTCAGCCAGAACATGTCCGACGGCCTGGGCGAGTGGCACGCGCTGAGTGGGCCGTGTCGCCGCGAGCTTCGCCAGACTGCCTCCCAGCACTGCAAGCGCCTCGTCGACACTCAGCATCCGCTCACCGAATCTTGGGTCAAAGCACGACAGACTCAAGAGGCCGCCTCCTGACGGGGCTGGCCGCCATTCAATCGCCATTGCACCGGCCAGGCCGCCACCCAGGCCGCCAAGGCATCGATATCATCGAGATCCAGCCGCGTCAGATCCGCGGGAAGCGCCACCGGGAATTCGCCATCGGGCTCATCAACTGGCTCATCCATTGGACCCGGCACGGCAAGTGCCCGTATCCAGGGGTCATGCAAGGCCCGCAGCGGCTTGCCGACGGCCGCGCGATGCAGCTCAAGCTTGGGCAATGGCCACTGCTTGAACCCCTCGACGAGAATCAGATCCACCGCCAGCCCATCGAGCTGCGCGACAAGCTGCTCCAGATCCGCCTCCTCTTGATCGGGCGTCTCCATCATCAGCGCAAAGCGCCGGGCAGAGGCAACCAGCATGGGAGTTGCCCCCGCCGAGCGCAGGCGATGACTGTCCTTGCCCGGCGTATCCACATCAAAGGCATGATGAGCGTGCTTGATGACGGCGACTCGCAGACCACGCTCACGCAAGGCCGGCAGCAACTGTTCCAGCAAGGTGGTCTTGCCCGTGCCGCTCCAGGCGGCGATGCCCAACAGCGGACAGGCCGAGGCGGCAAGTCTCGCCGCCCAACCGGGTGACATCGCCCCGCCGCCGGTATCAGCGGAAGAGCAAGAATGAGAGACAGTGGACGCTTCGCGCCCCATGGCATCAGTGGGCAACTCGGGCATGACGATTCTCTTGAGGTTTCCGGCGTGCTCACGACGTGATGGCCGATACGATTCGATGATTCTGATGGCATCGACCCACATGTCGGGCCCTTTTCTCTCAGCGCCGCTCATGAGGAGCGCTGGCGACATGATGAAAAAAGGGTGGCCTGCCGCAACAGGCTTGCCTGTAAATCTGCAAGTCCAAGGCCAGGCATGCCTGCCGCGGCAGGACAATACGCCGCTGAATTCCAACATGTACGGCAGGTGAGCACTGACCGTGGATCATTATGACTCGACTGGCCAGCGGAGTGGGGTCGGATGACACGCCTTGAATGTCCTGCGGCTCAGGCTCAGGCTCGGCAGCGGCCGCGCCGCAATGGCAATCGATGCGGGCAGTCTCAGCGGGGGCCGGATTCCATCGCTCTGCACTCATCCAGCGTATTGAGATTGGCGAAGTCTTCGGCCTTGCCCGCTTGCACCGTCAGCCAGACATGTTGCGCGAACCAGCGGTCGATCTTGCGCTCACCTGCCGCCAGGGCGGCTTCCAGTGATGGCAAAAGGCCACGGTGCAGGAGGCAGATGACGGGGTGATAGCGCTCGTCATCGGCGGCCACCGCCAGCAGCGCCGGCTCAGCCGAGGTGTCATCCCCCTGCACACGGTAGCCGGCCAGCCTGTCACCGTTGGCGTGATCTATCAGCGCCACGCTCAGGGTATCCACGAGGTCATTGGGCAGGTGCGGCACGTCGCAGGCCACCACCATCACCCACTCGGTATGCGCGGCGGCCAGCGCACTGGCCATGCCCATCAGAGGGCCGTGATAGCCCGCCTCACGGTCTTCCACCAACGGATGACCATAGGCGGCATATTCCTGATGCGAGCGATTGGCATTGATCAGCAGCTCACCGACCTGGGGCGTGAGGCGTGCCAGCACATGCGCGATCAAGGGCACCTCATTGAGCATGACCAGTCCCTTGTCGACACCGCCCATGCGCCGGGCCTGGCCGCCTGCCAGGATCACACCGGTGATGTTGGCCGGCGTCAGCGAGGCCGCCAGCTGTTCACCACTGGCCGGCAGAGGTGTCACGCCGGGATTGGTTTGGCCATCACGAGAGGGGCCGGAGTTGGCATCAGAGTGGGGTCTGGACATGCGAGAGGGTCTCGATGCAGGCGCGGCGGACGCGCGAGAAAATTCCTCTGATCACGCAAGACACGGGAACCGACGATACCTTCTCCGTGTCGGGCTCAACCAGGCATGCGCTCAGTGTGCAGGCTAGCTTCCGCCAACGTCCAGCGTGCCGTACAGCCATGACTCAGCGCGTTGTCCTGATGCGAGGACAGAATCACCGCGCAACCCGCCTGGGACATCTGCTCGAGACGGATGGCCAGCTGCTCCACGGCGGCCTGGTCGAGATTGGCCGCTGGCTCATCCAGCAGCAGGACGGGAGGACGCGACAGCCAAGCGCGCGCCAGTGCCAGACGTGCACGCTCGCCACCGGACAGCGAGCGTGCCGGCTGACGGGCATGCTCGCTCAGACCGCTCCACTCCAGCATGGCCTCGACCTGATCGCGCTGCTCGCCGGCAGAGCGCCGTTGCGGCTGCCAGCGCGCCGCCAGCACCAGGTTGCCGGCCACGCTGGTATCAAAGAGATAGGGTTGCTGGTGCAGATAGCGTATCTGGCCGGCGGCCCCCTTCTGCCAGCGAAGCTCTCCACCACTGGCAGGCTGCATGCCGGCCAGCACCCTGAGCAAGGTGGTCTTGCCACTGCCATTGTCTCCGCTCAGATGTACCCAGCCGCGCCTCGGGTCTGGCGTCCACTCAAGAGAGGGTATCTGCCACAGCAAGCGGCCAGGGCTCGTGGGAGCGTCAGGCAGACGATACTGCAGGTCACGCACCCACAGCAGACTTTCCTCGGCGAGGGTTCGGGGCTCTGGCACAGACTCTGCCACGGGTTCTGGCATAGCGTCTGGCACGGGTTCTGACGACGAGGTCAGCATGGCCTCATGGGGAGATTCGCCCGGCGAGGAGGATGAGGGCGAAGAGTTGAGGGGGGACATCGAAACTCCAGACGACAATTCAGACTTGCGCGATGCGGTGATCCACGGCACGCCACTCAGACCTGTACGGCCAGCTGACCACGGCCACGCAGCAGCCCCAGCAGCAGATTGAGCACCAGGGCCAATATCAGCAGCACCATGCCCAGGGCGACCCCCTGAGCGTATTCTCCCTTGAGGGTCTCCAGGGCGATCGCGGTCGTGATGTTGCGGGTAAAGCCGGCAATGTTACCACCCACCATCATGGCGCAACCCACTTCCGCGATGATTCTACCAAACGCCGCCACCAACGCGGCCATCACCCCGAAGCGTGCCTCCATCACCAGCCGCCACAACGCCGCAGGCCGGGATGCCCCCAGTTGCAATGCGGTTTCCCAGGCACGTCTGTCCACGCCAGCCAGTGCCGCATGCAGCATCACCACCAATATCGGCAGCGCCAGCAGAATCTGGCCCAGAATCATCGCTGGCTGGGTGAACAGAAGATGCCAATCCCCCAGAGGGCCTGCCCGTGACAGCAGAATGAACAGCAGCAGCCCCACCACCACGGTGGGCACGGCCATCAGGGTATTCACCAGCGAGATCAACAGCCAGCGCCCCGGGAAGGCGCAACGCACCAGCACGAAGGCGATCAGCAGAGCCGGCGGTACAGCCACCAACATGGCCATCAGCGAGACCCGGAAAGAGACGCCGATGATTTCCCAGAGTGCGGCGTCCATGCTCAGCAGGAGGCCCATGGCCTCCTGCGTGGTATGCCAGAGCGTCACGAACGCGGCGCCGCCTGCTGGGTGGCAGTCTCACCGCCGGCTGCCTGACCTGCACCACTGCCATCCGCAGTCTTCTGGGCATCGAAACCGGTTTCACCGTGGCTGGCATGGAACAGCGCCTGCCCCTTGAGACGGAAGTCATCGATCGCCTGCTGACCCTCACGGGAAATCAGCCACTGAGCCAGCGCACGGGCGCCTTCGGTGTTCAGACCTTCATGATTGGCCGGGTTGACCAGAATCACCTGGTAGGGATTGAACAGGCGCGCATCTCCCTCCACCAGCACGGAAAGGTCGAGCTTGTCCTGCATGGCAAGCCAGGTGCCGCGGTCACTCAGGGTGTAATCCTGCAGCTCGCTGGCCATGCTCAGCACCTTGCCCATCCCCTGCCCCACGGCCTTGTATGCCGAGAAATCGGGGACGACATCGGCGCTCGCCCACAGCGACAGCTCCTTCTTGTGAGTCCCGGAGTCATCACCGCGTGACACGAAGCCGGCATTGCTCTCGGCAATTCTGGCCAGGGCCGCGTCCACGTCGGACATGCCCTCGACATTGGCCGGATCCGCCTTGGGCCCCAGCAGCACGAAGTCGTTGTACATCACGCCATGTGGCTCGATGCCATACCCGGCATCGACGAACTTGCGCTCCGCGCCCGGCGCATGCGTCATCACCAGATCCACATCGCCATCCTGCCCCATGCGCAATGCCTTGCCGGTCCCCACGGCGATCACCTGGACAGTGACATCGTTGGCCTGTTCGTATGCCGGCAACAGATTGTCCAGCAGGCCGGAATTGTAGGTACTGGTGGTGGTCGCGAGGCGGATGATGTCATCCGCGGCCTGAGCGGGTTGCAGGCTCAGCGCGCCGAGAGACAGACCGGCGATGGCACCCAGCAGATGGCGGGCGGAGAGGATGTGGCGATGCGGCATGAGGTAGCTCCCTGGCGTGTCATTATCGGGGTGATTCACGAGGGAGATGTGCCTCCAGCGGTGGCTGGCCATCTCCCCGCGGCAAGACATTGCAAGCAGCGTGCCCGCAAGGCCACGCTCTCGCCATTCACTTGGTGACTTGTCCTGCACATGGCCCGCTGGCAACGCTTGGATGCCCGGGTGAGCGCCGGCGAGAATACTGACAGGATATCGCCGCCCTGCCACAAGCGGGTCATCTTGACCCACCCGTGAGCCTGCGCGGGACGACACGATACACTGTTCCTTCGCGCTGGCCACCCGCTCGCGGCCCTGACTCTCGCTGCTACGATGGCCTCATGCGCGAGCCTCTAGATCTCGCTTCACCCGACACCGTGGTGACTGTGGCCGCGCCGGGCGAAAGCGAATGCCGAGAGAATGGCGAGATCGAGAGAATGGCTAGATAAAGTACCGTGCGCCGCGCGACAATGAGCGAACGAACGCCACCCTGACACGCCATACCCGTATGACCATCGCCCCGATGCACGCCACGCATGATAGAGGAACGCCATGACCGTCCACGCCACCTCTCCCGCACGGGAGGCGCGTCGCGCCACGCACGACCAGGCTTTGCCGACCGCATCGGTCCTGATCGTCGATGACGAGCCGGGCATGCGGCGTTACCTGGAAAAGGCGCTGGCATCCCGCTTCGCGATGATCGAAGCCGTCGAAAGCGTCGAGCAGGCCGAATCGCTGCGCTCGCGCCTGCATTTTGATCTCATCCTGCTCGACATCCGCCTGCCGGGACGTGATGGCCTTGAGTGGGAGGAGGCCCTGTCACCGTCATCGGTCAGCGACGTCATCTTCATGACGGCCTATGCCGATCTCGATACCGCCGTACGTGCCCTGCGCGCAGGTGCCAGTGATTTCATCATCAAGCCGTTCCGCCTCGAACAGCTGCACGCCGCGATAGACCGCTGCCTCGAACGCCGCCAGCTGGCACGCGAGAACTTCCTGCTGCGTCGCGACAATGCACGCCACCAGGGTGAGGAGGCCAGCCTGCAGGGCGAGACCCCCGGCATGCAGGAACTCGCGCAGATCATCGCGCGCGTCGCGCCGGCCCCCTCTCCCGTGCTGATACTCGGGGAATCCGGCACCGGCAAGGAGCTGGCGGCACGCGACCTGCACCGCCTCTCCGGACGGCGCGGTGCCTTCGTACCGGTCAACTGTGGCGCCATCAGTCCGGAACTTCTGGAGAGCGAGCTTTTCGGTCACCTCAAGGGGGCCTTCACCGGCGCCCACCGCGGACGTGATGGGCTGTTCAGCTTCGCCGATGGCGGCACCCTGTTCCTGGATGAAATC
Source organism: Cobetia sp. 3AK (assembly GCF_029846335.1). Lineage (NCBI taxonomy): Bacteria > Pseudomonadati > Pseudomonadota > Gammaproteobacteria > Oceanospirillales > Halomonadaceae > Cobetia > Cobetia sp. 3AK. The sequence continues at coordinate 52,766 of NZ_JARWKR010000010.1, read as the reverse complement.
GGCGAGATGCCGCTGACCATGCAGTCCAGGCTGTTGCGGGTACTGGAAACCCGACGCGTGCGCCCAGTGGGCGGTGAGCAGGAGCAGGCCGTCGATGTGCGCATCGTGGCCGCCACCCATCGCACGCTCGAGACGGAGGTCGCGGCGGGTCGCTTCCGGGAAGACCTCTACTACCGCTTGAACGTGCTCAGCTTGCGGCTGCCGGCACTGCGGGATCGCCCCGCGGACATTCCTGCCCTGGCCCTGCATTTCTCTCGACAGCTGTCGCGCGAACTGGGACTGCCCGAGGTCCCCTGGGATCACACCGACCTTGCGCGCCTGTGTCGCTATGCCTGGCCCGGCAACGTGCGTGAATTGAAGAATGTCATCGAGCGCGCGCTGCTGCTGGGCCGCCTGCCCGGCGATGCCCTCCCGGCCTCCGGCACCTCTCTCACGTCTGGCCATGCCGCGATGCCCGGCGCTTCGGATGCACCAGGCGACGCTGCCGCTCCCCATGCGGGGGGGGAGGCCGACAGCGAGGCTTCACACGGCTATCCGCTGGTGTGGTCGCTGGATCGTGTGGAGCAAGCGCATCTGCGTGCAGTACTGGAGCATCACGCCAACAACAAGTCCGCTGCCGCACGTCAGCTGGGCATCTCGCGCAAGACGCTGGATCGCAAGCTGACCCACTGGCGCGCCGAGGCCGAGAGCGCCATGCCTGACCGCGACTCGTCTCACCGCTCGGCTGATGACCCTGCATGATCCAGCGCCTGCGCCATTACCTTGCCGGCTCGCTGCGCCGCCGCTTGCTGGTGCTGACGCTGGCCCCGCTGCTGCTGTTGCTGCTGGCGCTGGTCGGCCTGACCGCCTATTGGACCACCGCCTACACCGACCGCCAGCTGTACATGAACGTGCGCAGCGACCTCGATGTGGCAAGCCGCACGCTGCAACGTCAGCACCAGCGACTTCGTGACGGCCTGGAAACCCTGCGCCGCAACCTGCGCCAGTCCACCACGCTGCCAGGCTCGACCTCACCATCGACCGAGACACTGGCGCCTCGTCTGAAGGCGTTGCGTGAGACCCTCAACGCCGATTGGCTCCGCTGGCTGCCAGCGGAGCAGCTCGGACAGACGCCCGGCGTCGCCGCCCTGGTTCCGCGCCTTCGCCAGGGCGAGAGCCTGGATGGCCTCGACATGCTCAGCGCCGATTCGCTGGCATCCCTCGACCCCTTGCTGGCAGAGCGGGCCCGCCTGGCCCTGCGCCGGACACCTCATGCACAACCCAGCGCGCGGCGTGAGGAAACGCGCGGCATGCTGCTGCGCGCGCTGGTGCCGATCATGGATGCACGCGGGACGCTCGTGGGCGTGCTTGATGCCGGGCGGCTGCTCAATCGTGACCCCAACCTGGTGGATGAGATCCGTGATCTCCTCTACGGCCCGGGGACGCTGCCGCTGGATGGCACAGGCACCATCACCCTGTTTCTGGACGATGTCCGAATTGCCACCAACGTGACTGACAGCACCGGTGAACGCGCACTCGGCACGCAGGCCTCGCTCGAAGTGACCCGTCAGGTCATCGGTGAGGGGCAGCGCTACGTCAATCGCGCCTTCGTGGTACGCGACTGGTTCGTTGCCGCCTATGCGCCTCTGGATTCTCTGGACGGCCAGCGGATCGGCATGATCTACGCGGGCTACCCCCAGGCACCCTACGTGCGACTCTACCGGGAGACATTGGTCCACATCAGCCTGGTACTGCTGGCGGTCAGCCTGTTGGGAGTTCTGCTGGTCTGGGGCGGGGTCGAGCGCCTGATGCGCCCCATTCGCCAGATACGCCATGTGGTGCATGCCGTTCGCGATGCACCCTCCAGTGATGGGCTGCGCATCGGGCCGCTTGCCTCGCTTGGCCCCGAACAGCGTCGCGGTGATGAGCTGGATGAGCTGGCGCAGGAATTCGATACCATGCTGGCGCGGCTGGAGGCGCACCGCAGCGAGATTCAGGCGGCCGCCAATACCCTGGAAGCCCAGGTCGAGGACCGCACGCGTGACTTGAGCGCACAGACGAACACGCTGCGCGAGCGCAGCCAGGCACTGGAGGAGCATGTCCGCCTGTTGCGCGAAGCACGCGCGAAGCTGTTGACCCGCGAGAAGCTGGCAGCACTCGGGGAACTCACGGCAGGCATCGGGCATGAGATCAACAATCCCGCCGCCGTCATCCTCGGGCATGTCGAGTTGATCGAAGTCATTCTCGGCGACCAGGCAGACCCCGTACGCGAGGAAATCGCGACCATCATCCATCAGGTGGAACGGATTCGCGCGCTGGTCGACAACCTGCGCCAATATGCACGTGACCCACATCAGGCGAGCCACCACGGCGCACAGGCAGAGTTGCCTGACCTGCCGGGCGAGACGCTCCCCACCACGCTGAGCCCCCCGAACCTCAGCCAGATTCATCCAGATGAGGCCATCCATAGCGTCGAAGTACTGGTACGCCATGCGCTGGATCATCACGGACACAGATTGACGCATGAGCTCTCGGCGACACGTCAGATCGAGGCCGACCGCGCCCAGCTGACACAGGTGCTGGTCAACCTGCTCATCAATGCCATCGAGATGGCACCCGGACCGGACACGCTATGCATCACCAGCGCCGATCGCGACGCGACGCTCGCCGGTGTGGAGGAGGATCATTCGCCGGTGATGACAGGAGACCCCGGCGGTGAGGTCGTGGCCGGCATCGAGATCCGGATCATCGATCACGGCAATGGCGTCCCGGAACACCTCAGGGAGCGCATCTTCATCCCTTTCTTCACCACGCGCGCCAACGGCTCCGGCATCGGTCTGTCGGTCTCGTCCGGGTTGATCACGCAACTGGGCGGACGACTGTGGCTGGAAGAGACGCCCGGGGGCGGCGCGACCTTCTGCCTGTGGCTGCCTTGTATCGCGCGGCGTCACCACGAAGACAACCAGGGCCGACACCTGCTCGAGACCCTGAGCGCCGGTGGCAGCAGCCGTGCCAGTTGATCCCCCTGCCCTGCCATCCACTGACCGGAGCCTTTGCCATATGCCATCGGCCAATTCGACTCCCTCTCCAGCCCGCCAGACCTCGACGGCATCCCCCGATGAGCCACAAGCCCGTCACGCGAACACGTCGCCGACGCTTGGCCAGCGCCTGCGCATCCTGCGCACCCGCCACGGCCTGTCTCAACGCGAACTCGCCAAGCGCGCCAACGTCACCAACTCGACCATTTCCCAGGTCGAACAGGATGCCGTCAGCCCCTCTGTCAGCTCGCTCAACAAGATACTCGATGTCTTCCCCGTCTCGCTCAGTCACTTCTTCAGCGACGAGATCCCCGAGGCGCCTGCGCGAGTGCTGCGCCGTGAGGAGCATGCACCATGCGAGGAAAGCCCCGCTGACACGCGACTGCGCAAGATTCCCGACTGGCCTGATGCCTCAGAACAGCGTCGTCAGAAACCGCAGGTCACGCTGGGGAGGCTTGAAGACCAGGACAGCGTCAGCCTGCAGGCAAGCCATGACAGCCTCTTGCTCGTCACCCGCGGGCGACTGCGCATCGAGCTGCCGGCAGAAGCGCTCGATATCCACCTCAGATCCGGAGATGCCGTGCGGCTGCAGGCCGGAGAGCGCTACCGACTCCACCATGCCCAGGCGCAAGATGCTGATGGGTCTGAACCACTGGACGAGGAAAGCCTGACAGCCTGTCACTGGTCATGCATCGCCAGCGCGGGATAAACCGAAGGAGCCCCCTTTCTTCCCAGCGAGCCACGCATCAATCAAGAATGCCCCTCTTTCCTGTCAGTACCGCGACACGAAAGAGGGGCATTCATCAGAACCGCGATTCACCTGGGCATCCGCTCACTCGACAGGCCGTGAGGGTTCACTCCCCCTCTTTCGCCGGGGGCAGCACCAGATTGAGCACGATCCCCAGAATGGCCGCCAGGCTGACGCCCTGCAGCGTGAACTGGCCACCACCGACCTGCATGCCGCCAATCCCGAAGACCAGAATCAAGGATGCGATCACCAGATTGCGCGGCGCGGTAAGCGAGTCACCGGCACGCACCAGGGTGTTCATCCCCACCACGGCGATCGACCCGAACAGCAAGCACATGATGCCACCCATGACAGGGGAGGGAATCGTCTGCAGTACCGCCCCCACCTTGCCGATGAAGGCAAGCGAGATGGCCACGCAGGCCGCGACGGTCATGACACGCGGATTGAAATTGCGCGTCAGCATGACGGCGCCCGTCACTTCCGAGTATGTCGTGTTGGGCGGTCCACCGAACAATGAGGCCGCGCTGGTGGCCAGGCCATCTCCCAGCAGTGTCCGATGCAGCCCCGGCTTCTTCAGATAGTTCTGACGCGTCACGGAGCCGATGGCCACCATGTCACCGATATGCTCCACGGCCGGCGCGATGGCGACCGGAATCATGAACAGGATGGCGGAGAACTCGAAGGTAGGAGCGGTGAAGCTTGGCAGGGCCAGCCACGCCGCCTCCGCCACAGGCGACAGGTCGATCACCCCCATGGCCAGTCCCAGCAGATAGCCGGTGATGATCCCGCCGAGAATCGGGATGAGGCGCCACAGTCCGCGACCGAAGATCGACAGTACCAGGGTGACGGCAAGACTCACCAGCGAGAGGGTCAGTGCCTGTCCATGAGAAATGGTGTCACTGAATTCCCCCGTGGCCATCTGAACGGCGGTCGGTGCCAGCGCCAGTCCGATCACCATGATGACAGGCCCCACCACCACGGCAGGCAACAGACGATGCACGATGCCGACGCCCTTGAGACGAATGCACTGCGCCAGCAACACATAGACCAGTCCGGCAACGAACAATCCCCCCATGGTGGCGGGAATGCCGAAGTTGGCGACCGAACTCTGGATGGGAGCGATGAAGGCGAATGACGAGGCGAGAAAGACCGGCACGCTCGCCTTGGTGACGCTCTGGAAGACCAGCGTCCCGACCCCTGCCGTGAACAGCGCGACGTTGGGATCAAGGCCAGTCAGCAACGGCACCAGCACCAGCGCACCGAAGGCCACGAAGAGCATCTGTGCTCCCGTGATCAGCGTCGCCAGCGTGAAAGGCTCCTTCTCAGGAATCTGGTGAGCATCGTGAGAGGCAGAGGAAGCGGAGTCCGGGGCTTGAGAAGACGACATGGCGGAAGATTCTATTCAATGAACTGACGAAGGAAGGCCTCAACCTGACTGCTCAGACAGTTAAGGCAGATACAAAAACGCCCCACGCAAGGCGTAGGGCGTCGAGAGCTCAGACGAGGCGCTTAGCGCGTGCCGAAGATCTTGTCACCGGCGTCACCAAGACCCGGGACGATGTAGCCATTCTCATCAAGACGATCATCGACGGAAGCCGTGAAGATCTCGATGTCAGGATAGGACTCCTGCACCTTGGCGATGCCTTCCGGTGCCGCGACCAGCACGATCACCTTGATCTGCTGGCAGCCCTTGGCCTTCAGCATGTCCAGCGTGGCGATCATGGAACCGCCTGTCGCCAGCATCGGGTCGATGACGATCGCCAGACGCTCATCGAGATCCGAGACGAACTTCTCGAAGTACGGTACCGGCTCGAGGGTTTCCTCATCACGGTACAGTCCCACCACGCTGATGCGCGCGCTGGGAATCAGGTCCGTCACCCCTTCCAGCATGCCGAGACCGGCACGCAGGATCGGCACGATGGTCACTTTCTTGCCCTTGATGCTCTGGACGTCCAGCTCGTTGCCGCTCCAGGCGTCAATGGTGGTAGTTTCCAGCTCAAGGTCCTGGGTTGCCTCATAGGTCAACAGCTTGGCGACCTCACTGGCCAGCTCACGGAAGCTCTTGGTGCTGATGCCTGCTGCACGCATCAGGCCGAGCTTGTGCTGGACCAGTGGATGATTGATGGCATGGACGCTCATGGAAATACCTCTTGGGACAGAAGATGGTGCTCATGATTGCGCAGCACTACCCCGCCAGCGAGGGACGATGGCAGGCAGAGAGGCTGGCAAATTGGGCGTATTCTAGCCGAGCAGGACTTTGATGTTAAGCGCACCCGACATCGTCACGGGCGAGGCGGTCAAGAAAATCGCCGACGGCTGAACAGTAATTAGGGTAATCGAAGCGCTCAGCCAGAATCTGACGCGCACGTCGGCCCATTTCACACCGAAGCTCAGGACTGGCGATCCATTTATCAAGCATTTCTGCTGCTGCCACTGGCGATATCACCCTGGCCGCAACGATGGCATCCTCGTCAGGCGAATAGACCCTGACCTCTGGCCCGACGAAAGCGAGATCATGCTCTGCAAGTTCACCTATGGATCTGATGGTGGGAAGCACGGCGCCATTCTCTCCCGCGATGACCTGCTCCGGCAGCCCATCGACATTGCCGACGATGGTCGGTACGCCATGCGCCAAGGCTTCCTGCACCACGTTACCGAATGGCTCACGCCAGGAAGGGCAGATGAAAGCATCCAGCGTGCAATAGAATTCCGACATCTCCTTGACCGCGCCATGAAACGTCACGACATCGGCCAGCCCCCACCTTGTCACCAATGCTTGCAGGGGGTGTCGCAAAGGTCCGTCTCCCGCGATATGCAGCTCCACATTCGCATGGGTTTCCCGCAGCAATCTGATGGTCTCGAGCGCCACGACAGGCGCCTTGAGTGCCGTCAGTCGACCGGCAAACCCCAACCGGAAGACGTCGCCGTCATGGGTTGCCGTCACCTGCGGTAGCGACATGGCATTGCGTGCCACAAGCGCCGGGCACTCCTCTGATAGACCAAGCTTCAGCTGGAGCATGCGCAGTGATGCATGGGAATTGCAAATGACGCCGGACCAGCGTTCCACGTAGCGCTGGATATCGGGAGCCGGCTCGATGAACCAGGCGCTGCCTCTCTCGAAATGCACGATGGGTACGTCATTTGGGAGAGCAATGGGGAAGTGGTGATATTTATTCCAGACAACCAACTGCTCAAGCGTCAATGATTTCAGCAATTTCCGCTGATACGTAGAACGCAACCATGGAATCTGCCTGGGAAGATTGATGCCACGAGGTCCCTTGACGGAATGAATTCGCCAGAAATGATCACTCAATTCTTCTTGTACGATAGGGTGGATTCGATCGGTCATCGGAAGGACATGATAATCATTTCCGGCTTCCAGCATGGTAGTGAAGAAGCGTGAAAAGTGACGTTCCACTCCGCCCAGATTTCTCAGGCTGACGAGATGACCTATCTTCGGCTGACTTTCCATGGCGCTCCTTCTATGTGAATGCGTCCCTATCGGAAGCCGACATTATCACAACGGAAACATCAGCACCGCGCCATGCCTGACATCCCCGATGACTCACCTGCCCTCTCATGAGAGGATGAGTCCACACCCAACCTCCGACAATCATTGCTCAAGAAGGATACCCAAAATTGGCAAAGTCCTGTGCATAGAGGATGGCCAACTTCTCTCGCGTGGCAGACGCCATACTTTCCTGAGCCACACGACAGCGGACATCCCCCTTGTTGCGATGAGCAATGGAGGAATCGATACCCAGCTTCTCAGCGACAATCTTGAAGTCCTGATCCAGCGTCTCGAAATGTCCCAGGAAATCCACCATCAACCTGTCATCTGCCGACATGATGAAAGAAGATTGAGAGTGGAATAACAGATGACTGCGAAAAGCACCTTGCCAGAGCCCGTTTTCCACAAAGTCATCAAAGCCACGATACTTTGCGAGTGAGGCTGCCACGCGACTGTCCTCAGGCCCCTGATTCCCACCCTTCAATATATAATGGTATGCGGAAAAAGCGCGATCATAGGGATCTCGCACAAAGGAGAACTTGAAGTAATTATTGAATTTCTTGCCATCTGCTTTTTTATAAGTTTGCCAGGAAACGTGATCCCGGCCTTTTTCACTCTTCTTTCCCAATGCGGCTAGAACAGAGGTTCCGGCTGCCTTAGGGATATGTATGAAAATACATTTGTTGCGATCAAAGTGTTTACGATAAGGGAATTCCTGCTTCAACCACATGACAAGCCTCATACATAGATTGCGAATGATCCGTCACCTTGCCGCAAGAGTAGGCAAACAATACGCATTTTTCGTGTACATACCGTCAAAAAAAGGAAGTAGTAGATCATGCGCCAGCGCAATGTTACAGTACAGAAAAATAGACTTACGGTGTGACCATCAGCCATGCTCCATATCTTTATATCGTGCGATGAGAACTATGCGCCTCATCTAGCCACGACCATCATGTCCATACTTGATAACTGTCAAAGACCAGAAGCGCTGAGCTTCATCATTGGAGATGGAGGACTGTCGTCCGACACCATTTCCAGATTGCAAGAGATGATCGCGCCTTTCCAGTCAGAGCTCGTGCTCACCTATCTAGATGAGAGCAAGTTTGAAGGACTGGAGGTCAAACGTTACGGGCTTTCCATCTATTTCAGATTATATCTGAGTGAGGTCATCGACCCTTCCATTCAACATATCGTATGCATTGATTGCGATACTATCGTCGTGGACGATATCACGACGATCATGGATGACCTGCCGACTCAGGACTTCACGCTGGCCGCTGTGGAGAATATTGGCCGATCTCCTTATAAATCATTAGGCCTGGAGAAAGGCAAATACTTCAACTGCGGCTTGATGTTGATCAACATGCCTCGCTGGAAGGAATATAATATTGGCGAGAGGGCATTATATTTCTTGAGAAAACACCCCGAACTCTGTCTATACCCTGAACAATCCGCACTGAATAAAATTCTCGACGGCCAATGGACACAATTACCGTTGGTCTGGAATGCTCAACGTCCTGCTTACAAGATTCTTGAGAAAAGAATGGATGAACAGCATAGAGCAGAACATGAGTTCCTGGAGTCCATCAAGAAACCCAAGATGATTCACTACATGGGAAAAGGCAGCAAGCCTTGGGAGTATGGCTCACTGCATCCATTGAAGGATGTTTACTTTTATTATAGAGCCAAGACGCCATGGGCCTCTGGCAATATCGTCAACAACAAGACACTCAAGAAATCCATTCTGTCTTATATTGAATTGCAGAAGTTATACAAGTACCACAAGAGAAGATCCATGAGCCAGGAGTTGCTTGACGCTCATCGATAACGATTTCCTTGAATGGCATCTCTCGGAGATGCCATTCAATTCATCATCATGGCCGCCTCTTGATTACCGCTTGTCCACTACCTCGGCAATGAAGTCACCAATCCCCTGGCAGTACCGTTGCTGACAGAAATCTCGTGCGATGATATCGCGGGCGACCGTCCCCATCTCTCTCCGCTGCTCCGGGCTTTCCGCCCAACGCTGCAGGACATCGGCAATGGCGGCCGAGTCCAGGACATGCGCCTGCACGATGGCATCGCGCTCGGGTGAATAGACTCTGTCCGACCCCTGGACGAAGTCTTCTCCATAACGGGCGAGCTCATCCTTCGGGCGTCCGGGTGTCAGCACCTCACCATTGAGGCCGGAGGTGATCTGCTCCGGCAATCCATCAACATTGCCGACGATCGCAGGCACTCCATGCGCCAGGGCTTCCTGCACCACATTGCCGAACGGCTCGCGCCAGGAAGGACAGATGAAGGCATCGAGGGAAGAATAGAATTCACTCATGTCACTGAGCAGGCCACAGAAGCGGACACTGTCTTCAAGCCCCCACTCGATGACCAATGACTTGAGAGCCGCCTCCAGCGTCCCCGTACCAGCGATCCAAAGCTCAGCATGGGGCAAACTGACCTTGAGATCTCGCAGCGCCTCGATGGCAATCACTGGCGCCTTGAGGCCGGTCAGGCGTCCTGCAAAACCGATTCTGAATCGCGAAGCCGGATGCGTGGAGGCCTTCTCGGGCAGCACGATGGAATTGCGCACCACTTTGCAGGGCAAGGTGTCACGGATGCCGAGCGACAATTGCAACATGCGACTGGCGGCATGGGAGTTGCAGATGATGCCATCGAGCCTCGAGAGGTAATCCTCGACCTCGGGGGTAGGCTCCACGAACCAGGCAGCGCCATGCTCGTAATGGATGAGGCTGATGTGCTCAGGAAAATGCAGAGGATGGTGACGCAACTTGTTCCACACCACGATTGCCTGCATCTCTTCATCATCGAGCAATCGCGCCTGGCAGTTATCCCGCAGCCAGGGGAGCTGACGCGGGATCTTGATACCGAGATAGCGCTTTATATCGTGCACGCGACCTGGAAAGTCCGCATAGACGGACTGCAGCATCGGATGAATCTCGGGGGTCTGCAACAGCACATGATGATCACGCTCATTGGCGGCCATGCGATAGAAATTGGTGAAGGTGCGCTCGGCCCCTCCCAGGTTCTTGAGACTGATCAGATGACCCGCGCGAGGTCCTTGCAATGTCGGATGCGTCAATGTGGTTTCTCGTCTTCACTCTCAGGTATCAAGCAGTGGCAGCTGCCAATCTATCGGCACATCGCCACGTGCCTCCAGCCAGGCATTGGCCTGTGAGAAGTGACGAGAACCGAAGAATCCGCGGTGCGCTGCGAGAGGCGACGGATGCGGAGCGTGGAGTACCAGATGCTTCTGGCGATCCACGGCCCCCGCCTTCTTCTGGGCATGACTGCCCCAGAGCAGGAAGACGACACCCTCGCAGTGCTGGTTGATCACGTCGATGGCGCGGTCGGTGAACTGCTCCCAACCTTGCTTCTGATGCGAGGCGGCCTTGCCCTGCTCGACCGTCAGCACGCTATTGAGCAGCAACACCCCTTGCTCCGCCCAGCTCTCGAGGAAGCCGTGATCCACGGGTTCGACCCCGACATCGACAGCCAGTTCCTTGTAGATGTTCTTCAGTGAGGGCGGCGGGCGCACGCCGGGGCGTACCGAGAAGCACAGACCATGTGCCTGGTCCGGCCCGTGATAGGGGTCCTGCCCCAGGATCACGACCTTGACGTTGCTCAGCGGGGTCAGCCAGAAGGCGCGAAACCAGTCCTGCGAGTGCGGGTAGATCACCTTGCCGGCATCTTTCTCGGCGCGCAGGAAGGCCTTGAGCCGCTGCATGTACTCGGCATGGAATTCCAGCCCGAGATGCGCCTGCCAGTCGGCAGGCAGCACCTGGGAGTTACCGGAGGTGGCAGTCTCCAACGGCATGTCAGCTGTCGCTCTCTTGCTTCTTGAGCTGCTCGGAGATCGGTTCGACGTAGGCGATTCCCATGTCCCACGGGAACTGGATCCAGCAGTTCTGCGGCACTTCGGTGATGAAGTCATCGACCAGCGGACGGCCTTCCGGCTTGGCGTAGACGGTCACGAAATGGGCCTTGGGCAACATGTCGCGCACGGCACGTGCGGTATTGCCGGTGTCGACGAGGTCATCGACCAGCAGCCAGCCGTCACCGTCGTGATCGACGCCCTTGACCACTTCCAGCCCCCCCTGCTCCATGTGGTCGTGGTAGCTCTTGATGCACACGGTGTCGATATGGCGGATGCCCAGCTCACGGGCGATCAGGCCAGCCGGGATCAACCCACCACGGGTGATGGCGATGATGCCCTTGTAGTCACGACCGATCAGGTCATGACAGAGCGCGCGCACGTCGCGGTGCAGCTGGTCCCAGGAGACGATGAAATGGTCGTGATAGCGTTCGGAAGACATGTGGGTCACTCGCAATGACGGAACAGGAACAAAGCATGGTGGCTGGCGTGCCACCCTACAAGGGACAGATCGCGCCGGTGTGAAACGACACTGCCGGCGACGACGATATCGGACGTTGTCTGCAACGACGATGGCCCTGCCAGAAGACAGGGCCATCGTCGTTGCGCAGGCTTACTCGGCTTCGGTAAAGCTGCAGGCGGCGAAGACGCTGTGGCCTTCTTCGCGGATCTTGGCGGAACCGCCCAGCTCCGGCAGGTCGATGATCGCGGCGGTCTCCACCACGATACCGCCGGTGCGCTCGATCAACTTGCAGGCCGCCAGCATGGTGCCACCGGTGGCGATCAGGTCATCCATCACCAGGATGCGATCGCCTTCACGGAAGGCATCGGAATGCAGTTCGACGGTGGACTCACCGTATTCCAGCGTGTAGGTCTCGCTGATGGTCTTGAACGGCAGCTTGCCCTTCTTGCGCACCGGCACGAAGCTGCAGCCCAGCTCATAGGCCAGCGGTGCACCGATGATGAAGCCGCGTGCATCGATGGCGGCGATGGCGTCGATCTCCATCTCCTGATAGCGGTGCACGAAGGAGTCGATCAGCTTGCGGAACGCGGCGGAATTCTGCAGCACCGGCGTGATGTCACGGAAGTTGACACCCGGCTGGGGCCAATCCGGCACGGTGCGGATGACAGACTTGATGTAGTCGCTGTAGATGCTCATTAAAGGGCTCCGTCGAGGAACAGGTATTTGCAGGCAAACAGGACGGCGAGAATCACCAGCCCCGGGCTCAGATCACGATAGCGGCCAGAGAACAGCTTGATCACGGCGTAGCTGATGAAGCCCAGTGCGATCCCGTTGGCAATCGAGTAGGTCAGTGGCATCACCAGGGTGGCGATCACCACTGGCGCGGCTTCGGTAATGTCATTCCAGTCGATGCGTGCCAGGCCACCTGTCATCAGGCAGGCAACATAGAGCAGCGCACCCGCGGTGGCAAAGGCGGGGATGGAGGTGGCCAGCGGTGACAGGAACAGGCTGACGAGAAACAGTCCCGCCACGACCACCGCGGTCAGTCCTGTGCGTCCGCCTGCCGCCACCCCGGTGGCAGATTCGATATAGCTGGTGACATTCGAGGTCCCCATCACCGAACCGGCCATGGTCGCGCTGGAGTCTGCCATCAGGGCACGACCGAGACGCGGCAGGTGGCCACGCTCGTTGGTGAGTCCCGCCTGCTGGGACACGGCGATCAACGTGCCCGAGGTATCGAACAGATCGACGAACAGGAACGCGAAGATGATCGACACCATGCCCAGGTTGAAGGCACCGGCGATGTCGAGCTGTGCGAATGTCGGCAGCATGCTAGGCGGCATCGAGGCAAGGCCATGGAAGTCATTGTTGCCGGTCAGGGTCGCCAGCAGCGTCACCACCAGGATGCCGATCATCACGGCGCCGATCACCTTGCGGTAGGACAGCGCGACGATCAGGAAGAATGACAGCAGCGCATACAGGGCTGCCGGCGAGGACAGATCACCCAACGTGACCAGGGTGCCCGGTGCATCAACGACGATGCCGCTGCCCTGCAGCGCGATGATCGCCATGAACAGGCCGATGCCCGCGGCGATGCCCGTCTTCAGTGAGGCCGGAATGGCGTTGATGATCCACTCCCGGATCTTGAAGGCGGAGAGCAGGAAGAAACTCACCCCGGACAGGAAGACCGCGCCCAGCGCGATCTGCCAGGGAACGCCCATCTGCCCCGCCACCGTATAGGTGAAGAAGGCCGTCAGGCCCATGCCGGGTGCCAGCGCGATCGGGTAGTTGGCGTAGAGCCCCATGATCAGGCAGCCAAGAGCAGCTGCCAGACAGGTCGCCACGAAGACAGCGCCGTGATCCATGCCGGTGGAGGCCAGCATCGAGGGGGCAACGAAGATGATATAGGCCATCGCCAGGAAGGAAGTGAATCCGGCGATGACTTCGGTACGCACATTGGTACCGTGCTCCGAGAGCTTGAAGAGACGTTCCAGCATGAGGGAAACCCTTATCCTTGAGCAGTGCCTGTCCGGCAAGCCGCAGTGGTCGATGACGTTCGGGGACAGCGGATCAACACGAACTCACTCGGACAGGTATGCTGCACAGGGGGCAACCATGGCTTCCCCCTCGTTCAGCCTGCCTGAACCACGATGCCCTGCCGGTGGCAGGGCATCGAAAGGCGCAACATGGTACCCAAAGGTCTGCAGCGAATCGAGCATTGCAGGCATATTTCCTGACCGGTCAGACGGGTTCTGGCGTCCTGCCAGCGAATTGACCCCGTAGGAAGCCTGCAAGCCTCATGCCAGCCGTGAGGCCATGACTCGCTCCACCGTCTCGACGATGGCCTGGGTCTGGGGGTCCACCTCGAGATTGACCCGATCCCCCACCGCGCGCTCACCCATCAGGGTGCGCTCCAGAGTTTCCGGTATCAGATTGACGCAGAAACGCGTGCCCTGGACCTCCCCGATGGTCAGACTGACACCGTCCAGTCCCACATAGCCCTTGTCGAACAGGAAACGCATCAGCTCAGCGGGAGCCTGGAACCAGATCCGGCGATTGTCGGCCGTGGCTTCAATGGCATCGAGGGTGACCATCGCCATGACGTGACCGGACATGGAGTGGCCACCGATTTCATCCCCGAAGCGCGCTGCCCGCTCGATGTTGACCCGACTGCCCACCTTGAGCTCGCCGAGGTTGGTCAGTCGCAGTGTCTCACGCATCAGATCGAAACTGGCCAGCTGACCCTCGAGTGCCGTCACGGTCAGGCAGCAACCGTTGTGCGCCACTGACGCCCCGGTTTCCAGCCCCTGCTCCAACCCCTGCGGCAACCGGACCTGATGGGTACGAAACTCCGGACGCTCTTCAATGGCGACCACTTCCGCCATGCCTTGCACGATACCGGTGAACATGCGCTTCCTTATCCTTGCACTGCTTCCCGCAGAGCGGGAACCCATGAATATGATGACAGGCCATGACACCCGGGCACTGATGACACCACGAGATCCGACATGCCGATGGGAAATCCTAGCATGCCGGACTCGATGCCGGCAGCCATCACGCCTCCTTCACGCCATCGAGCGAAAAGAAGATGAGCAGGCCTGCTGTCAAGGGTTGGCCTTGCGCCACGGGGCTGGCAAGGCGTCCTGCGTGTAAGACATCTCTGACAGCGAGTATCGGCAAATTGCCATATCGAACGACAGTTCGAATAAACCGTCAACGCCAGACCAAAGTCGTTGACACCCCGAGGGTGACTGATAGAATGCGCCTCAAATCTGTTTGGCGCCGATTTGTACCCGGATTGCGGGCGCCCACTTCGAGAGTCTGTCTCCCGGGGTGCAAGTTCTGCTAAAAGGGTGTGTCCAGCGTTGATGGCCACCCATCTTGGGTGGTCTTTTTTTCCTCTCTGGATCACTCTCCTCTTGCCAGGCGTGCCTTGCCCTTCTCGGCGCAGTGCACGACACACGCAGAACAGGCGGCTTGCCGCAGACCTTCGCCCGCATTCCGGTTGGTGCCTTAACCATTCGGACCCCCATGATCACACTCAAGAACGTCTCCAAGACTTACGGCAGTGGTGACAAGGCCGTGGTCGCGCTCAAGGATGCCAGTCTCACGGTTCCCCAGGGCGCCATTACCGGTGTCATCGGCCTGTCCGGTGCCGGAAAATCGACCCTGATTCGCTGCGTCAATCTGCTCGAACGCCCCACCGAGGGCAGTGTCGTGGTCGATGGTCAGGAGCTGACCGCACTCGACGAAAGCGCCCTGCGTCGTGCTCGCCACCAGATCGGCATGATCTTCCAGCACTTCAACCTGCTGTCCTCGCGCACCGTCTTCGCCAACGTGGCCTTGCCGCTGGAACTGGCCGGAATCTCCAAGGCCGAGATCAGCCAGCGCGTCGAGCCACTGCTGGAACTGACCGGCCTGAGCGACAAGGCAAGCCAGTATCCTGCCCAGCTGTCCGGCGGACAGAAGCAGCGCGTCGCCATCGCTCGCGCACTCGCCAGCCGCCCCAAGGTGCTGCTGTGCGATGAAGCCACCTCGGCGCTCGATCCCCAGACCACTGCCTCCATTCTCGAGCTGCTCAAGGACATCAATGCCAAGCTGGGCCTGACCATCCTGCTGATCACCCATGAAATGGAAGTGGTCAAGAGCATCTGTGATCAGGTCGCATTGATCAGCGGCGGCGAGCTGGTGGAAGTGGCAGCGGTCGGCGACTTCTTCACCGCCCCGCAGACCCGCCTGGGCCGCGAATTCCTCAATGAATTCCTGGAACTCGAACCACCGCGCGCACTGGTCGAGCGCCTGGAGGCGACTCCCGGCCCGCACACCCATCCGGTGGTCCGTCTGGCCTTCAGTGGCGACGCCGTCTCCACGCCGCTGATCTCGCGCCTTGCGCGTGAGTGTCAGGTGGACGTCAGCATCCTGCAGGCCAAGGTGGAATCCATTCAGGACCGCACCCTGGGCCTGATGATCGCCGAACTGATGGGCGACAGCGCCCAGACCCAGCAGGCGCTGGACTATCTCGAATCCCACGACCTGAAAGTGGAGGTGCTCGGCCATGTCACCCGCACTGCTTGAACTCGTCCTGTCCTCCACCCTCGAGACCCTCTACATGGTCGCGGTGGCAGGCCTGATCTCCGCGGCACTCGGCATTCCGCTGGGCGTGGCACTCTACACCTCGCGCCCGGGCCAGATTCTCGCGCGCCCGGTGCTCAACAGCGTGCTGAGCATCATCACCAACATCGGCCGCTCGGTGCCCTTCATCATTTTGATGGTGGCGATCATCCCGCTGACGCGCCTGATCGCCGGCAGCTCGATCGGCACCAATGCCGCCATCGTGCCGCTGACCATCGCCTCGATTCCCTTCGTCGCCCGTCTGATCGAAGGCGCCTTGAATGAAGTCGGCCCGGGGCTGGTCGAAGCCGCTCAGGCCATGGGTGCCACGCCGATGCAGATCATCACCAAGGTCCTGCTGCCGGAAGCACGCGGCGGCATCATCAATGGTCTGACCATCACCGTGGTCACCTTGATCAGCTATTCCGCCATGGCCGGTACCGTCGGTGGCGGCGGCCTGGGGGATCTCGGCATCCGCTACGGCTACAACCGCTTCGACCCGATGGTGATGCTGGTGACCGTGGTCATCCTCGTCGTCATGGTGCAGGGCTTCCAGAGCCTGGGCGACCATCTGGTGCGCAAGTCGAACCACAAGTAAGCCTCGCTCCATGAGCGGCGACTGATCCACCAGTGGCGTTCGATCTACAAATCACACGGCTTTCGGTATCGTGACGGCTCATCACAATGAGCCGTCACTCATAACATCCCGCGGACCCCGCCGGTCACGTCGGATCACAAGGAGAACATCGATGCGCAACATGCTGACCACGCTTTCTTCCCCGCTGCGCCTTGCCGGTGCTGCCACCCTGCTCGGCGCCACCCTGCTGGCAGGCTGCGGCAACGACGCGTCCGACGAGAACACCCTCAAGATGGGTACCGTCGCAGGTCCGGAAACCGAGGTGATGAAGGTCGCAGCCGAGATCGCCAAGGAAAAGTACGACCTGAACGTCGAGATCACAGAGTTCACCGACTACGTGTCTCCCAACGCCGCTCTGGCCGATGGCTCGCTGGATGCCAACGCCTACCAGCACCAGCCGTACATGGAATCCATGGTGCGTGAGCGCGGCTACAAGTTCGCCAGCGCCGGCAAGACCTTCGTGTACCCGATCGGTGCCTATTCCGAGAAGTACGAAGACATCAGCGAACTGCCGGACGGCGCGACCATCGCACTGCCGAACGACCCGTCCAACGAAGGCCGCTCCCTGATCCTGATGCACGACCTGGGCATGATCGAGCTGACCGACAAGGACAACCTCGAAGCGACCCCGATCGACGTCGCCAAGAACCCGCATGACTACCAGTTCAAGGAAATCGAGGCTGCCCAGCTGCCGCGCATCCTGCCGGACGTCGACCTGGCCTTCATCAACAACACCTTCGCTCAGCCGGCTGGCCTGAAACCGGAAGACGCGCTGATCCGTGAAGGCGCCGAGTCCCCGTACGTCAACCTGATCGTCGTGCGCCAGGGCGATGAAGACAGCGAGAAGGTGCAGAAGCTGGTCAAGGCCTACCAGACACCGGAAGTCGAAGCCAAGGCCGAAGAGCTGTTCAAGGGCGCTGCGGTACCGGGCTGGAAATAAGCCTTCGAGCGCAAGCTGACAGCCGCATGACGCAAAGCGCCGACCCTGAGGTCGGCGCTTTTGCATCTGATTGATGAATCCCCCCATCACGTCCAGATGCCGACGCGGCGCAAGAGCGCGCGCGCAGGGCGTGCTTGAAACAGGCGACCCGCGACCGCATCCCTGCGTCACCGGCATCAACCCGCCATCCACTCAGGAGCCAACATGGCCACTCGTCCCGACTACTCACTGCTGGCCCGCCAGCTGGACGCCACGCTCGACACTCGCGACTGGCTGACCAACGCCTCCCAGACGGCTGCCTTCATCAACATGACGGTGGCGGACCTCAACTGGGCTGGCTTCTATGTGCAACGTCAGCCGCAGACCCTGCACCTGGGGCCGTTCCAGGGTCAGCCGGCCTGCCACCCGATCCCCTTCACCAAGGGCGTGTGTGGCGCCGCCGCGACCCAGCGCACCACTCAGCGCATCGCGGATGTGCATGCCTTCCCAGGCCATATCGCCTGTGACGCCGCGTCGCGCAGCGAGCTGGTCATCCCCGTTCTCATCGAGCAGAACGGCCAGCAAGTGCTGTGGGGCGTGCTGGACCTGGATAGCCCCAGCCCCGAGCGCTTCGATGAAGAGGATCAAGCCGGCATCGAACGCCTGGTCGAGATCTTCATCGCCTCCAGCGATTTCGACAGCGTGCCCGCCTGATACGCCCATCAGGTGCTGACATCATGTCCTGCCGCCCGCCATGCCTCCTGCATGGCGGGCGGTCTGCGTTGCGGCGGGTCAGGCCTTTCTTGCATAGCCCTCACACAGCCCCTTGCACAGCCCCTGGCGAGATGACACGTTAAGAGTTCTCTGACCCGACAGGAGCAGAACATGTCATCCCAGTCGCCATCACATGACGCGTCTTCCTCAGCGCCTTCCTCATCTTCATCGACCGCTCATCCTGCCCCGCATGCGCAAGGCTCTCTCCAGAATCACGATGACGCCCACGCAGGGCTCGAGCAGGTCATCGCGCATCTCGAGCGCCTCAAGGCCTTCACGGCACGTACCGGCAATGACCTGGGCGCCAAGCGCACCCTGCTGGAAGGCTACTTCGCCGCCGATGCCAGCATTCTCGACACCGGCGTGACGCCACGCCTCGAGATGCTGCCGGGAGGAAACGGCGAGCGCCTCTGTGAGGTATTGCCCGCACCAGACGGCGCACCGACACCTGCTCGCCGCCTGCTGTACGTGCATGGGGGTAGCTGGATCGCCGGCTCCCCCGCCGGCCATCGCCCGCTGGCCAGTCGTCTGGGCCGCACGGCGCGCGCCGAGACCTACACGCTGGATTATCGCCTCGCCCCTGAGGCGCCCTTCCCGGCAGGCCTGGAAGACGTATTGGCCGCATGGCACTGGCTGTGCCGCGAGTTTCCGGATGACCACCTGCTGCTGGCCGGAGACAGCGCGGGCGGCAACCTCACGCTCTCGACCCTCAACGCGCTCAAAAGCGCAGGCGAGCGACTGCCGGACGCGGTGATCGCCTTCTCGCCCGCCACTGACCTCAGCTGGGGCAGCGCCTCGCTGTCGCGCAAGGCCGAGGTAGACCCGATCCTCGACCCCAATCTGCTGCCCTTCGTGAGCATGGCCTATGTGCAGGACGGTACCGACATGAGCGATCCACGCATCTCGCCGCTGGAGGGGAATCTGTTTGACCTGCCACCGACGCTGATCCAATGCGGCGAGGCGGAAATCCTGCTCGATGACAGTCGTCGCTACGCCGCGCAGGCACAGGATTGCGGCTCGCCTGTCACGCTCAGCCTGTGGCCGGACATGCCGCATGTGTTCGTCGGCTTCGCACCACTGCTCAGCGCTGCCAACGCCGCCCTCAAGGAAGCCGGTGACTTCCTCGACACCACGCTTGCCTGACAGCACGGCCAGCGCCAGCGCTTCTCGACAGGCGTGTCTGACGCGCACACGAAAACGCCCGACTCGATGAGCCGGGCGTTTTCTGGAATCTGGTAGGACCAGGCGGATTTGAACCGCCGACCTCCACGATGTCAACGTGGCGCTCTAACCAACTGAGCTATGGTCCTGAATGAGGCTGATGGATCACTGTCACTTGAAGTTTCTGCTTGGTAGGACCAGGCGGATTTGAACCGCCGACCTCCACGATGTCAACGTGGCGCTCTAACCAACTGAGCTATGGTCCTGTATCAAGTGGCGAGATGTTGCCATCGATGCCGATGCTGGTAGGACCAGGCGGATTTGAACCGCCGACCTCCACGATGTCAACGTGGCGCTCTAACCAACTGAGCTATGGTCCTGTGTCAGCAGCTGAATGAGGGAAGCGTTTGTGGTGCGAAGCGCTTTGCCCTGTCAGCGAGGACGTATTCTACTTATCTTCCGTTTTGATGCAACCCCCTGATGATAAAAAAATTTCTCGCCGGAGCAGCATCGCGATACTCGCCGTATGCGCCTTCTTTCAGGCGTCTCACCAGGGTCACCGATCCTCCCCCGAGAACGCGCGAGGCGGTGCCAGCCCATGCCGGCACCGCCTCACTTCTTTACGCCCTCACGTCTTCACGCCCTCAGCGCCGCGCAAGCGACATCACAAGGCAACGGGGCGTCAAAACAATACCCATCGCAGTCCCGCGGCCACAGCCGCCCCCAGCAAGGGGCCGGCGATCGGCACCCAGGCATACCCCCAGTCAGAACTGCCCTTGCCCGGAATCGGCAGAAGCCAATGCGCGACACGTGGCGCAAGATCGCGCGCCGGGTTCATCGCATTGCCGGTCGGGCCACCCAGTGACAGACCGATGGCCCACACCAGCGCCCCGATGAGATACGGCAATACTCGGTCAGTGATCAGTTCGCTGTTGACCATGCTGCCGATCGCGAAGACGAGCACCACCGTCGCGATCGCCTCACTGACGACATTCGCCAATCGGGAATCGACTGCCGGATCGGTACAGAAGACCGCACGCTTGCGCAGCGGGTCACGGGTCACCTTCCAGTGGGGGTAATACGCCGCCCACACCAGCACGGCCCCGGTGAAGCATCCCAGCATCTCCGCCAGCATCATCCTGGCCACCTCGAGCACGCTTGCATGCACGCCCAGCAGATACTTGGCGAGGGTGACCGCTGGATTGAGATCTCCGTAGGGAGAGCCTGTCGAGGTCGACACCAGCACCCCGACCATCACCGCAAAGCCCCAGCCGGCATTGATCATCAACCAGCTGGAACCGGCTCCCTTGGTCTTGCGCAGCATCGCATTGGCGACGACTCCGCCGCCCAGCAGGATCATGAGCGTGGTACCCAGAAATTCGCCCGTCATGACGTCAGTCCACATGCCAGATGACCTCCGTCACTTGTCCCCATCCACCACCCACTGTGTCTTCCAGCCCCGAGAGAGGTCGCGGCATCGCTCCCCCAGACAGGAATGTCGGCACACGGGCACAAAGACTTCGCCCCGTCGAGTGACGGGGCGAAGGAGGCGTTACATTGCCACAGCTGACGAGGTGGCTCCAGCCACTTGCGACAGAAGGGCTTACAGCAGCAGATTCCACATGCTGGCCGCGATCAATGCCCCCGCCAGCGGGCCGGCGATGGGCACCCAGGCATATCCCCACCCGGAGGCACCCTTGCCATGGATCGGCAGCAGCGAGTGCGCGATGCGAGGACCAAGATCACGCGCCGGATTGATGGCATAGCCCGTGGCGCCACCCAGCGACAGCCCGATGGCCCACACCAGCATGCCGACCAGATACGGCAGCAGGCCGGCACTGATCTTGCCGGAACCGACGATGGCGCCGATGCCGAAGATCAGCACCACGGTACCGATCACCTCACTGAGCATGTTGCCCAACCGGCACTCGACCGCGGGGTCAGTACAGAACACCGCACGCTTGAGGCCAGCATCGCCGGTACGCTTCCAATGCGGCAGATAGGCCAGCCACACCATCACCGCACCGGCGAAGCAGCCCAGCATCTGGGCGATGACATGACGCACCACATCGATGAGGGTGGCATGCACCCCGAGCAGGTACTTGGCGAGGGTCACCGCCGGATTGAGGTCCGCCTGGGGCGAGCCGGTGGAAACGGCCACGAACACCCCGATCATCACCGCAAATCCCCAGCCGGTGGTGATCACGATCCACCCGGAGCCGTTGCCCTTGGTATCCGCGAGTACCACGTTGGCGACCACACCGCCGCCGAAGAGGATCAGGAACAGGCAACCGAGAAACTCGCCCGTCATGACGTCAGTCCACATGTCAGTGACCTCCGTCGCTCTTCACCCGTTCGACGGCTTCCAGCCAACCGGCATAGAGGCGCTCACGTTGCTCTTCCGCCATCTCCGGCGCGAAGGTGCGCTCGCAGTGCCACAGCTCGCTGATCTCCTCCAGGCTTTCATACCAACCGATATGCAGGCCGGCCAGATACGCCACACCCAGCGCCGTGGTTTCCAGCACGCGCGGGCGATCCACCTTCACGCCCAGCATGTCGGAGAGGAACTGCATCACCCAGTTGTTGCTGACCATGCCGCCATCCACGCGCAGATTCGCGCAATTGATGGTGACGTCATCCAGCATGCACTCCTGCAGATCTCGGGTCTGATAGCACACCGATTGCAGGCCGGCCGCGACGATGTCGGTGATGCCGGTACCTCGGGTCAGCCCCAGGATCGCGCCGCGTGCCTGCGGGTCCCAGTGTGGCGCTCCCAGGCCGGTGAAGGCCGGCACCATGTAGACGCCGTGATCGGCGCTGGCCGCACGTGCCAGCGGCTCGGTCTCGGAGGCATCGGAGAACAGCTTCAGGCCATCACGCAGCCACTGCACGGTGGCGCCGGCCACGAAGATGCTGCCTTCCATGGCGAAGGTCGGCTTGCCGTTGAGGCGATAACCGACGGTGGTGAGCAGACGGTTCCTGGACAGCTCCATCTTCTCGCCGGTGTTCATGATCATGAAGCAGCCCGTGCCATAGGTGCTCTTGCTCATGCCCGGCGTGAAACAGGCCTGCCCGACCAGCGCCGCCTGCTGATCGCCCGCCACGCCACGGATCGGCATTGCCGCCCCGAACAGCTGCGGATCGGTGGTGCCGAAATCATCACTGGAATCCAGCACTTCCGGCAGCAGGCATTCCGGGATGCCGAACAGCGCCAGCAGCTCACTGTCCCAGCATTGATCAACGATGTTGAACAGGCAGGTGCGCGAGGCGTTGGTGGCATCGGTCACGTGACGGGCCCCACCGGTCAGCTTCCAGATCAGATAGCTGTCGACGGTTCCGAAGGCCAGTTCGCCCTTCTCGGCGCGCGCACGCACGCCTTCGACATTCTCGAGAATCCAGCGCAGCTTGGTCGCGGAGAAGTACGGGTCGATCAGCAGGCCGGTCTTGCGCTGAATGATCTCGCCATGGCCGGCATCGGAAAGCTCACGGCAGTACTCGTGGGTCCGGCGGTCCTGCCAGACGATGGCGTTGTAGACCGGCACGCCGGTCTTGCGGTCCCAGACGATCGTGGTCTCACGCTGGTTGGTGATCCCGATGGCCGCAACCTGCTCAGCGCCGATATTGGTATTGATCAGCGCCTGATGCACGGTGCGCTTCACCGATCCCCAGATATCATCGACGTGATGCTCGACCCAGCCGCTGTTCGGAAAGTGTTGCGCAAATTCTTCTTGTGCCAGTCCGGTCACCGCGCCTTCACGATCGAAGAGGATGGCGCGCGAGCTGGTGGTTCCCTGGTCAATGGACAGAATGTGGTTGGTCATCGTCAATATCTCCCGGTAGTCCGTTACAAGATGGCCCGCCCATGCCACGTTCAGCGGGCCATTTGAATGATCATGTTTCCGCTGGGAATCAGCTGGCGGTGCGTGCCGACATGCGAGCGCTCTCGAAGATCGTCAATGACAACAGGACGACCGCCATCACGCACGAGCCAATCAACAACATGAAACCACCATCCCATCCATAGGCATCTACCGTATAGCCTACCAAGGCACTGGCAGCGACAGAGCCGCCCAGGTAACCGAACAGGCCGGTGAAGCCAGCCGCGGTCCCTGCCGCCTTCTTGGGTACCAGCTCAAGCGCCTGCAGACCGATCAGCATGACCGGGCCATAGATCAGGAAGCCGATGGCGACCAGACACAGCATGTCGATTCCCGGATTACCGGCAGGATTCAACCAATAAACAGTGGTGAAGACGGCGACCAGCGCCATGAAGCACACCCCTGTCGCACCGCGGTTGCCCCGGAACAGCTTGTCGGACAACCAACCACACAGCAGCGTGCCGGGGATACCGGCCCACTCATACAGGAAATACGCCCAGGAGGACTTGTCGACGCTGAAGCTCTTGGCTTCCTGCAGGTAGGTCGGCGCCCAGTCGAGGACCCCGTAACGCAGCAGATACACGAAGACATTCGCCAGCGCGATGTACCAGAGCATGCGATTCTTGAACACGTACTTGACCAGGATCTCCCGCGTGGAGAATTCCTGTTCGTGGCTTTCATCGTATCCCGGCGGGTAGTCATTCTTGTGCTTCTCGATGGGAGGCAAGCCACAGCTCTGCGGCGTGTCTCGCATGGTCAGCAGGGCGAAGATCGCCACGAAGACGGCCAGCGCGGCAGGCACATAGAACGCGGACTGCCAGTCGTTGAACCAGGCCATGCCAAGAATGAACAGCGGACCGACAAGACCGCCGCCGACGTTATGGGCCACGTTCCACACCGAGACGATCTGGCCACGCTCACTCTGTGACCACCAGTGCACCATGGTGCGACCGCAGGGCGGCCATCCCATGCCCTGCACCCACCCATTGAGGAACAGCAGCACGAACATGATGCCGATGCTGGAGGTTGCCCAGTCAGTGAAACCGAACAGGAACATGATGCCGGCAGACATCAGAAGACCGGCAGGAAGGAAGTAGCGCGGGTTGGAGCGGTCAGAGACAGCCCCCATCACGAACTTGGAGATACCATAGGCGATCGACACGCCGGCAAAGGCCAGACCAAGATCACCACGGGAATAGCCCTGCTCCACCAGGGAAGGCATGGCCAGGGAGAAGTTCTTGCGTACCAGATAGTAGCCGGCATAGCCTAGAAAGATACCGAGAAAGATCTGCCATCTCAGTCGCTTATAGGTGTCGTCTACCTTGGCGTCGTGAAGCGGTGTGGCGTGCACCGCGGATTTGAATAAACCGTACATTCTGCTGCTCGCTCCTGATTTTACGACACCGACCTCTACACGGGCATAGCGACGCCTTGACAGACGCGCTTGGTGTTCGAATGCGAAAGTACAGGCTTCACATCGGTGTCACAATGCGAAAAGCACCGATATTCGCTAGACCTTTGTCTACACGAGCATGACAATCCTTGCTATTCAGTAAGTTATGCATGATTTCGTATAACTTCAACGGCTTGCGCCCACCAGGTCAATCAGTGCAACCACTGGCGTCACCGCGAGCATGTATCAAAAAGAACATCAAACGAACATTCTGGATGGCACACTGCCCCGCCTCACCATCACGGGGCACCTGGTCGAGCAGCAACCGCACGCAGGATCACGTTGCCTGCGCGACGGTTCAGAGCAGACGTCTTTTCACCGGACATGAGCAAGAGGACAGGATGATGCAGTCCAAGCGCCACCGCGCCATCGTCGAACTGATCACGCGTCAGGGCTATGCCTCCATCGAGCAGCTGGCGAGTCACTTCAAGGTCACGCCGCAGACCATTCGCCGTGACCTCAACCAGCTCTCGGAAGCCGGTGCCCTAAAGCGTGTCCATGGGGGGGCGGGACTTGAATCCAGCACGGTGAATACGGCCTACAGCACGCGCAAGACCCTGAACCTGGAAGCCAAGCGACGCATCGCTCGCACCCTGGCCAACGAGATACCGGATCACGCCTCGCTGTTCATCAACATCGGCACCAGCAATGAGATGGTCGCCGAGGCGCTGTGTGATCATCACGGACTGGAAGTCATCACCAACAACCTCAACGTGGCAGCCATTCTCCAGCACAAGGAGGATTTCAATGTCATCGTCGCCGGTGGCATGGTGCGCTCCCGCGATGGCGGCATCATCGGCGAGGCCACCATCGACTTCATCAATCAGTTCAAGGTGGATTACGGCATCATCGGCATCAGCGGCATCGATGAAGATGGCTCGCTGCTGGAGTTCGACTATCAGGAAGTGCGTGTCGCCCAGGCGATCATCCACAACTCGCGCCAGGTATTCCTGATCGCGGATCACTCCAAGTTCCAGCGCAATGCCGTGGTGCGTCAGGGCAACCTGAGCCAGCTGGATGCGCTGTTCACGGATATCCAGCCTCCGGAAAACATTCTGAGACTGATGCACCAGCATGAAGTGGCCTTGCATGTTGCGGTATCCGACGAGGCCGGGAACGCCTGATCCACGGCGCAGAGCGCCCAGCCACGCGGAACGCCTGTCGTCTCGCCATCCCCTTCCTCATCGTTGAGTCATTTCCCACGTCAAGCCGTGCGTCATGCCGTGGCGTGGGTCGCCGCTCTTCTTCTCTTCTTCTCTTCTTCTCTTCTTCTCTTCTTCTCTTCTTCTAGCCTCCTCCTCGGCTCTCTTCTCATCCTCCTGCTCAGCAAGCTCCCCTTGCATCGGGCATCTCGCCTTGCAGTGCGCCGGCAGGCTGTAGAAAACTCCGTCGGCCAGTGCCCCGAGCGCATGGGCGAAGAGGCAGATCTTCATCCGACTGTCATATCCCGCCTCGACACTGTGAAAAATGTTCAGGCTGGACAACAGGTTGAACATGGTGCAATGCCGGGTCGCTTGTTCGAGCCCATTATGCGCACTTTCGAAAATCGAGATGCCACAAGAATCACCTTGATGTTCGACTTTCACTAAGCTATGTTCACTTTCGAAACTTATCACGCGCACCGAACCGGTGCCGCCCCATCTCGATCTCCCCGGTAGCGCCGGGCACGTGCAGGAGCAGCCCATGTCCCGCGACAACGACGCACTTATCGACCTCTTCATCATCGGCGGTGGCATCAATGGTGCCGGTATCGCCAATGACGCCAGCGGGCGCGGCCTGAGCGTGGCACTGTGCGAGCAGAATGATCTGGCCAGCGCCACCTCTTCCGCCAGCAGCAAGCTGATCCATGGCGGCCTGCGCTACCTGGAACACTACGAGTTCCGGCTGGTACGTGAAGCCCTGCAGGAGCGTGAAGTGCTGCTCAAGAAGGCACCGCACATCATCTGGCCCCTGCGCTTCATCCTGCCGCACCAGCCACATCTGCGTCCGGCCTGGATGATCCGCGCCGGCCTGTTCCTGTATGACCACATCGGCAAGCGAGAGACCCTGCCAGCCTCCAAGGGGCTCAAGTTCGGTGAGCAGAGCCCCTTGGTCAGCGAGATCACCCAGGGCTTCGAATATTCCGACTGCTGGGTGGATGATGCGCGTCTGGTCATCACCAACGCGCTTCAGGCTCAGGAGCAAGGCGCGGAGATCATGACGCGCACTCGCTGCGTCGGGGCACGCGACGTGAACGGGCATTGGGAGCTGACGCTGGAGAACATCGACAGCGGTGAGACCTTCACCCGCCACGCCCGCACATTGGTGAATGCCGCCGGACCGTGGGTGGAGTCCTTCATCAAGGGTGCCACCGAGCGCACGCCGCGCTACGGCATCCGCATGATCCAGGGCAGCCACCTGATCGTGCCGCGCCTCAATACCGATGATCGCGCCTTCATCCTGCAGAACAAGGACAAGCGCATCGTCTTCGTGCTGCCCTATCAGGAAGACTTCAGCCTGGTCGGCACCACGGACGTGCGCTACAAGGGCGACCCCTCCGAGGTGGCCTGCTCCAGCGATGAAACCGACTACATGCTCGAGGTGGTCAACCATCACTTCAAGCGCAAGCTGAGCCGCGATGACGTCATCTCCTCCTTCTCCGGCGTACGCCCGCTGTGTGATGACGAGTCAGCCGACCCGTCAGCGATGACCCGCGACTACACCTTGCACCTGGATGACAGCGGCGCGCCGATGCTGTCCATCTTCGGTGGCAAGATCACCACCTATCGCAAGCTGGCCGAATCCGCGCTGGAAGATCTGAAGCCGCTGCTGCCCAACATGGGTGAGCCGTGGACCCACGAGAAGGCCTTGCCGGGGGGAGACATCGAGAGCCGCGCGGCCTTCACTCGCCAGCTGGTCCGCGACTTCCCGTTCCTGGGAGAGGCTCGCGCCAGACGCCTGGCTTCCAGCTATGGCAGCCTGTGCCTGCACTTCCTCGAGGGCAAGAAGAGCGAAGCCGAGCTTGGCGAAGACTTCGGTGCCGGCCTGAGCGCCGCCGAGATCGATTACCTGGTCGAGCGTGAGTGGGCACATGAGGTACAGGATGTGGTGTGGCGGCGTACCAAGCTGACCCTGCGCCTGAGCGATGAGCAGAAGGCCCGTATCGGCGAGTACCTCAAGGAACGCCTGATGGCGCACGCCGCCTGACGCTTCGCTGATTCATCTGCTCGCGACATCAGAAAGCCCGCCCTCCTGACTGGAGGGCGGGCTTTCTGTCGTTTACTCGCAGACTCTTGCGTGCTGTCTCTTGCCTGCTGACGCTTGCTGTCAGCCTTGCGGGGGCACGCTTACTGGATGCCGCCCTCGGTCAGCTTGGCCGGGTCCAGCAGACGCTCCAGCGTCTCACGGTCGAGATCCGTCTCCTCCTCGGCCACCTCGAGGATCGGCCGGCCGGCCTGATAGGCCACCTTGGCGATACGCGCGGCCTCGTTGTAACCGATCACCGGATTGAGTGCCGTGACCAGAATCGGGTTCCTGGCCAGCGGCGCTTCGATGTTGTCCTGCCGCACCGTGAAGGTGGCAATGGCCTTGTCCGCCAGCAGGCGGCTGACATTGGCGCTCAGCGTGATCGAGGACAGCAGATTGTTGGCGATCAACGGCAGCATGACATTGAGCTGGAAGTTGCCGCTCTGACCGGCGATGCCGATGGTGGCATCATTGCCCATCACCTGGGCAGCCACCTGGGCGGCGGCTTCCGGAATCACCGGATTGACCTTGCCCGGCATGATGGAGCTGCCCGGCTGCAAGGCCTCAAGCTCGATCTCGCCCAGCCCGGCCAACGGCCCGGAGTTCATCCAGCGCAGGTCATTGCTGATCTTCATCATCGCCACGGCGTAGGTCCGCAGGTGGCCGGAAAGCTCGACCGCGGAATCCTGACAAGACAGCGCCGCGAAGAAGCTGTCGGCCGGACGGAAGGCGTGCCCGGTCTGAAGCGATAGGCGCTTGGCCATGCGTTCGGCAAACTCGGGATGCGCGTTGATGCCACTGCCGACGGCCGTGCCGCCTTGGGCGAGACGCTCGAGACGCGGCAGCGACTCCTCGATGCGCTCGATGGCCTGTGCCACCTGGGATTGCCATGCCCCCAGCTCCTGGCTCAGACGAATCGGCATCGCGTCCATCAGGTGAGTGCGGCCGGTCTTGACGACATCATCGACCTCCGCCGCCTTGCTCGCGATCACGTCATGCAGATGACGCAGCGCAGGCAGCAAGGTATCGGTGACGGCAATGACCGCCGACAGGTGAATCGCCGTCGGGATGACATCGTTGCTGGACTGCCCCATGTTGACGTGGTCATTGGCGCCGACCTTGAGGTCGCTGTTCTCGCTTTCCAGCTGGGCATTGGCCAGATGCGTCAGCACTTCATTGACGTTCATGTTGGTCGAGGTGCCGGAACCGGTCTGGAAGACATCGACCGGGAACTGATCCGCATGCTCGCCATTGATGATCTGGCGCGCCGCCTTGACGATGGCGCCGGCACGCGCCTCATCCAGCAACTCGAGGTCGAGATTGACCTCTGCCGCGGCAAGCTTGATGCGCGCCACCGCCTGGATGAACGGTGCCGGCAAGGGCTGGCCGCTGACCGGGAAGTTGTCCACCGCACGCTGGGTCTGCGCCCCGTAGAGTGCACTGACCGGCACCTCGAGTTCGCCCATGCTGTCCTGTTCGCGACGGGTCTGGCTGCTCATGCAATGACTCCCTGTGATGACACCAGGCAGCGGCTCGTGTGACTGGCGCTGCCGGTAGGCGTGAATGGATTGCCCCCATGATCACGTGGGGCCTTGGGGGAATCCAATCAAGCCACTTGATGGTAGTGATTATCAATAACAATCATCAGATTTCCGCGTTGCCCTTCACGAGCCACCACTAACCTGCTGATGACAACGTGATTCTGGCATGCCAAGCGCTGTGACGAGCTCGTGGGGGTCGGTTACACTGTGCGGCGATTCGGTAGTCCGCCGCGCCCTGCCTGCGCCGGTGCGCGGCGGCATCGCTCACGACATCCTCTTCCATTCTCTGTCGACGGAATCTCCTGGCACCCGATGTCCACTTCTCTGCTGCTGATGCCCGCCATGTCTGCGACTCGCCTGCTCACTCCCGGTCTTGTCATTCGCGAGGGGGAATCGGCATGAACTGGCTATCGCACAATCCCTACTTCACCTATCTGCACCGCCAGCGCCTGCATATCCTGCGGGTCACCGTCGCCCTGACGCTCTGTTTCAGCATCATCGAGCTGTTCGATCTGCCGCACAGCTCCTGGGCACTGGTCAGCACCGTGATGGTGATGGGCAATCTGCCCCACGTCGGCGGCGTGCTCGACAAGGGCTCGCAGCGCCTGCTCGGCACGCTGCTGGGGGGACTCTGGGGGCTGATCCTGATACTGGTCGCGGACCCGCTGACCGGCGTGGTGCCCATCTGGAGCATGGTCGGCATCGCGCTGGCGCTCAATGCCACCTTCAGCAATCGCTATGGCTACAGCTCGCTGCTGTTCTGCGTCACCCTGCTGATGGTGGTGGGCGATGGCAATCATGATCTCGGGATCGCCCTGTGGCGCGTCTTCAACGTGGTACTGGGCACCTTGATCAGTATCGTGGTCAGCCTGGTCCTGCTGCCCCAGAAGGCGACGGATGTCTTCCGCTTCCTGCTGGCCGACAACCTCGACAAGCTGGCGCGGCTCTACCACAACCACACCAATGCAGAGCGTTCCAGCATCGAGGAAACGCTCAATCTGGTGCGCGCCACCTCCGCCCAGCTGGTCAAGCAGCGTGGACTGGTGGATGCCGTGGTGCGTGAGGGCCGGATCCAGCGCGGTGATATCGAGGAGATCCTGTCGTTCGAGCGGCGCATGATCTCGACCATCGAGCTGCTGCAGGAAACCCACTGGAATACGCGAGAAGGTCATGAGTTCATCGAAGGACTCGAGGGCCTGCGCGATGCCCAGCACCGACTGGCTCGTGCCCTCGGCACGCTGGCCTTCCAGGTGCGTACCGGCCAGCACATCGAGCTGACGGTGACCCCGTTCGACCTGCAGCGCTACGCCGAGGTACGCAATGTCGAGAGCCGCAAAGGACGTGCCCTGTTCAGTCCGGCAGGCTATCTGTGGCTGAATCGTGAACTCGCGCGCCTGACGGAAGCCTTGGGGGAGCGGCTGTCCCTGCTGGAACGTCTGCCCAGCGAGCGCCTGCAACGGCGCCTGCCGGGCCATGGCCTGATCAGTGATGCCCGCCGGATCTTCCTGCCGGAGGACCCGACCCCGGGCGAGACAGCCGTCCCGAAAGACTCTGACAGCGACGGCACGCCCTCAGCCACGCCCTCAACCACGCCCGGTGACACGCCCGGTGACACGCCCGGTGACACGCCAAGGAAAGACGCATGAGCACAGCGCATGACATCACTGCCACCAGTGACCACGATGTCCTGATCGTGGGCGGCGGTGCGGCCGGCCTGACCCTTGCGCTCAGCCTGGCCAATCAGCCGTCATCCGCGTCGCGCTCGCGCCGCGTGACGCTGCTGCGTCCGGCGCGGGAGGCCCAGGGCGCCAGCCGCTGGGCTCAGGGCGGCATCGCGGCGGTACTGGCCCCGGAGGATGACGTGGAATCGCATGTCGCCGATACGCTGATCGCGGGGGACGGCCTGTGCAACGAGCGAGCGGTGCGCTTTACCGTCGGACATTCCCGCGAGGCCATCGAGTGGTTGATCGGGCTTGGCGTCCCCTTCACGCCAGCCGAAGCCGATGCCAGCTATCCCTATCACCTCACCCGGGAAGGCGGCCACGGCCGGCGACGCATCATCCATGCGGCCGACGCCACGGGGCGGGCGCTGCTGGAAACGCTCAGTCAGCATGTCGAGTCACATCCTGCCATCGAGGTGCTCGATGACCTGCTCGCCGTGGACATCGAGGTGAAGGGGGCCCAGGTCGCGGGACTGCGGGTCATCGATGGCACCGGCCAGCAACGCTTGCTGACGGTACGCGACCTGGTATTGGCCACGGGCGGTGCCAGCGGCCTGTTTGCGCATGCCACCAGCCCCAGCGCCAGCGTCGGGGATGGCATGGCGATGGCCGTGCGTGCCGGTGCCAGCCTGATGAATCTGGAGTTCCAGCAGTTTCACCCTACCTGTCTGTACGACCCGGCCGGAACGCCGTTCCTGATCTCGGAAGCCGTGCGCGGCGAAGGTGGCCTGTTGAAGCGCCCCGATGGCCATCGCTTCATGCTGGATCACGACCCTCGCCTGGAGCTGGCACCACGCGACGTGGTGGCGCGCGCCATCCTCGCCGAGATGCGCGCTCACGGGCTGGATCACGTCCATCTTGATATCAGTGCGCTGGGATCCGCGGCCATCCATCATCACTTCCCGACCATCCTGGCGCATTGCCGGGAGCGTGGCATCGACATCACCCGAGCCCCGATTCCCGTGGTACCGGCAGCACATTACAGCTGCGGCGGAATCGCCACCGAATTGAATGGCGCGAGTGATCTGGCAGGACTGTGGGCCATCGGCGAAGTGGCCTGTACAGGACTTCACGGGGCCAATCGCATGGCCAGCAACTCATTGCTGGAATGCCTGGTGCAGGCGCGCGCCTGCGGCGAGGCGCTCACCGAGCGCGAATCGGCGCCCGACACCTGGCCAGTGGCGCAGGCGCTCACAACGAGCGTGCTGCCTGAACGAGGACAGCTGCCTCCCCGCCAGCAGGCACTATTGACCCGGCTGAAAGACAGGCATGCACTCTGGCAGCACGTGATGTGCCTGGAGAATCGCGAAGCGGATGAGCGGCTCACGGCGTTGCGGCGCCTGATGAGCCTGCAGGCGGGCATCGAGCGTAGCCAGCAGGGACTGGAAGCGGCACTGGATCAGATGGCGGCCTGGCTGGCCTGTGAGCCCCCTCATTCGTCAGAGCGCGCTCATTCCTCTGAACTCTCCCGGCAAGGCAGGCACTCAGGGGCCAGCGCAGGTGTCACTCACCTGGCCCTGTATCAGGCGCTGACTCTGGCGCCGCTGTTGTTGATCAGCGCTCACCAACGTCATGAATCACGTGGGCTCCACTTCGTGCGCGATTACCCCATGCCGGCACCGCGTGCACGTGACAGCGTGATTCACCTCAGATGATCATTGGCGGCGATCAGTCGCGATACGGGCCATCAGCGGCTCGATGGCAGGCGGCTGTCGTGGCATGTCGTGGGCGAGAGGTGGCCACAGCAGCCACAGTCGCAGCCGATGCAGCTGGGCTGGAGGTGCGCTGTCTGGCCATAGCCACAGAGTACGTGAGCGCTCACCGGGGCACGTGAGGCGCAGGCCCACCAGTCGCGGCGAACACCACAGGCGCGTGACGCCGACTCGCTGCCAGCCACCGGAGTTCGCGTCGGCCCACCACCAGCAAAGGCGCATCTCGGGGTGCCGCCTGCGCGTCTCGTCGAGTGATGCCGGTGAGCGAGGACTTTCCTCTTCGGCTTCGTCGTGCGCCAGTTCGCCCTCCTCACCTGTCTCCGTCTCTGCCTCTGGCATGGCGGCCAGCCCCGAGCGCTCCGCCCCTTCCCCCACGGGCTCCGCCCCGAGCGCCAGCCACCATACCTCCCGATGCCGGTCACGGCGATGCCACCACCACCAGGCTTCCACCCCCTGCAAGACCCCGCCTGTGGTCAGCATGGCCATGACGGCCGAATGGATGTTCAAAGGCGGCATCATGCCCCAGAAAGCACAATGCTCCGCCTCGAAAGGCAGAGCATCATGGGTGCGGCAGGCCCACCAGGCATCCAGGCCGGAAGGTCCTGCAAGGCGAGCGAACAGCCACGTCATCAGCACGAGGCTGCACGCCAGCAGTATCAGGCGCAGAATCGCCTGAGCATGCAGGGCCTGTTCAGAGGCCCTTGAACTGATCGCGTTCGCCATGTTCTGCATTGGCGATCACCATGTCGATCAGGCGCTGATAGTCCTCATTGCCACACGGATCCCGCTTCATCAGCCACACGAAGAGATCCTGATCCTCTTCCGCGAGCAGTTCCACGTAGAGGGCCTTGTCCTGCTCACTCAACGCATCGAAGCGCTGCTCGAGAAAAGGCAACAGCAGCAGATCGAGTTCCCACATGCCGCGGCGGGAGTGCCAGTGAAGGCGCTTGCGAATCATCTCATCCATTGCCCGAACCTCAGTCGTCACATCAATGCCGGCAGTATACCCGAGGGGGAGTCTGGCAGCATCCGTTGACCCTTTGCCACGACAGGAATTGGCAATCCATGTCGTGATGGGCAATGATGTTCGTAGTGCGTTGTTTTCTCAGGATTTGCCCATTATGCTGAGGAGATAACAATCACAAGGATGCGGGGGTCCGTCAGACGACAAGAGGTCATCTGACAGCCGCATCACGATCACCCTTCCCGCAAGGGTGCAGGCATGGAGAGATCCGATGACCAAGTCCGAGCTGATCGAACAGATAGCCATGCGACAGCCTGAGTTGTCGCTCAAGGATGTAGAAGCCGCCGTTCGCATCATCCTCGATGATGTCACTGATGCGCTGGCCCACGGGGGGCGCGTGGAGATTCGCGGGTTCGGCAGCTTCTCGCTGCACTACCGTGAGCCGCGTCTGGGACGCAACCCGAAGACCGGAGAGCCCGTCCAGCTGGACGGCAAGTTCGTCCCGCACTTCAAACCGGGCAAGGAACTGCGCGAACAGGTCGATGCCAGCCGCGCGCTCGGCTACTGAGCCCACAAGGCATCGGCCTGGCCTCAGGCCGCACGGCTGACGTCGAGACTCACGGCTTGCCCGGTGATACACTCGCCAGGCGATGATTCACGACTGCATTTCATGACAAGGAAACCGTTATGCGCTGGCTAAAAGGTCTCGTTCTGGCCGTGATCCTGCTGATCGTTCTGCTGGTCGGCATCCTGTTTGCCGTTCACAACCAGCAAACCGTGCCTCTCGACCTCATCTGGCTCGAGCTGCCGGCTGCCTCACTTTCCATGTGGCTGCTGTTTTCACTGGCCATCGGCGTCGTGCTCGGCATGATCGCCATGACCGGCATGTATCTGCGCCTGCGCACGCTGTTGACCCGCGCGCAGCGCCGCAACCAGCAGCAACGCAAGGAACTGGACCAGCTGCGCATCCAGGAGATCAAGGAAGTGGCATAAATGCCTGACCTGATACTGCTGGGACTGCTGATGGCCGCCATTGCCATCGGGTTCTGGCTGGGGCGACGTGATCGTCGCCCCACTACGCAAACTCCCGCCCCTGCCACCTTGTCCCGCGACTATTTCGTTGGCCTCAATCATCTGCTCAACGAGCAGCCTGATCGCGCCATCGAAACCTTCGTACAGGCCTTGGAAGTCAACAGCGACACGGTCGATACCCACATCGCGCTGGGTAACCTGTACCGCAGTCGCGGGGAGGTCGACCGCGCCGTCAAGATCCACCAGAATCTGCTGGCACGCCCGGCCCTCGACAGCGAGCAGGGCGAACGCGTACAGCTGGAACTGGCCCGCGACTTCATGCGCAGCGGTGTCTACGACCGCGCCGAGAAGCTGCTGGAAACCCTCCTCAAGCAGGCCCAGCACGATGACCATCGTCGCGCTGGCCGACGCCTCCTGATCGACCTGCTCGAGCGTGAGCGAGAATGGGAGGCTGCCCTCGAGGTCGCGCACCCCATCCTGCGTCAGGAAGGTGGCATCCGACGCGCCGCCGCCCACTGGCACTGCGAACTGGCGGCCCTCGATATCCTCGAAGGCAGTCAGGCGGTGGCGCGCAAGCGCCTCAAGCAGGCACTCTCCACGGATGAGAAGTGTGTGCGCGCCAACTGGATGCTGGCCGAGATCGAATACGAGCATGCCAACTACAAGCAGAGCATTCGCCTGCTGCAGCGCATTCCGCGTCAGGACACCGGTTTCACTCCCATCATTCTCGAACCGCTCGGCAAGGCATTCCACATGCTGGACGACGAAAGCGGACTGGTGCGCTATCTGCAGCAGGAAGTCGAGCGCGGCCCCTATACCACCACGGTGGTCAGTCTCGCCCAGTTGATCGAGCGCCGGGAAGGAGTCGAGGCCGCCGTCAGCTTCGCCAGCGAGCAATTGCATCGTCACCCCAGCCTGCGGGGCGTCGACTATCTGCTCGACCTGTACCTGCTGGATGCCGATGAGCGCGAGACCCAGCGCTTCAGCCTGCTCAAGCGCCATACCCAGCAGCTGATCGAGGCACGCCCTCGCCATCGCTGCCACCGCTGCGGATTCGAGGCCTCGATGCTGCTGTGGCAATGCCCGAAATGTCGCCACTGGGGTACCGTCAAGCCGATCACCGGACTGGAGGGCGAATGAGCCCCCGCGTTCCGTGACTCGCTCATCTGGACCAGCCCGTCAGTTCAAGCCCGTCAGACCAAGCACGTCAGACCAAGCACGCCCGAGCAGAAGGCGAGACGCCCCCGCCGCTTTCGCGACGGGGGCGTCTCGTCATTTCAGGGCCTGAAAGCCCTCGACTCTCTGGCTTGTCAGGCGACGCGAGGCCCACGCAGACGCGGTGACAGCGTCTCTCCTGCCCCGCAGGCCAGCACGATGGCCCCCAGGAAATACGGCCAGTCCTCTAGACTCAGGGCCGCCACGCCAAGCGCATCAATGAAGATCGCCACGATGCAGATCGGGCTGACATAGCGAATCATGAACAGCCAGATACGGTAGCCTCCCTCACTCAGATCCAGCTCATCGCGCAACATGCTGCTCTTGAAGACAAAGCCGGCCAGCAGCGCCATGGCAATGCCACCGATCGGCATCATCCAGCGCGAGGTCAGGTAATCCAGCCAGTCGAAGAAGTGCTTGCCGGCCAGGGTCCAGTCCGCGCCCAGATTGAAGGACAGCATCGCGAACATCGCGACCAGCCACAACACGCTTCCGGCAAGCCACGATGCCTTGGTGCGACTCATGTTGCGGTTCTCGCACAGCCAGGCGACGGTGGCCTCGATCATCGAGATCGCGGAGGTCAAGGCGGCAATGGAGAGCATGGCGAAGAACAGTACCCCGAACAGCTGACCGAAGGGCATCTGGTTGAAGGCCACCGGTAGGCTCATGAAGATCAGCCCCGGACCGGAGGACGGGTCCATGCCATTGGCGAAGATGATCGGGAAGATCGCGAGTCCCGCCATCAGCGCCACCAGCGTATCGGCGATCGCGACCGTGAAGGTGGTGCGAGCGATGGAGGTCCCTGACGGCAGATAGGAGCCGTAGGTCAGGATGGCGCCGGAGGCCAGCGACAGGGTGAAGAAGGCATGCCCCAGCGCGGCCAGCACGCCCTCACTGCTCAATCGAGAGACATCGAAGTCGAACAGGAAGTGGAAGCCTGCCGAGAAGTTGCCGGAGGTCAGGGCGTAACCGATCATGATCAACAGCATGATCACCATGCCCGGCATCATCCAGCGCACGCTCTTCTCGACCCCCTCCTGCACGCCACGCCCGACGATCAGCATCGTCACTACCGTCACCAGCGTCGCCCAGCCACCCAGTGCCCAGGGATTGGCGTTGCCAGCCTCGAAGATACCGCCCAGCTCAGCGACGCCATGTCCGGACAGCGACCCGCTGGCCATCTTCCACAGGTAGCTGAAGGACCACCCCGCGACCACGACATAGAACGACAGGATCATGAAGCCGGCCAGCATCGCCATCCAACCGAAGACCTTCCACAGCGGGCTGGCCCCCGCTTCCCGGGCCAGGTTGGCGATCGCCTCGATGGGGCTGCCGCGACCACGACGCCCGAAGGCGATCTCCGCCATCATCACGGGCACGCCCACGGCGAGAATGCAGGCCAGATACACCAGCACGAAGGCGCCTCCGCCATATTCACCGGTGATATAGGGAAACTTCCAGATATTGCCCAGCCCTACCGCGGAACCGGTAGCTGCAAGGATGAACCCCCAGCGACTGATCCAGAGATTCTTGGGTTGCTGTCTTGCCGTCATGGAATACCTTACGAGTTATTGTTGTGAGCCAGTGGTGATCGACGCAACGCCTTGCCGTCTCGGGTGCTCACGCAGACCATTTTACTGATAAGAAGGATGTTCGTCCGCGATTCCTGTGGAAAATCCCCATACGCACCTCGCAAAACGTCTGCGATAGCGCCATTACCAAGCGACGCCATCCACTCTACATCAGCCACTGCTAATTGGTAACATTTGAAACGACCATCAGAGCAGGCGCTTGCCAAGGGTAATCCCTGTCGGGCGAGGATCAGTGCGGAAGCCGACATCGACGAGTCACTGGAGTAAGCTCATCCATGAGCGCACCTGAAAGCGCTAGCGGCAGAGCCTCGGAATTCGCTGAGCTGACAGGTATCTCGCCCTCTCAAGCAGCGCAGACAAGGAGTCGTCATGCATCGTCAATTCGCGGTGATCGGACTGGGGTATTTCGGTAGTACCGTCGCGCGGGAGCTCAGGCGCCACGACCATGAAGTGCTCGGCGTGGATCTCGATGAGAAACGTCTCAATGCCATGGCGGACCTGCTCAATCAGGCCGTCATTGCCGACCCGACCGATGAGCATGCCCTGCGTGAGCTTGGCCTCGAACAGTTCGATGCCGTGTTGATCGATCTGGCCGACTCGATGGAGCAGAGCCTGATCTGCGCGCTGCTGGCCAAGGAACTCGGTGCCAGGGAACTGTGGGTCAAGGCGACCTCGGATGCGCATCACAAGCTGCTCAGCCGTCTGGGCGTGGATCACATCGTGCACCCGGAGTACGACCTGGGCGTGCGGGTGGCGGAAAGCCTCGCCTATCACGCCATGGTCGACTTCATCCACCTGGGCGATCACCAGTTCGTGGTCGAGCTGGAGGTCAGCGAGCGTCTGTGCGATGACTGCCAACAGCTCGATCAGCTCCCCATCGATGAGGACATCAGCGTGATCGCCTTGCGCAAGGGCGCGACACTCGATCGCAAGCCTTCCGGCAGTACGCAGCTGTCCGCTGGCGATCATCTGGTACTGATCGGCGAACTGAGCGCGCTGCGCAAGCTGGGGGCCCATCTGTGAGGCAGCGCTACCGACGCTATCTTCGCCCCCTGACCCGTGGCCCACGTGGCCCCATCATCCACCTGTCGCCTCCGGAGATCCTGCTGGGCGGCTTTCTGGGACTCAGCATGCTGGGGGCCTGCCTGCTGAAACTGCCGGGCATGCATCAGGAGGGCCTCAGCTGGCTGTCGGCACTGTTTACCGCCACCTCGGCGGTGACCGTCACCGGGCTTTCCGTCACCCCGCTCAGCGAGTTCACCTTCGCCGGGCAGGCCGTCGTGCTGGTATTGATCCAGCTTGGCGGCCTCGGTTTCATGACCATCGCCGCCCTGTCACTGGTGATGCTGGGGCAACGACTGCCGATGCATCAGACCAGCCTGCTGCGTGAAGCGCTCAACCGCAGCAGCTCACGCGAGATCGGCCGACTGCTCAGGGTCATCACCGCCTTTGCGGTGACACTTGAACTGGGCGGCGCTCTGCTGCTGGCGCTCGAATGGGTGCCACGCCATGGTTGGGGACGCGGCATGTGGCTGAGCCTCTTCCACTCGGTCTCGGCCTTCAACAATGCCGGCTTCACCCTGTGGCCGGACAGCCTGTTGCGCGAATCCCGCAACCCGCTGGTCGCAAGCGTCATCAGCCTGCTCTTCATGACGGGTGGAATCGGCTTTGCCGTGATCGGCGAACTGCGCGAGCGCAGGCGTGAGCATGGGTGGCGCGTGCTGCTGCACCCCTCACGCTTCTCCGTACAGACACGCCTGGTGCTGGAAGCCACCATCGCACTCAACCTGTTGAGCCTGGTGGTGATACTGGCGCTTGAATGGGGCAACCCCGATACCCTGGCAGGCATGCGTGATCATGGCGAACGCTTCATCTCGGCAGCCTTCATGGCAGTGACGCCCCGTACCGCCGGCTTCAGCATGTTCGATACCTCCGCGATGACACAGGCCTCGACCCTCTGGACCATGGCGATGATGTTCATCGGCGGCGGGAGTGGCTCGACGGCCAGTGGCATCAAGATCACCACCTTCGTGGTGCTGCTGCTGACCACTCGCGCCTTCCTGCGCCAGAGACACTCACCGACCCTGCATGGCCGCCGTATCGGAGACGAGACTGTCTTCAAGGCCATCGCCGTGGCCTTGGCCGGCATGCTGTTGATCTTCAGCATGCTGTTCGGGCTGACCATCACCGACCCCGACCACGACTTCCGATCATTGGCCTTCGAGACGGTCTCGGCGTTCGGCACCGTGGGACTGAGCCTGGGGGTGACGCCGGAGCTTTCCGCTCCCGGACAGTGGTTGATCATCATCACCATGCTGCTGGGACGCACCGGCCCGCTGGCACTGGGTTACCTGCTGGCGACCCGCAGCCGTCCCGGCGTCAGCTATGCACGCACCGAACTCTCCATCGGCTAGGCAGCACGACTTGTCTGACGCACTTTCTCTCCCCCTGAACGACGAAAGCCCCGATGCAGGGCATCGGGGCTTTTCACTCGAACGACAGGAGCGGCGAAGCTGTCAATGGCTCAACGGCAACGGCTTCGACCAGCGACCTCAGTGATCATCGTCATCATGATGATCATCGTGGTCGTCATGCTCCTCAAGGCGCTGATGGGTATGGCCTTCGCCATCGTACTCATCCACCCGAGCCTTGAGTTTCTGGCCAGGACGGAAGGTCACCACGCGACGCGCGGAGATCGGAATCTCCTCGCCTGTCTTGGGATTGCGCCCCGGACGCTCGCGTTTGTCACGCAGATCGAAGTTGCCGAAACCGGACAGCTTCACCTGTTCGTTCTCACGCAGGCAGCCACGAATCTCATCGAAGAAGACTTCGACCATCGACTTGGCTTCGCGCTTGGACATGCCAAGCTCTGCATGGAGATGCTCGGCGAGTTCCGCCTTGGTCAACGCTCCCATGTCCGCTCCCTCGTTCAAGTGGCGACTCATGCTCTCAGCGCCGCCCCGAAACGTGTGTGGCCATCGGCGACGATCGCATCGACTAACTGATTGATTTCCTCATCATTCAGCGTGCGCGAAGGATGCTGCCAGGTCAAGCCCAGAGCGAGCGACTTGTGACCATCGGCTACCCCCTGGCCCTGATAGACGTCAAACAGGCGCAGATCCGTCAGCCATTCCCCGGCTTGCGAGCGGATGGCGTCGAGCAGCGATTGCACGTGCACGCCCTCTTCGACCACGAAGGCCAGGTCACGACGCACTTCCGGATACCTGGAGAGCGGTGTAAAGCGCGGCAGACGGCCCGCACAAGCAGCGGCCAGCGTGATCTCGAACACGAACACCTCGACCTTCAGGCCGAGTTCGGCACGCGCCGCCGGGTGCAAAGCCCCCATCCAGCCTGCCGGCTCGCCGTTGTAGAACAGCTGAGCGGACTGACCCGGATGAAGCGCCGGATGCTCGGCAGCCTCGAAACGCCAGGCATCCAGGTTGCCGCCCAGTGCCAGCAGTGCCTCGACATCGCCCTTGAGATCGAAGAAGTCGACCTTGTCACGACCGCCATTCCAGCCTTCCGGCAGACGTGCGCCGGTGATCAGGCCACCGATCATCGGTGTCTGCTCGAGGGAGTCCAGCTCACCACGGAACACAAGCCCGGTCTCGAACAGGCGCACGCGCGACTGCTGACGATTGAGGTTGTGACTCAGTGCCTTGACCAGCCCCGGCAGCAGCGAGCTGCGCATCACGGCCATGTCGCTGGAAATCGGGTTGGCCAGTGCCGGCGCCACCCCGTGCGGGTCCAGCGTCTTCTGCAGCTCAGGGGCGACGAAGCTGTAGCTGATCGCTTCCTGATAGCCCCGCGCCACCAGCTGACGACGCAGACTGGTCAGCGGCTGGGTGGTCTCATTGGCCACGGCCGGTGCCAGGCGCGCGTTCGGGCGGCTGACCGGCAGATTGTTGTAGCCGTGGATGCGCGCCAGCTCCTCGATCAGGTCAGCCTCGATGCTGACATCGAAACGCCAGCTCGGCACCGTCACCTGCCACTGGCTCTCGCCATCGGCCACGACCTGCATGCCCAGACGCT
Organism: Cobetia sp. 3AK; assembly: GCF_029846335.1. Taxonomy (NCBI): domain Bacteria; kingdom Pseudomonadati; phylum Pseudomonadota; class Gammaproteobacteria; order Oceanospirillales; family Halomonadaceae; genus Cobetia; species Cobetia sp. 3AK. The sequence goes on along the minus strand of NZ_JARWKR010000010.1, from coordinate 10,668 downwards.
CGAGGATCTCGACGATCTCGGCATCCGGCAATGCCATGCCCAGCGTGCGCTCGACACTGGCGCCGCTCAGGCTGACGACGGCGGCCTTGGGCAGCGCTGCGTCGCTTGCGACCTCGATGATCGGGCCCGGCTTGCCGCCGGTGATCTCGAGCAGCAGAGCCGTCGCCCGCTCGATGGCATCACGCTGCAGCTGCGCGTCCACACCCCGCTCGAAACGATGCGAGCTGTCGGTGTGCAGGCCATAGCTGCGCGCCTTGCCAGCCACGCTCAACGGCGCGAAGAAGGCCGACTCGAAGAAGATGTCGCGCGTCTCGCCGTTCACGCCACTGCCTTCGCCGCCCATCACGCCAGCGATGGCCAGCGGGCCCTTCTCGTCGGCGATGACCAGGGTGTCGTCACGTAGCGCGACTTCCTGACCGTCGAGCAGCGTCAGCGGCTCTTCAGCGGCCGCCATGCGCACCTCGATGCCACCGTTCAGGCGCGCCAGATCGAAGGCGTGCATCGGCTGACCGAGCTCCAGCAGCACGTAGTTGGTGACGTCGACGACGGGGTCGATGCTGCGGATACCACTGCGGCGCAGACGCTCCTCGAGCCATAGCGGGGTGGTCGCGGCGACATTGACGTCGCGCACCACACGCCCCAGATAGCGCGGGCAGGCCTGCGGCGCACTGACGGTGACCGGGAAGGTGTCGTCGATCTGGGCCGCGACCGGCTCGATGCTCGGTGCCGTGACGGCAAGACGATTGAGCACACCGACTTCGCGTGCCAGGCCCTTGACGCTCAGGCAGTCACCGCGGTTCGGGGTCAGATCGACCTCGATGGCGTTGTCGTCGAGGTTCAGGAAGTCACGGGCATCACGGCCCACCGGCGCATCCGCGGCCAGCACCATGATGCCGTCAGAGGCTTCCGCCTCCAGACCCAGCTCGGAGGCACCGCAGATCATGCCGCGGGATTCGACACCGCGCAGCTTGGCCTTGCGAATCTTGAAGTCACCCGGAAGCTTCGCGCCGACCTGGGCGAAGAGCACCTTCTGACCGGCGGCGACATTCGGCGCGCCACACACGACCTGCACCAGCGCACCGCTGCCATCATCCACCTGGCAAACATTGAGGCGATCGGCCTCCGGATGCGGTTGCTTGTCCTTGACCTCGGCCACGACCACACCGGTGAACTCACCGGCGACCGGTTCGATACCATCGACTTCCAGACCAGCCATGGTGACCTGATCGGCCAGCTGCTGGGTGCTCAGTTCCGGCGACACCCACTCACGCAGCCACTGTTCGGAAAATTTCATCTTGCTGTCCTGTTCCGTAAGTTCACGCCCTCAAGGCGCGATACGTGAATGAGTGCCTAGCTGAACTGGCGAAGGAAACGCAGGTCGTTCTCGAAGAACAACCGCAGGTCGTTGACGCCGTAACGCAACATCGCCAGACGCTCCGCGCCCATGCCGAAGGCGAAGCCGCGGAAGCGCTCGCTATCGATACCGGAGTGACGGAAGACTTCCGGATGCACCATGCCGCACCCCATCACCTCGAGCCAGCCGGTGTGGGAGCAGACACGACAGCCGTCACCGGCGCACATCACGCACTGGATATCGACTTCAGCGGACGGTTCGGTGAACGGGAAGTAGGACGGACGGAAGCGGACTTCCAGATCATCACGCTCGAAGAAGGCATGCAGGAACTCTTCGACGGTGCCCTTGAGGTCGGCGAAGCTGACATTCTCGTCGACCAGCAGACCCTCGACCTGATGGAACATCGGGGTATGGGTCAGGTCAGAGTCGCAGCGATAGACACGACCCGGGCAGACGATGCGCAGCGGCGGTTCACTGGCCTTCATGCTGCGCACCTGCACCGGCGAGGTATGCGTACGCAGCAGACGCGTGGCGTCGAAGTAGAACGTATCGTGCATCGCACGTGCCGGGTGATGCGACGGGATGTTCAGCGCTTCGAAGTTGTGGTGGTCATCTTCGATCTCCGGGCCTTCGGCAACCCCGTAGCCGATGTGCGCGAAGAAGCTCTCGATGCGCTCAAGCGTGCGCGTCACCGGGTGCAGGCCACCCACTGGTTCGCCGCGTCCCGGCAAGGTGACGTCGACGCGTTCAGCAGCCAGTCGTGCATTGAGCGCTGCCGTTTCCAGCGCGGTACGACGCGCTTCCAGCTCGCCGTTCAGCAGCTGCTTGGCTTCGTTGATGGTCTCACCGGCCTTGGGACGCTCTTCGGGGGACAGTTTGCCCAACCCCTTGAGCAGCGCGGTGATCTCGCCCTTCTTGCCCAGAAAGCGTACCCGCACCTCATCGAGGGTCTGGACGTCTCCGGCCGCCTGGATCGCGGTGCGTGCTTCGTCCACCAGGGTGGAAAGATGTTCCATCCGTTCAGCTCCGATCGCTTGAGTCATCGACGTGGTAGAGCCCACGTCAATGGAAGTCGCGCCGACCCGAAGATCGGCAGGGAGAACGCTCCGTCCGCGGTGAGTCACACAGACGGTCGCGCCCTTGCCAGAGTCCGGCCCGATCCGCGGCCAGCCTCATTCATGTTCGCGCTGGCACCTCTCCCGAAATCCGAGGGAGACACCAAACAAAAACAGGGGAAGAGCGGCTGCTCTTCCCCTGTGACGTAACACGTCATCTCGATGCCACCTGAGCTGCCCAATGCAAGCATTCGACAGTCGCGCCTCGACTCACCACTCGCGTGGCTGGCCGGTGCCGGGCGACATCTGATCCGGTCACTTACTGAGCAGCCTTGGCCTTCTCGACGATGGCAGCAAAGGCAGCTTTTTCGTGAACCGCGATATCGGCGAGGACCTTGCGGTCGATCTCGATATTGGCCTTCTTCAGGCCAGCGATGAAGCGGCTGTAAGACATGCCATTGATGCGGGCCGCAGCGTTGATACGCGCGATCCACAGGGCACGGAACTGACGCTTGCGGACACGACGGTCACGGTAAGCGTACTGGCCGGCCTTGATGACAGCCTGCTTGGCTACGCGGAAGACGCGTGAACGCGCTCCGTAGTAACCCTTGGCCTGCTTCATGATCTTCTTGTGACGGCGACGTGCGACGACGCCACGCTTGACGCGGGACATAGCGTACTCCTGATATTAAGAAAGTTGGACCGAGGTAAGGACGGCTTACAGGTTCGGCAGCATGCGCTGGATCAGCGCCTTGTCTGCAGCGTGAACCTGCTTCATGCCACGCAGCTGACGCTTACGCTTGGTCGACTTCTTGGTCAGGATGTGGCTACGGAAGGACTGCTTGTGCTTGAAGCCGTTGGCAGTCTTCTTGAAGCGCTTGGCAGCGCCGCGGTTAGTCTTGATCTTCGGCATGAGTATTAACTCCGCTCGGTTTCTTGAGAAAATCCAAGGCCGACAAAAAGAGCCACGCCCGCAAGCGTGACCCTGATATGTCCGTTCTACTGCCTGTGGATCACTTCTTTTTCGGCGCGAGAATCATGATCATCTGACGGCCTTCCATTTTCGGGAAGGACTCGACGGTCACGAGTTCACCGAGGTCGCCGGCGATACGTTCCATCAGCTTGCGGCCGATGTCCTGATGCGCCATTTCACGACCACGGAAGCGCAAGGTAACCTTGCCCTTGTCTCCGCCTTCGATGAAGCGAGTCAGGTTACGCAGCTTGACCTGATAATCGCCTTCATCGGTACCAGGACGGAATTTGACTTCCTTGACCTGGATTTGCTTCTGCTTCTTCTTCTGAAGATTCTTCTGTTTCTTCTCATCGAAAAGAAACTTGCCGTAATCCATGATCTTGCAGACGATGGGATCGGCATTGGAAATCTGGACGAGGTCGAGCCCTGCCTCTTCGGCCTTGGTGAGCGCTTCTTTCGTCGGCACTACGCCGACCTGCTCTCCATCTGCGTCGATGAGGCGGACTTCGTCCGCACGAATACGGTCATTGATGGGAGCCCGCTTTTCCTGGGGGCGTCCGCGCTGATTATTCCGCTTGATCGTTGCGTCTCCGTTTGGCTGAAATTCGTTACTGTCAGACCTGTTCTTCCTTCAGGCGTTCCATGAATTCTGAAACTTTCATGGTGCCGAGGTCTTCACCGGAACGGGTTCTGACAGCTACTGCATCAGCTTCCACTTCCTTGTCGCCGACGACGATGAGGTAAGGAACCTTCTGCAGAGTATGCTCACGGATTTTAAAGCCGATCTTCTCGTTCCTCAAGTCTGCTTTGACACGGATGTCATGTTTCTCGAGGCGAGAGACCAGATCCTTGGCATATTCTGCCTGGGAATCCGTGATGTTCATCACGACAATCTGCTCCGGGGCGAGCCAGAAAGGCATCGCGCCAGCGTGGTGCTCGATCAGTATGCCGAGGAAGCGCTCGAAGGAGCCGAGAATCGCACGGTGCAACATGACCGGAGTGCGACGCTCACCGCTTTCATCGACGAACTGGGCACTGAGACGCTCAGGCAGATTGAAGTCGAGCTGTAGCGTACCACATTGCCAGACACGATTCAGGCAATCTCGCAGGGAGAATTCAATCTTTGGTCCATAGAAGGCGCCTTCGCCCGGCTGAAGCTCCCACGGCAGGCCGGTCGCATCCAGTGCCGCCTGCAGGCCAGCCTCGGCCTTGTCCCAGGCTTCCGGCTCACCGATGAACGACTCGGGGCGTGTCGAGAGCTTGAGCTCGACATCCTCGAAGCCGAACTGACGATAGACTTCCAGCGTCAGTCGGATGAAGTCTTCCGCCTCGGACTGCACCTGATCATCGGTACAGAAGATGTGAGCATCGTCCTGAGTGAAACCACGCACACGCATCAGGCCGTGCAGAGAGCCTGAAGGCTCGTTGCGATGACAGGAGCCGAACTCGGCCAGACGCAGCGGCAGGTCGCGGTAGCTCTTGAGCCCCTGATTGAAGACCTGGACGTGGCACGGGCAGTTCATCGGCTTGACGGCGTACTCGCGCTTCTCGGACTCGGTGGTGAACATCAGCTCGTTGTAATGCCCCCAGTGCCCGGACTTCTTCCAGAGCGAAAGATCGACGACCTGAGGGGTCTTGATCTCCTGGTAGCCGTTGGCTCGCTGGATCCGGCGCATGTACTGCTCGAGCACCTGATACATGGTCCAGCCATTCGGGTGCCAGAACACCATGCCCGGTGCCTCTTCCTGCATGTGGAAGAGATCCAGCTTCTTGGCCAGCTTGCGGTGGTCGCGCTTCTCGGCTTCCTCGAGACGCTTGAGGTAGGCCTTGAGCTGCTTCTTGTCCGGCCAGGCGGTGCCATAGATACGCGTCAGCATCGGCTTGGTGGAATCACCACGCCAGTAGGCACCTGCCAGCTTGAGCAGCTGGAAGTGCTTCAGGTGACGCGTGTTCGGCACGTGCGGGCCACGGCACATGTCGGTGTATTCTTCATGGTGATACAGGCGGATGGTATCGCCCTCACCGATGCCTTCGATGATTTCCTGCTTGTACGGCTCTTCACGCTTCTCGAAAGCGGCCATGGCCTCGTCACGCGAGACGTACTCGCGGACCACGTCGTACTCGCTGTCGATCAGCTGCTTCATGCGCTTCTCGATGGACTCGAGGTCTTCCGGCGTCACGGAGCGACCGAAATCGATGTCGTAATAGAAACCGTCATCGATGACCGGACCGATGGCCATCTTGGCATCCGGATAGAGCTGCTTGACGGCATGACCGATCAAGTGGGCGCAGGAGTGACGGATCACGTCCAGGCCTTCGGCATCACGGGCCGTGAGAATGGCGACGTCAGCATCTTCGGTGATCATGTCGGCGGCATCGACTTCGACGCCGTTGATCTTGCCGGCGACACACGCCTTGGCAAGGCCGGGACCGATGGATTCGGCCAGCTGCATCACGGAAATCGGAGTATCGAAGGTACGCTGGCTGCCGTCAGGCAGGGTAACGATAGGCATGAAGGAATCCTTGCATTCAGTGGTGGCCCTTACCAAGGGTCACGTGAAGCGAATTTAGCCGAGCGCCCGGGGCGTCGGCTCGATGGGGTGGTACGGATCATGGACGGAACGGTTGCCGTCCCCGGCCTACGATGCCAGGGGAAGCTGCCGTGATGGCGCAGAGCGCTGACGCGCCGGCCACACATCACGGACGCACGGACCGATGGCCCATGATCGAGACAAGACCTTAGCAGCCCACTCAAATAGCGTAAAGACACACCCATGAGCAGGTACATGATCCTGAAGGGGGAAACGCAGACGGGGCGCCCGAAGGCGCCCCGTCTGATTCAGCTTACCGCGATGGGCTTACTTGACTTCAGCAAGCTCGACGCGACGGTTTTCAGCACGACCTGCAGCGGTGTCGTTGCTGGCAACCGGCTGCTCTTCACCGTAACCCATGGTTTCCATGCGGTTGGAACCGACACCTTCAGAGGCCAGGTACGCCTTGACGGAGTCAGCACGCTTCTGGGAGAGCTGCTTGTTGTAGGAGTCAGAACCCACGGAATCAGTGTGACCTTCGATACGGACACGAACGTTCTCGTTGGACACCAGCTTGGCAGCCACACCGTTCAGCACTTGCTCAGCGCCGGAGGTCAGCTTGGCGGAGTCGAACTCGAAGTTCACGTCGCGCAGCACGAGGTCAGCGACACAGCCCAGGGCGTTGACCTTGGCACCTGCCGGAGTGTTCGGGCACTGGTCCTGGTAGTCCGGCACGCCGTCACCATCGGAATCCAGCGGGCAGCCTTTCGCGTCAACAGTGACGCCGGCCGGGGTACCCGGGCACTGGTCCTTGTAGTCAGCAACGCCGTCACCGTCGGTGTCCAGCGGGCAGCCTTTCGCATCGACTGCGACGCCTGCCGGAGTACCCGGGCATTCGTCACGATCGTTCGGCACGCCATCGCCGTCGTCGTCCATGGACTTCGGAGCGTCGTCAGCACACAGCAGTGCACCGGCAGTCGCGCCGCCCACGGCACCCAGAGAAGCGCCGGTGTCTTCGTCGCTGTCGCCAGAGACGCCGTAACCAATCCCCCCACCGATCAGGCCACCGGCCAGACCGCAGACGAACGGCTGGCTGTACCACGGCTTCTCAGCGGATGAGGACTGGGAAGCAGAGCTTGCACAGCCAGACAGGCCAACAACCAATGCAGACCCCAGAACCAGGCCAGTCGTAGATCTTTTCATGTAAGACTCCTTCTTTACACAGCGCTATTTGTAACGGGGTGTTACGCAGCGGCTCCGAGTATAAGAGCCGAACTCGTTACGGTGAAAGGAATTTTATATACCTCATCCCTTTAGAAGAAAGCACATCTGAGTGCGTCCTTCCAGCTCTGATCGGGTCTGTTTCCCTTGAAAACGGTACCGATCCTCATGCATACGTTGAAGGAAAACAGTGTTTTTTGCAACGTCGAAAAACTTTGACACTACCTGTATCATTTAAGAGACGCTGTAAAAGTCACGATTCATGCACCGTTCAGGTGGTGACGCACCAGTCCCTCGAAGAGCGCGACACCCGGCAAGATCAGGTCATCCGGGAAATCATAGCGGGGATGATGGAGTCCCGGGAGCGCTTCACCGGCCCCCAGCGTGAACATGGCGGCATGGCATTCTCGCCCCAGCACTCCGAAATCTTCCGACCAGCGATGTGCCTGATCCAGCTCATGACAGGGCTGCCCCACCTGCGCCGCCACGCGACGAATCACCGCGTTCGCCTCAGCCGAATTCCAAGTCGCCTCAAAGGCATCGCACCAGTCCACCTCGATGCCGAGATGGTCCTCTTCCGCCTCACTGCGAGCCAATGAGACCGCCGCCTCGGCGAGGGCCTTCATCATGTCGTTGCTTTCCGTGCGCAGGGTCGCCATCACCTCGGCATCCCCCGGCGCGGTGCCGAAGGCGACCTCCCCCAGCCGCGCGTGCACCAGAGTGACCATGGCAAGCCCCGTCTCGTCCGCGAACTGCAGCGGCAGACGAGAGAGTCCCTGCATGATGCGACACATGGCCATGGCGGGACTGCGCCCATTCTCGGGATGGGCTGCGTGGGCGCACAGTCCGGAAAGCCGCACGATCATGCCCCGCGAGGCACAGGTGAAGGCGTCATCACGGACGCTGACCTCTCCCAGCGGCCGCCCCGGCAGATTGTGGCAGGCATAGAGGAAATCCGGCTTGATGGTCTCGAATGCCTTGGTGCGTACCACCGCACGCGCGCCCTCTCCGGTCTCCTCGGCGGGCTGGAACAGCAATACCACCTCGCCCCTGGCTACCGGGCGCCTGGCCAGACGCTGCGCCACTCCCAGCAGCCACGTCATGTGCCCATCGTGACCACAGAGATGGCCGACATGCTGGTGACAGGATGACCAGTCTCCCCGTGGCACCTCATCGATGGGCAACGCATCGAGCTCACAGCGCAACATGACCCGCGGGCCGGGCGCGGCACCGCGGAAGATGGCCGCCAGACCATGCCCCCCCAATCCCGTGACCACCTCGGCGCCTGCCTCTTCCATCCAGCCGGCGATCAGGGCCGAGGTAGCTTCCTCCTGCCCGGACAGCTCCGGTGCCCGATGCAGCGCATGGCGCAGCTCGATCAGTTCAGTTCCCAGCAGCGGGAGCGTATTGTTCATGCCAGCCTCTCAATGGCCTGATACCACCCGAATTCACACGATGCCTTGCGGCTCGTGACCCGCGGGTCCGAAGCGAATGCTCTCCCCGCCCGTGCGCAGCACCCGATGCCGCTATAGCGCCTGACCCAGATCCGTCGGTGCCACGGGCCGTTCACGTCCCAGGTACTCGCGATACCACACCGGCATGCTTTCCAGCACGCATTGCGCTGCCTGCTGAAGAGGCTTGGCCATCTCTTCCTCGACGGCGATGCGCTCCTTGTCCTCTGCCAGTCGCTCACGCGGGCTCAGTGCCTTGCGTGCCGAGTGGGTATGCAGGTGGGACACTCGCCCGTGCAGGGTGCCAAAGGCCCCCAGGACGTCATCCTCTGCCAGCGAGGTATCCAGTATCTCGATCAACACCTTGCAGCGCAGCCCCCCTTCCACGAGGTCCACCTGGCCGGCCTGCATGGCACGGGCAATCGCTTCAAGACTCTCCAGGCAATTGGCGCGTGCACGCGTCAACTCCTCTGCACGCAACGCCTCGCGCTTCCTCACCTCACGGCGCAACTTGAGCGCATAGGCCGTCAGACCGGCGATGATGATGAGTGCAATGACGATCAGAATGATGCTGGTACTCAGGGACATGCGATTCTCCTGCCGAAATCAAGTGACGAGTATAGGGACTGCGGACGAGACACCCAAGGCGGCGCGATGCCCCAGGGCCCCCCGCGCGATGCCTGACAGAAAAAAAGCCCCGTATCCAGCGGGATACAGGGCTTTCTGTTCAGCAGGTGATTCGCTCAGCGCCCCGCCATCAATGCCTCGAAACTGGCCTTGAGCTTGAGGTTCTGGGCCTGATGGGAGTAGCCCGTGGCAAGTGCGGCCAGGGTTCTGCTCAGCGCATCGGAGTCGCTCTCCAGCAGATGGGTACAGCGCTCGGCCCACTGCGTCGGGCTGGATTGCGCGGCCATCACCAGCGAGGGGTGATCGTCGAGCAACTCGGCCGAGCCGACACGCGCATTGAGCAGTACCGGCGTACCACAGGCCATGGCTTCCAGCGCGACGCGTCCGAATTCCTCGATATGTGCCGGCAGAACGAACAGGTCCAGCGCGCCATAGAGCGTTTCGACCTCGGCGATGGTCGAACGCCAGATCATGCGCTCAGCCACGCCGGCTACCTGTGCCTGCTGCTGGTAGGGCGCGGCATCATCCTTGCCCACCACCAGAAAACGATAGCGTCCGGGGCTGGCCTGCTCCATCAGCGCGGCCATGGCGACGAATCCGGCCACATTGCGCTTGGTGAAGTTCCCTGATGTCACCAGCCCGATCAACTGCTCTTCCCCACTGACGCCAAGCGCCTCACGCTGGGCTTCACGGCCGGCACGTGCACGCTCGGGCGTGAACTGCACCGGGTCATAGCCCGGGTAGCTGATCTCGATCTTGTCCGGCGAGATCGCGTAGCGCTCGACGAGATCATCGCCCATCATGCGCGAATTGACCGCCACCTGACGGAACTTGCCACCGTTGAGCACGTGATCATGGATCGCGGCCACTTCATGATTCTCAGGCAGATCACGGCCATGGATGCACTGTGACGCCAGATGCACGCAGTTGTGCAGATAGACGGTATCCGGGCTCTCGCAATCCCCATGGCTGACCAGCAGGTCCGGCGTGTGGCGACGGGCCCATGCCTGAACCCGACGATTGAACCAGAAGCGCCGATAGGCCCCCTTGAACGGCCAGCGCCACAGACGCACCAGCTCCGCGCCATGCTCCCGCGCCAGCTCAGGCTTGCCACGTTCGGCGAGAATCACCACGCGATACCCCAGCGCGGTCAGGGCGTCCGCCTGCTCGAAGGCGTTGCGACTGGCACCGGTGCTCTTCTCGACCTGACGAATGGCAATCGCGGCCAGCTTTTCTGACCTCGCGAGACCCGCGCTCACGAGGCCTCCGGAGCTTGATGCATGGAATCACCACGGCCGACCGCGTAATACATCAGGCCGGCAGACTTCATGGCGGACGGCTCGAAGAGGTTGCGGCCATCCACCACCACCGGGAAGGCCAGCTGCTGCTTCAACCACTCGCCATCCAGCGTGCGGAATTCCTTCCACTCGGTGCAGATCACCAGCGCATCCGCGCC